>NZ_JAPDHW010000010.1 GCF_025971945.1 Chryseobacterium kimseyorum
ACAGCCTTTAGGGTGGTTTTAGCGGTGGGGCTCACCTGTTCCCATTCCGAACACAGAAGTTAAGCCCACCAGCGCCGATGGTACTGCGAAAGCGGGAGAGTAGGTCGCCGCCAGTTTTTTTAAATCCTCATCATTTACTTGATTGAGGATTTTTTTTGTGATATACTTCTGTGAAAAAAAAAGGTAAATGTAAAAAGTAAAAGGAAAGTAAAAGGTAAAAAGTAAAAGGTAAAAGAGCCAATAAGTTACATGATGCTAGATTGATGTTTCGGGTTTAGAGTTTTGTGTTTTACAATGGCTTCTTTTGGTAAAGGAATCTCAATATTATATTACGTTTTACGACAGTATAATTTTGAAATTTTTAGGTAAGCGGGCGAACTCTGTAATTGTCAATTCGGCATTTGTAGATAAATTGTAAAGGAAATAACAGGCCACTCCTACGGAATTCAGATTAGCAGTCATGATAATGTCGTTCTATGTACATTTCACCGCGCTGCGGTTATTAAAATCACATTTGTTAACTGAAACTATCTTATCTAATACTAAAAAGGTTTTGAGTATCTGAATTTCAAAAATAAAGAAAAAATCCGTGAAAATATTTAATTGCTTCACAAAACGTAATTTTGTATAAACATCGAACATCGAACATCGAACATCGAACATCGAACATCGAACATCAAACATCGAACATCGAACATCAAACATCTGACATCTGACATCTGACATCTGACATCTGGCATTAAACAATTAGACGTCGAAGAAGTCGGTAATGACAAAATCCCGTCATCCTCCACTCCTCCCTAGCCCAGATCGCAACGGCATCCTTTTTTGTTGGTGGCCAAAAGCAAGGGCACAAAAAAGATATAGTGGAGAGCTGGATAAAGCTCCTGAAAATTTAAAGTATTCGATAACGGATCAAGGTCTGCCTAATGATTCAGATAAAGTAAAATAGGGTGTGTTTTATGAAAATTACTTTGACTTCACCAAAATCAAATATTGCCAAGGTTTGATATCGAAATGGGTCTGATCTTGTGTTATGATGATTTCTTTTCCGGAAAACAGTTCGGTATATTTCCCTTTAAAATATTTTGTGTCTAGGTTTACTGATGATTCTTTATCGGAGAAATTGATGATTGGCAAAACTGCATCGTTATTTTTCTCCCGATAGAATGATAAGACATTATTCATGTTGTCGTTATGAACGCGAATCATTTCTCCGCCCCATTTTCCGTTCCATAATGCCTGGTTTTTGTGTTTAAGATTGAAGAGAGTTTCGTAGATTTTTGAATTTTTATGTTCTTTCCAGTCGATTAAATCTTTTTCAAAAAATGCTAAACTTCTGTCCAAACCGGCTTCCTGTCCACTGTAGACCAATGGCATTCCGTTGACGGTGCTGGAGAAGACCATTGCTGCTTCCAAACCTTTTCCAAAATTGGAGTACTGATTTCCTTCCCACGAATTTTTGTCGTGATTATCGGTAAAAGTCATTCTGTACGAATTGTGAGGGAAACTGTTAACATCATGCGCCATATATTCAAAAAGGGCAGGAGCGCCTTTGCCTTCTATGGTTGCGAGTTTCATTTTATCCCAAAGAGACCAGGAATATGTCATATCAAATGATTTTCTGTAAAGATCTCTGGATTCCCATTCTGCCAACATGAAAACAGGTTTAATCTGATCAAGCTCTGTTCTTGCATTTTCCCAAAAATCAACTGGAATAAACCCGGCGACATCACATCGGTAACCGTCAATATTTGCTTCCTTCACCCAAAATTTCAACGCGTCCGTCATGTATTTTCTGAAGTCAGGATTGTCGTAATCAAAATCGATTACGTCATCCCAATCATACCAAGGTGTGGGCTGAAATTTTCCTTCTTTAGTTTTTGTGTACCAATCCGGATGCTCTTTTGCCAAAGGATTGTCCCATGCAGAATGATTTCCAACCCAATCAATAATCACATACATTCCCATGGAATGAATTTTGTCCACAAGATTTTTTAAATCTTTCATCGTTCCAAAATCAGGATTGACTCCTCTGAAATCTTTTACAGAATAGTAACTTCCCAATTTTCCTTTTCTGTTAAGTTCGCCAATGGGATGTATTGGCATCAGCCAAATGATATCTACGCCCATTTTTTTTAGTCGAGGCAAATGTTTTTCAAAAGCTTTGAATGTTCCTTCAGGAGTGTACTGTCTGATATTAGCTTCGTAGATCGTCGCATTTTTAGTCCATTCAGGATGACTGATTTCTATATATTCTTTAGGTTGATAACGAAGGTCTTTCGTCTGGGCATTAAAGTTGGTGAAGTAAAAGATGAGTAAGAAATAAAATATCTGACGTTTCATAAGTTTACATATTTTAATTCTAAGTTAAATAAAAAAAGCGTTTCAAAATGAAACGCTTTGGTATAATGTCAAGTATTTTTAAGAATACATCTTTTCTCTTAATTCTTTGATCTTCTTATCAGCAAGATACTCGTCATAAGTTGTTTCTCTGTCGATAATTCCTTTTGGAGTCAATTCAATGATTCTGTTACAAACGGTTTGTAGCATTTCGTGGTCATGAGAAGACAGTAGAAGATTTCCTTTGAAGTTTGACAATGAGTTGTTCAAAGTGGTAATACTTTCAAGATCTAAGTGGTTGGTAGGCTCATCCAATAGCAATACGTTAGCTTTCTGAAGCATCATTCGGCTAAACATACATCTCATTTTTTCTCCTCCGGAAAGCACCTTACAAGATTTTAAAGCTTCATCTCCTGAGAATAACATTCTTCCCAAAAATCCTCTCATAAATTCTTCGTGACGCTCTTCATCGTTTTTGGTAAACTGTCTCAACCAATCAACTAAGTTGATATCTTCCTGGAAGAAAGTTGTGTTATCCAAAGGCATGTGAGACTGGTTTGTGGTAACTCCCCACGCAACATTTCCTTTGTCTGCCTGAGTATTTCCTGCTAAAATTTCAAAAAATTCTGTAATGGCTAAAGAGTTTTTAGAAATGATTGCAACTTTATCTCCTTTTTTAAGATTTAAATCGATGTTTGAGAATAGTAATTCTCCGTCTTTAGTTTTTTCTAAACCTTTAACATCCAAAATCTGATCTCCGACCTCTCTTTCCATCTCGAAAATGATTGCCGGATATCTTCTTGATGACGGTTTAATATCATCGATGTTCAATTTATCGATCATCTTCTTTCTAGCCGTTGCCTGCTTAGCTTTTGCAACGTTTGAACTAAATCGAGCGATGAAATCCTGAAGTTCTTTCTTCTTTTCTTCCGCTTTTTTGTTGGCCTGCGCTCTTTGTCTTGTCGCCAGCTGTGAAGCCTGATACCAGAAAGAGTAGTTACCTGTGTAAAGGTTTAATTTAGCATAATCTAAATCTCCGATGTGTGTACAAACGGTGTCTAAGAAGTGACGGTCGTGAGATACTACAATTACTGTATTTTCGTAATCTGCCAAGAAATCTTCTAACCAAGCGATGGTATCAATATCTAGGTCATTCGTAGGTTCATCAAGGATCAATACATCCGGATTTCCAAAAAGCGCCTGAGCCAAAAGAACTTTTACTTTGTCCTTATTCTCCAGTTCACTCATCATCTGCCAGTGCATATCGTCTTTGATACCAACATTTGAAAGCATGGTCTGCGCATCAGATTCTGAGTTCCATCCACCCATTTCATCATAGACAACACCAAGCTCACCTGCTTTAATTCCGTCTTCATCAGAGAAGTCTTCTTTGGCATACAAAGCATCCATCTCCTCTTTTATTTCGAATAATTTCTTATTTCCTCTAAGCACAGCCTCAAGAACTGTATATTGATCATATGCGAAGTGATCCTGCTCCAAAACCGACATTCTTTTCCCCGGTTCCAGAGATACATGTCCTGTGGTTGGATCTTGCTTGCCTGTAAGTATTTTAAGGAATGTAGATTTTCCTGCGCCATTTGCTCCGATAATCCCGTAGCAGTTCCCTTTCGTAAACATAATGTTTACCTCGTCAAAAAGGACTCTTTTCCCAAATTGTAAAGATAAGTTAGATACTGTTAACATATTAGTTTGTAAATTTGGCGCAAAATTACGAAAAGAATTCGGGTAATTATAATATTGTAATACTCAAGTTTTTAATGTGTGGTATTTTTGTATATTACCGTAATGAAATTTTAGATATGAAGATCGAAAAAACAGTTAATATATTTAACAAAAGAGCCAGATTTGAGTATGAAATCATGGAGGAATTTGAGGCCGGAATGGTACTTACCGGAACGGAAATAAAATCCTTACGCTCTTCTAAGGCATCTATCACGGAGGCCTTCTGTCAGTTTATTGACGGAGAATTGTACATTATCAATATGATGATTGATGAATATAAGTTGGGCACTTTTTATAATCATAAAACAAAAAGGGAACGAAAGTTGCTGTTGCACAAAAGAGAATTGTTAAAACTCGAAAAAAAACTCAAAGATGCAGGTAACACAATTATACCTTTAAAGTTATATATTAACGATAGAGGAAGAGCAAAAGTTCTCATTGCGTTAGGAAAAGGTAAAAAGCTTTTTGATAAAAGAGAGGCAATAAAAGATAGAGAAAGTAAACGAAGCCTCGATAGAATATTAAAGAAAAGTTAAAAATCATCCTGAAAACTTTGTTTATAAAGAAAAATTATATTTATTTTGCAATATCAATTATTTAATCATTTAATTCTATGAAAAATCTAAAATTAGGAATTTCAGCATTGGCGCTTACTGTTGCCTCTACTGTGTTCGCTCAGACTACCAACAATCCGTGGATGATCGGAGTTGGTGCTCATGCAGAGAACCATAAAGCACAGGCAGGTAACTTCAGTAATACGTTTTCTGCTACAAATTTGACGAAGACTATGTTCAATGTGGACAACTTCTCTATCACTCCACCATTATCTAAACTTACTGTTGCAAGAAACATCGGTAAAGGTTTGGTAATCGACTGGCAGACTACTGTTGGAAACGTTGAAAACCAAAGATTCAACATGGGTAAAGAATTCATGTTAATGACAGGTTTAGGTTTCCAGGCTAAAGCAGCTGGTCTTATCTGGGATGAAGAGTCTTGGTTTGATCCGTATTTAAGAGTAGGTGCTAACTACCTTAGACATGACTACACAGATCTTACTTTCCCAAGAACTGACTGGAGAGGTGAAGTTACTTCAAATGGTGATAACGGAAACGAAAACGGTAAAGCTAATCACTTTACGGTTTCTACAGGTGCTGGTGTAAACTTCTGGTTAACTAAAAACTTCGGTTTAGGTGTACAGGGAGATTATGTTTCAACTCCAGGTGACAAAGCAAACTATGCTAACTTTTGGCAAGCTTCTGCTTCTTTGAACTTTAGATTCGGAAACAGAGATAGAGATAAGGATGGTATCTTAGATAAAGACGATTTATGTCCAGATACACCAGGTTTACCAGAATTCCAAGGATGTCCTGATACTGACGGAGATGGAGTTCCAGATAAAGACGATCAGTGTCCAGAAGTTGCTGGTCCAGTTGAAAACAACGGTTGTCCTTGGCCAGATACTGACGGAGACGGTGTAATCGACAAAGATGATGCTTGTCCTACAGTTGCAGGTCCTGCAGAAAACAATGGTTGTCCTTGGCCAGATACAGACGGTGACGGTATCTTAGATAAAGATGATGCTTGTCCTACTGTTCCAGGTCTTCCAGAATACAACGGATGTCCTAAGCCTAAGAAGCAAACTGCTATCGAATTAGAGCAAAGCTTCGGAAGTGTATTCTTTGACTTCAACAAAGCTACAATCAAAGCTGACTCTAAAGGTGCTTTAGATGCTGCTGCTGACTTGATCAAGAAAGACGGAGGTAACTACTTATTAGAAGGTAGAACTGATGCTAAAGGTGCTGAAGCTTACAACTTGAAATTATCTAGAGAAAGAGCTGCTGCTGTAGTTGCTGCTTTAGATGCAAGAGGTGTTGATGCTAATGCTCTTAAATCTATCGGTGTAGGTGAATCTAAAGCTACAGTTTCTGAAAAAGCTTCTGATGCTGAAAGACAAGTAGACAGAAAAGTTGTTGTAACTGCTGTTGAAGATGCTGCTGAATGGAATGCTCTTAAGAAAAGAGATTACGAAGATGCTCCAGTGAAAAAAGCTCCAGCTAAGAAAAAAGCTCCAGCTAAGAAAAAGAAAAAATAATTAATTTTTCTAAATAATAAATACCTCCAGATTTTTCTGGGGGTATTTTTTTTGTTGTTGATTTTGAGTAATTTTGTGAAAATTTAAATTATAAAATGGGAAGAGCATTTGAATATAGAAAAGCATCAAAAATGGCACGTTGGGATAAAATGGCCAAAACTTTTTCTAAAATCGGTAAAGATATTGCCTTAGCGGTAAAAGCTGGCGGTCCTGATGCAGAAGCCAATCCGGCACTGAGAAGGTGCATCCAGAATGCTAAAGGTGCCAATATGCCTAAAGATAATGTAGAAAGAGCCATTAAAAAAGCAAGTGGAGCAGATGCAGAAAACTATGAGGAAATCAACTATGAAGGTTACGGACAAGGTGGTGTTGCATTTTTTGTAGAGTGTACAACGAATAATACAACGAGAACCGTTGCCAATGTAAGAGCAATCTTTAATAAGTTTGATGGTAATCTGGGAAAGAATGGAGAACTGGCATTTATCTTCGACAGAAAAGGAATATTCAGTATCGATTTGACCCAAATCAAAATGGATTGGGATGACTTCGAAATGGAAATGATCGATGGTGGAGCTGAAGATGTAGAAAAAGATGACGAGGAAGTAATGATCACTACCGCATTTGAAGATTTTGGTTCTTTATCTCACAAATTGGATGAATTGAAGATTGAAGTAAAAAGCGCAGAACTTCAGAGAATTCCAAATAATATTAAAGAAGTTACTGCAGAGCAGTTTAAAGCAAACATGAAGATGCTTGACCGTTTTGAAGAAGATGATGACGTTCAAAACGTTTATCATAACATGGAGATTACGGATGAGTTGTTAGAATCATTATAGAGGGTAGCTAATCCTATTGCTGGTATATTTTCGCCACGAATACACGAATTGTTAAATCTTTGATCAGTTGAAAAATTTATTAAACTGAAGTTAAGATTCTATCCGTGCATTCGTGGCATTTTTTCCATTTAGAGCCTGTCTAGAAATGGTTAAAAAATAAAATTTTCAAAGCATTTTTCTTTACCCCAACCCTAAAGAGTGAAAAAGCGCTTTGAAAATTCATCAAAATTACTCACTTTAGAGTTGGAGAAATAATTTTGATTAAATTTAAACAGGCTCTTACTACTGATGGAAATAAATAATATAGCATTCATATACAATTCATATTCAATTAGTTTCTTTGCATAGAATCAATTGTGAAATCGCCATCCTTGGTAAATTGAAATACTGATAGATATGGCGATCACATTTGATTATTTTAAGATAAATATCTGCGAATGAAAAGAAGCGTTGAATTGGTTGTCATTTCGGATGTACATTTAGGAACTTATGGATGTAAGGCAAAAGAACTCTTAAGATATTTGAATTCTATACAACCGAAAACATTAGTTTTAAATGGTGATATTATTGATATCTGGCAGTTTAAAAAGTCTTACTTTCCCAAAACTCATCTGAAAGTTATAAAAAAAATCATTTCATTTGCCACAAAAACTACTGATGTCTACTACATTACAGGCAATCACGATGAAATGTTCAGAAAGTTTACCGATTTTGAATTGGGTAAATTGAAGGTCATTAATAAACTTTGCTTAAATTTAAACGAAAAGAAAACCTGGATTTTTCATGGTGATGTTTTTGATGCTTCTGTTCAACATTCGAAATGGATTGCGAAATTAGGCGGCAAAGGATATGATCTTTTAATTGTGATCAACAATGTTGTAAATTGGTTTTTAGACAAGATGGGTAAAGAAAAGTATTCATTTTCAAAGAAGATCAAAAACAATGTTAAAAAGGCAGTTAAGTATATCGGAGATTTCGAACTGACGGCTTCAGAACTGGCCATTGATAATGGCTATGATTTTGTAGTTTGCGGACACATTCATCAGCCGCAAATTCGTAAAGTGAAGACTAAAAAGGGTTCGTGTACCTATCTCAATTCAGGAGATTGGATTGAAAATCTTTCTGCTCTAGAGTACCATGATGGAGAATGGAAAATTTTTCATTATGAAGAACATCAGCATTTGTTGGCAGATGATGAAACCGAAGAGATCCCGGAAATGAATAATTCAGATCTTTTAAAAATTGTCACTCAGTTTACTTAAATAATAGTTGCAGATGAAAGTATTGTACGCATTTCAGGGAACAGGAAACGGACATGTCGCAAGAGCACAGGAGATTATTCCTATTTTAAAAAAGTATGCTTCTGTAGATACGTTGATTAGCGGACATCAATCTCAGTTACAAACAGATTTCCCAATAGATTTCAAACATCGTGGAGTTTCACTTCTTTACAATAAAACAGGAGGAATTTCCTACCGAAAAATTCTCTTTGAAAATAATTTTCTCGAAGCTATCAATACAATCAAACAAATAGAGCTGAGTCAATACGATTTAATTATCAATGATTATGAACCTTTGACAGCCTGGGCTTGTAAAATGAGAAATTTAAAGATGCTCGAACTGAGTCACCAAGCTTCTATGGACTTCAAAGAAACTCCAAAGCCATCCAAGAAAAACTTTTTAGGAGAATCTGTTTTAAGACATTATTGTCCCAGTACAGACAAAATTGGTTTTCATTTCGAAAATTATCATCCTCAGATTAAGAAACCCGTTATCAGACGAAAGATCAGAAATTTAAGTCCGCAGAAAAAGGGTTTTTATGTCGTTTATCTTCCCAGCTTTTCGGATGAAAATATCACTAAAGTTTTAAACCAAATTCCTGTTGAATGGAAAGTTTTCTCAAAATACACTAAAATACACAGCCGTACAGGCAATGTGGAAATTTATCCAATTGATGAAACTCATTTCTTAGAATGTTTTGAAAGTTGCAACGGAATTCTCTGCAATGCGGGTTTTGAAGGACCGGCAGAAGCGCTGTTTATGGATAAAAAACTATTTGTAATTCCTATTCATAACCAATATGAACAGGAGTGTAATGCATGCGCTTTAGATAAAATGGGAATACCCAATTCTAAAATTCTGGATGTTGCAGACATTAAAAATTGGGTGAATTCAGATTTGCATTTTAAAGTATCTTATCCCGATGATATTGAGGATATTCTTTTAAACGAAGTTTTAACGTTCTAGAAAAATATCTTCAACATCGTTCATTCTTCTCATCACTGCTCTGGCGTAAGAACAGTGAGGATATACGTTCCATTCGTTTTCTCTTGAGAATTTGATGGCTTCTTCAACTAAATATTTTCCCATCCCGCGGCCTTCAAATTCCGGGTGAACGAGTACAAAAGAAATAATCAGTTTTTTATCTTCCGGAAATATGGTGTAGGTTAATCTTCCGACTTCTTTCACCTCATTGCTGAGAGTAATGACTCCGCCGTTTCCTGATTTTTTGTTTTCGAAATTCATACGCTTGATTTTGTTTAAAATTTACAAAAATTGAACCGATTTGAGAACGACTCATTTTCTTGCCATGAATTCACGAATATCTGAAGCTTAAATTAATTATGAATTTTAAGTTTTAAAAAAATATTACCTGTTAAATTGATGTCTTAAAGGCGTAAAATTCAATTTAATCTTTTCCTGTGTAATAATTGTAATCTTTAATGACTACGCCGATAAACTGTCTCTCGGTCATTTTCGTCGGGTCAACTTCCAGTTTGAGAATTCCTTTAATCTTGTCTGAAAGTTTAGAAATAATCTGGCGGTCATCGATTTTCAGAGCTTTCAAATAATTATCTTTAATAATTCTCATATCATTATCGCTCAAGCCAATTACCTGCGGAAATGTAGGAACGTAATCTGTTTGAAGATTTTCTAAAATTGTATGAGAAATATTGATATTGTTTTTTAATGAAATCACAGCGGTTCCGGCAGCAATATCTCCAAAACGCTGGTTGTTTTTGGTGACGATCATGGTAATGAAACCAACAATCAGAATAGAAACATCAATTACGCGAAAAACCCAGCGAATCAAATAATCTCCAAAACTCGCCTGGTAACCGTCGATTTTCACCACACGGATTTTCATTACCTTTTTTCCCAAAGTCTGGCCTTCCATTAAGCTTTCTAAAACAACAGGGTAGATAACCGTAGGAAAAAGCAAAATGCTGTATACCGCACCCTGCGACCAGTAATCAAGACCATTTAAAATATATCCCAAATCAAAAACAGAGAAAAACAGATAAAAAACCAAAATGCCGTAAGCAATCTTAATCACATTATCGATCATGAATGCAAGAAAGCGTTCTCCAATACTTGAAATATTAAAGTTAATATTTACATTTTGTGAGGTATTAATCGCAATTTGAGACATAATTTTTATTATTTTAGCCTTACAATTATGAGAGAAGTTTATTTTATTAAACAAAATAAAGAAAAATGGTTGGGAATCGAACAGGTTATTCAAGGGAAAATCAAAAAAAATCCTGACGACCTGTCTTCGCTGTATATTAATCTGATTAATGACCTTTCTTTTGCCCAGACGTATTACCCAAAAAGTAATACGACGGTTTACCTTAACCACCTTTCTTCTCAGATATTTCAGAAAATTTATAAGACCAAAAGAGTTGAAGAAAACAGAATGCTGTACTTTTTCAAAACTGAAGTTCCGCTTTTGGTGTACCAGTACAGAAGATATTTGCTGTACGCTTTTATATTTTTTATTCTCTTTACGTCAATGGGCGTACTTTCGGCGATTTATGATAAAGATTTTGCCAACATTATTTTGGGTGAATCGTATGTAAACACCACTATCGAAAATATCAAAGCTGGAAATGCAGTGGGAGTTTATCAAAGCGGTTCAACCTGGGGAAGCACGATAGGAATTACTTTAAACAATATCGGCGTTGGTGCCAAATTATATATCTACGGAATTTTTGGTGGAATTGGCTCGCTTTACGTCCTTCTTTCCAATTCTGTAATGTTGGGCTCATTTCAATATTTTTTCTATGATTACGGGGCTTTAAAAGACAGCGCAAGAGGAATCTGGCTGCACGGAGTTTTTGAAATCTTTGCCATGGTTGTGGAAGCGATGTGCGGATTGATTTTGGGAACATCTATTCTTTTTCCAAAGACATTATCGAGATTTGAATCTTTAAAAATCGGATTAAAAGATTCGTTTAAAATATTTTTAAGCACCATTCCATTTACCATCTGTGCCGGAATCATCGAAGGCTATGTAACAAGACATGCTTTGAAAATGCCGGGATTTTTAAATTTAATCATCATCTTCGGATGTTTGTTTATCATAGGATTTTACTATTTTGTGTATCCGTTTATCGTCAATAAAAAACTAAATAACGCAATGACAACCCATGATGCAGTTTTATAAAAACAGAGATTTCGGAGCTTTCGTCAGTGACAGTTTCGGATTTTTCAGACTATACGGCAAAAACTATTTTAAAAATTACATTCTGCTGAATGGGCTTCTCCTTATTCTAATGGTGGTTGTGGTGATCTTCGGTTACCGTGAACTTTTGATGCAGATTTTCGGCTCCAATATAAGTGGGAAAAGTTCTTATCTCGAAAATTATTTTGACGAAAATTTAGGAATGTTCATCACTGTCGGAATACTCACATTTATTCTCTTTTTAGTATTGATGATTGTCAATTATCTTTATCCGGTTTTTTATCTGAGAAGATTGGCTGCCGGTGAAACGAAAATCAGTATGGACGATATTCTAACCGACTTTAGAAACAATGTAAAAAAAATCGGCATTCTCTGTCTCGGGATGATTTTTATCGTCTCTCCGCCTGCTCTTATTGTGATGGGAGTTTCTTATGCAATGATTCTTATTTTGATTGGAATCCCGATTATGTTATTTGTTTTCCCCACGGTGATGAACATTGTCAACTTTCTGATGTATGATTTTTTCAACAGCAAAAGAGGTTTCTTTGAAAGCTTAAGCTATTCCATCCGTGCTCAGTTTTCGTATGCCAATGGAAGAGAAAAATCTCCGTATTGGAAATATTGGGGAGCAACGCTTGTTTTATTCATCATCATGTACATCATAACGACTGTGTTTACGATGATTCCTATGATTATATTTTTCGCTACAATGATTACGACGGAGCCTGATGGTAATTTTGAACAAAATCCGTTATCAGGGTCGATGGGAATATTGTTTTTTGTGATGTATGGATTTTCATTATTGGTTTCATTTTTCCTTTCCAATTTAATGTATGTGAATTCTGGTTTAATTTATTACGACAGCAGAAGAGACCTTCATCAGCAGGTAGAATTGGCAGAAATAGACACGATTGGCAGCAATGAATAAATTTCTGCTATACATATTATTTATATTTACTTTTGGGTTTTCAAATGCTCAGGATGTAGACAGTACGGCTGTTTACGACGATTATTATGAAGAAACCTACGAAGATTCTCTTAGTACAGGACATTACAAAAATATGTACCGGGCAGATTCTGTTTTGATAAAAAATCCTGTTTCTGAAAACAAAGTATATCCAAAAAACTTTAAAGAAAACATCAAATCGAGATACAAAGGTGAAGAATTTGACTATTCGACTTCAAAACCCAGAGAATCTTTCTGGGAAAAGCTGATGAAGAAAGTTCTGAAGATCATACAGAGTATTTTCGGGGAGACAAGCTTAGAAAGTTCAGCGCAGATCACAACGGCTGTTATTCGTCTATTTGCAATTATTCTGGTTGGTTTTCTGCTGTATTTTATCGTTAAATTTATCGTTGGCAGAAATGGAAATTTCTTTTTTGGAAAAAGAAATAAGAAAGTAGTGATCAATGACGAAGAACTTCATGAAAACATCCATGAAATAAATTTCCCTGAAAGCATCGCCACATTTGAGCGCTCAAAAGATTACCGCTCAGCAGTACGTTATCAGTTTCTGTATCTCCTGAAAAAGCTCAGCGATAAAAAGCTTATCATTTGGAATCCTGAAAAAACAAATAAAGATTACGTAGCAGAATTGAAAGCAGCTCATTTAAAAAATGAATTTTCAAATCTCTCCTATATCTTTGACTATGTTTGGTATGGTGAGTTCAGCATTGATGAGCAGAATTATGAGAAATTTAAAAAACAGTATCAGTCATTTAAACCGTAATTAAATTAAAAAATAAAATGATCATAATTCGGAAATTCCATCACTGAATATTTCATAATCTAAAATATGTCCCGACCATTTGGGAGGAGCTTTAAAAACAATAAAAATCTATCTATGAACAAAACTTTCAAAATTTATGCTGTAATCTTCATCATTATCATGGTGATTTTGGCATTGTTTGAAGTTAATAAAAAAGAAGTTGTAGACTGGCGGAAGAATTTTGATGTGAATGAAAAATCGCCTTTCGGATTATTTGTTTTTAACCGCGAAGTAAAGGATTTATTTAAAAGTAATTTAAAAAAAATTGACGTTACCGCTTACGATTATTACAATCAGAATAAAAAGAAACCTCATAATATTCTGATTATTGAAAGCGATATCGACATCCAATCCTGGAAGAAAATTCTTAATGAAGTTTCCAATGGTTCGGATGCGATGCTAATTATGAGTAAGATGCCTAAAGAAATTTCAGACAGTATTGGTTTTTACGATTCTCAAATTTCATTTGAAGATCAAAATGTTCTGAAACTGACGGATAAGAAGTATCAGAATGATTTCATTAAGCTGGATAAATTTCCTTCCGGAAGAGGGTTTTCATACATCAAACCCAATGTAGAGGTGTTGGGCAAAACAGTGGAAGATGAAAATACAGATCAGGTAAATTTCATTAAAACAAAATTCGGGAAAGGTACGATTTATGCCCATTGCGAGCCACTTTTTTTAACGAATTACTATCTCTTAAAATCGGGAAATACAAAATATGCACAGGATGTCTTTTCATATCTTGATGATAAAGAAACGCTGTGGTTTGTAGAAGCCAATACCAAAGAATCCAGATTTTTCATGCGGTTTATTTTGGGAAATCCTGCATTGAAGTATGCCTGGTGGCTTTTATTGGCAGGTTTAATTTTGTTTATATTTTTTAATGCAAAAAGAAAACAGCGCATCGTTCCGATTATTGAACCATTAAAAAATACATCCGTAGATTTTGTCAAAAGTATTGGAAATCTATACCTTCAGGAAGGCGATTTCCATGATATGATGGCAAAAAAAGCACAGTATTTTCTAAATAAAGTAAGGCTCGATTTATTAATTGATACCCAAAATTTAGATGAAGAATTTGCAAAAAAGCTTCAGCTGAAAACCGGAAAAAATATTGAAACAATCAATGAAGCTGTTGTTTTAATTAAGAAAGCGCAGGATCCTTATGCTAGTGTGATGAAAGAAGATTTAGCAAGAATGAACAGGATTTTAGATGAAATTTTGAAATAGAATTTAGGAAGGCGAGCTCCGTAGGAGCGAAATGTTTGAGATGATATGGAGAAGAGTGGAAATTCAGTAAATTTATAAACCTGAATCATTTTTTTAAAGTGAAATGCTTGTAGAGGCCAGCTCCGTAGGAGCGAAATGTTTGTAGTAGCACTGATAGTTAAATATTGAACTCCGTAGGAGTGAAACAAAAATGGCAAATACTTATATTCAGATTTACATTCAAATTATCTTTGCTGTACAAGGAAGACAAAATCTTGTAGCACCTTCAAAACGAGAGATTTTGCAGCGATATATTGCCGGAATTATTAAAAATAATAATCAAAAGTTATTAGCCATCTATGCAAATCCAGATCATGTTCATCTTCTAGTTGGTATTAATAGTTTGAATTTTAAAATATCAGATTTTGTGAGAGAAATTAAAGCAAATTCTTCCAGATTTATCAATGAAGAAAAATGGCTGAATGGAAAATTTTACTGGCAGGAAGGCTATGGAGCATTTTCATATTCCAAAAGTCAGATCGATAAAGTTGTTAATTATATTCTCAATCAAGAAGAACATCATAAAAAAAGAAGTTTTAAAGAAGAGTATCTTGAACTTTTAAATAAATTTGAAATACAATACGAGGAAAAATATATGTTTGAATTTTATGACGTTTAAAAGTGCCGCTCCTATGGAGCTCCGCGCAACAGTTAAAACTAAACTACAAACATTTCGCTCCTACGGAGCTTAAAAAATAAACAAAATATGGAAAACCAGGAAAACCAAAATACACCACCAGCAATTCCGATCGTTTTGGAGAAAAAAGAAAATGATTTTCATTCCCGAATTGATATGTTGGAATTGCGTGAAAGCTTAGAAAAAGTAAAATCGGAAATTGGAAAAGTAATTGTTGGTCAGCATGATATGATTGAGCATCTGTTGGCGGCTTTGTTATCAAACGGTCACGTTTTGATTGAAGGTGTTCCGGGAGTTGCAAAAACCATTACGGCAAAACTTTTGGCAAAGACGATTGATGTTGATTTCAGCAGAATTCAGTTTACACCGGACTTAATGCCATCTGATATTTTGGGAACTTCAGTTTTCAGCATGAAAAATTCTGAATTTGAGTTTAAAAAAGGTCCTATATTTTCGCATTTTGTTTTGATTGATGAGATCAACCGTTCACCTGCAAAAACCCAATCTGCGTTGTTTGAAGTGATGGAGGAAAGACAAATCACGATGGACGGAACGCAGTACGAAATGGAAGCACCTTTTTTAGTAGTGGCAACACAAAATCCAATCGAGCACGAAGGAACGTACAGACTTCCGGAAGCCCAACTCGACCGATTTTTATTTAAAATAAATGTTGGTTATCCGAATCTTGAGCAGGAAATTGCGATCATCAAAAATCAGCACGAAAGCAGACAGGAAGATAAAACAGAGGTCGTAAAACCTGTGATTAGTGCACAACAATTAAGCAATTATCAGAAATTAGTCAAAGAAATAATCGTTGAATCTCAGCTGATGGAATATATTGCTAAAATTATCATCAATACGAGAGAAAACCAGTTTTTATATCTGGGTGCTTCACCGAGAGCGAGTCTAGCTTTATTGACTGCTTCAAAAGCCTTTGCTGCATTGCGGGGGAGAGATTTCGTTACTCCGGAAGACATTAAAGAAGCGAGTTACGCAGTTTTGAGACACCGAGTAATTGTTTCGCCTGAAAGAGAAATGGAAGGACTGACGGCCGATGAAATCATCCGACAGATTTTGGAAGGAATAGAAATCCCTAGATGATTTAAACCACAAAAGGCACAAAAGTTTTTATGCTAAAAAAGTATTAGTAATTCTTCTGTTTCTGCGATCACTGACATACACAGCGTACAATTATTAAATTATATGAATTTATTAAAAGTCCCGAAGGGGATATTGCTAAATTTCAATGTAATAAATCTTTATCATGAGGGACAAGAAACTTTAATTAATAAGTATTTTGAGATGCTAATGTGATGTGCAAACCTTTTATCTCCTTTAAAACCGAAATATTCGAACTTTAAGAGAAAAAAAACTTTTGAGACTTTTGTGGTAAAAAAAATAAAAATGAAAAACCTATACATCAACAACCGTTTTTTCTTCTCACTCATCGGAGTGGGAATTCTGTATGTTTTTGCATTTTTCTTTCCGGGATTGATGAAGGTCGCTCATGTCGTTTTATTACTTGTTTTTTTAGCGGCTATGGTTGATTATCTACTGATGTTTAGAGAAAAAGATGGTGTTTTAGCACAGAGAATTTTACCTGAGAAATTATCCAACGGCGATGAAAATCCTGTAAAAGTTGATATTAAGAATAATTATAGTTTTAAGATCAATACGAAGGTAATTGACGAAATCCCGTTTCAGTTTCAGAAGAGAGATTTTTTAATAGAGAAGCAAATTGCGTCTGGTAAAAATACGTTATTTCAATACATTCTTGAGCCAAAGGAAAGAGGAGAATACAGTTTTGGAGCTTTAAATATTTTTGCGTCTTCACCATTAGGTTTTGTCTCTAAAAGATTTACATTCCAAAAAGATGCAATGTTACCGGCATATCCCTCATTTGTTCATCTCAGAAAGTATGAATTGATGGCATTGCAGAATGAATTTCTGCTTGGCGGTATCAAAAGAATCAGAAAGTTGGGTCACACCATGGAGTTTGAACAGATCAAAGAATATGTTCCCGGAGACGATGTAAGAACCATCAACTGGAAAGCGACTTCTAAGACCAACCGATTGATGGTTAATCAGTTTCAGGATGAAAAATCACAACGTATTTTTATGCTGATTGATAAAGGGAGGACAATGAAAATGCCCTTTAAAGGGTTAAGTCTTTTAGACTATTCGATTAATGCAAGTATGGCATTATCGCACATTATTCTTAAAAAAGGAGACCGCGCCGGAATGATGACTTTCTCCAAAAAGACAGAGAATAAGGTGGCTGCCGATAATAAATCTGGTCAGTTGAGAAGAATCTCAGAAGCGCTGTACAATATAAAAACCGACTTTTTTGAAAGTGATTTCAATAGACTGTATCAGGATGTAAAATATTCTGTCAACCAAAGAAGCTTGGTTTTATTATTCACCAACTTTGAAACGTTAGATGCACTAAACCGTCAGATGAAATATCTCCGCGGAATTGCTAAAAACCATTTGCTGGTAGTGGTTTTCTTTAAAAATTCAGAATTGCAGACTCTGCTTCACAAAAATCCAGAGAGTATGCAGGAAATTTATGACGAAGTGATTGCCGAAAAATTTGAATTTGAGAAGAAACTCATCATTCAGGAGTTGAGAAAGTATGGAATTTATTCTGTCTATACACTTCCTGAAAATCTAAATGTGGATGTAATCAATAAATATCTTGAGATTAAAGCGAGAGGTATTTTGTAAATTGTTTAAACTTAAATATTCAAAGTGAAAATTCCAATCATCATTTTCTGTTTTTATATCGTATTATCATGTAAAGAAAAACTGAAAACTGAAAATGATTTTGTAATTTTTACAGTAAATCCACAGGTTGAAAATATTTCGTTCTACTGGAAAGACAATGACGGAAGAATTTTGAAAAGTATCGACAATCTAAAGAAGTACGTCGAGCGAGAAGATAAGAATTTGAAGTTTGCAATGAATGGCGGAATGTTTGAAAAAAATAATTTACCAAAAGGGCTTTACATAGAAGATTTTAAAATACTAAATACTATAGATACATTAACTGGAGAAGGAAATTTCTATCTCAATCCTAATGCAATCTTTTATCTCACAAAAAATAATGATGCTGAATTAATTGAAACAGAAAAATTCAAGTACAATTCAAACATCAAGTATGCTACTCAATCTGGTCCAATGTTGTTGATTAATGATAAAATAAATCCAATTTTTAAGAAAGATTCTAAAAATCTTAATATCAGGAATGGAGTAGGACTACTGAAAGATGGAAAAGTCGTTTTTATGATGTCGAAAAAAGAAATTAATTTCTATAATTTTGCTTATCAATTCAAAGAACTTGGCTGTACAAAAGCTTTGTATTTGGATGGTTTTGTTTCAAGATCTTATTACCCTAAAGGAAATTGGATTCAAAAAGACGGAGATTTTGGAGTGATGATTGGGATAACTGAATAGAAAAAATAAAAATTAAAAATGAAAATAACACTCAACCGAATCAACGACGATTTTTTATTTGAATGCACCAATGCACAAGGCAATTCAATTCTATTAGATAACACTTCCCAGCCTGGCGCAAAAGGTGTATCACCAATGGAAAGTGTGTTAATGGCCGTTGCAGGTTGCAGCGGAATCGACGTAGTTTCAATTCTGAAAAAACAAAGACAGGAAATCACAGATTTTAAGGCTGAAGTAGAAGGAGAAAGAGTTCCTGTAGAAGACGCAAAGCCCTTTAAATCAATTAAAGTTAAATTCTTTTTAGAAGGAACGATCGATCCTAAAAAAGCCTTGAAAGCATCGGAATTATCATTCGAAAAATACTGCTCAGTTTCAAAAACTTTAGAACCCAATGTAGAAATTGGTTACGAAGTTTATGTAAACGGAGAAAAAGTAGAGCAATAGTGCAATAGAGTAGTAGTGTTTGAGAGTAGTCACGTGAAAAAAATTCATACAATTACTCTCAAACCCTCCGACTTTCAGACCCCAATTACGCCAATCTCGGCTTCATCAATTTAGCCACAGTTGCTGTCCATCCAGTCTGATGTGAAGCGCCTACGCCACGGCCGTTATCTCCGTGAAAATATTCGAAGAAGGTGATGTAATCTTTAAAGTTGGGATCGTAATTAAATTTATAATTTCCTCCGTTGAAAGCTCTTTGACCGCTCTCGTCTTTCAAAAATATTGAGCACAATCTGTTGCTGATATTAGAAGCTACTTCATCAAGATTTTTCTGCTCTCCACTTCCGGTTGGAAATTCAATTTTCAGACTGTTTCCATAGTAAAAATGAAAACGCTGAAGACTTTCTACAATTAAAAAATTAATAGGGAACCAAATAGGGCCTCTCCAATTGCTGTTTCCGCCAAACATTCTGCTGTCACTTTCTGCTGGAGTATAATAAACGATATTTTTATTCCCGTGAACGGTAAATACGAAAGGATTTTCTTCATACACTTTTGACATTGCACGAATTCCGTAAGAACTTAAAAATTCTTTTTCATCAACCATTCTGGTCAGCACTTTCTTAAGTCTTGTTTTACGAAGAATACTCATCAAATGTTTTCTTCCGCTGCCTTCCTCATCCCAGTGAGATACCAAATTGGCGAGCTCTGGTTTGTTTTTCAGAACCCAGTCCATTCTGGCTTTGAAATTCGGCATTTTATCCAGAAGATGATGATCAATAATTTCTACAGCAAATAATGGAATCAGTCCAACGATACTTCTCAATCGTAACGTAACGCTTTCACCGTTTCCAAGTTGAAGTACATCGTAGAAGAATCCGTCTTCTTCATTCCAAAGACCTTCTTTGTCTTCACCCATGTTTTCCATGGCTTCTGCGATATAGAGGTAATGTTCAAAGAATTTGATGGCCATATCTTCGTAAACCTGGTAATATTGAGCCAATTCCATGGCAATACGCATCATATTCAGTGCGTACATGGCCATCCAGCTCGTACCGTCGGCCTGTTCCAGATGTTCACCATCTTTCAGTTCCATATTCCGGTCAAATGCCCCAATGTTATCGAGTCCTAAGAATCCACCGCCGAAAATATTTTTACCGTTTTTATCTTTTCGGTTCACCCACCACGTGAAATTCAAGAGAAGTTTTTGGAAAACTTTTTCTAAGAATAGCAGGTCAGGTTTACCATTCGCTTTTTCATCAATTTTAAAAACTCTAAAGCAAGACCACGCATGCACCGGTGGATTTACATCGCTCAAGTTCCATTCATAAGCAGGCATTTGCCCATTCGGATGCATATACCACTCCTTAGTCAGAAGAAGAAGTTGATTCTTTGCAAAATCTCCGTCAATAATCGCATAAGGCACACAGTGGAATGCTAAATCCCATGTTGCATACCAAGGATATTCCCACTTATCAGGCATCGAGATAATGTCTTTATTATGAAGGTGTTCCCATTCGGTATTTCTCACATAATTATTAAAATCCCTGGGAGCTTCATGATTGGGGTCGCCTTTTAACCATTTTCCAACGTTGTAATGATAGAACTGTTTGTTCCAAAGTAATCCTGCAAAAGCCTGTCGCTGAACGTTTTTTTCGTCTTCGTTACAGACATCCTGCTGAATTTCTTCATAAAATTCATTGGCTTCAGAAATTCTTGCATTAAATATATTTTCAAAATCATAAAAAGCATCATCCAACTCGCTGGGTGCCAATCTGAATTCAAAAATCTCACATCCACCTGCTTTCACATTTGCTTCTACGATAAATGAACCTTTTGAGCCTTTCTTTTCCGGATTAATGGTGTCTTTCTGATGAACAACGAAATCGTTAATACCGTCTTTGTAGTATGCATTTTCTACTTCGGGACATCCATAAAGCTTAGGATTATTGGTTTCATTTTCACAGAAAACCCTTTGCGTATTTTTATTTTTTGAATAGAATTTTTTTAACGGAACACTGTCGTGATTGATCGTAATACAACCGTCATGAGAATCTTCAAGTTGTCCTTTATATTCGTTGTATCCCCATTTCCAGTTGTTTCTAAACCAGCCTGTAGGCATCACAACGATGGGTGCATCCTGGTTACTGCGGTTGCATACCGTAACTTTAACCAATATATCATCAATATTTCCTTTGCAATATTCAATAAAAATATCAAAGTACTCATCTTTATCAAAAATTCCGGTGTCGATGATTTCGTATTCCGGTTCTTTCTTGCTGCGTCTGGCATTTTCAGCAACCAAATCTTCATACGGAAATTTATTGATGGGATATTTGTACACCATCTTCATGTAGCTGTGAGTCGGAGTATTATCCAAATAATAAAATAATTCTTTAATATCTTCTCCGTGATTTCCTTGAGGATTGCTCAGCCCGAAAAACCTTTCTTTGATTCGTTCATCATTTTTATTCCAAAATGAAAGTGCAAAGCAAAAAAGCTGTTTGGTATCTGAGATTCCGGCAATACCTTCTTCGCCCCAGCGATATGCATAGCTTTCGGCATTATCGTGATTGGCAAAACGCCACGCATCACCGTTTGGGCTGTAGTCTTCGCGTACATTTCCCCACTGCCTGTTGCTTACGTAAGGCCCCCAGTTTAACCAGTTCTTATCTTTCAGTCTTTGCTTTTCAACACTCATATAACGTCATTTTCAATGCTAAGGTAGATTTTTTGACAAAAAAAACCAATTTTTTTAAGCTTAATAATTCTTAACATGCCTCTTAAATGCTTTTAATTAAAGGAATCTTAACGATAAATAATTTTTATTTAAATATTTAAGAGAAATGTATTATCTTTGCACCATTCGATCATTCACATATTGAAAATGTTATCAAGAAAGGTTGAGGGATAGACCCTGTGAAACCTTAGCAACCCTTTGCGCAAGCGAAGAAGGTGCTACGTTCTACCAAAATTTTTATTTTTTGGACAGATAACTTACTGAAGTTCTTTTCAGCCATTTCTCATGGCATTTTCAAATTGTATTATCAAAAAGTATAATAGAATTGAAAACAGAACTGCAACATATTAATTTTCCGTATCAAACCGATTCCCACAAGGAATACCATATCTCATTAAGCTATCAGCTTTTTGGGCAAGACCTGTTTTCTGCACCCATCATTTTAATCAATCATGCATTAACCGGAAATTCAAACGTGGCCGGAGAAAAAGGTTGGTGGAAACAGTTGATTGGTGAAGATCAGGTAATTGATACCAATAAATATACAGTGCTCTGTTTCAATATTCCCGGAAACGGATATGATGATTTTTTAATTGACGAGTGGTCAGATTTCACGCCTTCAGACATAGCCAATATTTTTCTTAAAGGTCTTGGAATTTTACATATTAAAAACCTGTATGCAATAATCGGAGGCTCGCTGGGAGGTGGAATTGGCTGGGAAATGCTGGCTAAAAATCCTGCTCTGGCTGAGCTTTTTATTCCTATTGCATGTGATTCTAAAACTCATGATTGGTTACACGCCCAATGTCTGGTTCAGAAATTTTTATTAAACGGAAATGATGAGCCACTGCAGAAAGCAAGAATTCATGCGATGCTGTGCTACAGAACACCACAGTCTTTGAACGACAGATTTCAAAATACATATAATCAGGACAAACAAAAGTTAGAATCGGAAGACTGGCTGAATTATCATGGGAAATCGCTTGCCGAAAGATTTAGTTTAAAGTCTTATCAGCTGATGAACCATTTACTGATGAACATTAATGCAAACGATAAAGATTTAGGTAAAATCAAAGCACGAATGCACATGATCTCTGTAGATACCGATCTTTTTTTTCCGGCTTCTGAAATCCGAATGTGTTTTAATAAGCTGAAAGCTGAGAAGGACGATGTTTTCTATCACGAGATCAAATCAATTCACGGGCACGACGCCTTTTTAATGGAATACGAACAGTTAAATTATATCATAAAAAATATTTTGTAGATGAAAGCGAATGCAAACGAAATAAAATTTTTTAAAAACAGATCAATCATCAAATTTGAAGGAGCAGATTTCTTAGGCGAAATCGGGATTGACGGAAGGGTTTTTAAGGCTCTTACTCTTGCGCGAATCAGTGTAGGAGTAATTTCTCAGCAGGCTGTTGAGAACGGATTGTCAATTCTTGTACACGAAGATGATTCTGAAAAAGCAGTAACCTGTCTGATCGAGGAGTTCGCTCCCGAAAGAAAATCAGGAAAAGTTTCTCAGATTTACAGCATCAACAATGTGTCTGTCATTGGTTTTGTGGCAGATGATTTAAATAAAATACTTTCAGAACTGGCGAGAAACAATGTTTTCCCGTTGCTTTTGAATCAAAACTCAAGCGAGAAGCGTATCAATATTGTGGTGACATCTTCTCAGGATGAGAAAACTAAAAACATCATTGAATCGGAAATTTTCAAGAAACCAAAAACGGTTCACCTGGCCATAATCGGTCACGGAAATGTTGGGAAAACACTAATCGAACAGGTCTTACATTCTTCCGAAGAAATTAAAAGAAGAAAAAATATCCACCTGAAAGTTGTAGCAGTAGCCAATTCCAGAAAGAT
The DNA here is from genome assembly GCF_025971945.1 of Chryseobacterium kimseyorum. Lineage (GTDB taxonomy): Bacteria > Bacteroidota > Bacteroidia > Flavobacteriales > Weeksellaceae > Chryseobacterium > Chryseobacterium kimseyorum. The sequence continues at coordinate 23,667 of NZ_JAPDHW010000010.1, forward strand.
TGCTTTCAATAAAAAAGGATTTGATAACACGTGGAGCGATGAGGTTTTCGCAGCTGAAAAATCTTCAAATGTTGATGAATTAATTAATTTCTCAAAAGAAAATCAGCTTGAAAACCTGATTGTTGTAGATAACACTGCAAGTGTAGACTTCGTTAAAAACTATCAGGCTTTGGCTGAAAATGGATTTGATTTGGTTTCATCCAACAAAATTTTCAATACACTTCCAATTGAAGAATACCGTAAACTAAGATATACGTTGAACAAAAATAACAAACGTTATCTTTATGAAACCAATGTAGGTGCAGGTCTACCATTAATTGATACAATCAAACTTTTACACCTTTCAGGAGAAAATATCACCAGAATTAAAGGTGTTTTCTCTGGAACATTGAGCTATGTGTTCAATAATTTTTCTTTGAGAGACGATAAATTTTCAACCATCGTAAATGAAGCTTTAGAAAAAGGCTTCACAGAACCGGATCCGAGAGAAGATTTATCAGGAAACGACGTTGCCAGAAAACTGTTGATTTTGGCGAGAGAATTAGACTTAATTAATGAATTCAGTGACATTAATATTCAAAATTTAGTTCCTGAAGCACTGCTTTCAGTTTCAAAACAGGAATTCCTTTCAAGACTGGAAGAATTGGATGAGGAATATGACAAAATAAAGAAAAATCAGGAGCCGAATCATGTTTTGAGATATGTTGGTGACCTGCATGGAGATTTACAGAAAGAAAAAGGTGAGCTGGATGTGAAATTAATTTCTGTTCCTGCAACTTCAGCTTTAGGACAACTGAAAGGTTCAGACTCAATTTTTGAAATCTACACCGAAAGTTATGGTGAAAACCCAATCGTCATCATGGGAGCCGGAGCAGGAGCAAAAGTGACTGCCCGCGGTGTTTTTGGAGATATTTTAAGATTGAGTGAAACAAAATAATTTATTGTATAAAGTAAAAAGTATAAATGTAAGTAGTCCCGAAGGGACGATTTAATAAAGGATAGGATGCAATCCTATTATTCAAAATCAGATAAAATGGAAAACGAAAATTTCGAAACCCTCGCAATAAGAACCCAAACCGAGAGAACTCAGTTTGACGAACATTCTACGCCTTTGTATCTTACTTCAAGCTTTATTTTTGAGGATGCAGAAGATATGAGAGCGAGTTTTGCTGAGGAGAAATCAAAAAATCTGTACAGCCGGTTTTCAAACCCGAACGTCACAGAATTTACAGATAAAATTGTAAAAATGGAAGGCGCAGAGGCTGGTTACGCTTTTGCCACCGGAATGGCTGCAATTTACTCTACCTTTGCAACAATGCTGAATGCGGGAGATCACATCGTGAGCTGCCAGTCGGTTTTCGGGTCTACGCACACGCTGTTCACAAAATATTTCCCAAAATGGAATATCGAAACAACGTATTTCAAGGCAGAAGATTCTGGAAATGTAGAAAACTACATCAGGCCCAATACAAAAATTCTGTATCTGGAAACACCGACCAATCCTGCGATAGAAATTTTGAACTTAGAATTTTTCGGTCAGATTGCTAAAAAACACAATCTCATTTTCATTGTAGACAACTGTTTTGCAACACCTTACCTTCAGCAGCCAATAAAATACGGAGCTGATCTGGTTGTTCATTCTGCGACGAAACTGATTGACGGTCAGGGTCGTGTTTTGGGTGGAGTAGCGGTTGGCAGAGAAGATTTAATCAGAGAAATTTATCTTTTTGCCAGAAATACAGGTCCAGCCATGTCGCCATTCAACGCCTGGGTTTTATCAAAAAGCCTGGAAACGCTTGCGATTCGTGTAGAAAGACACTGCGAGAATGCATTGAAAGTCGCAGAGTTTTTAGAAAATCATCCGAATGTTGAATTGGCAAAATATCCGTTTTTAAAATCGCATCCGAGCTATGAGATTGCCAAAAAACAAATGAAGCTGGGCGGAAACGTAGTCGCTTTCGAAATTAAAGGCGGTATTGAAGGTGGCAGAAACTTTTTAGATAAAATAAAAATGTGCTCGCTGTCTGCCAATCTGGGCGATACCCGAACGATCGTGACACATCCGGCATCTACAACGCACTCCAAACTGTCTGATGAAGAGAGAAATGAAGTGGGAATCACCGCAGGGTTAGTTCGCTGCTCGGTAGGTTTGGAAAATGTGGATGATATTATTGCAGATTTGAAGCAGGCGTTAGGGTAGGATGATTTGGGCAGCTGTATCCGCCTTCCACTCCCGCTTTTTTGCCTTCGCTGCGCTGCGGCAAAAAGAGCTCCGTTCAAGTCGGGCTGCAAAAGATTCAGCGCAGAAATTAGAAAAATTAGAATATAATTCGTGTAATTAGTATTAAAAAAAATGAAAAATTCAGCACAACTATACAAAGCCCTTTCCGAGAGAATCCTGATTCTCGACGGAGCAATGGGAACCATGCTTCAGCGTTACAAATTTGAAGAAGAAGACTACCGCGGTGAGCGTTTTAAAGACTGGGAACATCCCGTGAAAGGAAACAACGACCTGCTTTCTTTGACGCAGCCTCACGCAATCGAGGAAGTTCACAGAAAATATCTGGATGCCGGCGCCGATATTCTGGAAACCAACACATTTTCCGGAACAACCATCGCAATGGCAGATTATCACATGGAAGATCTGGTGTACGAACTCAACTACGAATCTGCAAAAATTGCCAGAAAAGTTTGTGATGAGTTTACGGTTCAAAATCCTGATAAACCAAGATTTGTGGCTGGCTCTATCGGACCGACCAACAGAACTGCTAGCTTAAGTCCGGACGTCAACGATCCGGGTTACCGTGCGATCACTTTTGAAGATTTGAGACTCGCATACAAACAACAGTCAGAAGCATTATTGGACGGTGGTTCAGATATTCTTTTGGTAGAAACAATTTTCGATACACTGAATGCAAAAGCAGCATTATTTGCCATCGACGAAATTCAGGAAGAAAGAGGAATTCAAATTCCAATCATGGTTTCTGGAACGATTACAGATGCCTCAGGAAGAACGTTGAGCGGACAGACTGCAGAAGCATTTTTGATTTCAGTTTCGCATTTGAATTTACTGAGTGTAGGATTTAACTGTGCGTTGGGAGCCAATCAATTAACGCCGTATTTGGAAACACTGGCGCACAATTCAGAATTCCACGTTTCGGCTTATCCGAATGCGGGTCTTCCTAATGCTTTCGGGCAGTACGATGAATCTCCGGATCAGATGGCTGCTCAGATTAAAGAATATGTAGAAAAAGGACTGATCAATATCATCGGTGGATGCTGTGGTACAACGCCGGAACACATCAAAGCCATTGCTGACTTGGTAGACAAATACGAGCCGAGAAAAGTGAAGGATTTTGTATGATTTTTGATTGTTGAAAATTTAGAACGAGTATAAAAACTTTTTTTAAATCCAAATCAACGATCTTATGGACAAGCCATTTTACCTTAAAAATTCCGATGATACCAAACTGTTTAATGAATTAAGAAAAAGAGTGAACCAGCGCGTAGAAACACTTCCCCAAAACAGAGATGTTTACATTCAGATCAAAGCCATTATTTTGCCTTTGGTCTATTTTGGTTTGTATGTGTTTGCGCTTTTCAATGCAGATCGGCCTTGGGTTTATATTTCGAGTTTTGTTTTGATGGGGATTTCTTTGGTTTTAATTTATTTAAATTTAATTCACGAAGCGGCGCACAACAATATCTTTAAAAATAAAAAACTCAACAGTCTCGTTTTGCAGATTTTCGATGTTGTGGGAGCCAATTCATATATCTGGAAGAAGCGGCACATCGCAGCGCATCACGCGTACCCGAACGTTGATGGCTGGGATACCGACATCGAGCAGAGCGGACTTTTACTGATCGTGCCATGGATTAAGGCTAAAGGAATTCAGAAATTCCAACATTTCTTTTTCTTTTTGGTGTATCCTTTATATTTGTTCAACTGGATGTTTATCAGAGATTTCAGAGATTTTTTTGATAAGGAAAGAGTGATTTTAAAAACACAGGGCAAAATTCCGGTTTCGGAAAAAATTAAAATGATCAGTTTCAAATTATTTTACTTTTTCTATCAGATTGCCGTTCCGGTTTTATTTTTTAAAGTTTCAATAGGTCTGGCTTTGGGTGCCTGGTTTTTACAGGTGATTGCAGCGAGTATTTTTGCGCTTTTTGTTCTGTTGCCGCTCCATCCGCTGCCAGACAATGCTTTTCCTAAGCTGGATGAGAAAAACGGACTTCCGTTCAGCTGGATCCGTCATCAGCTTGAGGTGACCAATGATTTAAAAGAAAACAACTGGTTTGTGAGAAATGTGTTGGGAAATTTCAACTTTCACGTTGCCCATCATCTTTTCCCGAACTACAGCTATATGTATTATAATGAAATCACAGAGGAAATTGAGCAGTTTGCCAAAGAAAATAATCTGGGCTACAAACGATTTCCAATTTTTACCGCTTTGGGCAAACATGTCGATTTGCTGAAGCAAAATGCAAACAACGCCTATTTTATTTTAGAAGAATAAATGGGTTAAAATATAAAAGCTGAATATTTAGTACAGTTGATCATAAAGAACTAAGTGTGCTTTTACAAGGTTAAGGTTTTGTAAAACTCAAAACAGTAAGTATTTAAAAAAAACTTAGTGTTCAAAATGATGATTAAAAAATTTAAATTAAAAACAAATCAATTTAGCGATTCCAAACATTGGTAACTGTTAAACTGATCAATTGTTAGATTAAAAAAAACATGAAATATTTAAGATTATCAGGGCTCGAGCCACTGATTATTACTCCGGAATCAAATTTTATCAACGTTGGTGAAAGAACCAATGTTGCCGGATCTAAAAAGTTTTTAAGATTAATAAAAGAAGAGAAATTTTCTGAAGCCTTAGATATCGCAAGAGATCAGGTAGATGGCGGTGCTCAGATCCTTGACGTGAATTTTGACGACGGTTTGATCGACGGAAAAGCTTCTATGATCAAATTCCTGAACCTCATTGGTTCCGAACCTGATATTTCCAAAATTCCAATCATGGTCGATTCTTCCAAATGGGAAATTCTGGAAGCCGGTTTACAGGTTGTGCAGGGGAAATGTGTGGTGAATTCCATCAGTTTAAAGGAAGGAAAAGAAGAGTTCGTAAAACACGCCAAAGCCATCAAAAGATATGGCGCCGCGGTGATTGTTATGGCATTCGATGAGGTCGGGCAAGCCGATAATTACGAAAGAAGACTTGAAATTACCAAACGTTCTTACAATATTTTGGTGGATGAGGTCAAATTTCCTGCTGAAGATATTATTTTCGATTTAAATATATTCCCTGTTGCAACAGGAATGGATGAACACCGTCGCAACGCAATCGATTTCATTGAAGCAACCCGTTGGGTAAGACAAAACCTTCCGTACGCCTCGGTGAGTGGAGGTGTTTCCAACGTTTCGTTCTCGTTCCGTGGAAATGATACGGTACGTGAAGCGATGCACTCAGTTTTCCTTTATCATGCGATTCAGGCTGGGATGAACATTGGTATCGTAAATCCGGCAATGCTTGAGGTTTATGATGAAATTAATAAAGAACTTTTAGAACTCGTTGAAGATGTAATTCTCGACAAAAGAGAAGATGCTACCGAGCGCCTTTTAGATTATTCTGAACGGAATAAATCGGTTAAAAAAGAAAAAGTAGAAGAACTCGAATGGCGTACACATCCTTTGCAGGACAGAATTACCCATTCTTTGGTTAAAGGTATCGACCGTTTCATCGAAGAAGATGTTGAGGAAGCCAGATTACAGTCTGAAAGGCCACTCCACGTCATAGAAGTTAATCTGATGACCGGAATGGGCGTTGTCGGAGATTTATTTGGAAGCGGAAAAATGTTTCTCCCACAGGTGGTAAAGTCTGCAAGGGTAATGAAGAAAGCTGTAGCTTATCTTCAGCCATTCATCGAAGCCGAAAAAGATGTGGCTCAGAAACCGAATGGAAAAATTCTGATGGCAACCGTTAAAGGCGACGTTCACGATATCGGAAAAAATATTGTGAGTGTAGTTTTGGGTTGTAATAATTATGATATTGTCGATTTGGGCGTGATGGTTCCTGCCGAGAAAATTATTCAGGCAGCCATTGATCACAACGTGGATGTTATTGGTTTAAGTGGATTGATCACGCCAAGTTTGGATGAAATGGTCTACATCGCCTCAGAACTGGAAAGACAGAATTTAAATTTCCCTTTATTAATAGGTGGTGCAACAACTTCGAAAGCGCACACTGCTGTAAAAATTGATTTAAAATATAAAAATGCTGTCGTCCACGTAAATGATGCTTCGAGAGCGGTAAACGTGGTAAGTTCATTGCTTGGAGACCGGAATAAAGAATATGTGGATGATCTGAAAAGTGATTATTCAGATTTCAGGGAAAAGTTCCTGAACAGACAGGTTGATAAAAACTATGTTTCCATTGAAGATGCCCGAAAAGATAAGTTTAAAATCGATTGGGAAAATGAAGAAATTTTCACACCCAATAATTTAGGAATTAAGGTTTTCGAAAATCAGGATTTGGAAGAACTAATTCCTTTCATCGACTGGTCACCATTTTTCAGAAGCTGGGATCTCCACGGAAAGTATCCGAATATTTTTGATGATGAGGTTGTAGGCGAGCAGGCAAAAGAATTGTTTGCAGACGGACAGAAAATACTGAAGAAAATTGTTGATGAAAAACTATTGGTTGCCAAAGCAATCTTTGGAATTTTCAAAGCCAATTCAACCGAGACGGATGACATTTTAATTTATGATGAAAATGATCAGGAAAAAGTCAAATTTTTAACGCTGAGACAACAGGTTCAGAAATCAAAAGGTAAAGATTATATCGCTCTGAGTGATTTTATTGCACCTAAAAGTTCTGGAAAGACCGATTACATGGGCGCTTTCTGCGTTTGTACAGGTTTCGGAACGGATGAACTGTCTGATCAGTATGAAAAGGACAACGATGATTACAACGCCATCATGGTAAAAGCAATCGCCGACCGTTTTGCAGAAGCGTACGCCGAATTTTTACATAAAAAAGTCCGTACAGAATACTGGGGTTACGCCAATCAGGAAAATTTAAGCAACGAAGAATTAATTGCCGAAAAATATAAAGGAATTCGTCCTGCGCCGGGTTATCCCGCTTGTCCGGATCATTTGGAGAAACATGCCATTTGGAATCTTTTAAATGTAGAAGAAGAAATTGGAGTTTATCTCACTGAAAGTTTGGCAATGTTCCCAACAGCAGCAGTTTCCGGATATTATTTTGGAAGTCCACACGCCAAATATTTTGGTTTAGGAAAAATTTCTGAAGATCAGCTGAAAGAATATTCTGTAAGGAAAGGAATTTCTTTACAGGAAGCCAGAAAATGGCTGAACCCGAATTTGGCAGACGGAATTTAAAATGAAAAAACTTTTTTCTTTTATAATTTTTATGATCTATAGTTTTGCTCTTGCGCAGAACTGTAAATATCAGCTTACAATTAATTCAGAAAATTTAAAAGAGACAGGAAAATTCAAATTAACTATTAAAAACACAGACTCTCAATCTTTCAAAATTCCGAAAAAAATTAATTTGTGTAATATGAGATTAATTGATTTGGAAATTTTTAATGAAGACACTCAGTCTTTTGAAAAAATGAATTTAGCCAAAAAAGATATTGATTGTTTTGATTTTAAAGATAAATCAATAAAGCTTAGACCTGCTAAAATCAATGTTTACACAGTTGATATTAAATCTGATTTTGCTGTGTTGCAATCGACTGATTTTTTCGAAACCTTTAATGACCGAAAATACAGATTTAAAATTTCTTTTTCTCTCGATACATACGCTCATTGCGGAGAATCAAACAATGTTGTCACCGACTGGATATACAAAAATTAAACTACTACTATAATAAATGAAAATCACAGACCACATAAAAAACGCCAACGGCAAAACTCTATTTTCCTTAGAGGTTGTTCCGCCTCAAAAGGGAATCGGGATTGAAGATTTATATAAAAATATCGACCCGTTAATGGAATTTAAACCTCCATTTATCGACGTGACGACTTCAAGAGAAGAATATATTTACATCGACAAAGGAAACGGTTTGATGGAACGCCGTATCACGAGAATGCGTCCCGGAACTTTGGGAATTTGTGCGGCAATTCAGCATAAATACAATGTAGATACCGTTCCACACTTGCTTTGCGGAGGTTTTACCAAAGAAGAAACAGAATATCTTTTGGTAGACTGTATGTATTTGGGAATCGACAATATTATGGCACTTCGTGGCGATGCGATGAAAGGCCATCAATATTTTGAAGCCACTCCAGGCGGTCATTCAAGTGCTATGGATTTGGTTAATCAGATCAACAATTTGGGGAGAGGTAAGTATCTTCACGACGATCAGGCCTGCGATGAGCACAACAAATTCTGCATAGGAGTTGCCGGTTATCCCGAAAAACACATGGAAGCCCCATCAATGAATTACGATCTGAAATGGCTCAAGCAAAAAGTGGATGCCGGCGCAGATTATATTGTGACCCAAATGTTTTTTGATAATAAAAAGTACATCGAATTTGTAACCAAGGCCCGTGAAATGGGAATTACAGTTCCTATCATTCCGGGAATTAAACCGATTGCTACTAAAAAGCATTTGAAATTATTGCCGCAGGTTTTTAAAATAGATTTGCCTGAAGATTTGATTAATGCCGTGGAAAGTGCTAAAAACAATGAAGCCGTAAAACAGATCGGCGTGGAATGGGCCATAAGCCAATGCAAGGAATTGCTTGATTTTGGCGTTCCTGTACTCCATTTTTACTCGATGGGTAAAAGTGATAATATTAAAAAAGTGGCTGGAGAGCTGTTTTAAATAGTTAATAAAAGTGAAAAGATAAGGCTTCAGAGATTTTCTGAAGCCTTATTGTATGTAATCCGTCTGATACTTTATTAATTGATCAAAAACACTTTTCGTCGTCGGTTTTGAAGAATTGGTATTAAAAATAAACATTCCGCTGTCGATATTAAAAAAGTATTTTTTTGTATCATCACTCACCGAAAACCATTTCAACAGTCCATTCACCAGATTGATATCTTCCCATCTTATTGACGATTCATCCAAATTGAATGTGTGCGGATTCTGATTTAAAGTGTCTCTGAAAATGATTTTTCTATCTTCAATGTAAATCATTCCGCTTCCCTGAAACGCTTTCAGTTTAAAGAACTCATTTTGCGTATTTCCCATATTGTACCGTACAAAAGCATGATATTCCGGAGTACCAATTTCATCCAGGAGAATTTTCTGTTTTTTCTTTCTGCTTTGTGCCGCCAAGTATGCAACCAGAAAAATAATTGCAGGAATGGATAACAGAAAAATGAAAAATAAGATAACGACAAAAATTAATGGTTCCATGATTTGATTTTTTTAAATTTTAAACTGTCGGATGCTTTTCAAACTCTTTTGTGCGGTCAAATAAATATCGGTAAGTTGCCAGTTTTCTTGTTACTTCGGTCTCCAGATGTTTTGCCAGCCCCAGCATTTTAGGGTTAAAATCCCCAATCCACTGCATTTCAAAATCCTCAAATTTTGTAGCCACACGGAAATGGTTGGCCGCCTCTACGATGAGGTAACCTTCAACGCCTTTATTTTGCCACTCCGGAAGAACTCCAAAAATTAAACCAACAAACTTGGAATTATGCTTAAAAGTTTTGTAATAAAGAAACTTCAGCTTATCTAAAAATCCAAATTTCCCATTCAGATATTTAAACCATTGATTCAGATCAGGAATATTGATCCACATCGCAATCGGATTTCCACTTTCATAAGCGAACCATGCAATATGTTCATTCATTACAGGTTTCATCGTGTTGAAAAGTTTTTTGACGTCATTCAGAGACATCTGCTTTCCGCCACCGTGGCTTTCCCATGATTTGTTATAAATTGTGTAAAAATCTTCAGCAAACTTATCCATGTTAGCCTTCGTTACGCGTTTGGACGAAAAATTTTTGTTTTTAGAATGCTTGGCGTGCATAATATTGAAAATCCTTGAAGTAGGAGCGTGGGCTTTTCTGCTGAAGCACAGTTGGTTATAATAGATTTGAAATCCGTAATTCTCAAATAGATCTTTGTAATAAGGGAAATTGTAATTCATCCCGTACAGAGGTTCAGAAAAACCTTCAATGAGTACTCCCCAAAATTTATCGCGTTCCCCGAAATTTATTGAGCCATCCATCGCTTCCATTCCTCTCTGCTGAAGCCAGTTTCTACAGTAGTCAAATATGAAATTGGCAGTCTCCTGATCATTTATGCAGTCGAAAAATCCTATCCCGCCGGTGGGTTGTTTTTCGATGTATTGTTTATTGATAAAAACAGCAACTTTTCCAACTGTCTTATGATCTTTTTTAAACAGAAATCTTTTGCTTTCACCAGTTGTAAAACACTTGTTTTTGCTGTTGTCAAAAACGCTTTCGATGTCTTTGTCTAAAGGCCGGATATACGCTTTGTCATCTTTATAAAGTCTCGCTGGAAACTCCAGAAATTCCTTTTTTTGTGCGCTATTCAGTACTTCTTCTGCAATGATCATAATTTTTCAGGCTAATATAAGGTGAAAGGTAATTCAAATTTGGGGCAAATTAAAATATAGAATTAATTTTATCCGTATTTTTGTTGCAAAATAAATAAAAATGGTTGATTTTACCGATAACGATGATGATATTTTCACAGGGAAAGAGCATACGCCGATTCGTGAAGATGCCTTTGAGAAATCGCCACAGGAAAAAATAGAAAAAATTACTGAACTTTTTGGAGAAATCATGGAAACGCTTGGTCTTGATATGACCGATGATTCATTAAAAGATTCTCCTAAAAGAGTTGCCAAAATGTATGTTAATGAAATTTTCGGTGGATTACTTCCTGAAAACAAACCCGGAATTTCTACATTTTCAAACAAATATAAATACCGCCAGATGTTGGTGGAAAAAGATATCACAGTTTACTCATTCTGCGAGCATCACTTCCTGCCAATAATCGGAAGAGCACACGTTGCTTACATTTCGAGTGGTGATGTAATCGGACTTTCGAAAATTAACAGAATTGTTGATTACTATGCGAAAAGACCTCAGGTTCAGGAGAGACTGACGATGCAGATTGTTGATGCTTTAAAAGATGCTTTGGGAACTCAGAATGTTGCCTGTATCATCGATGCAAAACACCTCTGCGTAAATTGCAGAGGAATAAAAGATACTGCAAGTTCAACAATCACAGCAGAATTAAGCGGGATTTTCAGAACAAATCCGATTACCAGACAGGAGTTTCTGCATTATGTAGGAAGCCACGCGAAATTGGATTATTAGAAGTATAGAAATGATAAAATTTAAAAAAGTTTCAAACCAGATTTTCATCACAACCATTATTTGTTGTGGCTAATTTGTAATGAATTAATCTCAAATTTCAAACCTCAAATCTCAAATCAAATAATGCAACTAAAAATATACAATTCGCTCACAGCGGAAAAAGAAATATTTACACCAATCCACGAAAATAATGTCGGGATGTACGTTTGTGGACCGACGGTTTACAGCAATGTGCATTTGGGAAATGTGCGTACCTTTCTTTCTTTCGATTTTATTTACCGAAGCTTAATGCACTTAGGCTACAAGGTAAGATATGTAAGAAATATTACCGATGCAGGACACCTTACCGACGATGGAGACGTGAACAACGACCGTTTCGTGAAGCAGACCCGTCTTGAAAAACTGGAACCTATGGAAATTGTTCAGAAATATACAGTCGATTTTCACAAAGTTCTGGAAATGTTTAATCTTCTTCCTCCGAATATTGAGCCAACAGCAACCGGTCACATCGTTGAACAAATCGAACTGACTCAGAAATTAATCGAAAAAGGTTTTGCTTACGAAAGCAACGGTTCAGTTTATTTTGATGTATTAGAATACAACAAAAGAGGTCTGAATTACGGTGAACTTTCAAAACGTAATATTGAAGAACTTTTTGCCAACACCAGAGATCTTGACGGGCAGGGCGAAAAGAAAAACCCACAGGATTTTGCATTGTGGAAAAAAGCTTCTCCTGCTCACATCATGCGTTGGAATTCTCCCTGGGGAGAAGGTTTCCCGGGATGGCACCTCGAATGTACGGCGATGAGCACGAAATATCTGGGCGACAAATTCGATATCCACGGAGGTGGAATGGATTTAAAATTCCCACACCACGAATGTGAAATCGCACAGGGAAAAGCCTGCAACGAAGTTGAACCGGTTAATTACTGGATGCACGCCAACATGCTGACCATGAATTCACAGCGTATGAGCAAGTCGACAGGAAATTATATTTTACCTAAACAGTTGGTTTCAGGTGAAAATGATTTCTTTGAAAAACCTTTTCATCCTACAATCGTTCGTTTCTGCTTTCTTCAGGCGCATTACAGAAGTGTTTTGGATATCTCCAATGACGCAATGCTGGCCAGCGAAAAAGGTTTTACAAGAATGATGGAAGCGGTAAAAGTTTTAAATTCAATTACACCAAATGATCAGAAAGAATCTGGTTTTAATCTCAAAGAATGGAAAACCAAAGCATATGATGCTCTGACAGACGATTTCAACTCACCGGTTTTGATCGCTCATTTATTTGAAGCTGTGAAATTTATTTTTGCTTTAAAAGAGGAAAAAGAAACGGTTTCCACTGAAGATTTAGCAGATTTAAAAGCAACTTTAAACGCTTTGATTTTCGATGTTCTGGGTCTTCAGGCAATTGAAGAAAATAATAATGAGAAGCTGGATCAGACGTTACAGGTTTTAATTGAACTGAGAAATCAGGCCAGAAAATCTAAAAACTTTGAACTTTCAGATCAGATCAGAGATAAACTATTGGCTGAAGGAATCGAACTGAAAGACGGAAGAGACGGAACGTCCTATGTTTTAAATTAGAAAATTTCTATAAATTAAATAATGGAAACTCTCACTTTTAAGGTGGGAGTTTTTTTATGAATTTTAATCTTCACTATTTGAATCAGCCGTCCAGTTTGTCATTCCGGAGGAATCTCGCCAATTTTCTAGAATATAGAATAGGAAAATTCGTGTCTAGATTCCTACGGAATGACAAACAAAATGAATAAACAATTATGAAAGTTAATAATATTTAATTCCAACACAGAAATTTTTGTTTTATCAATCTAAAAATTTCTTAACTTAGTAAGACTAAAACAATTACAAATAAAATATTTCTTATATGAAAAAACATTTATTCCCTATTCTTCTCTTATTACTTGGAAATACAGTCAATGCACAGCAGGATTTTTTTGCGCTGGCAGGTAAAGATTCTCCAAGAATTGAGTTCAGTGATTTCCGTTCGATGAATGCAGACGGAGCTTCCGGTCAAAGTATTTTTGGTGTTTCTTCTGAAGCTCATGTTTTTTCTCAGGAAAGAAAAGCTTCAGTTACAGAAGATAAAAATTCGTATAACCATTCACAGTCGATGACTTTGGCTGCTGTGGCTTATGATTCCTCCGGGGATAATTTGGTGTATATGCCTATGTTTTCGTCGAATATTTATGTTTTAAATCAAAAAACAAAAGAAATTACTTTGGTCGAGAATACAGTTGCGCGAGTGACGTCATGCGATATTAATTCCCATATCACAAGAATGGCGACTGGTTACGACGGAAATATCTATGCGATCAATAATGCGGGGACGCAATTTATTCAGATCAGCAAAAAAAATAATCAGTATGTTGTAAATGATCTCGGAATCATCAAAGACGACGCGTCAAATGGTAAAAATTCATTTACCTCAATTGAAAGTGGTTTTGGTGGAGATATGATTGCAGACGGAGATAATAATTTCTATGTGTTCTCTACTTCCGGAAACGTTTTTAAAGTTTCAACTAAAGAATTAAAGGCAAAGTTTGTTGGTAAGATCTCAGGATTGCCTGAAAATTATTCTGTAAACGGAGTAGCAGTAAATTCTAATGGGAAAGTAGTGGTTGCAAGTGCAAAAGGAGCTTCAATGTATGAGTTGAGTGTTGATAATTTAGAAGCGAAGAAGCTTTCAGGAGAAACCAATCTGCATATTTATGATCTGGCAAGTAAGTATTTTGTCAATGACAGAACTGCTTCTGCAGCTGTGTTAGCAAATCTTGATGTATATCCTACAAAGGTTGATGAAGGATTTGTTTACGTGAAAGTCAACGATAAAAATGTGAAAGGTAATCTTAAGCTGAATGTTTTTGATCTTTCCGGAAAAACAATAGTTACTCAGAGGCTGTCTGTGAAAGACGGATCTTTGAATCAGCAGATTTATCTTAAAGATCTTGTAAGCGGATCTTATATCGTAAATATTACGGATGAATCCGGGAAGGCTTTATTGAATAAAAAAATTCTTGTAACAGAATAATTTTTTGATTTGTTAAATGATTGGAAGACCTTTTTTCATATTTGAAGAAAGGTTTTTTAATGATTATTTGATGTTGTAACCGTTTGTTTTTCAATTTTAAAACTGTATTTTTATCGAAAAATAGATAGATGAAATTATATTTTAACGTCGGCTATCGGACAAGAGCTGGTGAAAATCTGCAGTTGGTGATTAGCGAAAATGGCAATGATTCTAAAATTCACGCCATGTTTTATACGGAAGACGGCTTTTGGAAATGTGAAGTCGATTATTTTTCAAAATCAGTATCTTATCATTATCAGCTTGTTAACGATAACAATATTGTGTTAAGACAGGAATTTGTTTCGCATCAGTTGAATTTTCCGCATAATTATAAAGAGTTTTTGATTTTTGATCAGTGGAACAGCAAGAACTTCCCTGAGAATTATCTTAACAACAAAATATTGTACAATAAACTGAATCGTTTTGTTTCTAAAAAACTTTCTGTACTTAAGAAACATACCCATTTGTTCAGAATTGAAGCACCTTTATATAATCCAAACTGGGAAATTGTTTTATTTGGAAACGCTGCATCTTTAGGAAATTGGGATTCCGGTAAGGCAGTACATCTTAGTCAGACTGATTTTGGTATTTGGGAAACGTCTGTAGAAATTTCTGAAAATCACCTGATTCACTACAAATATGCAATTTTTGATAAAGTTTCAGGAAAAGTATTTGATGTTGAGAGTGGCGAGAACAGATATACAATTCCCAATCTTCAGAAAGATGTTCTGCAAATTTCAGCAGATCATTATTTTAAATTTAAATCTTACCAAATGTACCACGATGCCGGCGTTGCGGTTCCGGTTTTTTCGCTTCGAAGTGAAGACGGTTTCGGTGTAGGTGAATTTTCAGATTTAAAAAAGCTTGCTGACTGGGCGGATCAAACTTCGCTGGGCATTATTCAAATCTTACCGATTAATGATACCACTGCAAACTATTCATGGACGGATTCTTACCCGTACGCAGCGGTTTCTGTTTACGCTTTACATCCACAGTATATCTCAATTCAGAATTTAGATTACCAGTTACCTAAAGAATTAGTTAAAGAATATGATGATGAAAAATCACAGCTGAATTCGCTTGAATCAATTGATTACGAAAAGATGATTTCCTCAAAATGGAAATATCTGAAAGCAGTTTTCAATCTTCAAAAAGAAAAAATATATAAAGACAGAAACTTTAAAAAGTTTATAAAAGATAATGAAACCTGGCTTTTACCTTATTCTGCTTTCTGTGTTTTAAGAGATAAATATAAAACTCCGAATTTCAACGATTGGAAAACTCACAAAAAGTATATTTCGGGAAAGATTGCTCCTTTTTTCTCAGCAAAAGGGAAGGATTATGATTCTTCAATGCTTCATGCCTGGGTGCAGTTTGAGTTACATAAGCAATTAAAGGATGCCGTCGACTATATTCATAGTTTAGGGGTTTCTTTAAAAGGCGATTTGCCAATTGGAATTTACAGGCACTCTGTAGAAGCATGGACGGAGCCCGAATTATTCGGAATGGATTTTCAGGCTGGTGCACCACCGGATCAGTTTACAGACTTAGGGCAGAACTGGGAGTTTCCAACGTATAACTGGGAAGCTATGAAAGCAGACGATTACCAGTGGTGGAAAAACAGATTCAAAGCTTTGGAGCAATATTTTGATGCGATGAGAATTGATCATATTCTAGGATTTTTCAGAATCTGGAGAATGCCAGTTTCAGCAACGCAGGGGATTTTAGGATATTTTTATCCTGCGATTCCTGTTGTTTTGGAAGAATTTAATGCAAGACATATTCCTTTTAATTTTGACAGATATTGCAAACCGTTTATTAATGATATGATTCTATGGAATTATTTCGGAGAGCAAAGTAATAAGGCATTAGATTTTTTAAATAATAATTTAGATGGGACATATACTTTTAAGGAAGAATTTGATACCCAAAGAAAATTGTCTGACCACTTCAAGAAAAAACCTGCAGGTTCTATAGAAGATCAGTTGATAGCTCTATGTGCTGATGTTTTGTTTTTGACGGAAGAACGGGACGGGCAGACTGTTTATCATCCGAGGTTTAATGCTTTCAAAACCGAATCGTACAAATATCTTTCAGATTGGGAAAAGAAATCGATCTACGAACTGTATAATGATTATTTCTTCAAGAGACAGGATTACCTCTGGAAAGAAAAAGCAATGGAGAAACTTCCTGTTATTTTAAACGCGACAAAAATGTTGATCTGTGGGGAAGATTTAGGAATGGTTCCTGACTGTGTTCCTGACGTGATGGACGAACTGGCGATTGTAGCTTTGAAAGTTCAGAGAATGCCATCAGAACAGATTCCTTTCTATAATCCTAAAAATGCCGGATATATGAACGTTGTGACAGCTTCGTCACATGATAGTTCAACACTGCGACAATGGTGGAAGGAAGATGACGAGTTAACTCAGAGGTTCTATAATCAACAGTTGACGCAGTATGGTAAAGCTCCCGAAGAGTTGGAGCCTCACTTGGCGGAAATTATTATGAAACAGCATTTGTACAATGATTCGATGCTTGCCATTTTCCCTTTGCAGGAATTCCTAGCTACCGATTATAATCTGGCAAATCCTAACATGGACAATGAAAGAATTAATAATCCTGCAGTGTTTCCGCATTATTGGCGATACAGAATGCATTTAAATGTTGAAAATTTAAAAGAAAATACAAGTTTTAATCAAAAAATTTCAGATTGGGTCAAAGACAGTGGTCGCGCTTAATAAAAATAATAATACTGATTATCAATTGATTAATATTATTTATAAAAGAAGTTTTACTTTCGGGTTTAACTTCTTTTTTTTCTTTACATCAAAAAGACAAGAATGAAAGTTCTGCTATATTTAACCAATTAATGATTATAGAAATGAAAAAAATACTTTTGGGATTTGCTTTGACTTTAGCGACTTTGTCGTTTGCTCAGCAATATCCAAACAACGGATACAATGATGGCTATGGAGATAATGACGGATATTACTCTGATCAGGATGATGAAAATTATTTTCCGGATGACTATTATTACAACTATCCTCAGGATTATTATCCTCAAGATTATTATCAAAGTCAGTACGGCGATTACAGAAATAGTATTGTCAATATCAACTGGAATGTCTTTTTTCAGCAAAACAGATTAAACCGTTGGCAAATCGACCAGATTTTATATCTGAACAATCTGTACTCAAGCTTTTCTAACTGGAATAATTTCTACAGATATAACCCAGACAGATGGTATTATGACAGATTCTATGCAATGGAAAGAATTTTAGGACCAAGAGTATTTGTTGTTTTCCAAAACAATTATTACCACAGACAAAGTCCGATTGCGTATTTCCAAAACTACAGAAGAACTTACTATACACCGAGATTTAGAGTAATGCCGAGATACCGAAATGTAAATATCAATGTGTACAGAGTAGATAGAAGTAGCTTCAGAAGAAATGACAATCCAACTTTAAATGTGGTTAGAAATTCTGGCTTTAGAAACGGGAATAATAATTCTGGTGGATTCCGAAGTCAAAATGGAGTGAGAGGCAATAACGGAAATGGTGGAGGATTTAGAAGTTCTGATAATGGAGTTAGAAATAATAACGGTGGAGTGCGTGAGAATAACGGAAATAATGGTGTAAGAGGAAGTGGAAATTCAGGAGGATTCAGAAATAACAGAAATGCTGAAGCAAGTGCACCGAGAGTTGCTACTCCAACTCCAAGATCTGAAAATGGAGGAACAAGAGGAAATGGAGGCTTCAGATCTCAGCAAAGAAATGAAAGTTCAAGTCCGAGAATTCAAAACAGTTCACCGAGACAGGAAAATAAAAGAGGTGAGGGAAGAAGCGCTGGTGGATTTAGAAACAGCTTAGTAAAAAATTAGTTTTCATATATTATATTTGAGTGGTGTGGAGATCAGGTTTTATTGCCTGATCTCTTTTTATTTAATAAAAATTATAAAAATATTAATAGTAAAGTTTAACATTTTTTATGAATTTCGTATTTAACTTTGCTTAAAATTACCTATCCAATAGATATAAGAAACCAATTAATTAATTTAAAACAAATGAAAAAATTAGTATTAGCAATAGCGTTTATCGGAATGGGAAGTTTTGCAATGGCTCAACAGGTTCCTCAGGATAAAAAAGTAAACAGAGAGGAAATGAAGCAGAAAATGCAGCAGAAGGAACAGGAAAGGATGGCTGAGATGCAGAAAGAACTTAATTTGAACCAAAGTCAGGTTGCTCAGATTAAAGGTCTTCATGAAAAGAGAAAAGCAGAAATGAAGAATGACTTTGAAAAAAACAAAGAACAGCGACAAGCAAAGATGGAACAGATGAAAGCGAAAAGACAGCAGATGGATAATGATATGAAGAAGATTCTATCGCCGGAACAATATGATAAATGGCAAGCCGGTAAAAAAGCAAAAATGGAAGAAAGAAGAGCAATGATGAAAGAAAAAGGTTTTAAAGGCGACAGAAAAATGAGACACGGTTTGAAGCCGGCAACTCAGCCCCAAGTAAACTGATAGTTTATAATTTTTGATTTTTTAATGTTATGAGGATGGAAGCAATTCCATCCTTTTTTGTATTCAATCTAAATCTAAATTTAGCTTAAAACTTTTCAATTCGCCTTATAATGCGTAATTTTGAGTATAAATTTTAATTATGGTAAGCGAAAAAATAGCACAGTTAATAAACGAACAAATATCTCACGAGCAATATGCTGCTCAATATTATCTTTCAATGTCTGCATGGTTTTCTGCAAAAGACTTAGACGGAATTGCCAATTACTTCAGAGTTCAGAGCAAAGAAGAATTGATGCATGCAGATAAAATGTTTGATTATTTGAATGATGTAGGTGGCGAAATTATCGTAGGCGAAATTGCAAAACCACCACATGTTTTCGAAAATGCAGTTGATATTTTCGAAAAAGCGTTGGAGCACGAGAAAAAAGTAACCAGAAGCATTTTTAACATTGTAAAAAATGCAAATGACGAGGGAGATTTTGCTACAACTTCTTTCTTACAGTGGTTCATCAACGAGCAAGTGGAAGAGGAGGCTAGCGCATCACAGTATGTAACGAAAATCAAAATGGTTTGCGACAACCCTTCGGCTTTATATCTTTTTGATCAGGAGTTGGCAAAAAGAGTTTTTGTGGCGGACGCGACAGCTTAATTTAATTTTTTAGCATAAACAGTATCGGCGGGGCCAAAGGCCCCGCCGATACTGTTTATATAAAGTAGAAATGATTCAAATAAATACTGAAAAATTGTTCTACAGATAGATCAACTGTGTTTTCAAAACCTTCATTCCCAAACTTTCAAGCACAATTTTATACGTTTCAATCTGTCTGTCATTCTTTTCAGATTCCTGTCCGGTTTTAAAATCTACGATAATGCAACCTTCAGTACCTTTCAGAATACGGTCGGGACGGTAGATTTTGCTGATTCCACGTTCAGAAATCATAATGTCTTTTTCATTAATCACTTCCCATTTTTCATCAAAAAATTCCGAATGTTTTGAGATAATTTCTTTTAAATCATTTTCTATTTCTTCCTTTTCTGCCAAAGTAATCTGACCTTCCAGCGTGTAGCTGTCTAAGACTTTTGCAATGTCTTTTTCGGTATTTATTTTTGATAGAAGTTCGTGCACAAAAATTCCGGTGCGCACTTTTTTATTTCGCTCCTGATAAGTTTTTGATGGGGTCGCAATTTTTATCGAAGTACTTTTTTCGTACTTATTATTCAGATTTTCAATGTCCTTGGTTTTGTACGTCGACGTTTTGTGTTTGCTGTGTTTTACCAGCATTTCAGGGGTGGTCTCGTACAAATCAAACTCATCCAGATTTTCGGCGTTTTTCGATTGGATGAAGTCCAGAATTTCAAGATTATTTGAGGTTTTATTGGCTTTCTGAAGATAGAAGAATAGCTGTTCTACAGGTCTCGTCGTCGCCACATATTGCAGACACAGTCGGTCTACAAAATTTTTATAAGAATTTATCTGGTTAAATTTCTCAATCTCAGGATCGTACGCTTCAAGATTTTTATTAAACTGATTGATGTTTACAGATTTTAAAGCTTCATCACCATCCGTATCAAACCAATTGTTAAACTGGCTGTCCGAATTTTTATTTTCTAAAGGAATAAAAACAACGGGAAACTCAAGTCCTTTTGCTTTATGAATTGTCATAATCTGAATAGCGTCAATATTTTCAGATGCCTGAATGGTATGTTTTGAAGCCTCCTCATCCCAATATTTCAAAAATTCTTTTGTGCTTGCTCCTGCGTTTTGGGTGAAGTTGAAAAGCATTTCTAGGAAATTTAATAAGAAATCAGTTTCCTTGTTTTCTACTGCAAATTCGTTGATGTAGTATTCAACAAAATTGTAGAGATTAAATTTCGGAAAGTTGTCCTGTTTCAGTTTTAGAGCATATTTATTTTGGATAAACTCTGAGATTTCTTCGTGAGAATCGATTGCCAGAATTTCTTTTATTTCTAAACTGAAATCAGCCATTGTAATTCTTCCTAAACGGTTCAGATAGAACATCAGCATAATCAGATGAGGTTTGTTTTTCGGATTGGTTTCCCATCTGAAAAACTGAATGACAGCCTGTAAAGTATTTGATAATTCTAAAGTTAATCCTTTATCAGAAATAGTTTTGATATTTGTTGTCTCACCTCGGTAACTGACCTTCAGATTCCCTAATTTCTGAGAATAGCTGAAAATATCAAAGTTTCCGCGACATAAAATCGTGATGTCTGAAAAACGAAAACCATTATCCAGACATTCCTGAATGTCTTTCTGCATTTTTTCAGAAACATCATTGTAGAAATCTTCTTTGGTAAGGTTTTCAATTAAATTGATTTTGACGCGCCCGTCGATTTTAGATTTAGAATTCTGCTCAGCATCAATTCCGAAAATGTTTTTATGCTCTTCTTCCAAATCTTTTGAATGAAATTGATAGAGCTCATTATTAAACTGAACGATATTTTTCGCACTTCGCCAATTATCTTTTAAAACCAACAGTTCAGCTTCTTTCGGTGAAATTTCTTTTTTGTTAATAATATCGAGCATCAGTTTACTCTCACCACCACGGAAACGGTAAATACTCTGTTTTGGGTCACCCACCAATGTAAACGATGTGTTTTCGGTAGAAACACTGTGATCTCTCAACGGCATGAAATTCTGCCACTGCAGCTCCGAGGTATCCTGAAATTCATCAAAGAAATAATGCTGAAACTGCGAACCTACTTTTTCATAAATAAATGCAGACGGTTCATTTTTAAGATTTTCGTTGATGAGAATGTTGAATTTTGAAAGAAGAACCAAGTCATTTTCGTCTTCAATTTTTTTCAGCTCATCCTGAATGTCTTTATTAACTTTCAGAGGAAGTAATGCTGATAGGATTTTCTCCTTTTTCTGAGTTTCAATAAATAAAAGGATCAACTGCATTCTGTTTGTCAAAAGCGAGTCGAGAATTTCAAAAATCTCTGCATCTTTATGTTTAGATTTTGTTGCTGCGCCTTTTTGAATATTGTTTAGAGCGCTTTCTTCATTGGCAGGGAAGGGAAATCCGGGTCTTTTTTTGTTGTAAAAGTCTAAAATTTTAGTAAAAAATCCGCCAATCCCATTTTTACCCTGTGAGAAATCATCAACTTCAATATTTCTTGACTTAAAAAGTTCGACAGATTCGGTAGCGATTTCTACTGAACGTTTTCTGTTGGCCACAATTTCTTTTCGAAGCGTATTTTTAATGTCTTCGTATTTGCTGTCGTCAAAACTTTTGTTGTTTTTAAGATGCTCGTAATGAATGTCTTTTACAAATTCTTTTGCCGAATCGTAAAGGTTTTTATTTAAATTAATCCGTTCATTATTCTCAAGACTGTAATCCACATAATCCATAAACGAATTTGAAATGCTGTCGTTTTCGCCTATCTGATCGAGCATTTTGTCGACTGCTTCAATTAGAAATGGTTCTGCATCAATTTCAAGATTAAAATTTTTAGCTAAGCCCAATTCATAAGAGAAACTTCGTACCAGCCGCGAATTAAAACGGTCAATTGTCCCGATATTTAATGTTGAATAATTATGAAGTATATAATCCAACAGCTTTTTTGACCTGTGGTGGAGTTCATCAATCGTGATTTTTACGCCTTCGCTTTCAAAAGCCGTTTGAATATTTTTTAAATCTGCATTCTCAGCATAATTCTGGGCAACAAAATTCCCCAGCCACGATAGAATTCTCTCTTTCATCTCGTTCGCTGCTTTGTTGGTGAAAGTTAAAGCCAAAATATTACGGATGGAATGCTGCTGATTGGGATATCTAAGGCAAATCATCAGAAGCCGCTGTACGAGTGCATAGGTTTTTCCTGAACCTGCAGAGGCATTGATGACCGTGTAAGAATTATTCATATTTAAAGAGATTGATTCATTGTTCGAAACAAAAATAGTAGAATTTATTTCTACCGTAAAAGTGTAAAGTATTACAAAAATTGATAAATGATGATCTGAGAAATTTACATTTTGCAAACTTTTAAATATCTAAATGTGACATCAAAATCTTTTGTCTCTTTTGGAGTTAAAAAATTTGCAGTCAGATAAATGCCATGTAACTATGATATTGAATCTGCAATTTAATTAAAATTTTAACAATTTGAGAATGGTTTTTAACAGTTTCAAAAAGAAAAATTCCAAAAAAAATACTAAAAGCGTTAACGGTGGTTAAACTTCTGAATTACAGTAAAAATTACTTTAGTTTTGCTCAATAAAACAATAGTCTGTGAAATTAAAATTACTCTTTATTTTATCCTTATTTTTCTTCGTCAGTACCAATGCCCAGGAGTATATTTTTGGGAAGGTGACTTCTGAAGATAATTTGGAAATGATTGACGTTACTGTAATTAATATCCGGACGGATGAAAGGGTCACCACCAATCGCGACGGACATTTTATGATTTCCGGAAGGCAGGGAGATAATCTGCGTTTTATAAAAATCGGCTATGACCGCGTAAATACCAATGTTACCAAAGATAATATTGATTCTCCCATCAATATCAAACTGATCAGAAGTGCACAGCTGATTGATGAAGTTGAAATCAAAAAATCTTTGACCGGCGATCTGAAAATCGACACCAAAACTTTAAATCCACCCAAAAAGGTTGAAAAACTGAAAAAGGACTTAGCGGTCTATATTAAGCAGAAATCTGATCCTAGAATACTTGCTGCAAAGCCGGGTGAATTCGTACAGCCAAAAGGTCAGGGCTTTGCTATTGGGAAAGTGAAAGATAAATGGGATGATGTTGATTTTATGAATTATTTGGTGACAGCTCTTGGTTATCAGTATTTTAATGATTTAAAAATAGAAAATTCTCAGGTTCAGCATTTCATCAGCTATGTAATTGCAGGAGGTTTTGAACGGAGAAGTATTTTAAAATACGGTTTTGTAAGCGATGCAGATCTGATGAGGTTTCAGCGGGCTGTTTTATCCAGAATTTCCGCTTACAAAGCACCACAAACGCAAAAGTAAAAAAACACAAATGATAAAAAAGAATTTCGATGAAGAGACAGTTGCTGATCCTCCTATTTTTTATAGGTAATCTGTTTTTTGCACAGCAGAAGATTTCCGGTAAAGTAATGAGCGAAAATGATATGGTCATCAGCTCTGTGCTTGTTGTCAATATTTCAAATGATAAAAAAACGTATAGCGATGCCACAGGTAATTTTGCGGTTGAAGGTTCTTCCAATGATGAATTGCGTTTTGTAAAGGTAGGATACGAAAGAGTTTCTAAAAAGGTGACCGACCCTGAAGCAGATTTGAAGATAACGTTAATCAGAATTCCTGAAGAAATAGAAGAGGTGGAAATTATTAATACTTCCGGAGATATAAAATCAGATTCCAGAAGACTTGCAAAAGTTGACAGACGTGTTGAGCTCCAAAACAGTATTGGTCTGCCCAAAGCTCCTGCAGTACAGAGAGAAGTCGTTCCTACATGGAAAACGGTTTTTTCAAGAGGAATTCCGAATATCTTTCAACTGTATAAAATGCTGAGTGGTGATGCACGCCGTATGAGATCTCTATATAAATTTGAAGATGCATCCAGGTATATGAATTGGGTGATCAGCAGAACTGATGATGATTATTTTGCAGAACTGAATATTCCCAAAGATAATATCAAAGAGTTTTTAGGTTTTGCATATCTGCAGTATCCGATCAGTTTAGACCATATAAAAGATGAAAATATCACTGGAGCTTTGTTTGAAATTGAAAAAGCTGCTCCTGAATATGTTAAACGCTTAGAAAACAGGAATAAATAGATGCCGTGGCTGTCTTGCAAAATTTTCGCTGTACTGTTGATTCTGATTTCTGTCAGGATATTTTCTCAGCAGAAAATTTCGGGGAAGACCGTTAGCGAAAATGATCTGGTGATTACCAGTGTCTTGGTGGTTAATATTTCTAATGATAAAAAAGCATACAGCGATGCGAATGGGAATTTTGAAATAGAAGCTTCTGCTAATGATGAAATCAGATTCTCTAAAGCAGGATATGAAAGATCTTCCAGGCGTGTATTTGATTTGAATTCTTCGATGAACGTTGTTTTGTTGAGAATTCCTGAGGAAATTGAGTCCGTCGAAATTCTTGACCTTTCCGGAGATTTAAATAAAGATTCAAGGAAACTAGCCAGAGAAGATAAAGTCGCCAAACTTCAGAAAGATATAGGACTTCCCAAACCACCGGAAAAACCACGGGAAGTTCCGGCAGAACTGAAAAAGGTTCTCGTTGCCGCAGCTTTAGGTTCTGTAAATGTACAGGCAGTGTATGATTTGATCAGTGGTAAAGCGAGAAGGCAGAAAAGATGGTACAGATATGAAGATGTACAGGATAAAATCAGCTGGCTCCGTAAGCGGATTGATGATGAGTACTTTACAGAATCTGAGATTCCGGCTGAGAGGATTTCGGAATTTTTAGAATTTAGTTTTATCATAAAGCCAGACATCTCATCGGAAATTAAAGAGCGAAATCTGTCTAAAGCGATGCTGGATATCGAAACTTTAATCCCCATCTATGTCGACAGATTAAAAAACAGCAGTATAGATCACACCAAAACTTCCAACAAGTGAAAAATAATTTTATCAAAACCTCTATTGCCGCTCTTTCTCTTATGACTGCGCAAGTTTTTGCACAACAAAAAGTTTCCGGCAACATAACAGATGAGGAGCATGTGAATATGAGTGCCGTTTCTGTTTTAAATATTACTAAAAATATCCAGGCGGTAAGTGATGTTTCGGGGAATTTCACCATTGAAGCTGATGAGAATGATGAACTTCGTTTCGTGAAAGAAAGTTATTACCGTACAGACAAGATCATTAAAAAAGAAAGTTTTACCAATCCGATGAACGTTATGCTTTTAAGAGCAGAAACACTAATTCCTGAGGTGAAAATAGAATACAGACCAACAGGAAATTTGGAAAAAGATAATCAGCATTTGAATGATTCGAAGAAAGTTGCCAAACTGAAATCTTCGATGGAAGAATATATAAAATCGCCAATTTCTGAACCAATTGCAAAAAATGAGATTCCCAAAACTTTTCAGGGTCATGATTTTAATGCAGGTCAGGTCAACGTGATTAATGTGATTGGCGAAGCAGTACGTTTAATCAAAAAAGCGTCCGCTCCTAAAATTACAGCACCGACATTTGGAGAAACTCAGGATTTTTTAAAAAGAGTTAAAAGTGAAATCGATCTGAACTTTCTAAAAAGATATGGGATGAATGAAGAAGGCATTGACCATTTCCTCTACTATGCCGAGCGAGTAAATCATCTTTCAAAAAGATTCAGAAAAACTTTCAAACCTTCAGAGATAGCATATGAATTAAAAACTGCATTTGTAGAATATTCTAAGCTGAATAAATTAAGCGGAGAGTAGCAAAGCGATTCACATTAATGATAAACAACGTCATAAATTTCATCTTTCAATTCTTCCAGATTTTCCGGATGGTAATTGGATAATAGCCAAAGTTCAAGCGGTTTTTTTCCTTCACCATAGCTGGGCTGAATGTACATTTCATCAATCAGATGAAAACCGTTTCTCTGGTAAAACGAAAAACGTCGCTTAGAATCCTCATTTAAATGTTGAGGTTCAATTTCTAAAATAATTCTGGGATAATTTTTAAACAGATAATCGGTGATATGAGAACCCAGTTTTTGATTTCTAAACTGAGCAAAAACCTCAAAATGTTCTACGAAAATATGACTCTTCAGTTCCCAAAGGACAAGGTATCCAATGTTTTCACATTCATTTAAAACCGATATCACTTTTACTTGAGGATGCTCAAACAACCGCACAAACTTATACCAATCACGCCTTTCATCTTCAGGAAAACTGGAAGCATAAGAGTCGTAAATCTGCTGTACGCGGTAATCGTCAGGTGAGGTAATCTGTAAAAATTCCATGAGTAATTGTAATAGGTTGATTGTTGACTTTTATTTATAAACCAAATTTAAGGCTGACTGCAATATAAACTACAAATCAAAAACACTCGGTCTTCTGGTGATAAAAATATCTTTGATCCAAAGGGTAAAAGCCAATCCGAGGTAGATTAAAAAGAAAAAACCTGCCGTCGCAAAGGTAGAGTAAATAAAGAAAACCCGCAGTTTAGAAACAGGAATTCCCAGCTTAGCGCCCATTCTTGTGAGTACTCCAAACCATTCTCTTTCCATCTTATGACGCAGATTATCAAACATGATTGCTTTCTTTTAAAATTTTAAATCCTATGCTGCAATTTAAGCAATTTTTCGGTGTGCAGTAATTTTTGTAATGATAAATCACACTTTGGGTCTGCAGAGCATTTTTTATTTTTAAACCTAAATTTTTCCATCCATCCACGATTGAATTTTTCTCAGCAGAAAGTTCTCTGTAAAATGCCAGAACTTCATCCGCGATTTCTTCGTTGTGATATTTGTGGTATGTATATTTTAAAGGTAAAATGCTGTTAAGGATAATCAGTTCTATGAAATCTTTAGTCAAAACTTTGGGCTGATCAACAGGTGAAAGCTTACCGAAATTAAAATGATGATCCCAATATTCTGAAGCCTTTACATGAGTAAAAATTCCCAGTAGTTCATCCGTATTTTTAGCATTAATAATCTTCGAGAACAAATTCTGATGTTGGTAATAAAGATCTGCCAACTGCGACAGACGCAGGGTAGGGAAGTTAGGAGGTCTTAATCGTAAAAACTTCGGACGGATAATTAAATCAGACAGATCAAATTTGGTTTTTAGGAACTCAAATTCTCTTTTCCAGATTTTCATCTGTTCGTCTTCCGGTTTTTCAAGCCAGCCTGAAATTCCAAACAGCAAAGCTTCAACTTGTGTTTTATTCTGTCTGATTTTATTGAAGACCGTAAAATCTATGCTTTCTGCGATCTGTTTAAAAAGATGCGCATTTACTTTGAGTCCAAAGGCATAGGCGAGGCTGTGAAACAGGACAGCTTCATAATTGTTTTTATGAATTTCTAAGTCTTTTTCAAGTTCTTCAGATTTTTCTTCAAGCTTTGTCAGCAAACTTTCTTCATGAAAATGAACAGGAATTTTATGAGGATTAAAAATATCTTCACACGCAATAAACTGACTTTCTTTCAACAGCTTTTCATACTTCGTAAAAATATTTTCATCAATATGATTTCTCAATTCCAAAGTTGGAATGTTTTTCCTGTTGAGTTCATCAATGTCTGCATCATTTTGAAAAACGACATGAAGTATAATATTATCGTAGTTGGGATCTTTAGAATGTTGGTGGAAAATCCAATCGGAAGATCTTACATGAAGTTCTATATTTCCTGCTAAAATAACGTTGTTTATTTTGATTTTTGCCATCAGAAAATCCGGCCCGGAATCTTTGTTCCACTTCCCGAAATCTAATATTTCAATAGGATTTCCGCTGAGATCACGGAAGTTGAAATGGGTGAATACTTTGAAATTCCAAAGATATTGTAATAACTTTTCGTTCATCGGTGGTGATTTGTGTTACCACTAATTTAGGAAAAATTTAAGTTTGAAAAATTAATTGGAAGAAATTCCTCAGATGTTCAAACTTTTTTTATCTGAACCTTCCTGCATCCTGCAATGAACCTTCAGCAGGCAGAGAAGGTTTCTGCGTCTTAGTAAGAAGATCTTCAGGTTGTATCGGCAATCTTCCAACATTCTGGTACGAAGATTTTGAAGATAATTAATCAAAAAAAAATCAGAGCGGTAAGGCTCTGATTTTTGATTCTATATTATTTAAGTTTTAAGCCTTTGCCGGCTCCTTCTTAAAATTCTCAATCGTCGTTTTATACATCTCCTCGTAGATGGGAAGAATATTTTTAAGATCAAATTTAATCGCCTGTTCTTTAGCGTTAATCTTCATTTGAGTTAATAATTCTTCATTGCTTAAAAGTTTGATGGTGTAATTGCTCATTGCCTCAACATTTCCGATCTCTGCTAAAAATCCTGTTTCACCCTGAATATTTACTTCAGGAATTCCACCAGCATTTGAACTGATTACAGGCGTGTTTGCTGCCATGGCCTCCAACGCTGCCAAACCGAAGCTTTCCTGCTCAGACGGCAATAAAAAGACGTCCGAAAGCCTTAAAATTCTATACAAATCATTCACTTTTCCCAGAAGACGGATTTTTGAAATCAATTCCGGGTTTTCCTCCAAAAATGAATTCACTTTTTCCATGTCGGGACCTTCACCGATGATGATTAATTTAGATTTAACCTTCTTTTCGACACTTTTAAAAATCTGCAATACTTCGTCCACACGTTTTACCGGTCTTAAGTTGGAAACGTGAATCAGAATCTTCTCATCTGCACTTGCAAACTGGGTTCGCTGGCATTCGTTGAGGTCTTCAAATTCTGTATTGTCAATGAAATTTGTAATGACCTGAATTTCTTTTTTAATATGGAAAAACTGCAGGGTGTCTTTCTTCAGACTTTCAGAAACGGAAGTAATCGCATCTGACTGATTGATAGAAAATTCTACCGCGTGTTTATAGCTTGGATGCTGCCCCACCAAAGTAATGTCGGTACCGTGAAGTGTCGTCACCAAAGGGATGTCGTTATTGTCTTCCTTAAGCATCTGTTTCGCCGTAAACGCTGCATAGGCATAAGGAATCGCGTAATGAGCATGAAGTAAATCTAATTTATATAAGTTTACAACACGGTAAATCATTGAGCTCAACGCAATATCATAAGGCTGATACTGGAAAAGCGGGTAGGTCTGAACATTTACTTTATGAAAGAAAATATTGGGATTGGTAATATCTAATCTTGCAGGAAGTGCCGAACTGATGAAGTGTACTTCATAGCCTTTGTTGGCGAGAGACATCCCGAGTTCTGTTGCCACGATTCCGCTTCCGCCGTATGTTGGGTAGCAAAGTATTCCGATTTTCATTTTATATTTTAGATGTATTTTGGTTTGATAGACAGTTCTTTTCGTAATATTCCATAAGAATTCCTGTATTGGTTTTCATCTCGATTTTGTCTTCTTCAAAATCACTTACCAAATTGGGACAAATATCTTTGAAGAAATTTCTGACGTGTCTTTTAATGATTTTTTTCTTGTTTGGAGTCCAGGTTGAATTGTGAAAGTATATCAGTTGTGGTTTTTCATTTTTATACTGAAAAAAAACATTGACCAGATAAGAAGGTGTTACCGTATAATGATGAGCATTTCTGATTCCTCCGTCTGTGCCATAAGTAATATAAGCAGAGACTTCCCCAGTGTGGACTTTTTTGAGCCAGCAGTATTCTGTCTGTGGTTTTTTGGATGTGTAAAATACACATTCTCTCAGTTCCACTGTAATAGGTTCATGGCTGTTTTCCGGATTAACGTACTCAACTTTGTCCAGTGATTTTACCTTAATTTTCTCTCTTTTCTTTGAACCATTTTCTATAAAAATTAATTTTGAATCTCTGTCCATCACTTCAGTTAATTTTCCTGATCTTTTGCTTCCATCCAAAAAATAAAGAGTTGCTTCGAATTTTTTTTGCGCCTTTGCGTACAAAGAGAAAAATAAAATAAGAACTGAGAATATTTTTATAGTTTTCGACATGGTTACTGGTTTTTATAAGAAGAAGAGCCTTCCAAGATAATTCCCATTCCAGGCTTCAATTGGTCATTGACCAGGACCGGAAGTTTTCCTGAAATTTTTGTTTTACCATTGATGGCGTTTGCCGCCGCAGTCATCGAGTCGTCGTTGTTTTCATAAGATACCAAAACGGTCGATATTTTAGCTAAGTCGATATCTTTTAAGGCATAAGCGCTTCCAAAAACATTTAAAATTACATTTTGGGTTTTCTTTAAATCTGCCAAAACCTTTTTAGATTCACCCGAAATTTTATAAGGTTTGTAAGCTGTCGAATTATCTTTATGTAAGCCCACTATCACCGTAGAATTTGCAGGAATTGTTTTGATCTCTGATGCTTTTTTAACGATGACAGCAGAATTTAAATTCAGTTGATTGGCAAAAGTCTGGTAAGGAGCTTCTTCTAACGGAACGTAGTAACAGGTGTTTTTACAGTTCAGAGGAAGTAATTTCTTCTCGTCTTTTATCAACGTTAAAGCATTTGAATAAAGATTTTGAACAAGTTGTTTATGCGAATCATTATTAATATCCTGATTAACGTTTTCAGGTTTTTTTGGACTGTATTGATTTAAACCTAAAAAATATTTGGTTAGTAAAATCTTCTTTACGCTTTCTTCCACTCGTGCCTGAGAAATTTCTCCATTGTCAATCGCTTTCTGAATCAGTTTTTTACCTTCAGCCACCCCTTGGGAAAAAAGCATAATATCATTTCCTGCTTTGAAAGCCAATGCATCCAATTCGCCCGGTTTGTATTTGTTGGCAACAGCTCCCATGTTTAAAGCATCAGTGATAATCAAACCTTTATATCCGAATTTTTCCTTTAGTAAACCGGTAATAATGTTTTTTGAAATCGATGCAGGAATTCCTTTTCCCGATTCTAAGCTTGGAACGTAAAGGTGTGCAACCATCACGCCACCAATTCCTTTATCCATTAAGGCTTTGAAAGGTGCCAATTCGATGGAATTTAACCGTTCTAAATTGTGTGAAACTACCGGAAGATCCAAATGTGAATCGGTATTGGTATCACCATGTCCTGGGAAATGCTTTATCGCTGCCAGAATAATGTTATCCTGTAATCCATTAGAGTAGGAAAGTGCAGATTGAGTAACGTTGAAAACTTCAGAGCCAAAACTTCTGTTCCCGATAATCGGATTGTTTGGATTGGTATTAACATCTACAACCGGAGCAAAATCCCAGTTGATACCCATTCTTTTGCAGTCTTCAGCAATTTTTGCAGCCATCTGATAAATCAGATTTTTATCCTGAATTGCTCCCAGTGTCATCGCCCACGGAAATTTATATGCTGTGGCAATTCTTTGATACAGTCCCCATTCAGCATCCATCCCAATCATCAAAGGAACTTTTGATTTCTGCTGAAATTCATTCACTAAATTGATTTCTCTTGCGGCATCATCCTGCATCAGAATGAGTCCGCCAATTTTATCATTGATGACGATGTTTCTTACCTGATTGATATGATTTTCGTCTTTATTGGTATATAATGCAACGATGAAGAGCTGACCCAATTTTTCGTCCTGAGAAAGAGACTTGTAAGTTTTTTCAACCCACTGTTGAGCTTTCTTTTGATCTGACTGAGATATGTTTTTCGGCTGATATTGTGCTGAAACCTGGCAGTTGATAAACAGTATAATGAAGAGTAATTGAAAACCTACTTTGTTCATGATTTTTGAATAAGAACAAAAATACAATTAAAAAAAACAGCATAAACAAAGTTTTTCAGTTTTTTGGTATATGTTTTGATTCGGCTTAGTTACTAATAATATTAAATTTTATAAAATGAGAAAATTTCTTCCACTTTTGATGCTGGCGTTCGTTAGTCTATTCATATTCAGCTGCGATAATAACGATAATGAAGATGTAGTTGTGACTGAAGATACTTATGCTACAGCATACGATATTGCTCCTACTTTTTCTAGATCAACAAGCAATCTATATCAATTCTCTGATGAGTTTAACTCTCCTCTTGTAGAATCTGATGTTGTTTTAATTTATATGCAGACAGGAGTTGCAAACGGTTCACCTATCTGGAGATTATTACCCTACACGTTTTTTGTAGATAATGCAACTAATGACGAAGTTGACTATTCTTTTGATTTCAGCAAATTTGATATACAGATTAATGTAAATTCAACACCTACATTAAACTTAGACAGTAACTCTACTTATTATGCAGGTAAAAGATTCAGAGTAGTGGTAGTTCCGGCAAAAACAGGTAAAAGCAGCGGAAGTAACGTAGATCATAATGATTATAATGCTGTGGTTAAGTATTACGGAATTGACGAAGCTAAAATTAAATTAAAAAATTAATTTACAAATATCTTTTCAGTTTTTTATAATTAAAAAGCTCCGGAATTTTTTCCGGAGCTTTGCTTTTTTATTGAGTTAGAGCTTTTTTAATCCTGTTCGTCCAGGAGGTGCCCGAAATAATCTTTTTTAGTCTGAAGATATCCCCGGCTAGAATCATTAGCTGGAATCTGCAGAGGAATTCTTGAATTCAAATTAATAGTACTCTGTTCCACGAAT
This sequence comes from Chryseobacterium kimseyorum, assembly GCF_025971945.1. Lineage (GTDB taxonomy): Bacteria > Bacteroidota > Bacteroidia > Flavobacteriales > Weeksellaceae > Chryseobacterium > Chryseobacterium kimseyorum. The sequence goes on from NZ_JAPDHW010000010.1 coordinate 56,781, forward strand.
TTTACCTTTTCAGGATTGTTAGTCAGAAGATTAATGTTTTCTACGTTTAGAATTTTAAGAATTTCAACGGCAACCGAAAAATTTCTGTCATCTGCAGGCAATCCTAATTTCAGATTAGCTTCTACAGTGTCAAAACCTTGTTCCTGAAGAGAGTAAGCTTTCAGTTTGTTGATAATTCCTATATTACGACCTTCCTGCCTCAGGTAAACAATGATACCACCATTTTCGTGCATGTACTTCATTGCCGCATCAAGTTGCTGTCCGCATTCGCATTTTTGAGAGTGAAAAACTTCGCCGGTTATACATTCAGAATGAAAACGGACATTGACTGGTTTTGAAAAATCTGTATTTTCTGCGATGATGGCCATGTGTGGCATCCAGTCTGTAGATTCTGCAGAAAAAGCTATCATTCGGAAATTCCCGTGATCGGTTGGGACATTAGCTTCCGCCTGAATTTTAATCATTGAGTAATTGTTATTTTTTACTGTTTATTGAATCTTCAATAAATGTAACATTTGTTTTTAATCTTACCAAATATCTGTTCAGAACCTCATCTTCATCTTTTTTTAGATATTTTCTGAGCTTCTGGATTTTTTTGTAAGATTTTTCTAGATTTTTAAAAGTCTTGTTTTTTCCGGAAACGTTTCCTGCATCAATAGCGTACAGGTAATTCTGTAAAGTATATTTCAGAGTATTTATTTCCTCATTTACTGCAGTATTTTTGAATTTAGGAAAACTAGAAATTAAATTGGTGATTTCAGCAGCATTTACATTTTCACTAATATTGATAGAAATACTGCTGATTCCCGCTTCATTCTCTGCTTTTTTTGCATCGCTGTAAAAACTGGTAGACAGGGGAGAAACGTTGGGTTTTTCTGTAGCGCAGGAAGTAATAGTTAATATGAGTAATCCGAAAAAATATTGTCGTTTCATTTTTGCTCCTTTTGATAAAGGATTGGGTTAAGACTTTCATCATTGTACATTTTCATCTGTTTGTACACTTTCATCTTAACATCACCGTTTTCAATATCAGTAAGCAATTGGCTTATCGAGGTAGATAAATCCTGCTTCTGATCTAAAAGTACATCTAATTTTTTTTGACAATTAAAACGATGCTCTTCAGAAGCCGATTCTCTGTTGGCTTCCAATGACATATGGTAAACTTTGAGCGCAAGTATAGATAATCTGTCGACTGCCCATGCAGGAGTTTCAGTATTTATTTTTGCGTCAGTTTTTGGAGTAATATGGTTATATTTATCTAGAAACCAACTGTCTATATACTCTACCAGATCTGTTCTCTGTTGATTAGAAGCATCAATTCTTCTTTTCAGTTTAAGAGCTTCCACCGGATCTATATTTTCATCTCTTATAATATCTTCAAAATGCCATTGAACGGTATCAATCCAGTTTTTAGCATACAAAATTCGTTCCAAACTGTCAGTTGGGAAAGCGTTATTTATTGGGGTATCAACATTGTCTAAAACGTGGTAGTCTTCAATTGATGTATTGAAGACTTTCCATGCAGTTTCGGTAAAACTCATACTTTTCTAAGAATTAGTTGCCTGTATTATTTGTTGTTGAAGATTGATTGTCGGTTTTTGGAGCCGGCTTATCTTCTTCTTTTACAGCATCTTTAAATTCTTTGATCCCAGAGCCCATACCTCTCATCAGTTCCGGAATTTTTTTTCCGCCAAAAAGAAGGAGAAGGATAATCGCAACGATCAAAATGTGTTGCCAAGATAATGACAGTATTGTAAGTGTGTACATTTTAAAAAATTTTTACAAAGTTAATATTTTTAATTTGAAACCCAACCTAATGGATCTACCGGTGTGTCTCCTCTCCAAATCTGGAAGTCTAAGGTAAAAGTACCGTCAAAATCCTGAGCTACAGTACCAACGGTTGTTCCAGCTGAAACCTGCTGCCCTTTAGAAACTGTGTTGCTACTTAGGTTTGAATAAATAGAGAAATAATCTCCATGTTTTATTAAAACTGTTTTCGTGCCATCCGCAGCTGGCATCACCTGCGATACCACACCAGGAAAAACGGCTTTTGCGTTAGTTCCTTTTGCTACAGAGATTTTAATTCCGTTGTTTTCTTCAACAATATTTTTAAATACTGGATGTGGCTGTCTTCCAAAACGGTGGGTAATTGTACCGTAAGCAGGCATTGCCAATCTTCCTTTATTTGCAGCGAAATTATTTCCTGCCGATGTAGAAACTCCATAATTTGTCATGGCTTTTGTTTCTGCAGCTTTTTTATCTTCGCCTGTTCTCTTTTCTAATGCTGCCTCAGCTGCCCTTGCGGCTGCTAACTTCGCAGTAGCTTCTCTCGATCTTAATGCAGCTTCATCTGAAGCTTTTTTAGCAGCGATTTTTCTGGCTTCATCTTTAGCGCTAGCTTCATTTTTTGCTGCTTCTTCATTACGTTTTCTTTCATCTTCAGCTCTTTTAGCTGCAAATTCTGCAGCCTTTTTAGCTTCAGCTTCAGCTAATTTTCTTTCTCTTTCAAGGGCCTCTGCTCTTGCTTTATTTTCAGCGTCAATTCTAGCTTTTTCTCTCTCAGCAGCTATTTTAGCCAAACGAATTTTTTCTGCTTCAGCTTTTCTTCGAGATTCCTCTTCAGCCTTAGCTTTTCTGATTTCCTCTGCAATGATCGATCTAATCTGTCCTTCAAGGGCTTTAGACTGTGTTTGTTTCTGTCTTAATTCTCCGGCAAGTTTGGTTTCGTTCTTTTTAAACTCATTTACTAACTGCTCCTTCTGCGCTCTTTCAGCACTAATTGTTGTAAGATCTTTCTGCTGATTAACCAACAAGTTATCTTTTTCGATCGCAGATTTTCGTTTCTTATCTACAGATTTTTTTAACTCTACTGCAGCGTTGGTAATTTCAGCTGCTTTTTTATCCTGGTAGTCAGAATACTGTTTGAGATACTGAACCCTTCTTAAAGCTTCTCCAAAACCTTTGGAAGAGAGAATAAATGTAACTTTATTCTGTACTCCTTTGTTCTTGTACGCATTGACCAAGACCTGAGCGTAGTTTTTTCTTAACACAGACAGCTCACGGTTTTGTCTGTTGATTTCGAGCTGACGAAGATAAATTTCGTCTTCTATAAATCTTTTTTCTTTCTGAGTGTTATTATAAACCTTTTCTCTTAAGGCCAGCTTCTGATTAACACTTGTGAGATAAGAAATTGAAAGTTTAGATTCATTTCTTGTTTTTGCTAAATCAGAATTTATTTTTGCAATTTGTTTTTTAAGCTCGGCATTTTGTTGCTGTAACTGCTCTTTCTTTTGCCCAAAGTGCAACGAGAACAGCAAAATTCCTATTAAAAAGCTAAATTTTTTAATCATTTAATCTCAATTTTCTTATAATTGGCTGGAACTGAATAAGGTGTTTCCATTTTAGTGAAGCCAAATTTCGTGTTTTCTAGCACAATCTGACTCGTTTTTGAACCTTTTATAATTATTTTAACATTTTGTGGCAATCTGAGATTATTGTCGAAGCTCTCCCATTGATCATATACGATTTCTACAGCATCATCGGATTTCACATCCTGCAATTTAACGTAAATTAAATCATAATCGTTAGAATAACGCATATTGAGTTTATATTCTCGCTCAACTCCGTTGGTTACTATTTTTTGTTTAGTGATCGATGAGAGCTGATATCCATCTTCATTTTTTTTGATCTCAGAGTTTCTGTTACTAACTAAAAGAAACGTCCTTCCTAATAAGATTTTTTCTAAAGTTTTATAATCAATGAAATTAATATTGAGTAAATTATTTAAATATTCGAAATCAGAATCTATGTAATTTTTATTGTATTTATCAACGGCTTTAATACCTTCAGGTGTTATAATGGCTCTCGCAGCATTGAAAAAAAGAAAATTAATGTTTGACCATATTTTTTTGTCGCTTTCAATGTAGATCGTTGCATCCAAGGGGCTTACCCTGAGATTATCTGCGGTAATTTTGCTGTTGATTTTCATCTGATTAAATTCCGGATGTATATAGATATTTTCGTAAAAAGTCAATCGGTCTGAAATGTTTTTTCCATCATCTGTTTTATCCTGATCACCTGCGTTTTCTATTTTGATACTGTCATTGTCAGAAGCGTTTTGCATCGCATTTTTTCTGGTTTTACAGGATAGTATAACCGTAGTGACCAGCAATAACGAGATCCATTTTTTCATAAATTCTTTTATATATACTTTACAATATTAACGCCAAACCACACAAAACATTTTGTGTGGTCTGAAGTCAGTTTATTTGTTAATGCAATTAATCTTTATTAAGGAAATCCAAAACAGAGTAATCTCCCAGTGAAATTTCTCTTGCCACACCAAAATACTGTGCAGAATTTCCAATCATTGAGTTGGAGAGATTTCCGTGATTGATCTTTGTATTTTCCTGAATTAATGAGTTTTCAATATTTGAATTGATAATCACCGTATTATTTCCAACAGAAACTCCCGGGCCGATTTTCGAATTCATAATCTTTACATTTTCACCTATAAAGCATGGTGGAATGATTAATGAATTTTCTACAACAGCAGTTGATGCGAAATGAGACATTTCTTCGGTTTCGTACGCAAGGATTTTGCAATTGGTTTCTACCGTAGCATTTTTATTTCCGCAGTCCATCCAGTCATTTACTTGTCCGGAACTGAATTTTGCTCCTTTGGCTTTTAGGTTTTCAAGTGCGAGCGTCAATTGATATTCCCCACCATTTTTGATGTCATTTGAGATGATGTAATTAATTTCATCCATCAATTTCTCAGCACTGTTGAAATAGTAGATACCAATAATCGCTAAATCCGAAACAAAAGTTTCCGGTTTTTCAATAAAATCTGTAATAAAACCTTTTTCATCTAACTTTACAACCCCAAAAGCAGATGGATCTTCAACGCTTTTTACCCAGATAACACCATCGGACTCTTTATCTAAAACGAAATCTGCACGAAACAGTGTATCAGCAAATGCGACAACAACATTTCCTTGCATAGATTCTTCAGCACATTTTATAGCATGAGCAGTTCCAAGAGGCTCCAATTGATGATAAATACTTCCTTTCGCGCCTAATCTTTCTGCGATCTGCAACAATGATTTTTCTACCTCATCACCGAAATCACCAATAATAAAAGCAACTTCCTCTATTTCCTCTCCGGCAACTTTAGCAATATCTTCTACCAGTCTCTGAACAATTGGTTTTCCTGCAATAGGAATCAATGGTTTTGGAACTGTTAAAGTATGTGGACGTAATCTGGAACCACGCCCAGCCATTGGAACAATAATTTTCATATATAGTTTAATTAAATTATGATTTTCTAAGAATTTTATTGATCATCGTTCTTTCGTTGTAGACTAAAAATGCGATGAACAGTATAAACATTCCGTTTCCTATTAAGTAATTGTGTCTGAAACAATAAAACGAAATCATGGAAATAGCGATCGATAATACCAAATATACTGCGATCTTTTTTATGTTGTAATGAATGGGATATTGTATTTTCCCCCAAATATAGGAGATTATCATCATACTTGTGTAAGTAATTAAAGCTGCAAAGGCACTTGCCCAATATCCGTAAACAGGAATAAAAGTAAAGTTAATGAATATCGTAATTGCCGCTCCAATCAGTGAAATGTATAAGCCAACTCTTGTCTGATCTGATAACTTGTACCAGATTGAAAGATTGAGATAAATTCCTAAAAATAAAGCTCCGAGCATGACGAAAGGAATAATTTCAATTCCTTCAAAATAGAGTGGGTTTTTTAAATATTTTTCTGAAATCCACTGCAGATTAACCATCAATCCGATGTAGATTAAACAGTTGCAGATGACAAAAACATCCATTAAAACAGCATACGTTTTGTGATTGCTCTTGTCTTTGAAACTTGAGAAAAAATACGGTTCGATTCCAAGTTGATAAGCCTGTCGAAAGACCGTAATAAACGTTGCGATCTTATAAACTGCACCATAGACTCCAATCTGATGTTTGGCTTCTTCTTTGGGAAGTAAGTATTTTAAAAACTGTCGGTCCAGTGTCTGATTAATAATTCCAGCCAATCCAGCAATCATGACCGGCCATGAGTAACTCATTATTCTTTTCCAAAGTTTAAAATCAAATCTCCGGATGCTGAAATTCACAAATTCTTTTCCTACAATTGCTAATGTGATGATGCTCTGTACCAAATTGGCAATGAAAACATATCCGACCCCGATTCCGGGATCATATTTAAGTCCAAAAATGCCTTCGGGATAATGAGGAAGCCATTTGATGAAAAAGACAACCAAGAAATAATATACTAATGATCCTATTACTTTAGAAAGCATGTATGTTACCGGTTTTCCTTCTAATCTCAAAACGGCTGAAGGAATGGTTGCAAATGCATCAAAAGATAGTATAAAAAGGAAAATTACAAGATAGTTAACCTGATCCGGTGTTTCAAAGGCGTTGGCAAGATCCTGTCTGAAGACGTAGCCTAAGATAAGATAAATAAAACCGATCCCTAAAATGCTGAGTGCCGAAGTAGAAACTAAAGTTTTTTTATCTATATCACCTTCCTGAGCAAAACGGAAAAAGGAAGTTTCCATTCCGTGGGTAAGAAAAACGGTAATAACTCCCGCAATAGAATACCAATCCACAAAAGGTGAGGATGCAGAAGGTCCGAATGCCTTGGTAACGATTGGTGCAATAAGGAAAGGGAAGATCCTCACCAATACTGAACTCAAACCATAAACAGCGGTTTGCCCTAATAATTTCTTGTACAAATTAATTTTTTTAAAGTGCAAATGTAAATATTAGAATTCACAATTTTCTGATTGATGTCTAAAAATCATTGTTGAAAATATTAAATTTGTGCAATACAAATCTTTATTTCTAAAAAATAAAAATGAAAATTCTTATAAAAAATGTAAAAATCGTTAACGAAGGACAGATTGTCGAAAGCGATATTCTTATTGAAAATGATTTGATTTCTAAAATAGAAGCTCATATTTCTGAGGAAGCAGATCAGATCATCGATGGTTCAGGAAAATATCTTCTGCCGGGCGTCATTGATGATCAGGTTCATTTCCGCGATCCGGGTTTGACTCATAAAGGTGATATCGAAACCGAATCAAGAGCTGCAATTGCCGGTGGAATTACAAGCTTTATCGACCAGCCCAATACAGTGCCTAATGCGGTGACTCAGGAGTTATTGGCTGATAAATATGAAATTGGCTCTCAAAAAGCTTATGCCAACTACGGCTTCATGATGGGAGGAACTAATGATAATTTAGATGAAGTTTTAAAAACAAATCCAAGAAATGTTCCCGGAATTAAACTGTTTTTAGGTTCTTCCACAGGAAATATGTTGGTCGACAATCCTGAAACTCTGGAAAATATTTTCAGCAATACCAAAATGCTGATCGCTGTTCATTGCGAAGATGAAGCAACAATTAAAGCAAATACTCAAAAATATGTTGATCAATACGGCGAAGATATTCCAGTAAAATTTCACCATTTGATCAGAAGTGAGGAAGCCTGTTATACATCTTCTTCAAAAGCAGTTGAGCTGGCTAAAAAAACAGGGGCAAGACTTCATGTATTTCATTTGTCAACTGCAAAAGAAATGGAACTGTTCACAAATGAGATTCCTTTAAAAGATAAAAAAATCACAGCAGAAGTCTGTGTCCATCACTTGACTTTCACTAACGAAGACTACGGTACAAAAGGCGGATTGATCAAATGGAATCCGGCAGTAAAAACTCAAAAAGATAAAGATGGACTTTGGGAAGCGCTTTTAGATGACAGAATAGATGTGATTGCAACAGATCATGCACCTCATACATGGGAAGAAAAGCAGAATGTGTATACAAAATGTCCGTCAGGGGCACCTTTAGTTCAGCATTCTTTAGTGGTGATGTTGGAAAATTACATCAACGGGAAAATTTCTTTGGAAAAGATCGTTGAAAAAATGGCTCACAATCCTGCAATTCTTTTCAGAGTTGAAAAAAGAGGTTTTGTGAGAGAAGGGTACAAAGCTGATTTGGTTTTGGTTGATTTAAATGAAAACTGGACGGTCGCCAAAGAAAATATTCTGTACAAGTGTGGCTGGAGTCCTTTAGAAGGGACGAATTTTCACTCTAAAGTCACGCATACTTTTGTTAATGGAAATCTAGTGTACGACAACGGAAAAATTAACGAAGAAAAATTCGGGGAGCGATTGCTTTTTGAAGTTCAGGAATAAATTATTACGAAATAAATTAATAATAGGAACGGGCTTTAGCCCGTTTTATTATTTTAAGAATTAATCTTGTCTTTAGCCAAAATTTAAATCTCGCTGATTGTGCAGATGAAGCAGATTTTAAACATATCTATCCACAAAATTTGCTCAATCCGCGAGAGTAAATTATCTAACAATCATCAAAAATTAATCAATCACAATACTTTCAATCCCTTTTTCCAAAGCATTTTCCATTACTCCCGGAATCGATAAACCTTCTGCGCGGAAAACGCTCACGTCGGTAACTCCATAAAATCCAAAAACATTTTTCACATAAGGAACATTGGAGTCGTAAGCCTGATACGGACCTTCAGAATAAATGTTACCTGAAGAAAATGCAATATATAATTTCTTGTTTTTCAGCAATCCTTCAGGACCTTTTTCGCTGTACTGAAAAGTATAGCCTGCTCTTGACGTATAATCAAAATAGGCGCGGAGAGTTGCAGGAACGGAAAAGTTATACATCGGAGATTCAATAATGATAATGTCAGCTTCCTGTAATTCTGAAATTAATCCTTCGGAATACTGGTTGATAGTTTCCTGTTCAGGCGAGCGGCTTTCTGCTGGTGTAAAGAAGGAATTGATATGAACGTCTTCCAAAAGCGGAACCAGATTTTTTGTCAAATCGCGTTCTTTAACCACGCTATCAGGATATTTCTCCTGAATCTTTTCAAGAACAGAATTTCCTAATTTTCTACTGGCTGACACTTCTATTCTCGGACTTGAGATAATGTGCAAAATTTGTTTCATTTTTTTAAATTTTAAATTCTCTGACAAAATTATGTACATTTGCTTGTGAAAAGTTAGTAGTGAACAAAAGGTTAGTAGTAACCTTTATATTAGTTATAAATTTAAAATAATGGAAAAATGTACTGATTTTGAAGAGCCTTTTACAGCTCAACGGTGTTCTCAAAGTCTTTCGTCGGTTGAAGATGCACTTTATGTGATCGGTGGCAAATGGAAGCTGAAGATCATTATTGCTTTGCAGGAACATGGAAATATCCGGTTTAATGAGCTTCAAAGAATTGTTGCCGGAATATCTGCAAGGGTACTTTCGAACGAGTTGAAAGATTTGGAATTAAATGGTTTTGTTAAAAGAATTGTTCACGCTGAGCAAACTCCCGTCGTAGTCGAATATATTTCAACTGATTACAGCAAAACTCTGAAAACCGTTATCATGTCACTTTCCGAATGGGGAAGGACACACAAACGTAATATCAGAGAAGATGTGTTTTAGAATTTAAGCTGAAAACAGTTTTTAAAGGAAAAAATAGGCGACATCTGCAAGAGATTTCCTGTCCTATATTTGTTTTTTCGAAGGAATCTCAACAGAGCAGACATCTAATTTAGATTCTTTCAGAATGACAGACTGTATGTTTATTTTTTAGGTTTAGCACTCATGTGAAAAATCAATTTTCCGCCATTCATAATCTCTGAATGTTTTAAAGTAAAATTCTTAATTTCTTTTCCATTCAAAATAATTTTCTCAACATATACATTTTTTGGACTTTGGTTGATGACTTCAATTTCAAAAGTTTTCCCGTTTTCTAAATTTAAAACTGCGTTGTCAATTGCAGGACTTCCAATCGCATAATCTTCCGAACCTGGAGCGACAGGATAAAAGCCAAGTGAACTCAAAATATACCATGCACTCATTTGGCCGGCATCATCGTTTCCGCCTAATCCATCGGGAGTAGCTTTATACTGCATTTCTAAAATTCGTCTGATCTGTGCCTGTGTTTTCCATGGTTGTCCCGCCCAATTATAAAAATAGGCAACATGGTGAGCAGGCTCGTTGCCGTGTACATAACCACCAATTATTCCTTCTCTCGTAATATCTTCAGTATCTGCGAAAAATTCATCGGGTAAATGCATCGTAAATAATTCGTCCAGTTTTGAAGCAAATTTTTTCTTTCCGCCCATCTGTTGAATCAACTCATCAGGATTTTGTGGAACGAAGAAACTGTAATTCCAAGAATTTCCTTCGATGAAACCCTGTCCATGAGTACTGAGCGCATTAAAATCTTTTTTAAAACTTCCGTCAGCCAGACGTGGGCGCATAAATCCTACAGTTTTATCAAAATTATTTTTCCAGTTGCCTGAACGTTTGATAAATTGACTGTAAATTTCGGTTTCTCCTAAATGTTTTGCCAATTGAGCAATGGCCCAGTCATCATAAGCATATTCCAAAGTATTGGAAACCGAAGTTCCACTTTTCTCCGCGGGAATAAATCCTTTGTCAATGTACAATCCGATTCCTTCGTAATCTCTTTTGTTGGCAGTTTCTACACAGGCCAGCAGCGCTGCTTTTGCATCTCCGTTATAATTACCTTTAATAATTGCATCTGCAACCACGCTTACACCGTGATATCCGCTCATACACCAATTATCATTTGCATAATGTGACCAAATAGGTAACATTTTCATCGAAAACTGATTATAATGTGCCATCATTGATTTCACCATGTCATTATTTCTTTTCGGCTGAATGATATTAAAAAATGGGTGAAGTGCACGGTAAGTGTCCCAAATTGAGAATGTGGTGTAATTGGTGAAACCTTCCGCTTTATGAACGTTTTGATCTAAACCTTTAAACTCTCCGTTGACGTCTGTGTAAGTTGTCGGGCTGATAAAAGTGTGATACATTGCGGTGTAAAAATTTGTTTTTTCAGTTTCAGATCCTTTTACGACAATTTTATTTAATTCTTTGTTCCAGATTTCCTGAGTCTGTGTTCTTACTTGGTCAAAAGATAAATTGCCGGTTTCGGTTTCCAGATTTTCTAAGGCATTGGTCTGACTTACCGGTGAAATAGCGAGTTTTACTTCAATCGTTTCGTTTTCAGCGGTGTCAAAATCAAAATACATTTTCAGATTTTTTCCTGCGATCTCGGGAAAGTTTTTTGTTTGGTCAAATTTTCTCCAGAATCCATTGTAAAACTGTTTCCCGTCATAATTTTTCTGACCGTAAGATTTAAAAGGCTTTGAAAATTTCATTGCAAAATAAACTGTTCTGGTTCTTGCCCAACCGTTGGTCTGCCGGTATCCTGTAATGGTGTTTCCGTTTTCTACACGAACATACGTCCAAACGTTTTTACCATCATAATTGTAAATTCCTGCCATTAAATCTAAAATAATGTGCGCCTGATCTGATTTTGGAAAAGTGTAACGGTGAACGCCAACTCTTGTTGTCGCCGTAAGTTCCGCTAAAATATTGTGGTCATCGAGTTTCACTTTGTAATATCCAGCCTCCGCTTTTTCATTTTGGTGCGAGAATCTACTTCTGTATCCACTTTCAGGATTGGAAGCTGTTCCTGGATTCAACTGCAATTTTCCCACGGTCGGCATCACAAGAAAATCACCTAGATCTGAATGTCCTGTTCCGCTGAAGTGTGTAGAGCTGAAGCCTACAATTGTTTTGTCTTCGTATCGGTAACCCGCACAATATTTATAGACTTCACCATTATATTTTCCGTTCAGTTCATAAGAAATGGTATCTGTTTCTGGGCTCAACTGAATGGCTCCGAAAGGGGCAGTTGCTCCGGGATACGTATGTCCCATTTTTTCGGTACCGATTAGAGGGTTGACGTATTGCACTAATTTTTCAGACTGTTGAGCTTTACCGTTTAAACTGAAAAATATTGCAATGATCAAAAATGAAATTCCCGGGTTCTTCATGAAGGATAGATTTTGAAAACGATAAATTTAATCAAAATCAAAAGATATTTGTTGATCAGAAAATTTTAATAAAAGATTATTGTGAAATCTGTTTATTTCTCAGAAAACCGAAAACCAATTCCATGGATGTTTTCAATGACGATATTTTCCTCATTTGCAAATACTTTACGCAATCGGGAAATGAAAACATCCAGACTTCTTCCCATAAAATAATCATCATCTCCCCAGATGGCTTTCAGAATATCCTGTCTTTTTAAGACTGAATTTTTATGACGGATGAAGTATAAGAGCAGTTCAGATTCTCTCTGAGTAAGTGTTGTTGTATTTCCGGAGTCCTGCAGAGTGTAATTTTTAGGATCGAAATGATATTTTCCGATTTTATATTTTGGTGATGAGGATTCTGTTTTTTTAGAACGTTTTAAGAATACTTCAATTTTCAGAATCAGTTCTTCAATGCTGAAAGGTTTTACCAAGTAATCATCGGCTCCGATTTTTAAGCCTTTAATTCTATCTTCTTTTAAAGCTTTAGCAGAAATAAAGATAATGGGAATTTCTGTGTTTTTACTGCGGATTTTTTCAGCAAGATCAAAACCATTCATTTCGGGCATCATAATGTCTAAAAGGCAAATGTCGAAATTTTTACAGTCAAAGGCTTCAAGTGCAGATTTTCCGTCACCATAATGTTCAATTTCATAATATGCTTCAAGGCTGTCCTGAATAAGAAAAGCGATTGTTTTATCATCTTCGGCATATAAAATTTTAGATTTTTCCATTATTTACACTTATTAAATTTAAAACGGAAAAAACAGAGTTGTGGTAATTCCTGCATCTTTATTGTTCTCAACAGATATTTTCCAGTGATGTTGCTGAACGATTTTTTTTACATAAAAAAGTCCTAACCCAAAACCGTTGATTTCATCGCTTTTATTGGTATTGACTCTGTAAAATTTATCAAAAATATAAGGTATACTTTTAGCGGGAATTCCCATTCCGTTGTCTTTAAACTTTAAATATAATCCTTTTGAATCTTTTTCTGTCGAAATAATGATGTGCGGTTTCGTTTCGCAATACTTGATTGAGTTGTCTAAGATGTTGTAAATGATGTTGGTAAAGTGAAAATGATCTGCAATCACAGAAGTATTCGGTTCAATATTGATTTCGATTTTGAGGTTTTCATTTTTCTGCTTCATATTCTCGGCAATTTCTTCAACGAACTGCAGCAGCATGATTTTTTCGGTTTTTAAAGAAAGTCCGGCCGAATCATTTTTAGCGATATTCAAAATCTTTTCGATGTGATTGTTAAGCTTATGACTTTGGTCAATAATAATCGATGTATAGGTTTGCAGTTTGGAATTCTGCTGAACGATTTCCTGCTTGTTCAGCGACTCTGTTGCCAAAAGAATAGAAGACAGAGGAGTCTTAAACTCATGGGTCATATTGTTGATGAAATCCCGCTGCAGTTCAGAAAACTTTTTCTGCTGAATAATGGTATAAATAGAGTATACGTACACCAGTAAAATAATAATGAGCGCAAATGTAAGAACATACCAAAAACGAAGTGAGCTAATCAGATAAGTAGTTTTGTCGGGAAAGCGAATGGAAAAATAGTAAGTGAGATTTTTATGTTTAGGAAATTTGATCACTTTTTCGCTGGGTTCTTCCTGATGACTGCTCATGTATTTTCCGTAGATCATTTGATCGCTGTGGCAGTTGTACAAAGCGTAGACATAATCTGTATTGATCTGAAATCTTGTAAATTCTGTCTTGAGATAATGCTCAAGAACGGTAGGGTGAAATTCATTATTAATATTGACGACATAGTAATCGTTAGCAACAATTTGCACAGGGTTTTCTGTAAAAGAAGTTTTTCCTTCAGACATTTTGTCGACAACCTCCATCAGGGCGATGTTAACTTTTTGGTTAAACTTGGTGTCCTCTAATTTATATGCCTGTCTGGTCCATAAAAGCTGAGCTATTAATATTCCGATAATAGCCACCAGACCAAGAGTAATAATAATATTGAGTTTCTTTATTTCCATTTACAGGAGCAATATTATCCAAAAATATCTATTTATCTTTGATTATTAACAACTCGTTAACAAATGTTTGATAGCAGTTAACAATTTGTTTGGCTAATCGGGTTTACCTTTGAATTATCAAAAAAGGAACGGTAAGTTTCTCTACATTTTATTTAACATTAAAATTATATTCATGAAAAATTTAAAAATTACAGCGTTGTTGGCAGTGATGGCATTTTCACCATTTTATGCAAATGTTTTTCCAGTTGAAGGAACTACATTGGTAAAGGCAGTTGCAGAAGCAATCAAATGGAAATCAGAATCTATTGACGTTGGAAACATTCCTCAGGGGAAAGCTAAATTAATCAGATTCGAATTCACCAATACATCTGCTAAACCAATAATTATCGAAAACGTAGCACCATCTTGTGGATGTACTACAGCAGATTATACAAAAACTCCAATTCAGCCTGGTAAAAAAGGATTTGTTGAAGCGAGCTACAATGCAGCAAATGCAGGTGCTTTTGTGAAAACTGTAAATGTTACTACAAGCGACAGCAAAACTCCAAAAACTCTTTCTTTCAAAGGAACAGTTCTTGCGTCATAATTAGATTTACATAAATAAAAAAGCAGTCAATATTAATTTATTGGCTGCTTTTTTTTGATCTGAACTAAAGAATAGTATTTGTAACATTATTTATCATTAAATTTTCAATCTTATCCATTTAATATTTATTATTTTTAGGAAAAATAAAACATATGAATCAGTATACTCAACCAATGTTGCGGGAAGATGCCCTGAAAGGTAAAGTTGCAATTGTAACCGGCGGCGGAAGCGGTCTTGGAAAAGCAATGACCAAATATTTTCTTCAGTTGGGCGCAAAAGTGGTGATTACTTCAAGAAATTTAGAAAAACTTTATGGGACAGCAAAAGAACTGGAAGATCAAACCGGCGGACGAGTACTTTGTGTTGCCTGTGATGTGAGAAATTGGGATGAGGTAGAGGCCATGAAGGAAGCAACCCTGAAAGAATTTGGTAGAATTGATATTTTATTAAACAATGCTGCGGGAAATTTTATTTCTCCAACAGAAAGGTTGACGCACTCTGCATTTGATTCTATTCTGGACATTGTTTTAAAAGGAACAAAAAACTGCACACTTTCCATCGGAAAACACTGGATTGATACAAAAACACCGGGAACGGTTTTAAACATTGTGACTACTTACGCCTGGACAGGCTCTGCATACGTCGTTCCGTCAGCCTGTGCTAAAGCCGGAGTTTTGGCAATGACCAGATCTCTGGCCGTGGAGTGGGGGAAATATAATATTCGTTTTAATGCAATTGCACCGGGGCCATTTCCTACTAAGGGTGCCTGGGACAGACTGTTGCCCGGAGATATGAAAGATCAGTTTGATTTAGCTAAAAAGAATCCGCTTAAAAGAGTAGGGGAACATCAGGAATTGGCAAATCTTGCCGCTTATCTGGTTTCAGATTTTTCATCTTTTGTAAACGGTGAAGTCGTTACAATCGACGGAGGAGAATGGCTTCAGGGAGCAGGAGAATTTAATATGCTGGAAGATATTCCGCAGGAAATGTGGGATGCTTTGGAAGCAATGATTAAGGCTAAGAAATCGAACTAAAGAAATCAAGTAAATTTATAAAATATAGAAGTAGGTTTTCCACAGGGAGAATCTGCTTTTTTATTTAGGGTGATTTCACCTTTTGTTATTAGTGTAATTCCTGTAATATTTTCATAATTAGTGATATAGATTTGTATTGCAAATTATTATTAACCAAAAACAAAATCAAATGGAAACATTAAAATCGGTATTGGAAGCTAACCATACCAAGAAAACAAAAAGTGAACTGATCGACCTTTTATCAGGAGTAGAAAAAGTGCTTAGCCCAAACGTCTATGACAAGATCTCGGGAATACAGATTTCTGAACTTGATAAGCTTCAGGAAAATGAACTTCTTGCCATTGTAGAGCAATTTAAGAAAAGCTATAATCAAAAATGGGAAAAATCTTTGGTAAGCGCATCAGCTGAGGTTCTCAAAATGCTTTCTCTAAAAATGGCAGCAGACGATGAGATTTTCAAAACTTCTGATGCAGCCAATGCAGATTTCGCAGCAGAGTTGGGCAGTATAGATTTTGCAACCATTATCGGCGGACCTTTGGATGCCTGTGTGAAAGCACAGTCGAACGCTTCAATCGCGACTGTAAGTTTTATCAACGAAGTTGGTTTTGAGCTTTCTGATCCTAATGATCCAGCAAGTGCAAAAAAACTGAGAATGGCAGATTTTAAATACAAAAAAAATGCGCCGAATCCTGATTACATTAATGAAACTGAAACTCCGGACGAAGAACCGATGATTCCCACAGATGTAGAACTTTCTGTTCCTTTTATCGCTTTGCTCAATGTTCCGAGTTTTAGAATAGAATCTTGTGAAGTTGATTTCAATGTTAAACTAAATTCTACTTATACCAAAAATGTAAGTGATGAATTTGGTTTGAAAGTTGGCGCTTCAGGTGGTTGGGGACCCGTGAAACTGAGTGTTGATGTTTCTTACAAAAGATCTTCAAGCACCGGAATTAAAGTTGAAAAAGAATATTCTCTGGGAGTGAAAGTAAGAGCAACCAATGACGAAATGCCAGCCGGACTGGAGAAAGTTTTAGGAATATTGGCTCAGTAAATTCCAAATTTTACGATCATGATTAAATTATCAGATTACCTGGATTATCTCAACAATGAGATAATTCAGGCTCGTAAAAAAGCAGACGAAAATGCAGTAGCGATCGCAAAAGAATATGCCAAGCATCCATATCTTAAATATTTTACAGCTCCAAGATATGCTTTGCCCAGCGTAAAAATGGACATTCCTCTCAAGATTACCGATATAGATTCTGATTCGAAATATAATTTTAAATTTAATGAAGATCAGCTGGTTGGTGAGTTGAATGACAGAATTCGTTTGGTCAACAGAGAAAAGAAACTGAATATTGCTGAGATTACAAAGAAGCAGATTCAAAATAATGATTTTAAAACACTGTTTCAAAAACTGGAGTCTAATGATCAGAAATTTGGAAAACTTCCTACGACCGAAGTCATTAAGATTGATTTGAAAACCAAAATTCAGACTTTAAATTCAGGGATTTTCAGACCTCAGGACGGAACTACGGATGCAGAAGTCGATGAGCTGAAGGATATTTTTTCTACTGTTTTGCTGAATAATTATAAGCTCGTCAATGCCAAGCTGAATAACATCTACATTGATCCCAACACTACAGCTGCAGAAGATAAAGACAAGCTTTTCATCAATCTGCATGTGTCGATGGAAGCAGAAGGCATAAAAATCATGTCGTACAAAGACAAAGATGGAAACGAGGTTGAACAGATAACTTTTGAGTAATGCAGGAACTTGTACACCACAGCAGGCAGACTTTAGAGTTGCATTTAGATCAACTCAATAAAGTTCAGGAGTTGTATCTGTCTAAATCTTTTGATTTTGATGCTCATTTCGACGCCTTCCTTCACAGTCTCTTAGATTATTTTAAAGCAAAAGGAAATACGACTTACGAATCTGAAGTTCTGAAGATTATGAGCATGATTTCAACAGTAAAGCGTGGTTTTAATCCTGTGAAACTAGAGAAAGTGAACTTCGGTAAAAGAGATCTTGTGTCTGGCTTTTCCTTCAGCGGAATTGAAAATATTCATGGTTTGCTTACTGATCTGCTTTCGAAAGAACAGAGGAAATTGGACGAGGCCGAAGAATTGCTTTCCGGTTTGATGATTTCAATGTACCAGAACGGAATCTTAGACGATGCAAAGATAAAAGATCTCAATTCAATCGTAAAAATTGAGACGTTTTGGAACCAACTGCTTCCGCAGAACACTACAATTGCCGGAATCAATAAAAAGCTGAGACTTACCCTTTTGGGAGAAGATATTTATCTGATTCTCGAAAAAATATACACCAAACTTTTATAAACTCAATTATCATGAAAAAAGAAAGATACATCGTCCTGCTTAGAAATCAGGAGGAAACATCAGTTAAAAAAGTAGAAAAAGAACTTCAGGTAAACGTTACTTCATCAGAATTTCTGTCAAAAGATAACCGTTCTTTTCAGGTTATCGATCAGGATAACGCAGTTTTGTATAAAAATCTGGGGGTAATTGTGGTAGAAAATACCGATGAAGATCAGCTTAACAAAGCGGTGAAAAACGATTCAAACCCAATCATTTATTTTGAAAAAGAGCGCGATTTTTTTCCGGCAGATGAAATGAAAATCATCAGTGAACTAAAGAAGCAGTCTGCTGAAATTTCAGATAAAATCAATGAACTTGAGCAGTACCTCAACAACAAACCCATCCCGCCTAAAAATTTTCTGGAAATGGAATGGGGAATGAAAGCCATCGGAATGGGAAAAGCTCTGTACACCGGAAAAGGTATTGATGTCTGTATTTTAGATACAGGTTTGGAAATCACACATCCTGATTTTGCTTCCAGGGAGATTGAAGGTAAATCATTCATCGAAGGAGAAGACTGGAATAAAGATCCCAACGGCCACGGAACACATTGCGCGGGTGTATCCACAGGAAATTTGAGAGCCGACACCGGAAAGAGATATGGAATTGCCAAAGACTGCAATCTCAAAATCGCCAAAGTGCTTTCTAACAAAGGAAAAGGTACAACGAGCAGCGTTATTGATGCCATTGATTGGGCGATTTCAAAACAGTTTAAAATATTATCACTTTCTTTGGCAGCGCCTGTAGAACTCAACGAAAAACCTTCAGTGCTTTTTGAAACTGTAGGAATGAGAGCACTTGAAAATAACTGTCTGATTATCGCAGCAGCGGGAAATGACAGCAGCAGACCTTCTATTCCGAAACCTGTTTCTGCGCCGGCAAATTCTCCGTCAATAATGGCTGTTGCTGCAATCGACGGACAAATGAGAATTGCTGCTTTTTCAAATGCGGGTTTAAATCCATCCACAGGAGGAAATATCAATGTCTGCGCTCCGGGAGTTGATGTTTTCAGCAGCTATCCGAAAAACACAAAAAACAAAAATAATTATTACGCATTAAGCGGAACCAGTATGGCAACTCCGCACGTTTCCGGACTTGCCGCTTTATACATGGAACAGTTTCCTGATAAGAATGCAAAAGAAATTTGGGAAATGATAGAGACGCATGCAAAACCTATTGAAGGTATGAAGTACAGAGATATCGGAAGCGGTTTAATTCAAATAATTTAAAATATGAAAATCTATCTGGCTGTTCTGAAAAATGATGTTGATTTAGAAAAATTTAAAAAGATTCTCAAGGAGAAAAAAATTAAATTTCTGGAGCATTATAAAAGTTTAGGGATTGTAAAATTGCAAAGTGAAAAGAAAATTTCAGAAAAAGATTTTGAAGAATTTTGTGCAAGCATTGAACAAGATAAAGATAATTTAACAATATAATCATCACAATAAAGCTTTTCTGTAAGGGAGAAGTTTTATTTTTGTTTTTTTAAGTTTAAATAAAATAGAATGAGTTTCAGATTTTCAATCGTATTGATGATGTTTTTTGCATTAGGCTTATCTCAGGATCTTAAAGTAATGAGTTTCAACATCAGACTGAATGTAGATTCAGATAAAGAAAATGCGTGGCCCAAGAGAACACAGGATGTTGCAGATTTGTTGACTTATTATCATCCGGATTTCTTCGGAGTGCAGGAAGCGCTTCCTGAGCAGATGAAAGATATTAAAACAGGTTTAAAAAATTACGATTACGTCGGAGTCGGACGAGATGACGGTAAAGAAAAAGGCGAGTTTTCTGCGATATTTTATGACACTCAAAAACTTCAGATTGTAAAATCAGGGACGTTCTGGCTTTCTGAAACTCCGGAAAAACCATCAAAAGGTTGGGATGCTGCTCTAAACCGAATCTGTACTTATGCTGTTTTTAAAGACAAAAAATCGAAGAAAGAATTTCTGGCAATGAATATTCATTTTGATCACGTTGGAAATGTAGCAAGAGTAAAATCGTCTGAATTGATTCTGAAAAAAGCGAAAGAGATAAATCCTAAAAACCTGCCTTTGGTCTTAACTGGAGATTTTAATTTAACTGAAGATTCTGAACCGGTAAAAATTCTCTCAGAAAATTTAGACGACACTTTTTACAAGTCAGAGAAAAAACATTATGGTCCGGTGGCGACATTTACAGGATTTAATGTGAATGAAGTTCCGAAAGACAGAATTGACTATATTTTCACAAAAGGTTTTAAGATAAAATCTCACAGACACATCAATGACAGACGCGAAAATCTGCTTTATCCATCAGATCATTTTCCAGTATTGGCTGATTTGCAGTTTTAAATTTCTATTTGAAATAAAAAAGATAGCAAGCTTCGTTCATTGGGATGAAGCTTATTTTTTTCTTATTTCTAAATCGCGCATTGTTATCTGATTGCCACGTTTTTCAAGTAAATTTTGCTTAATTAAAATTTGAATTCGATACCACAAAAAATGATCACCAACTGTAGATTTCTGCTGTGCCATTGTTTCACCAATCACTTTTGAAGCGGTCTTAAAATCTGAACTGCAGTTATCAATAACTGCCTGATCGTAGTAGTTTTCTTCAACAGAAATCACTTTCCCATCGCGGAAAATTCTTACTGATTTTTGATCGTCTTTCAATCTTTCCCATTCCTGAGCGTAAATATGTTTTTTTGTGTCTTCTATTTTTTTGATAAGCTTAAAAATGCCATTCAGATGTTCGGGATTTCTTGTCGCTAAAGAATTGCTATTATATTCTTCCTGCGAAATAACTGGCCATTCATCAAGATTGATCTCATATAAATCTCTGTTTAAAAGCGCGCAGTAGCGGTACAGCATAATTTTTTCGTGAGTGTCACTGCCATGCCAGATAATGAGTGGTTTTTCTTGAGGAAAATTAATTGTAAACTCTTCAAAAAATCCTGAAGGTGTAGCAAAGCTTTTATCAGAGGGCTGGTTTTCATAGGCAGTCTCCTCAACAGTTCTCCAGTAATCTGCATATGCATCGTAGTCTGTGGAAAACGTACAGTCATTCAGAGGTCCAACAGATAAATCATCGTAAATACTGTGGCTTTCTATCTCGTCTTCAGGATAGTCTGTTTTAAAATATTGATGCAAAATGCCTCGCGCCGAGTCTCTTGCGACTAAATGAATTGCTTTTTTAAAATCAATCATTTTTCTCTTTTTTTGGGATTTGTGAATGGATATTGAAAAGATAAAGATTTTTATTTTAAAATAATATCAATATGATTTGTTACTTTTAACTCAAATTAAATACTGATTGAAAAATAGTATAATGAAAAGGATATTTTTAATTGTAGCTTCAGTCTTGTCATGTCAGATTTCCGCTCAGGAACTGTATATGCCGAGAAATATTAAAAAAGCCTACGAAAACGGAACACGCGATATTTCCGGAGCACCGGGAAAAAACTACTGGCAGAACAAAGGAATTTATAATGTTGACGTAAAGGTAGATGCCAAAACGAAAATCGTTTCCGGAAAAGAAACAATAGTTTACAGCAACAACAGTCCCAATGATTTAAATGAATTGGCGATACGCTTCGTCAATAATCTCCACAAACCGGAATCTCCACGCTCTGGCACTGTATCAAAAGATTTTTTATCTTCAGGATTAAAGATTAAATCTTTCACCGTAGATGGATTGGTATATAACATCAACAGCGAAAATTGGGGAACGGTTGAAAAGGTAAAATTAAGTAAAGCTTTAAAATCGAAATCAAAAGCTGAAGTAAAGATCGAATGGGAATATCCTCTGTCTGTGGAAAGCGGAAGAGAAGGCCAGATTGATGCTGAAACTTTCTACGTCGCCTATTCTTTCCCAAGAATTTCTGTGTATGATGATTACAATGGCTGGGACATGATTCCGCATTCTGACCGACAGGAATTTTATAATGATTTTAATGATTATTCTTTTGCGATTTCTGCTCCGAAAGATTATGTCGTTTGGTCAACAGGTGAATTTCTGAATCCTGAAGAAGTGCTGCAACCGGAATATTTAAATAGATTTAAAGCTTCATTAAAAAGTGATAAGGTAATTCATATCGCCAACGAATCGGAAATGAAATCCGGCAAAGTCACGAAAAATAATCAGTGGAATGTCTGGAAATTTAAAGCCAACAATATTACAGATTTCTGTTTTGCGTTAAGCAATCATTATGTGTGGGATGGCTCAAGCGTTCAGCTAAAAACCAAAAGAGCAAGTGTACAGGCCGGTTATAAAGTTGGTGCAAAAGATTTTGAACATTATGTAGAATGGATGCGGTACAATCTTGACTGGTTTTCAAAAAACTGGCCGGGCGTAGAATATCCATATCCTGTGATGACGGCAATTCAGGGTTACGCTGATATGGAATATCCAATGATGATCAACGACACAAGTATTCCTGATGATTTGCAGGATGCAAGACTCACAGCAGATCACGAGATTGCACATACTTACTTTCCCTTTTACATGGGTATCAACGAAACGCGGTATGCCTTTATGGATGAAGGCTGGGCAACAACTTTGGAATATCTGATCGGTATTGACGAAAACGGCGAAGAAGCTGCCAAAAAATTCTATCAGAACTTCAGAGTTAAAAGGTGGATCAATGATCCGTCTACTGAACAGGATCAGCCAATTATCACAATGAGTACACAGGTAAGCGGAGCAGGGTACGGAAATAATTCTTATGTAAAATCATCCCTGTCGTATTTAGCATTAAAAGATTATTTGGGAGATGATTTGTTTAAAAAAGCACTGCATCATTACATGGATAACTGGAATGGGAAACACCCGATTCCGTGGGATTATTTTTACTCGATGAATACAGGATCAGGCAAGAATCTGAACTGGTTTTTTAACAATTGGTTTTACACTAATAATTTTATTGACTTAAAGATCGCTAATGCAGGGCAGCAAAAAGATAAGCTCACACTGAGCGTCGATAATGTAGGAGGTTTCGCTGTTCCTTTTGATGTCGTTGTCACATATGAAGATCAGTCGATTGAAAAAACTCATTTTACTCCGCAGATATGGGAAAATGATCAGAAAAAAACGGTGATTTCGCTCTCAGCAAAAAAGAAAGTTAAATCTGTTGTTTTAGATGGCGGACTTTTTATGGATTATACTCCGGAAGATAATTTGAAAAATTTATAAGACAAAATTCCGGTACAGCAGGAAAGTTTATATAATTAATGATAGATTTGCAGCGATTTAAATCGCTATTCGTAAACAATAAAATTATCAAATGAAAAAACAGACTATAGCATTATTTTGCATAGCCATATTAAGCATTTCATGTTCTGAGAAAAATGATTCAAAAGAGGACAGCAAATATACTGATGACCAGAAAGCTTCTTATTACATTGGTCTGAATATGGCCCAAAATATGAAGCAGGAAGGTTTTAAAGTAGATGCAGATCTTTTGGCTCAGGCTATTAAAGAGGAAATGGAAGGAAAAGAAAAGCTGATGCCTGCTGAAGAAATGAATACCTTTATGCAGGAATTTATGCAGAAGCAGAGTGAGAAAAAACAATCTGCTGCAGGATTACAGGCTGAAGAAAATAAGAAAAAAGGTCTCGATTTTCTGACAAAAAATAAGAGCAATCCAAAGGTGAAAACTACGGCTTCTGGTTTACAGTATGAGGTGTTGCAGGAGGGTGATGGTAAAACAAAACCAAAAGCATCAGATGTTGTACAGGTAAAATATACCGGAAAACTGATGGACGGAACTGTTTTCGATTCTACTGATAAAAACGGAGGAGCTCCTATGGATATCAATTTGAGTGGTGTTATCAAAGGATGGACAGAAGGAATTCAATTAATGAGTACAGGATCTAAATACAGATTTTACATTCCTTCAGATTTAGCATACGGAGATCAGGGAGCTGGAGGTGCAATTCCTGCCGGAGCAACCATTATCTTCGATGTGGAATTAGTAAGCATAAAGTAAGTTTAAAATATATTTAAACAAAAAAAGAAGCCAAAAGGCTTCTTTTTTTATGTTTAATCTGTTGATTACCAATTTTTAAAATATTCTTTCCGGCATTATGAAAGATGATTGCATTATGATGCTGCAAAACCGTTTTTTAAAGCAAAAACAGCCAGTCCGACTCTTGTTTTAAGTTCTAACTTGTCACAGAGCTGATCTCTGTAACTTTCCACTGTTCTTGGGCTGCAGCACATTTTTTCTGCAATTTCTTTGTAACTAAGTTCTGTTACAGTGTAGGTGAGGAATTCTTTTTCACGTTCAGAAATTCTTACCGCTTTCTCACCATTTTTCTCACTGTTGATGCTGGAGAAAATAATTTTCGAAGCCCATTCAGGATAGAAAAAACCATCGTCTTTCAGTTTTATCAAAGCTTCTTCGAGATCTCTTGGGTGAGTGTTTTTTAAAAGGTAGCCTTTGGCGCCGTTTTTTATCATTTTAATCACGCTGCTGTCGTCCCCCTGCATACTCAATGCCATCACTTTGATATTGGGATGGTTGTTTTTAAGCCAAAGAACAGTTTCAAACCCATCCATAATCGGCATGCTGATATCCAGCAGAATAATTTCAGGTATTTCATGACTGGTTTTAAACTTATCAATAAGATCCTGCCCATTTTCTGCCACATAAATGACCTGAAAATCGGTGAAATTATCAATTATACTCTCGAGTGCTTTAGCAATAAGCAGGTGGTCATCAACGATTACTATGGTTTTTTTCATGGCTTATTTTTAAATCTGATATTGAGCTGCGTTCCACCGTTTATTTTACTTTCAAAAATGAAATCGGCACCGATGATCTTTGCCCTGTTTTTCATGTTCGTAAGCCCGATCCCGTTACTAAGTTTTTTTGAACTGTCAAAGCCTACACCGTCATCTTTAATACAAAGTTCCCAGAGATTTTCCTCAGAGGTATTTAGCTCAATAAAAATATTTTTGCATTGAGAGTGTTTGATGCTGTTCTGTATAAATTCCTGAATGATCCTTAACAGTACATTTTTATGCACAAATTCTAACTCTAGCTGTTCAAAATTATGTTCAAAAAAAACCTCGCATTTCTTAAAAGCATTGGTGTTATCAACTTCTTCCTGAATGAGTGTGATGATTTCTTTCTGACTGATGTTGTCATCTGTCAGGGTTTTAGAGAGGCTCCGTAAATCCTGAAGAGACTGGTTAATAATTTGGGAAACCTGATCTATTCTATCACTCACCTCAGGAACTTTATTTTCATAAAGCATCTGTTGGGTATATAGGCTTACGAGGGTTAATTTTTGCCCGATGTTATCGTGAAGTTCCCGCCCGATCTGCTGCATCGTCGCCTGCTGAATTTCAAGTTGTGTTGCCAGTAATTCTTTTTGATGAATTTCGTTTTTGATCTGAATCTCGCTTAAATATTCCACCTTTCTCTGTTTGTACTTTCGGATGTAGATCATCACTGCTACGACAAACATGACGAAGAAGATATTGAATAAAAAAAGCGTTAAGAATAATTCTGTTTTCCCCATATAAATGAACCTGCAAATAACAGATACATCATGATTCCTGAAAATCGGAAATATACAAGATACATATCCCAGACCTCTCTGTAATCTGATAATAGCTGTAAGTAAAAAGTCCAGAACGGTAAAGTTCCTATATAAAACAAAGTTACACCAAGATTGATATAAAACATTTTGTTTTTTGCGAAATTGAGAATATTTTCCGAATTAATTTGCTTATAATATTCCATAATAACCAATAACGTTAGCAAAAGACTCCCGAAAGTATAATTGAATGAAAAAATATGTTTGTTTTTTACAAAATACAGTTCATTGGGAATGTACGCCAGCAAAAAAATCACACTGAAACCGAGGAATAATTTTTTATTTTGTAGAGACTGATATCCGTAAAGCCAATAAAAAAATATAAATTCTGAAGGTATGATCAGGTAATTAAAGAATAAATTTTTAGGAAAGGAAATATAATTTCCGATAAAAGTCGCAAACATTTCACTGCAGAAAATAAAGATAAGGTAAATCGCAAAATAGAGGTATGGGCTACTTTTGATTTTCTTAAAAAAGAGAATTGCCGTAAATGCAGCAATACCTTCAGAAACCGTCATCGCAGTTTGTAAAACGAAATTAAAATCAATCATTAAATAAAATTAGTAAGACTCTACAATAGAATTATTTGGCGGGATGAGAGCTCCGTGATTTTGACCTAATGCACCTGGTGTTAACGCCAATGCCTGTTCATTATCAGAATTTTTATCTTCAAAAGGATTAAAATCGAAGTTGAGCATATCTCCTCCTTCAGCCTCTTTTAATTTTGTAGGAATCATAACGATAGTATGTCTTTTTCCATAATCCTGTGGGATGGGTTGAGAGGGAGTTTCAGAATAGGCGCCGTAGTATAAACGAATTCCCAGATCTTTCGTTTGACAGTGTGGATCAATGCGTAAGGCTTCAGATTCGATCTCTGCAATGAATTTTTTAATCGTCTGCAGATCAAACCAGATAGAATGTGCATCTTGCATCCCTAAGTTTGCATCTATATAGCTCAATTGCTTGTTACGGTACTGATCTACCAGATCCTGAATAAACTCGGTTGGCAAAACGGCAGCATCCATACTGAAGTTCTGCTTCCCGCCAGTAGTTACATCTGTTTCCATGATATAAGTGTTTTGAAATTAGTTTTTTACAAATTAATGAAAAAAAAGTATAATACAACAGCGTGTTTTTACGGATACAGAGAATGTGTTTTTTACGGATGCTCAAAAACAGAAATATCCACAGACAAAGTCTGCGGATATTCCCTTTAAAAATAACATATATGAAAAAAACTACTTACTTTTCTGTCGGTCTGAAAACCAAACCTGTTTCCTCAAAATAATCCAAGGTGATTCTATCGCCGTCATTCACGGTTCCTGCGAGAATTTCTTTTGATAATTTATTCAAAACTTCCTGCTGAATGACTCTTTTTAAAGGTCTTGCGCCGAAAACTGGGTCGTAACCTTTGTTGGTCAGGTAATCCAAAGCATCCTGCGTTGCGGTCATCATAATATTTCTTTTCAATAACATATCATTGAAACCTCTCAACTGATACTGAACAATTTTTCCGATTTCTTTTTTTCTTAAAGGCTGGAACAACACGGTTTCATCAATCCTGTTCAGGAATTCGGGACGAAGCGTCTGTTTCAACAAATCAAAAACCTGAATTTTTGTTTTATCAACAATTTCATCCTGATTTTCCTCGATAATATTTTCAAAATTCTCCTGAATAATATGCGAACCGAGATTTGAAGTCATAATGATAATGGAGTTTTTGAAATTAACCACACGACCTTTGTTATCCGTCAATCTTCCGTCATCCAAAACCTGTAATAAGGTGTTGAAAACATCCGGATGTGCTTTTTCAATTTCATCCAAAAGCACGACTGAATAAGGTCTTCTTCTCACAGCTTCCGTCAATTGTCCACCTTCGTCATAACCCACATATCCCGGAGGCGCACCAACCAAACGAGAAACCGAATGTCTTTCCTGATATTCACTCATATCAATTCTCGTCATATTGTTTTCATCATCGAATAAAAACTCAGCTAAAGCCTTTGCGAGCTCCGTTTTACCAACTCCAGTTGTTCCTAAAAATAGAAAACTTCCAATCGGTTTTTTCTCGTCACTCAATCCTGCTCTGTTTCTTCTGATGGCGTCTGCAACAGCTTCGATGGCTTCTTCCTGACCGACAACTCTGTGATGAAGTTCGGTTTCAAGGTGCAATAATTTTTCTCTTTCAGATTGAAGGAGTTTGGTCACAGGAATTCCTGTCCATTTTCCAATCACTTCTGAAATGTTATCAGCCGTTACTTCTTCCTTAATCAATTCATTCTGATGGTTTTGCATTTCCAGTTCGAGTTTCTGCAAAGCATCTTCTTTCTCCTTGATTTTCCCGTACTGAATTTCAGCGACTTTTGCGTAATCTCCAGCTCTCGAAGCTCTTTCAGCCTCAAGTTTCAGAGACTCAATATCTTTTTTAATCGAAGTTAAATCTTCAGATTTTTGTTTTTCTTTCAGCCATTTGGCGTTGATTTCATTTCTTTCCTCAGAAATTTTCGAAATATCTTCTTTCAAATGGTCGATTTTAGTCTGGCTTCCTTCTCTTGAAATGGCCGCCAGTTCAATTTCCATCTGCATCAATTTTCTGTCAAGAACATCGAGTTCTTCTGGTTTCGAATTGATTTCCATTCTCAGTTTAGCTGAAGCTTCATCAATCAAATCAATCGCTTTGTCCGGTAAAAAACGGTCTGAAATATATCGTTGAGACATTTCAACTGCCGCAATAATCGCTTCATCTTTGATTCTTACTTTATGGTGCGCTTCATATTTATCTTTAATTCCACGCAAAATCGAAATTGCCGATTCGGTATCCGGTTCTTCCACCATCACTTTCTGGAAACGTCTTTCTAAGGCTTTATCTTTTTCAAAATATTTTTGATATTCATTTAAAGTCGTTGCACCGATGGCTCTCAATTCTCCTCTTGCCAAAGCTGGTTTCAGAATATTGGCAGCATCCATCGCACCTTCACCACCTCCGGCTCCCACCAAGGTGTGGATTTCATCGATGAAAAGAATAATTTGTCCGTCTGATTTAATGACTTCATTCACAACAGATTTCAAACGCTCTTCAAACTCACCTTTGTATTTGGCACCGGCAATCAAAGCACCCATATCCAAAGAGTACAAAGTTTTATCCTGCAAGTTTTCAGGAATATCACCACTGATAATTCGGTGTGCAATTCCTTCTGCAATCGCCGTTTTACCAACGCCTGGTTCACCGATTAAAATTGGATTGTTTTTAGTTCTTCTCGAGAGAATCTGCAAAACTCTTCTGATTTCTTCATCACGGCCAATGACCGGGTCGAGTTTTCCTTCGGCAGCGAGTTCGTTGAAGTTTTTAGCATATTTATTTAAGGATTGATACGTCTCTTCTGAACTTGCAGAAGTGGCTTTCGAACCTTTTCTTAATTCTTTGATTCCGCCTTCCAGAAGACTTTTGGTCACGCCCATATCTTTCAGAGTTTTAGAAACTTCTGAATTGGTTTCCAAAAGTGACAGCCAAAGATGTTCGATGGTCACGAATTCATCACCCATTTTTTTAGCTATGTTCGGTGCGTCCAACAAAACTTTGTTTGCTGAATTTGAAAGATAAATATTCCCTCCCTGTACTTTTGGAAGTCTTTCTAAATTTTCTCTGTTTCGCTCTCTTACCAAAGTGGCATCTGCTTCAGATTTCTTGAGTAAAAAAGGCGATATATTTTCATCCACTTGAAAGATTCCTTCCAGTAAATGTTGTGGTTCTATCTGTTGATTGCCAAATTCCATTGCCACTTGCTGAGCGGCCTGGATGGCTTCCTGTGATTTTACGGTATATTGGTTTAAGTTCATATGATGTGTATTTTGATTCTTTAATTTCTACCTATCAATTTTAAGATTTTAAACATCAGATTTCAGACCAGAGGTTTTTGATAAGTGCTAATTTTCAAAGTGATTGTTCTAATTTCTGATGTTCTAAATCTTATTTAGTCATTTAATTCGGTTAGCTTATCGCAAAAAGTATTCTATTATTGAATTTATAAATTTTGAAGACAAATTTTCCGAATATTATATTGTTGGAATTCGTTTTATTGCCAAATTTTCCGATATGTGCTTTTTAATTTAAATTTCAGATGTACATTTTGACCTTTTAATATTTTGAAGCTGTTGAATTGAGATTTAAAACAGAATAATTACTTTTGCACTCACATCATGGAGCTTAAAGAAAAACAGAAAAAAATATTAGACGTTGCGGTAGAACTTTTCAAAGAGAAAGGCTATATGGGCAGCTCAGTAAGAGATTTGGCAACAAAACTTAATATCAAAGCGGCTTCTTTGTATGCGCACATACGTTCGAAGGAAGAAATTCTTGAATGGATTTGTTTTGGAATTGCACACGAGTTTTTCGCTCAGCTTCAGGAAATTAAAAACACCAATCTTCCTCCAAAAGAAAAATTAAACCTGTTTATCGACAAACATTTGTCTGTCGTTCTCAATAACCGCGATGTGACCCACATTTATTCTAACGAGTGGAAGCATTTAGACGGACGGCTCCCTGAATTTGTCGAGATGAGAAAAAACTATCAGCTGGAGGTCGAGCAGTTATTGCTTGAAATCTATAAGGCCGAAAACTGGGAACTGAAATCTCCGACTTTCACCACAAGATTTATCCTTCATACTTTGAACAACTCGTATTTTTGGTTTAAAAGAAATACAGAATCTTCAGTTGACATTAAGGAGGAAATCAGAGATAAAATACTTTTCGGCTTGCTGGGAAACCAGAAATAGTATATTAATCCTGTTAGATTTAAAAAAAATTGCAGTGTATAACCAGCGTGTTTGTAATTTTGAAGAAGTCTAATATGAACGGAAAGGTTTAGATTCAACAAAACCTCATAGTTACCTTCCATACGTCCTAAAACCTTCGATTCAAAATTATTTAGAATCATTCAAAATATGATAAAAGTCAGTTATTTTTTTGCCATCTGAAAATTTCTTTTTAATTTTACCTAACAAATGTTAGTTAGTTTATGGATTTTGCAGTTGAATATTTAAAACTTGACCAATTGAGAGCTCTTCAGTCCGAGAGATTGAAGGATTTGGTGGTTTATCTTGAAGAGAAGTCAGATTTTTACAAAGGAAAATTTGACGAATTAGGAATTTCAAATCAGGATATCAGGACCATTGAAGATATTTCCAAGCTTCCTATCACTTACAAACAGGATTTAAGAGACAATTATCCGTTCGGATTGTTTACAGTTCCGAAAAATGAACTGCAGAGAATTCACTGTTCAAGCGGAACAACAGGAAAACCGACAGTCGTTGGCTATACTGAAGAAGACGTTGATCTTTTCAGCGAAGTGGTGGCGAGATCATTAAATGCAGCCGGAGCAAAACCGGGGATGCAGTTACATAACGCTTACGGTTATGGAATTTTCACCGGTGGACTCGGACTTCATTACGGTGCAGAAAAATTAGGAATGAGCGTTCTTCCAATCTCGGGAGGAATGACTTCAAGACAGGTTGATCTCATTATCGATTTTCAGCCGGAAGTTCTTTGTTGCTCGCCTTCTTACGCATTAACCATCGCTGATGAATTTGCCAAAAGAGGAATCTCGGCAGACGAAATCAGTTTAAAATATGCCGTTTTAGGTTCAGAACCCTGGACGGAAATTATAAGACATCATATCGAAGAAAGACTGGGCGTTCATGCAACCAATATTTATGGTTTAAGTGAAATTATCGGTCCTGGAGTTTCGATGGAAGATTTTGAGGAGAAAGGAGGCTCTTACATTTGGGAAGATCATTTTTATCCTGAAATTTTAGATCCTATTACCAGAGAACCGCTTCCATACGGTGAAGAAGGTGTATTGGTGATTACAACTTTAACTAAAAAAGCGATGCCGCTTCTCCGTTACTGGACGAATGATATTACAAGTCTGTACTACGACGAAAATGCCAAAAGAACCATGGTTAAAATGAAACCAATTCTGGGCAGAGCCGATGATATGCTGATTGTAAGAGGCGTAAATGTGTATCCAAGCCAGATTGAGGAGGCTTTTTCCCATGTAAAAGGAGTGGTTCCGAATTATTATCTGACTCCGATTGAGAAAGAACAGATGTGTGTGGCACTCGACATCGACGTAGAAATTGATGATGAATTGGTGACCTCAGAAAATTTAAATATAAATTCAGATGAATATCTTATTTTCGCAGGAAATTTTGGGAAAAGCATCGAAAACGAAATAAAAAAGAGGGTAGGAATTACCACGAAAGTGAAAATTCATGCTCAGGACAGCTTACCGAAATGCGAAGGTGGAAAAATTAACAGAATACTAAAGACAAAATGAATTCATTTTATAAATTAAAAACTGTAAAAGTTCAGAAAGATACCAATGATGCGGTAAACGTTGCGTTGGAAATTCCTGAGGAGCTGAAGGATAAATTCAGGTTCAAACAGGGGCAGTATCTGAATTTTAAACTGATGGTTAACGGTAATGAAGAGCGCCGTTCTTATTCTATCTGCAATGCGCCGAGCGAAAAAAGCAACACGCTTGAAGTTTTGGTGAAGCTTTTGGAAGGCGGAAGAGTTTCCGGATATTTCAATGAGCATCTGCACATGGATGAGGTTTTGGAAGTGATGCCTCCGATGGGCGGTTTTAATACTTCTTATCATCCGACCAACACAAAAACCTATGTTGGATTGGCTGCAGGAAGCGGAATCAGCCCTATTCTTTCTAATTTGAAGGAAAGTCTTTATCAGGAACCGAATTCCAACGCATATCTTTTCTACAGCAACAGAAGTATGAATCATGTGATGAAAAAAGCTGAGATTGATAAGTTGGTAGAGCAGTTTAACGGTAGACTGAAAGTGGTTTATCTGGTAAGCCGTGAAAAACACGCTGACCCAATTTTTGAGGGAAGAATTTCTCCTGAAAAACTGGATCATTTATTTGAAAGGTATACAGACATCGACGTGAAGGAAGCTACTTATTTTATTTGTGGGCCTTCGGAGATGATTAAAGGGATTTCTGATTATTTAAAGAAAGACAAAAAAGTTCCTGCGATTCAGGTTCTGTTTGAATATTTCTCGGCTCCGGATGAAGAAGATTCTGCGGAAATGAGCGATGAATTCAAGGCCATTGCCAATATTGAAAGTATGGTAACGGTGATTATCGATGATGATGAATACTCGTTCCATTTGAATTCAAAAAAAGAGAGTATCTTAGATAAAGCATTGAAAGACAATCTTCCAGTGCCTTTTGCCTGCAAAGGAGGAGTTTGCTGTACGTGTAAAGCGGAAGTTCTCGAAGGAGAAGTTTTCATGGAGAAAAATTTCGCATTAACGGAAGACGAAGTAGCCAGAGGTTTTGTTCTGACTTGCCAGTGTCACCCGACAACGAATGTGGTGATGCTAAATTATGATGTGTAATTAAATTAATGTAACAATATATTAATTTACCAATGTAACAATCATTGGTACATTGTTAGACTGATACATTGTTAAATTGGAAAAATTATGGACTTAGAAAAATTCGTACAATACGTACACGACGAAAATAAAGTAGAACCAAAAGATGTAATGCCTGATGATTACAGAAAATTATTGGTTCGTCAGATTTCACAGCACGCACATTCTGAGATTGTCGGGATGTTGCCGGAAGCTAACTGGGTTTCGAGAGCACCTTCACTGAGAAGAAAAATGGCTCTTTTGGCTAAAGTTCAGGATGAAGCAGGTCACGGTTTATACCTTTATTCTGCCACCGAAACTTTAGGAAACGGAACCATCAGAGCCGACAGAGATGCTACCTACGAAGATATGTTGGAAGGAAAAGCAAAATATTCAAGTATCTTCAATTATCCAACTTTAAGCTGGGCAGATATCGGTGCCATCGGTTGGTTGGTTGATGGAGCAGCGATTATGAATCAGGTGATGTTGATGGGGAATTCTTATGGTCCTTACTCAAGAGCGATGGTGAAAATCTGTAAAGAAGAATCTTTCCACCAAAGACAGGGTTACGAGATTTTAATGGCGCTTTGCCGTGGTACAAAACAGCAGAAAGAAATGGCTCAGGCTTCGTTAAACCGTTTCTGGTGGCCGGCTTTAATGATGTTTGGTCCGAATGACGACAGTTCGCCCAACTCTAAAATCTCTATGAACTACAGAGTGAAAAGAGAAAGCAACGACAGTCTACGTCAGAGATTTATCGACGTTACGGTTTCTCAGGCTGAATTTTTAGGCTTAACTGTTCCAGATAAAGATTTAAAATGGAATGAAGAAAGACAGCATTATGATTTCGGAGAACTTCCATGGGATGAATTTATGGAAATCTTAAAAGGAAACGGCCCTGCAAACAAAAAAAGACTGCAGACTAAAGTAAAAGCGCAGCAGGAGAACCTTTGGGTAAAGGAAGCGGCGAAAGCTTTTGCTGAAAAGCAGAACGAAAGAGTAATATAATTTGAAAATGTGCTAATTTGAAAATTTGAAAATGAGTTAAACGACTTTATTATTCTCAAATTTTCATTTACGACACTTAATCAATTTTCAAATTAACTCATTTTCAAATTTTCAAATTAATTATGGCAAATTTAGATATGTGGGAAGTGTTTATTCAGACTAAACCAGGATTATCTCACAAACACGTTGGAATTGTACAGGCACCAACAGCAGAAATGGCTTTGCAGAACGCAAGAGACGTTTATACAAGAAGAAAAGAAGGAACTTCTGTGTGGGTAGTTCCAAGTAAATATATCGTAACTTCAGAAGGAATCGACAAAGAAGCATTTTTTGATCCTGCTGACGATAAATTGTACCGTCACCCGACATTCTACGATATTCCAAACGATGTGAAAAATATGTAAAACAGCGCTTGGCTGTTAGCTGCTGGCAATTGGCCAAAAGCTAGACGCCAAAAGCCAAAAGCTAAAATAATGAACCCATTATATAATTATTTATTAAAACTAGCAGACGACAGTTTCATTATGGGACAGCGTCTGTCTGCGTGGTGCGGTGAAGGTCCTTATCTGGAGGAAGATATTGCTTTGACAAACATTGCTTTGGATGAGCTTGGACAAGCCAACAACTTTTACGTGTACGCTTCAAGAGTGATCGATAACGGTAAAAGTGAAGATGATTTGGCTTTCCTGAGATACGAGCACGAATATCTGAATGCACACTGGACCGAACTTCCCAACGAAGATTACGCTCAGACCATTTTGAAAGTGTATGTTTTCTCAGTGTATCAAAAGTTGATGTATGAAGCTTTGTCGAATTCTACGAATGAAGAACTTTCGGCTATCGCTCAGAAATCTCTGAAAGAAGTAAGATATCATTACACACACGCTGCTTCGTGGATGAAAATTTTCGGACACGGAACTGAAGAAAGCAAAATGCGTCTTGAAAGATCCATCGAAAATATCTGGGAATACACCAAAGGTTTATTTGCAAAAACAGAAGGCGAAGATGATTTAATTGCTTTAAACATCGCTCCGAATGTTGATGCTTTGTATGAAAATTTTGTAGCGATTACCACCAAAGATTTTGCAGATTTCGGTTTGGAATATCCTGCCAATCCTTTTATGCAGCCAAAATCAAGAACAGGTTATCACACGGAATACTTTGGATTTATCCTTTGCGAATTGCAGTATATGCAGAGAGCATATCCGGGATGTACGTGGTAAAAATCAATGAGTTAATTTGAAAATTAAAGAATTTGAAAATTACTAGCGACGCATCATTTTCAAATTAGCACATTTTCAAATTTTCAAATTAATTATGAAAAATCCTTTAGAAATATTAGAATTAGTTCCCGATCCGGAAATTCCGGTAATCAATATCGTGGAATTGGGTATTGTAAGAGAAGCGAAAGTTACAAGCGAAAATTCTTGCGAAGTGACGATTACGCCGACTTACTCTGCCTGTCCCGCTATGTTTACCATTGAGGAAGACATCATCAAGATCATGAAGGAAAACGGTTGGGACGCTAAAGTGGTCACCAAAATGTTTCCAATCTGGACAACAGACTGGTTGACGGATGAAGCGAGAGAAAAACTCCGTGTTTACGGAATTACACCTCCCGAAAAAGGAGCCGACGAAAACCACATCGGGAAACCTAAGAAATGTCCACGTTGCGGCTCGATGAATTCAAAACAGATCAGTAGATTCGGGTCTACTTTATGTAAGGCTTCGTATCAATGTTTAGACTGTCTGGAGCCGTTTGATTATTTTAAATGTCATTAAATAATTTGAAAATGTGCTAATTTGAAAATGAGTAAATTAGTACTGAAATCAGAATTTTCAAATTGACTAATTTTCAAATTAAAAAATTAAAACTATGTATACACAACTCGATATTGAATCGCATTTTGACGGAAAATTAAAAATTGCTTACCTCAATCAGCCTGATACGATGAATGCTTTAACGAAGCCATCATTGGCAGACCTGAAAGATTTTGTAAAGGAATGCAGCAATGACCCAACGGTTAGATGTGTGGCGATTTCAGGAAGAGGAAGAGCATTCTGTTCCGGTCAGAATCTTGACGATGCTTTTGTTCAGGGAAATGACCATCATGATGACGATATTATCAGAAGAATTGTGACCGATTATTACAATCCTCTGGTACTGGAAATTACGCGTTGCAAAAAACCTGTCGTCGCTTTAGTTAACGGTCCTGCAGTGGGAGCCGGTGCGATGTTGGCACTGATTTGCGACTTCGTTTTGGCGAATGACAAAGCTTATTTTGCCCAGGCATTTTCCAATATCGGATTGATTCCTGATACAGGCGGAACCTATTTCTTACCTAAATTGTTGGGAAGACAATTGGCGAATTATTTAGCATTTACAGGCAAAAAGTTATCTGCTGAAGAATCAAAATCATACGGTTTGGTAGCTGAGGTTTTCACTGAGGAGGAATTTAATTCAAAGTCAATGGAAATTTTAGAAAAAGTTTCGAATATGCCGACCGTTGGTTTAAAATTAACCAAGAAAGCTTTCGCCGCTTCTTATAATAATTCATTGAAAGATCAATTGGAATTAGAAGGCGATTTGCAACAGGAAGCCGCAGAAACAGAAGATTTCAAAGAGGGCGTACAGGCATTTTTACAAAAAAGAAAACCTGAATATAAAGGAAAGTAAAAAACTTGTATCATGTAAGAAAGTAAAATGTACAACGTACTTTAAAATACTTTTTACGTGATACATTTTACATTATACAACATGAGAAATGTAGGAATTATCGGTGCCGGAACGATGGGCATTGGCATCGCACAAGTAGCCGCAACCAACGGATGCAAAGTTTGGGTCTATGACGCCAACGCAAAACAGGTAGAAACGGCGACCGTAGGTTTGGAAAAAACATTGACCAAATTGGTTGGCAAACAGAAGATTTCATCAGAAAAAATGGTTGAAATTTTATCCAATATTTCCATCGCTACAGAACTGAAGGACTTCAAAGATTGCGAACTTGTTATCGAAGCCATCATCGAAAATAAAGAAATCAAAACAAAAGTTTTCACGGAATTAGAGAAGCATGTTTCTGAAAGCTGTGTAATTGCTTCCAACACATCATCCATTTCCATCACCTCTCTCGGTGCAGAACTGCAAAAACCGGAGCGTTTCATCGGAATTCACTTTTTCAATCCGGCTCCCCTGATGCCTTTGGTGGAAATTATTCCGTCATTACTCACAGATAAATCTTTAGCCAAAAAAATGTACAGCCTCATGAAAGAGTGGGGTAAAGTTCCTGTGATTGCCAAAGATATTCCTGGATTTATCGTCAACAGAATCGCCCGTCCTTTTTATGGAGAAGGTTTGAGAATCGTTGAAGAAAATATCGCAACGGTAGAACAGGTTGATGATGCCATGAAAACAGTAGGGAACTTTAAAATGGGACCTTTTGAGCTGATGGATTTAATTGGTGTTGATGTCAATTTCTCCGTAACAAAAACAGTTTACAACGAGTATTTCTACGATCCGAAATACAAGCCTTCGCTTCTTCAGCAGAGAATGTCTGAAGCCAAACTTCACGGAAGAAAAACCGGAAAAGGATTTTACGATTACAAAGAAGGAGCCGTAAAAACTGAACCAACGAAAGATGAAGCACTGTATCAGCAAATATTTTTAAGAATTATTTCAATGCTCATCAATGAAGCAGTTGAAGCGAAAAGATTAGGCATTGCGAATGATGAAGATTTGGAATTAGCCATGCAGAAAGGTGTCAATTATCCAAAAGGACTATTGGCTTGGGGAAAAGAAATAGGATATAAAAAAATCTCTGAAACCTTACAGAATCTTTACGAAGAATATCAGGAAGAGAGATACAGACAAAGCCCGTTGCTGCGTAAATTAAATTAGATAATTTGAAAATGAGCAAATTTGAAAATGGATTACACACTTATTTTATTTTCAAATTCTCAAAATTGACTAATTCTCAAATTAAAATTATGAATCCAAGACAGGTTGTAGATTATATGATGGAGAAAGATTATTTCTCCCAATTTTTAGGAATAAAAATCATTGATATTAAAGAGAATTACGCTTTAATTGAAATGGAAATCACTAAACAGATGCTCAACGGCCTGGGAACAGTTCACGGCGGAGTTACCTTCGCTTTCGCTGATTCAGCGTTTGCTTTTTCCTCCAACAACGATGGAAATGCAGCTGTCGCATTGAGCGTAACCATCAATTTCACCAAAGCCGGACGAGAAGGCGATATTTTCAGAGCAGAAAGTGTTTTGATAAATGATACCAGAAAAACAGCCATCTACGATATTAAAATTAGCAACCAGAATAATGATTTGGTTGCAAAATTTGTCGGAACGGTTTATAAGATCGGAAAAAAAGTAACAGAATTATTAATTTGAAAATTTGAAAATGAGTCAATTTGAAAATTATTTTGAATGTCTTTATTTTCATTTCCAAATTCTTAAATTAACACATTTTCAAATTAAATAAAATGAACAACGTATATATCATAGATTACATCAGAACACCAATTTCAAAACTATCCGGTGGTCTTTCAGAAGTTCGTGCCGATGATTTGGCGGCAATCGTTCTTAAAGAAATCGTAGCGAGAAATCCTGAAGTTCCTGTTGAGGAAATTGAGGATGTTATTTTCGGATGTGCTAATCAGGCAGGTGAAGATAACAGAAACGTTGCCAGAATGGGACTTTTATTAGCAGGACTTCCTTATAAAATCGGAGGCGAAACAGTTAACAGATTGTGTGCTTCGGGAATGTCGGCGGTGGCAAATGCTTTCCGTTCGATCGCTTCCGGAGAGGGCGAAATTTATATTGCAGGTGGCGTTGAGCACATGACGCGCTCGCCTTATGTAATGTCAAAACCAAGTACCGCTTTTGGGAGAGACAGTCAAATGTTTGATACCACTTTCGGATGGAGATTTGTGAATCCCAAAATGAAAGAAATGTACGGTGTAGACACGATGGGAGACACCGCTGAAAATTTGGCAGAAATGCACAACATCAGCCGTGAAGATCAGGATAAATTTGCCCTTTGGTCTCAACAAAAAGCGACTAAAGCTCAGGAAAGCGGAAGACTGGCGGAAGAAATTGTAAAAGTTGAAATTCCACAGAGAAAAGGCGAACCGAAAATCTTCGATACAGACGAATTTATCAAGCCAACCTCTTCAATGGAAGGCTTAGGAAAACTTCGTCCTGCTTTCAGAAAAGATGGCGGAACAGTAACTGCTGGAAACGCTTCTGGAATGAACGACGGAGCTGCTGCTTTAATTTTAGCAAGCGAAGAAGCGGTGAAAAAATATGGTTTAAAACCGAAGGCGAAAATCTTAGGATCATCCGTTGCCGGTGTTGAGCCAAGAATTATGGGAATCGGTCCGGTTGAAGCGACTCAGAAATTGTTGAAAAGATTAAATCTTTCATTAGACGACATGGATGTTATCGAATTAAACGAAGCTTTTGCTGCTCAATCTTTGGCTGTAACCAGAAGTTTAGGTTTAAAAGATGATGATTCAAGAGTGAATCCGAACGGAGGCGCAATTGCTATCGGTCATCCACTTGGAGTTTCCGGAGCCAGAATTATCGGTTCTGCAGCTTTAGAGCTTCAGAAACAAAATAAAAAATATGCGTTGTGTACGCTTTGTATCGGTGTCGGACAAGGGTATGCGATGGTGATTGAAAAGGTTTAATTTGAAAATGTGCTAATTTGAGACTTTGAAAATGCTATTTAGAACAGCTGTAATTCTTAAATTAATATATCTCACAATTTTCAAATTAATTCATTCTCAAATTCTCAAATTAAAATTATGAATATCTACTCATATCACGGAATTCGTCCAATAATAAAACCTTCTGCTTACGTTCATCCGCAGGCGGTGATTATTGGAAATGTGGAAATCGGCGAAGAGGTTTATATCGGTCCTAATGCGGTGATTCGTGGCGACTGGGGTAAAATTATTGTGAAAGACGGTGCGAATGTTCAGGAAAACTGTACTCTTCACGTTTTCCCAGGAATTGAAACCATTTTGGAAGAATCTGCTCACATCGGTCACGGAGCGATTATCCATTCCGGACATATCGGTAGAAATTGTCTGGTTGGAATGAATGCTGTTGTCATGGACAAAGCCGTTATCGGTGACGAGTGCATCATCGGTGCGCTGGCTTTTGTTCCTGCAAATTTCAGATGTGATGCGAGAAAACTGATCGTTGGAAGTCCGGCAAAAATTATCCGTGATGTTTCTGACGAAATGATCAAGTGGAAAACAGAAGGGACAAAACTCTATCAGGAATTGGCGAGAGAAGGGAAGGATGCGATTCAACTGTGTGAACCTTTTACGGAATATGTTCAGCAAATTCCTACGAAGGCTGTTGATTATGGGATTTGGGATGATGTGAAATAATTTAAAAAGTGTGGTCAAACCTAATGGGTTTTCGAAACCCGTTAGGTTTATAAAATTGATTTTTAAGACATAGATGATTAACACAGAAAATTTTGAATTTGATTCCGTGTATCACATTTTTTCTCATGTGAATGGGAGAGAGTTGATTTACCGAGAAGAAACAAATTATCAATTTTTTCTAAAGCAGTTAGATAAATACATTATCCAAATTGCAGATATTTATGCATATTGTTTGTTGCCGAACCATTTTCATTTACTGCTAAGATTTAAAAATAGTGAAAATGTAAATGTTGAAGATGAACATCAGTTTTTAATGAAGAATTTTGGTAATTTTCTTAATTCTTACGCAAAAGCATTTAATAAGAAGTATAACCGAAAAGGTGCGCTTTTCCTCAATGCAGTAAAACGAAAGAAGATTACAGATGAGATATATTTACTAAAAGTTTTGCATTACATTCATAATAATCCCGTAAATCACGGGCTCACAAGTGAAATTAATTTATGGAAGTACTCATCGTATAATTCATATTTAAATAATATAAAAGCAAGTAGATTGAATAGAACTGAGATTATGCAATATTTCGATTCATTGGAAATCTTTAAAAATTATCATCACTCAAATGTTGAATATGATTTCTTAAATATAGAATAGTTGTTGATAAACCGCAGCCAAACCTAACGGGTTTTTAAAACCCGTTAGGTTTAAACAAATTATTGCTAATAAATAAAAAATTAAAATTTCAGAATAAGAAATGATTAAAAAACTCCTCATCTTCGTCAGCTTTTTATTTACATTCCAATTCACGGTTTCTGCCCAGAATGGAACCGTAAAACCATTGACGATTGGGGAAATCAGAACACTAAAATCTGAAATCTTAAAAGAAGAAAGAACTCTGAATATTTATCTTCCGCAGAATTTCGATAAAACAAAATCCTATCCGATCATTTATCTTTTGGACGGAAGTATGAATGAAGATTTTATTCATGTAGCAGGGTTGGTGCAATTCTTTAATCAGATGTACGCAATGCCGGAAACGATTGTGGTTGGAATTGGAAATGTCGACAGAAAAAGAGACTTCACTTTTCATACGGATTTAAAAGATTTACAGAAAGAATATCCGACAACAGGACATTCAGACAAGTTTATTGGCTTTCTTGAAAAAGAGTTAAAACCGTACATCGAAAATCAGTTTAAAACTACTGACACTTATCTATTTGGACAGTCTTTGGGTGCACTTTTAGCAACAGAAATTCTGCTGAAAAAACCTGAAATGTTCAATAACTATTTTATCATTAGCCCGAGTTTGTGGTGGGATGATGAAAGTCTTTTGAAACAGGCACCGCAGCTATTAGCGAAAATTAAGGATACCAATAAATTTGTTTACATTTCTGTCGGAAAAGGTGAGCATAAAGTGATGGTAAAAGATGCAGAAGATTTCTATACTGTTCTTCAAAATTCAAACAAGAAAAACTGGACGGTAGAATATAAAATGATGGAAACAGATATTCATGCAACAATTCTTCACAGAAGTTTGTATGAAGGTTTGGTGAAACTGTTTCCGTATCAGGAACCGAAGTAACCGATTTACATAAATAATATTTTCAAAATGAAATTTAGTTTCTGCATATTTTTTATAATGGTTTTGATTGTAAGTAGTTGTAAATCTACAGCTGTCTATAAAGATATTCCGTTCACTCAAAACACTGCAGGAACTGATATTAAACTCAATATTTTTACACCAAAGAAGGTTGGTGAAAATAATTATCCGGTCATAATTTTTGTACACGGTGGAAACTGGAACACAGGAAATAAGAAAACCTATACTCTGATGGGTAAAAACTTTGCACGAAAAAATATTATTGCTGTAATTCCTGATTATACGTTGAGCCCGAATGCTGATGTCGATCAAATGACCAAAGAAATAGCTGCAGCGATACAATTTACAAAAGAAAATGCTCAGAAATATAACGGAGATTCCCGAAAAATATTTGTTTCAGGACACTCAGCGGGCGGTCAGTTGGCGGCTTCTGCAGTGATGAATCCGAAATACCAGATTCCGGAAAATACAGTTTCGGGGATTATTTTAATTGATGCGGCGGGAATAGATATGAAAAATTATCTCGAAAAAAATCCACCGACATCAGAAAGTAATTATGATGTTACGTGGAGTACGGATCCGCAAAAATGGAAAGAGGCATCTCCAATCTATTTTATTAACGAAAAGACACCGCCTTTTTTAATGTATGTAGGTGAAAAAACGTATCCTTCAATCAAAGTGGCGAATGAGAATTTTTTGAAAGCGCTTCATCCTTTCCAACCCAATTTAAAATCTGTTTTCATCAATAAAAAACACATTCCAATGGTTATACAGTACTTTTTCCCCTGGAGCAAAAGATTTGATGAAACTTTGGAATTTATAAATAAATTGGAAAACTAAAATTTAAAACAAATCTAAAAATGTATCAGCAATTGGTAAACCGTTAAATTGATACATTGTTAAATTAAAATTATATGGAAAAATTAAAAAACTATATTCACGGCGAATGGGTTGAAGGCACCGGAAACGGAATTCCTTTATACAATGCTGTGACGGGAGAGCAGGTTGCCATTTCAGATACCGAAGGGCTGAATTTTGAACAGGCTCTCGATTTCGGAAGAACAGTCGGCTATAAAAATCTTTCATCAATGACATTCTACGATCGTGGTGAAATGTTGAAAAAAGTAGCACTGTATCTTTTGGAAAGAAAGAAAAAATATTACGATTTATCCTATAAAACCGGTGCAACGCATGCAGATTCATGGGTTGATATTGAAGGTGGTTTTGGTACTTTCTTCACGTATTCAGGATTGGCAAAGAGAATGCTTCCGAATACGCCGTTTTGGGTAGATGGGGAAACTCAGAAAATTTCTGCTAACGGAACTTTTCTCGGAACTCACATTTTAACTCCAAGTGAAGGAGTTTCTGTACAAATCAACGCCTATAATTTTCCGGTCTGGGGAATGTTGGAAAAACTGTCGACTTCTTTGTTGGCGGGTGTTCCTTCAATTGTGAAGCCTTCGCCTTACGGTTCTTATTTAACGAACGCTGTTTTTCAGGATATGATTGAAAGTGGCGTTCTTCCGGAAGGTGCTTTACAATTGGTTTGTGGTGAACCAGGAAATATTTTGGATTATGTTCAGGATGGAGATTCCGTATTGTTTACAGGTTCCGCGACGACGGGTAGAAAATTAAAATCTTTACCATCCGTTTCTGGAAATTCTGTCCGTTTCAACATGGAAGCTGATTCACTGAACTGTTCAATCCTTGGATTGGATGCTAAACCGGGAACGCCGGAATTTGATTTATTCATCAAAGAAGTTCGTACCGAAATGACGACTAAAGCCGGACAGAAATGTACAGCGATCAGAAGAATTTTGGTTCCTGAAAACTTAATTGGTGATGTTCAGAATGCTCTGTCTAAAGCTTTGGATCAGACAAAAATTGGAAATCCGTTAAGCAGAGAAACGAGAATGGGTTCTTTGGTTGGAAAACAGCAGTATGACGAGGTTTTAAGAAAGGTAGATATTCTGAAAACTGAAAACGAACTGATTTATGACGGAAAGCATGAGCTTGTAGATGCAGATTATGACAGTGGCGCATTTATGTCTCCGAAATTGTTTTTAAATGATTCTCCATTTACCAAAAATATCTCTCACGATGTCGAAGCTTTCGGTCCGGTTTCTACGTTGATGCCTTACAAAGATGCAGAAGAAGCTGCAGCTTTGGCTAAAAGAGGAAAAGGAAGTTTAGTAGGGTCGATTATTTCTCACGACGAAAAATTTGTAGCCGAAACTTCTTGGAAAATGGCTTCTCAGCACGGAAGAATTTTCGTTTTAAACAGAGACAATGCAAAAGAAAGTACAGGTCACGGTTCTCCGCTTCCGACTTTAATGCACGGTGGTCCGGGAAGAGCCGGTGGTGGCGAGGAAATGGGCGGGCTGAACGGTCTTCATTTCTTCCTTCAAAAAAC
This sequence comes from Chryseobacterium kimseyorum, assembly GCF_025971945.1. GTDB lineage: Bacteria > Bacteroidota > Bacteroidia > Flavobacteriales > Weeksellaceae > Chryseobacterium > Chryseobacterium kimseyorum. The sequence goes on from NZ_JAPDHW010000010.1 coordinate 101,226, forward strand.
GGCCATTCAGGGTTCACCGGATATTTTGACGGCGATTACAAAAGTGTATCAGCAGGGAGCTGAGAAAAAATATTCAGACAAACATCCTTTCCAGAAATATTTTGAAGAAGTTGAGGTTGGGGATTCTCTGGAAACAGCAGGAAGAACGGTTACGGATGCAGATATTGTGAACTTCTCCAATGTTTCATGGGATCATTTCTACGCTCATACAGATGCGACAAGCTTATCAGGAACGATTTTCGATAAAACGGTGGCTCACGGATACTTCATTCTTTCTGCAGCAGCAGGATTGTTTGTTTCAGGTAAAAAAGGTCCTGTTATCGCCAATTACGGATTGGAAAACTGTTCGTTCTTCAAACCTGTTTATGCAGGAGATACGATTACCGTTTATCTCACTGCAAAAGAAAAAATAAACCGAGGTGTGAAAGGAAGAAATATTCCTTCAGGCGTGGTAAAATGGTTGGTTGAAGTAGTAAACCAAAGAGATGAGGTGGTTTGTGTAGCGACAATTTTAACATTAGTGGCAAAACATTCTCCATTTATCGATTTTAAAGTTCAGAATATTCAGAAAAAACTGAATGCACTGACTGAAAATACGCAACCCATTTTTGGAAATTTCACCCCGCAATTGATGGTTGAACATTTGGAAGAGGTCCTAAGAAATGGATTCGGCGATCTGAAGCCGGAAGATTTTGATGAAATTCCGGAAGAAAAATTAGAAAAACTTCAGGATTGGCTGTACACCGATAAAAAGATCCGTCCGGGAGCACAATATCCTTTATGGAAAGAAGGCGAAGTTCCACAGAATAAAAATAAAAATCTGGATGCTGCTAAAACTCAGCTGGTAGAAACACTGAAAGAGTTTACCGTCTATTTCAAAGAAAATCCTTTTGTGGAACATTATAATCCGAGATTCGGACATTTAAATAAAGAGATGATGGAGCTTTTCCAGAGAAAGCATTTTACGCATCATTTTGAGCAGTTTGGATTGGTTTAAAATTCAGAATTTAAGTTTTAAAAGAAATAGCAGTTTATTAATAAACTGCTATTTCCTTTTGTGAAATCTGCCGAATGATATGAAATTGATTCTCATCAAAATTTGACATTAATTTTGATCTTGTCATTACTGAATTTTTTCCCTAAATTAATCATTCAAAAATGATTTATAAGTCCTCCGCTTTTTTTTGAAGCTTAGTTTTATTATTATGTTAATAAATAATTAAACTTTTTAAAATAAAATAATTCACACATCTTTTTATTGATTTTGATTGATTTTTTCAAATAAATTAAGGATATTTGGGGAAGCTTTAGATAACCCATTTTTTTACAAAAAAAATATTATGATAACAGAATTTTTCAAAGATTTCGACTTCAAGAATTTTTGGAGCGAATGCAGTTACTCTGCAAGAGACTATATCAGCGTCTTAGCTGATGATGAGATGATTGATTCTGTTGAAAAAGAATTGGGGTACAAACTTCCCGGCTCTTATATCCAGATGATGAAGTCTCAAAATGGTGGATTGGCAAACAAATCTGTTTTTCCTACTGCAGAAGCCAATTCTTGGGCAGACGATCATGTTGCCATTACAGGAATTATGGGGATTGGAAGAGAAAGAACGTATTCGCTTTGCGGTGAGCGTGGAAGTCAGTTTATGATTGACGAATGGGGATATCCTGCAATCGGAGTATACTTTGCAGACTGCCCTTCTGCAGGGCATGATATGATTTTATTTGATTATTCGAACTGTGGTAAAGACGGCGAACCGGAAATCGTCCATATAGACCAGGAAAATGATTTTAAGAAAACTTTTTTAGCTAAAGATTTTGAAACTTTCATCAGAGGTTTGAAGGCTGAAGAAGCTTTTGAGGAAGAATAAAACTGTTTTTAATTATAATAAATCAAATCACCAATCAACATGAACGAAAACTGGCTGCAAAAATGGGAAGAAGTAAAAGATATTCTGGTTTGTCCTACAGACCTTGAAACTTATTTTATTTCAAATGAAATTCTCGGACAGAAAATGGAGACGATGAAAATCGGAAATGTTTCTCTTCCTTCAGGGAAAATAGTGGTGAGAGATCCGCTGGTTTATCTGAGTTCAGATGAAAAACCGTACTTTATTCAGGCTCCCAAAGGTAATTTTCCGGTGACGGTTGCTGTGGTCAAATCTGAAGACTGGGGCGACAGGTATGCGGTCGTAAAAGTTGAGTTTACCAAAGAAAAACCTGTTGTTTATCGTGAAGCTTTAATTGGGATCGAAGATTTAAAGGATGTTACCGAGGACGACTTTTTCGGATTCAGCGTCGATGCCGGTTTGGGATGTATTACCGATGCAGAAGTTCTACCTTTTGTAGATCAGTTTGTTGCAGAAACTGAGGTTGACAATGTTTACGATGATTATTTTGCTGATATTTTTGCGCAGAGCTACAGAGATTTCCCAGATAATCAAAGAGATGCCGGAGACTGGATTAATTGGACGGTTCCCAACACAGACTATCAGATCCCGATGTTCGCAAGCGGATTTGGTGACGGCAGTTATCCTGTATATTTTGCTTATGATGCAAATAATGAAATTTGTGGGCTGTACATTCAGTTTATCGATATAGAATTGGCTCTGAGTGAAGATGGAGACGATGAAGATGTAGAATAAATGTCAAATAAAACTTTTGCAGATCAGGTAGTTGAATTTAATAAGAAATTAAATTTCAAGGGAAATCTTCCTCAAGATTTTCACGTTCTGAATCCGTATTTGGATAACCCGGAAACGCTGGTGGTGATGCAGAAGTTTTATCAGAAATATTATGATGATTCCAATCAGAGAAAATTTATGATTGGAATTAATCCTAGCCGTCATGGAGCAGGAGTTACCGGAGTTCCGTTCACCGATACGAAACGGCTGGATGGAGTTTGCGGAATCAAAATGCAATCTGCACACACTCATGAAATTTCTTCTGTTTTTATATATGATATGATTGCGGCATACGGCGGTCCCAACGGGTTTTACGGAGATTTTTACATTAACTCACCATTTCCTCTGGCTATCGTAAGAAAGTCAAAAGGAAAATGGGTTAATGCCAATTATTATGACGATCAAGGGCTTTTCCGGGATGTGAAAGATTTTATGATTGATTCTTTAAAAAAGCACATAAGTTTTGGTCTCGATACCTCGGAGGTTTTTGTTTTAGGAAAAAAGAATGCGAATTTTATTTTTAAATTAAACCAGGAAGCGGAACTGTTTGGTGAAATGACGGTGTTGGATCATCCCCGATACATTCAGCAATATAAATCGAAAGAAAAAGATTTGTATATTGATCAATATATTTTAGCGTTAAAAAAAGGAGAAACTCAGACTTAACTCAGAAAACATCCTGGAGAATTGGCAATTGAGAATTGTTTGAGGAAAATAGATCAAATTTAAATCGAAAAAATTATGCCCTGGAATCCCGATATTTACAATCAATTTAAAAACATCCGTTATCAGCCATTTTTTGATCTGATGAATTTAATCTCATCTGAAAATCTTAAAAAAGCAATTGATGTAGGTTGCGGAACCGGCGAACAGACTCATGTTCTCTCTGAAAAATTTGAACATGCAGAATTTTTGGGAATCGATTCTTCTGTAGAAATGCTTGCTGAGGCTGTTCAGTTCCAAAATGAAAATTTGCGTTTCATTAAGATGCCTGTTGAAGATCTCATCAGATCTGATGAAAAATATGATTTAATATTCAGCAATGCGGCTTTGCAATGGTCAGACGATCATCAGGTTTTGTTTCCTGAATTATTATCATTGTTAAGTGAAAAGGGACAGTTTGCTGTACAAATGCCTGTGCAGTCTGAAAATATTCTGAATAAAATTTTGTTTCAATTGGCTTCTGAAGAGCCTTTCCGAACACAGCTCGGTAGCTGGAACAGGGTTTCGCCTGTGTTGAGTATTGATGAATATGCACAGATCTTGTTTGATGCCGGCTTAAAAGATTTGAATATTTCCGTAAAAGTTTATCCGATCATTGCTGATGATTATGAAAAGCTTTATCAGTTTATTTCCGGTTCGGCTTTGATTCCGTATGTTGAAAAATTGGATGATGTCGATAAAGAGAAATTTATTACAGAATATAAAAAGAGAATAAGCGAACAGTTCAATAGTTTTCCGGCAATCTATGCTTTCAAGCGTCTGTTGTTGTACGGAACAAAATAAACTCAGTTTTGTAGCAAAAAACAAAAACCTTCGAGGGAAATTCAAAGGTTTAATCATTCATGTAATAGAATCATAGGATGAAAACTATTTGATTTAAGTTTTCGCGGCTGATAGTTTTTAATTGACCAACTAAAAATATTTCAATTTTCAATCTTCTTCTATGATTAAAAGGTTCTGTCATCACTTAGTCTCATTTAATCATATCACAAAGAAACAATATAAGTGGTGATAAATAATCAGTATAAAATACCAATTTGCGGATTGCGTATTTATACGTAACGCTACGATTTTAATCTGAGTGGGAGATCGTAGATGCCGTTTACCACTGCATAGATAACGAGACCTACGGTGTTTTTTGCGCCAATTTTATCCAAAATTCTTTGTCGGTGACTTTCAATAGTTCGTGGGCTGAGAGATAGTTTTTCAGCAATTTCCTGGTTGGTCAGTTCCCTGCAGATCAGTTTCACAACATCTTTTTCTCGTTCAGAAAGTTCATCTCTGATGTCAAAAAGTCCCTTATTGTTTTTGCTGTCATTTAAATAAGAAAGAAGCATTCTGTGGTCTTCGTTTGTGAAGTAAAGTCCATTTTTATCAACCTGAGTAATAGCTTCAATAAAAGTTTTCTTATCTGAGTTTTTTGGAAGAAATGCAGACACGCCCAATTTCACCATATATCCTAGGACGCTGGTTTTGTAATGGGATGAAAGAATAATGATTTTAAGTTCAGGATATTTCTGTCTGAGAATTCCAACCAGTTCAAACCCGTCCATCGGTTGCATCTGAATGTCTACCAAAGCAATCTGAGGGAAGTTGTCGGAATGAAGATCCTGTAGACTTTCCAGAAAATCTGATCCGTTACTGGATGTCACAGTCACAGAAATGCTTTTCTCTATGGACAGAAGAAGTTTCACACCTTCTAAAATCAGCTGTTCATCATCTACTATGGCAATTTTTATACTCATGAAATTTTTATTTGTGGAATTTTAATAATGAGCTGAGTTCTTTGTCCGATTTTATTTTTCCATTTAAAACGGGCATCAAGCGACTGTATGCGCGATTCTATATTTTTAATTCCCATTCCTTTACTGACTTGGTCGTAAACGAAGCCATTTCCGTTGTCCATGATGATGACTGAGATGTTATCAGGGTTATCTTTTATATAAATCGTGATTTCTGTTGCTGTAGAATGTTTGATTACATTGGTGGTAAACTCCTGAATGATTCTGTATAACTGAACCTCTGTGAAGATGTCTTTTTGTGTGAAATCAGAATGAACATCCATATTAATTTTAATAGTTTGAGAAAGATTGGTAATCAGTTCTTCAATATATAATATAAGACCCAGTTTCTCAAGATTCACAGGATATAACGAGTGTGAAATATTTCTCGCAGAATCGATCAGTTCTGAGATTTGTTTTGTTATTATCTCTTCTGTGGCCTCTTTATTTTGAGCATCCAGATTATGAACCCAAAGTGAAAGAATATTCAATCGGTTGCCAATATCATCGTGGATGAGAATTGCCATTCTTTTTCTCTCCTCTTCCTGAATTTTCGTACTCTCTAAAGCTAAATCTTTCTGATGCTGAATCTCGGCCTCAAACTGACTGTTTTTTTCTCTGATAATCCTGTCTGTGAAAAATTTATACGACAACAGCACAAACGAGACGATGATAGTCATGGCGATAATCAGAATGATAAAAAAGCTTGTATGTAGAGTTATTTCTTTAATTTTAAAAATGTATAGATGAATGTAAAATAAAGAACACACGTCAGGATATTATTCATACCCCAAATAGTATAGGCACTGTTTAACTCCATATTCCCCAGTTTACTGTGGAGAACAAATATAAATGCAGATACCGAATAGTATAGGAAAATGAATGCATCAACCCACAAAAATCTGTTATCACTCTTAGTTTTCCTGAGTTCCTGCAAGAGGCTTAAGCCTGCAAGGCAAAAAATGATGATATTTGAAATGACCTTGATATAGTCATGGTTGAAAAGATCTGTAAAGCGATGGACAATCAGATAAATAATCCCTAAAGCCAGAAGAATAATCAGCCATATCTTTGATGTCGTTAATTTCTTAAGATAAATAAAAGAAAGAATGCAGAAAATTCCGCCGATGTAGAAAGGATAAACAAAAGAAGTTTGTTGTTTCTGTAAATATTCTGTGAAGACAAGAACTGTTGCCTCAATGAAAAAAGTGTAGATCAGATAAAACACGTAGCCCTTTTCATACTTTTTTAGATATGAATACTTCAAAATGCCGGTCATCAGAGCTGCCAGCAGAAAAAAGTAACTCAGATAAATTGTTGAGTAGAAAAAATACTCCATAAAGTTAGATGATTAATGGGTATTTGCAGGAAATTACTTCTTCTCGTTTTATGAAGATAAAATTTTTATTGCAACGTATAAAATTATACATTTCCAATGCATAAAACAAGCGAATAAAGTGATTATTGTAGATGTGTGGTATATATTGTGATGATTATTTGTTTATTTAATCATTAATATAGAATTATTAATATTTAATTAATAATAATTTTGGCAAAGTCGGTTTTTAAGAAGATTAAACTATTTTTGTAATAATTAAATCTCAAATTATACAGTAAAAAAATGAGTGATTTTGTAACATCAGAAATTAAAAACAATATTGCCGAAATTACCTTCGGAACTCAAAAAAGTAATGCGCTTCCCGGAGCAATTCTTGAAAAATTAGCCGAAACGATTTTGGAAGAAGGTTCAAAACAGGAAGTAAAAGCAATTTTAGTAAAAAGCGAAGGTGAAAAAGCATTCTGTGCAGGAGCAAGCTTTGATGAACTTTTGGCGATTGAAGAACTGGAAGCTTCTACAAAATTCTTCGGAGGTTTTGCCAAAGTTTTAAATGCCATGAGAAATTGCGGTAAGATAGTTGTCGTGAGAGTTCAGGGAAAAACAACTGGTGGTGGAGTAGGATTGGCTTGCGGCGCAGATTACTGTTTTGCAACAAAAGATTCTGCATTGGCTTTAACGGAAATTAATTTAGGAATCGGCCCTTTCGTTATCGGTCCTTACGTGGAAAGAAAAATCGGTAAATCTCAGTTTTCAGCAATGGCAATTGATGCAGATTTCAGATCGGCAGACTGGGCAGAACAGCACAATATATATCATTCAGTTTCAGAAACCATTGCAGAAATGGATTCGAAATTAGAGAAATTCTTAAACACTTTGTCATCCAGAAGCGAAGATGCTTTAGCATTAATTAAGAAAGTTTCTTGGGAAGGTACAGAGCATTTTAATGAACTGATGCCTGCGAGAATCCACATGAGCGCAAGTCTGATCTTGGAAGAATCTGCCAAGAAAAATATCGAAGCCATCAAAGAGAGATTAAGAGCAAAATAAATTCTATGGTTTTTAAATAATAACCAAATCAATGCATAAACAAGAAAACCACTCTGTAAAAAGGGTGGTTTTCCTGTATAAAACGGCGGTCGGGCGAGGTAGTTTTGTATCAAATAATTTATAAAACTTTTTATTATGAAATCAAGACTTTTTTTATGCCTGATGTCTATCGCCACTTTAGTTGTAAGCTGCAAGAATGACGATGACGAAGTTGTGCCACAGCCGGAAGCGTTTACTTACGGTACTGTAACCGGAATGAGCACTGGAAGTACGTCTGTTGCCGGAAATTCTTCTCCTGCCGGTTACAGCTGGAGCGAAGTAAAAACGCCCCAAAGTACCTGGGGACTGAATGGTACGATTACAGACCGTATGTTGGCTGAAGATTTTCAGATTCCTGCAGGTGAGAAATGGAGTATCCAAAACTTCTACTTTTATGCCTACCAAACCGGTTTTTCCGGTGCGTCACTGCCGGTCAGCGAGTTCTATTTTGAAATATACTCTTCTGATCCTTCAGTTGCAGGAGCTGTGAAAGTGTATGGAGATATTACCACCAATCGGTATGCTTCCTCAGAAGAAACAAAATGGTACAGAATATTGCAGGGACAGACAGACAACACGACCCGAAAAATTTATAAGATGAAGATCAATGCGCCAGACCTGAATCTTACCTCTGGAACCTATTGGATCAAATGGGGTTCAAAAACGTCTACAGGAACTCATTTCTATCCACAATTTCCTCATAATGCCAATGTAGTAAACAACGCCCAACAGTTTGTGGTGTTAAATTCTACTTGGGTGAATTTAGATGACGGCGGACAAAGAGTAAGTTTCCCATTCGAAATTTCCGGAACAAAGCTTCCTAATTAAGATTTTTTTTAAAAAAAACTAAGACCAAAACCAAATCACAAAGAAACCATTCTGACTTTCAGAATGGTTTTTGTGTATAAATTAAAAACGATAGGGTAGAAATCTATTCCTAAAAGTTGTTATTTAAAAAGGAACCATCACTTCTTTTTAAATTCTGACTTCAGTAAAGAATACAGGACGGAATCTTCAAATATTCCGTCAACCAGATAATGACCACGAAGATTCCCTTCGCGTGTAAAACCAAAATGCTCTAACAGCTTTTTTGATGGAGTATTATTTTCATCAATTAAACCTTCAATTCTATTCAGCTCCATTTCCTGAAAACCAAATTCGATCACTTTTTCAAGAGCTTCCTTCATGTAGCCTTTATTTTTAAATTCATCGGAGTTTAATGCATAACCAATTTCCGCACGGTGATGTTGAGGATTCCACGTATGAAAACCACAGTTACCGATGATGGTATTGCTTTGCTTTTCCACGATTTTAAAATTCATCATGCTTTGATTGTAAGATTCGTAACCGTGTTGATTGATTTTTTTCTGCCGTACCAGCTCTTCGTCATCAACTCCAAGAATTTTCTTTATTTCCTGGTCATTATTAAGTTTAAAAATCGTCCTCATCGTTTTTGGATCAAGTTTCTGAAGGATGAGACGGTCTGTTTCTATTGTTTCAAATGTCATTTTTTTATTTTTTTTCTCGCTGACTGTGCAGATTTAGCAGATTCAATTGCGTGGAAATAATCTGCTTAATCCCTAAAATCTGCGTAAGATTTAGATTCTAATTATTTCGATTTAAAGTTTTTCTTATTCGCCTACCTTTTTTCCCCTTTTGCATAACTAATTTTCCGTCTGATCTTATTTGATTATGACTTCGTCGAATCTTCGATTTGTGGTAAAAAAAAATCAGCTTTTTAGTAAATTAATCGAAACCGTCGCCAAATCAGAATTCGGAAATTTCCTGAATAATTCTTTGTCAATCTGCAGTCCTGTTTCCAGACAAATCTTTTTAAAGACATCCACTTCAAGAATATACTGATCAGAAAAACCGTGCGTCGCTTCATAAGCCGTTGCGGGAGTTTTTCCCAAATTTTCAGCTGTCAGTTTCGAATCCAAAGCGTGAAGCTCGATGATAAGCAATCCGTTCTTTCTGATGTAAGGCAACCAAAGCTCGAGATGCTCTTTTAAACTTTCTTCAACTAGATTATTAGGTAATCTCTTTCCACGGTGGGCAAAGGCCCCGGTCGAAGTACTTATTCTTTCAGGCTGACTGTTTTCCGGTGCTTTCCAGACTCTGTTGTGATCTAAAAATGTTCTGATATTCAACAAATCTGATAGTTCAATTTCATAATTTTCCTGTAAATCATCAGCCAGTTGTTTCGGATTTCCGATGTCGCCCCAGATTACTTTTGCCCAGATATCATTGTTGATGAGGTTGGCTCTCGTTACCTTCAAAGCGGCTTGATTATAATCTGCACCTACCAAAAAAAGTGGATGTTCTTCCAGCATTTTCCCCCGTAGCGTATATCTTTCAATCGTTTCAAAAATATGCTGAATAAAGGCGCCGTTTCCGCAACCCATATCCAGAACACCTTTCGGCTGAAGATGGATAGGCTGATTAAAAATCTGAATAATAAAATCATTTGCCACTTTGAAATAGTTGGAATGCGAACCGCCGCTTCCCCAAACATTCATCGCACGGTCTACATGAATTTCATCTTCACCTTCGGAAATTTCTCTGATTTTTGAAGCGTTACCAAACAGGAGATCATCCATTTTATTCAGCAACGGAAGGTAGGAAACTGTCACTCCATAAGATGCGGCTCTCTTGGCAAAATAAATTCCCGTTTCGGTAAATTTATAATTTTCTCCGGTCTTTTTAAACCAGTTTAGATAGGTTAGAAAGTCCAAAATCACATCAAAATTCTCTGAGTTTTTATGAAATTCTGCCGCCTGGAAAGAAGTTTCCATAAAATATTTGTGAAACATTCCGGTCATGCCGAGATACACAATCACGGGACCGATGATGCAGCCTTCGATATGTTTTAAAATCTGTTCTTGCACAGTTTTTTCATCGAAATCATCTGAAAGCTGGATCCCAAAGTGATCTTTTACAGAATCACTTAACTGCGTAAATTCTTCAATAAATGAACTTTCATTGATCTGATTTTTTATATCTGTCGAATGTTTCAAAAACGGAATTACTTTTAAATAGAGCAGACTGTATTTCTGAAGAAATTGAGTCTTTATATTTGAAGAAATCGTAATGATATCATTCTCATTATCGACACTGTAATCCAAAAATCCCTGTGATGCAATTGCCCGAACAGCTACGTTCAGATAACCTTCGTTGGCTTTAAACTCGTCCGTAAGCTCACTCAAAACTATTTGTTCATGTTGAATGATGAAGGCTATAATTTCTTTTTTCAGCAGTGAAGCGACGATGGGCGCAGTGACAACGCCATCCAGATGTCTGAAAATCTCTGACCGCAGAATTTCTTTGTCCATAATTATGTTTTTTTTAAAGATAAGAATTTGGACAAATTATTTAAATAAAAATTTTGCGGTTTAAAAATAAAATATAACTTTGCAATTCAAAGTTCTTTTATATGGAATCAAAAAACTATCACGAAGACTTATTACACATCCGTTCTATGATGGAGCGGTCGTCGCGTTTTATTTCACTGAGTGGCCTGTCGGGAGTAGTGGCTGGTTTAGCGGCAATCATTGGTGCAGCTTATGTTTTTTTTGTTTTTAAAAGAGAGGGAATCGATTATTTTGATGGCGACAGAAATATTTTCAGCAAAGCTTTGGTGCAGGAACTTGTCGTGATCGGAGCAGTAATTCTCGTTGTTGCGATTGCAAGCGGATACGTTTTTACAGCTAACAAAAGCAAAAAGAAGGGATTGAAAATCTGGGATGCAACGACAAAAAGACTTCTCGTAACCTTTGCTGTTCCACTGGTAGCAGGCGGGTTATTCTGTCTGATTCTTTTATACCATCACCTATTTGTGCTGGTTGCTCCGGCAACATTGATTTTTTACGGTTTGGCTTTGGTTAGTGCCGAGAGATATACTTTGACAGACATAAAATATTTAGGATACTGCCAGATTGTTTTGGGATTACTTTCCTTCCTGTTTTTAGGTTGGGGACTGGTCGCATGGACGGTTGGTTTCGGTGTGCTGCATATTGTATATGGCTTGATTATGCATAAGAAGTACAAATGAAATGGTTGCCTTTTTTATCTTTTTTATTGCTGTTTTTGTTTTCAGTATATCAGCCGTATTACTTAAAAAGAAAAAGAAGAAATTTTTGATAAGTGGAATTATAGCTGTAGTTCTTACTCCCTTAATTTATTTTGCATTTGTTATTTATATCATTTATGCATTGACAACAGAAAAGCGTCGGGAATTTCATAGAGAAGAGTGGATTCTTGTGGGTGAAGATATCAATAAAAGGTTAAGCAGATTCGAAATGATTGACGATCTGATTGACAGCAAAATTTTAGTTAAAAAAGATAGTTTAGAGGTAATCAAAATCCTGGGAGCACCCGACTCGAGAGATAAAGAAAATAATAAATGGACCTATGAAGCTGGTACGGGTGGAGGTTTCGGTTTTGTAGATCATTATCTGGATATTTACTACAATAAAGATAATGAAATTGTTAAAGCTGAACACCGGAGAATCAAAGACTAAACTGAATTAAATATAATGATTAACATTTCAAAACTCAACAAAGAATTCGAAAGCCGTGTAAGATTGGGCATTATGTCCGTTCTTATGGTCAACGACTGGGTTGATTTTTCTGAAATGAAAAACCTTTTGGAAATCACAGACGGAAATATGGCAAGTCACAGCAACGCCCTTGAAAAAGCCAATTACATTGAAGTGAAGAAGGAATTTGTCGGCAAAAAGCCGAAAACTTCTTACCGTGTAACCCAATCCGGTAGAACAGCTTTCACACAACATTTAGATGCACTGGAAAAATTAATAGGAAGATAAACTTTATATTTTTTTGAAAATTAACTTTGAAACACAAAGTACTTTAATAAATTAAAATTAAAAATTATGATGACAAAACAACAAAAAACAGCACTCATTTTCGCCATTCCATCTCTGTTGATGGTAGCAGCTTTCATTTCAAATCATTTTGTGGAAGGCTTCAACTGGACGGGTTCAGACTTTCTGATTGCCGCAATTTTACTTTTCGGTACGGCTTCATTTATTTACATGATTGTGAGTTCAAAACTTTCAGTAAGAGCAAAAACCATTATTTCCGTCGTCATTATTCTTCTCCTCATGATTATCTGGGTTGAAATGGCGGTGGGTCTTTTCGGATCACCGATCGCAGGGAGTTGATTCGATTTTGTTTAGAGCTCTAATAGCAAACAAAAAGGCTTCGAAAGGCTCAGTCTGAAGGTGTGAAATCGATCAGTTAGTATTAGAGATGTCACGCTGAGCTTGTCGAAGCGTATTGCGAAGATTGAGTCATCAGATAAAATTAGATTGACTTGAAATACGAATTAGAAAATAGCAGATAATTTCAAAACTTTCAATATGACCCGAAAACATTTTCTCAAAAGATTTTTGCAGCTTTCCGCAGTCGGCACACTTCCGTTTTTGTATTCATGGCAGATCGAACCGTTTTGGGTGGAGTTTGTCGAAAGAAAACTCCCCATAAAAAACCTTCCGTCTGAGCTGGAAGGGAAAATCCTCATGCAGATTTCAGATTTGCACGTCGGCGACCGCTTCGACTGGAATTTCCTCATTGAATCTTTCCGGAAAGCCAAAAACTTCAATCCCGATTTTGTGGTGTACACCGGCGATTACGTCAATCACGGAACTCCCGAAGATCATGAAAGCCTCAAAAAAGTAATGGCAGAAGCGGTCTACGGTAGTCTGGGCACTTTCGGAATTCTCGGAAATCACGATTACGGAGTACAGTTCAAGGATGTCGGAACTTCAGAAATCATCTGCCAAATTCTTGAAGATAACGGTGTTACAATGATCAACAATCTCCAGAAAGAAAGTCACGGATTAAACTTTATCGGCTTCGACGATTTATGGTCACCCAATTTCGATCCGATGAAAGTGATGAAAGATTATGATCCCTCGAAAGCCAATTTAGTCCTCTGCCACAATCCCGATGTCTGCGACAAAGACGTCTGGAACGGATACCAGGGCTGGATTTTAAGCGGCCATACCCATGGCGGACAGTGCAGAATTCCGGGAATTATTACTCCGATTCTTCCGGTAACTAACAGAAAATATGTTTCCGGAGAAATCGATCTGCAGGATGGAAGAATGCTCTACATCAACCGCGCCATCGGGCATTCCTATCAGGTAAGATTTATGGTGCGGCCGGAGATTACGGTTTTTAAATTGGAACGTGATGGAAGCATTTAAAATCAATTCGGCTGCGGCTCTTTATTTCTGTGCAAGTTGGCTGGTTGGACTAATAATTCTAATGGCATATCTGGCAGGAGCTTTAAATGAAGTAGTTGTTTTTCTTCTTGTCATTTCGATCCTCAATATCATAGTCAATGCAATTTTAATTATTGTTCTACTTTTACTTTACTATGTATTTTCAGAAAACAGGATAGAGTTCAGAAATTCCGCTGTTTTATTGCTTTTCAACTTTCCTGATATATTGTTACTGTACTTCATTATTTCAATCATTTAAATCAAAAATTATGAAAGATTCAACCATCAAAAACATTGGAAATTACACATTTTGGCTCTGTTTCATTCTCGGCAACATCTGCCTTTTCGGGAATATCATTACAAAAAATGTTGACTTTGCGCTCTGCGGTTATGTTTTGCTATATCTAGCGTCGGCGCTCAATCTGCTGATTATTTTTGGATTATTGTTTTACGGTTTTTTTCGTCGCAGCCAGCTTCCAAACTGTTTTTCTGCATCCGCAATTCTCTGCATCAACATCCCAATCGCAGCTCTTTATGCCTATATCGGAATCACTTTAAATTCTATATAATTTATTTGGGCGCCTGTATCCGCCCTCCACTCCCGCTTTTTTGTGCCTTGGTTTTCCCATCGCTTACAAAAAGAGCTCCGTTCAGGTCGGGGCGCGTGCAATTCACCGTTCAAACAAAATGTATTTATTTAACAAAGAAAAAACCTTACCCGATGGAAACCGAAAATTCAAATCTCACCAACTCACAGATTAGAAAATGGTGGAGCGAAAGAAGACTACTCTATAATTTTGGATTGGTAGTTTCTGGAATAACTGCTTTTATTCTGTATATAATTTTAGGTGTAACGCTTATTATGCCTCATGATCCCGAATTTGAAATCACTTTTTTCACAATATTCTTTCAGGGAATCGGCTATGTGGTCATAATGGTTTTTGCCAATTTATTCTATTTTTTAGGTGCGAACCATGACTTTAATTTTAATAAAGAAAATTCTCATAAGTTCAGAATTAATCTTTTTAATCTTGGCTTTTGGTTTTCAGTTTCCCTGCCATTTTTAGTTCCTCTGATGATTGTTATCTCATATTTTTTAAACTATTACTAAATATATCAATTATGAAAAAACTACGCGTAAAATTCCTGCTTTTCGTTTACGACAAAACACAAAAACTCTACAGAAAATACTTCAAAAAGAAGAAAAGACAGTGGCAGTTCAATGAAAAACAGCTTTTGGAATTTGAAAAAGATTCCTTAGGCAGAACACTCGGTGAATTCTACAAAAAACACGGCTTCACCATGATCCCGAAAATGGAAAACCACGACGTGCATCATCTCATCACCGGTTGCGGAACCAACTTCGAAGACGAGATCGCCATGCAGTTTCTCCTCCTCGGAAACGGAAAACTCAATGCCCATCTTTTGGCCGCAATAATTTTGGGAAGCATCATTCTGCCCGAATATTATAAGATTTACAGAAATGCATACCAAAAAGGAAAATCAATGCGTGCCTTTCACCACGTCGATTTTGAAGAACTTCTCTGGCAGAATTTCGAAAATGTTAAAGATTTTTTCAGACAAAAAGAAACACAGGTTTTATTTTAATATCCATCATCCATTATCCAACATCTAACATCTAGCCTCACCCTCATGAAAACACATCACTATATATTTCTTACTACTCTAATTTTCGTCATCGTATTTTACAACGAAGACATTGGTCTCAACCTCGGAATTGTAGGAATCGCCTATGCGGTTTTGGCACTTTACAAAACCCCTGAACAAAACAGAACCAGAGAATTTCTGATTATTTTTGTCACCAGCATACTTTCAAGTATTGCATTTGCATGGTACGGAGATTTTGCCTCATTCCTTGCGGTATTAAGTTCGCATCTGCTACTTGCTTACCGCTCCAGAAACAGGAAGATGAAAATTCTCCTGCTGATACCGGTTTTCGTTACCAACGGTTTTACTTTTATCTGCCGGTTATTCAACTTTGATAAATGGTTACCAAAAACCAATACCTCAGGCTTGCTGCAGAAAGTCATCGCTTTTGTCCTCATCCCTTTGATTTTAGTGGCGATCTTTTTCGGGATCTATGCTGCCGGAAGTTCGCATTTCGCAGATCTTTTCAGCAAGTACGAATGGGATATCAATATCTGGCAACTCATTGTTATTACCGTTTTAGGATTTTTTATCGCCTTCAACTACTGGAATTTTGCTGTCGAGAAGCTGATTTACAGACAAAACCATATTCTGGATAATGAGTTTGGTGAAGACGCGAAAATTCAAAAGCCAACCTATTCATTTTTAGATTTAAATTCTGAAAGAATGAGCGGTGTCATTTCACTTTTTTGCCTCAATATTTTGTTGGCGGTGTTTATTTTTACCTTTAATTATGAACAGTTTGTAGAGGTTCAGAAAACTACTATTCAGCTTGGCGAAGAAACCCACGAAAGAGTAAATGCCGTTATTTTATCAATCATCATGGCGATTTTGGTTATTATGATGTATTTTAAGGGTGGATTCAACTTCGATGAAAAGGCTAAAAATCTTTAAAGATCCTGGCTAAAGTTTGGATCTTCTTAAATGTCATTTTAATCATCTCAGCATTTATAAAAAATACAGAGTACATCATCGATATGGGCTTCACGTATAAAAAACTGGGAGTGTATGCTTTTCTTATTTTATCGCTGATTGGTTTAATCCTTACTTTTATCAAAATTCACACGCAGAAAACAAATGCATATCTTTTCAATTCAGTGGTTTGGGCTGTTTATGGAACAGTTTTAGCATGTTCTTTCATCAATTGGGGCGGAATTATCACTTCTCAAAACATGAAAAGGAACGATTTTGCAATTAATTATCATTTGATTTCTATCAGTTTCAGTGAAAAATATCTGCTGAAATATGCTAAAGAAAGACAAAATACGCAATTGAGAAAAGAAGTTTTAGATAAGGTTCGGGAAGAAAAGGCCAGAACATTTCTTTCTAAAATTTTATTTTATGAGACCGTGCAGGAATGAGATGATGAAATCTTTCATTTCAAATAAACCATTAAAAATATGCATTATGAAAAAATCAGTTTTATTATTGATTCCGTTAATTATTCTATCATGTAAAAAAGAGGCGGCAGTGTCAGAATCTGCAGATAAAGATTCTATCATTGTAAGCGAGCAGCCAGCGCCACAGTCTACAGTTGATTCTGTTGATTTGCGTGCAAGAGATTCTGTAATCAATAATGCTCCCGCAACAAAAGAAGTTCTTAGAACTGGAGTAATGCGTGAGGAAAAAGACAGAGTGATTGTGAGAATGGCCGATGGTGAGCGCCTTCCTTTCACTATTGGTGAAGAGTTTACAGATAAACATGACAAACTGATTTTGAAGATAGGCAATTTTAAAAATCAAAAAATAACTGCAAAAATTGCAACAAAACAGCAGGATTTCAATATTAGATTTAATCAGATCAAACTACCTGACGGAAAAATGGATGGTCCGTTTATGAGAGAAATTACTTATAACGTGCCGACTCCGGGAGAGGTGTGGTTGATTATCGGTAAAAATAATATGGCGGATGGTAAAACTACCGGAAGCTTTTCTGTAACAGTAGAATAAAATTGGTATAGTTTATGTAAATCAAAAATTTAAAAGTTAAACAAATGAAAAATATATTTTCAACAGCAATAGTTGCCTCAGCACTGCTGGTAAGTTGTGGAACTGTGCAGTCTGTTATTCAGAACACATTTCCGTACACGGCAAATGTTTTAGTTTCTACGGGAGTTCCTGCAAACAAGGAAGTTTCTTCTACAGCGACAGCAACAAATGTTCAGACGTGGTTTGGCGGTAATAATAACGCTCAGATCAAAGATGTAAGAATATCTGACGCTAAAATATCAGTCGTTTCTCCGGCAGGCGGAAATTTGAGTGCTTTAAAATCTATAAAAGTTTACATTTCCTCTAACGGAACCAATGAAAGATTAGTAGCGTCAAGATCAGATATGTCGTCGAGCTCATCAAGTTTAAATTTAGATTTAAACAGTGATACAGGTTACCTGGATGAGGTAGTAAAAAGCACAGGTTTAACTGTAAGAACTGTGTATGAACTGAAAAATCAAACAACATCAGATATGAACCTGAAAGTAGCACTGAATTTCAGCAGTGTACCGGTAAGATAAATCGTCTTGAATTTAAAAGTAAAAAAGCTTTCTCGTAAATATGAGAAAGCTTTTTTTTCTAAAATTAATATTAGAAATTTATTTAATCTTGTAGATAGATAGTTCAGTTGATTTGTCAGTTACAAGTCCAAGATTTAAGCCTCCCTGGACAATTCCGAATCTCAAAATGTCTCCAGCCTTTAATTTATAGATATGGCTTATTTGCCCTTGAGAGATAGTAATGTTAGCAACTACCAGGTTTAAACCAATTACACCTCCAAGATCCAAAAGGCTTATGCTGCCGAAATACCGGTAATCAAGTGCTGTAGTTGTTCCAGCGGTTGTTTTGGTGATAATGAGACCGGGTCGAGCACCAGTTAGTAGTTCTGCTGAAACACCTTGTCCCGTTCTAAAGCTGTAATTAATTTGATATATACCGTCCGAAGGAACGTTATATGCTGAATTACTAACTTGTGGAGAAGGTATCTCTACATTATAGATTGTATTTGATGTATTTGTAAGAGCAATATAGTTCACATTGGAACCTAAAAGGTTAAGAGATAAACTAAGGAGAGAAACATTGCCCGCCGCTCTAGCAGCATATGTTCCGCTTATTTCTGAAGGATCGTTTGAAGGCACTTTATTCCAAATACCCTGCGTGCTGTTAGGATGCGTATAGAAAGCATCATACACGAAGAATCCTGTGCTCCCCACATCCTGAGTTTTTGGTTCTGTTGTAGGATTGGGATTTGTTACAGCACTTGTGACGTATACAATGGCTCCATTTTGATCAGGCCCATATGCAGCTGACTTGGAACGTAATAAATCACCACTCAGCCTTGGAGGTATAATTCCGTCCGTAGCCGTAGTTTCCGGTCTTCCTTCTACGTGCAAAGTAGATTTTGGACTAGTGGTATTAATTCCCACTTGCGCGCTAATTCCATATCCCATCATTAATAGGAAAGGTAATAAATAATTTTTTTTCATAACTTCTATTAGTTTTGGTTTGTTAAATTTAACTAATTAATTATGATTAAAACAATTATATTAATTTTATTTTGATAAAAATATTACATAATCAAATTTATGTTGATAAAATCGAATGTTACTTTTTGTAACTACTGTGTGATATATGATCTCAATCATACACGGTTTCGCACAATCAGAAGTTGACTGTGCGTTATTTTTTCCGAAAAACGTCGTGGGTTTTAGATTTTGCTGATAGAGTCCATCACAATGGTCACCGGACCGTCATTAATTAATGAGACTTTCATGTCCGCACCGAAGATTCCGCTTTCAGTTTTCAATCCTGATTTAGCTATTTCTTCTTTAAAATATTCGAATAGGGGAATTGCTTTATCAGGCTTTGCAGCTTTGATAAATGAGGGGCGGTTTCCTTTTTTGTAATCGGCAATAAGGGTAAACTGACTGATGCAGAGAATTTCTCCCGAAATATCTTTTATAGAAAGATTGAGTTTTTCATTTTCATCCCTGAAAATTCTGAGGTTTAAAATTTTCTGAATCAACCAGTCGGCATCTGTCTTTTCGTCCTGTTCGTCGATTCCAATCAGGAGCATAAGTCCTTTTTTTATTTGTCCAACGGTATTTCCTTCAACTTGGACGCTTGCTTCCGCAACTCTTTGGATAACAGCTTTCACTTAGTTGTAAAGATTTAAGTTTTTAGTTGCAGCGTCGTAACTCCAGAAATAAGTCTTTGGCTGTACTGAGGAAATAGCTGTTGGTTGACCTGTAATCAAAATCCAGGTGGCATTGTCTTTTGGGCAGATAATACTGATGTTATCTTTTATTTCCAGGGTTGTATTGTTTTCCGGGCAAAGGTGCGGTGCGTTTCTGTCATATACTTTAAATGAGGCTGGAACATCAGCCGTTCTGACAACTATAAGGCCACGTGTTCCGGACTGTTGCTCGTCAATGTATACGGGCTGTCCTACGTAGTTTAAATTATTGTATGTTGCAAGATTTAGGTTTAGATTGACACTGATTTGAGAGTCCGGAAAACAGCTTACTGTGTCTTCCTGACTTCCGCATGAGTTTATATTTAATAAACTGAAAGTCAATAAGATGAAAAATGATATGATTGAGAAAGTTTTTTTCATTTCAATATAAATTTTTATATATTTGTAAAACAATAACGATTAACACGCAAAAACATTGTCCGACAAATGTCGGATTATTTTTTTATACTAAAAACAAAATTTAAGATTATGGCGAGCTATGTAACTAAGGAAGGATTAGAGAAAATGAAAGCCGAGCTTGAGCAATTGGAAAAGATAGAGAGACCAAAGATTACTCAACAGATTGCAGAAGCAAGAGATAAAGGAGATTTGTCTGAAAATGCAGAATACGATGCAGCCAAAGAAGCACAGGGAATGTTGGAAATGAGAATTTCTAAACTGAAAGATATTGTTACGACTTCTAAAGTGATTGATGAAACTCAACTTGATACTTCAAAAGTTTCAATCCTGACAACAGTGCGACTAATGAATAACGATACTAAAAAAGAACAGGTATTTAAATTGGTTCCTGATAACGAAAGTGATTTGAAGACGGGGAAAATATCTGTGAATACACCTATTGCAAAAGGTTTATTAGGAAAAGTGATTGGCGAAACAGCTGAGATCGTTTTACCAAACGGTAACAAACTGTCTTTTGAAGTTCTTGAAATCACCCTTGACTAAACTCAAAAATTAAAATTCATATCAGAAATATGAGCTCAATATTTACAAAAATCATTAACGGAGAAATTACTGCTTACAAAATTGCAGAAGACGATGATTTTATTGCTTTTTTAGATGCAATGCCATTGGTGAAAGGACATACTTTGGTAGTTCCAAAAAAGGAAGTCGATCTGATTTTTGATCTGGAAAGTGAAGCATATAAAAATCTCTGGAGCTTTGCTCAGGAGGTGGCTAAAAAAGTAAAAGATGCAGTTCCCTGCGTTAGAGTAGGAGTTGCTGTGGTGGGGCTTGAAGTTCCTCATGCTCATATTCATTTAATTCCTCTGAATAAAGTCGAGGATATGAACTTTAAAAATGAGCGCTTGAAATTATCTGTAGAAGAATATACAGAAATTCAAAATTCAATAATTAATTCTTAACAAAACAGGAGGGTCGTAAAAAAGAAATTTTTTACGATTTTCTTTAATTATATTTAAATCAAAATGAATGCAAACCAATGTTCTTTCTGTGGCAAGAAAAGAAATGAAGTGCAGATGCTGATCTCTGGACAGAACGGATTTATATGCGAAAACTGCATAGAGCAGGCACATTCTATTGTGAAAGATACCGTATCACCGACAGGATATTCTCCTGCAGAGACTATCGATGAGCTGAAAAAGCCAAAACAAATAAAAGAATTTCTTGATCAGTATGTGATTGGCCAGGATCAGGCGAAGAAACAGCTGTCAATTGCGGTATATAACCATTATAAGAGATTGCTTCACGCCAAAGATGAAAACCGGGAGGTAGAACTGGAGAAGTCAAATATCATTATGATCGGTGAAACCGGTACCGGAAAAACCTTATTGGCAAAAACCATCGCTAAAGAACTGAATGTTCCTTTCTGTATCGTTGATGCAACCATTTTAACAGAGGCAGGATATGTCGGCGAAGATGTTGAAAGTATACTATCCAGACTTTTGATGGTTGCAGATTATGATGTTGAAAAGGCAGAAAAAGGAATTGTCTTTATTGACGAAATTGATAAGATTGCGAGAAAATCTGACAACCCAAGTATTACAAGAGATGTTTCGGGAGAAGGTGTTCAACAAGGTTTATTAAAACTTTTGGAAGGCAGTATTGTAAATGTACCGCCACAGGGAGGTAGAAAACATCCTGATCAGAAATATATTCAGGTGAATACTCAAAACATTCTTTTTATTGCTGGTGGAGCTTTTGACGGAATCAAAGAGATTATTGAGAGGAGAATGAACAAACAGGCAATTGGATTCAGTTCGGAGAAAATCAATAAAGTGGGAGAGGATGATTATGTATTAACAAATATTAATGCAATAGATCTCCGTACTTTTGGATTAATTCCTGAACTTCTCGGTAGATTTCCAATCATTACCTATTTAGAGAAACTGACAAAAGAAACCATGGTAAGAATCATGACTGAGCCTAAGAATTCAATCACGAATCAATTTGTTGAACTTTTCAAGATGGATGGGACGAAATTGGTCTTTACTGAGAGTTCAATTGAGAAAATTGTCGACGAAACTATGGAAAAAGGATTAGGCGCAAGAGGCTTAAGAGGAACTACCGAGAAAGTATTGGAAGACTACATGTTCTCTATTGGCGAAGATGAGGAAATCATATTAAAAGATGATAATATTTTGATTACTAAGTAATTTTAACATTTTTTCTGAAAAATAATTATATCTTTGCAAGTGAAAGATTGTATTAACACAAAAAATATTATACAATGAAAAAAAATTTATTAACTGTTGGACTTTTAGCAATCGTTGCCTCTTCTGCTAATTCGCAGACCGTTCTAATGCATGTAGATGCAGGTGCTAAAATGTATGTAAGCAAAGGTACTCTTGTATACAATGGAGGAGGATTACAGACAAAAGGCTCTGGAATAAATATCCCGAGTATTGAAAATCATGGAAACTTCATGATTGTAGGCAATACTACTTCAGATGTGTTTAGGAATTTGAATGATGGTGGTGCTGAAGTTGCTGACGGTATTTCCGGAACATTTCTTAACAAACTTAATGAAGCAGGTGCATACGCATCTGTTAATCCTGACAGAAATCCTGATACCCCAGGAGTAGTTCCCATTCCTGTTTACACTTATGGGCAGCTTTTTATTGATGGTATTGCACAAGGTAACATCAAAGGAGTAGTAAATCAAGAGTTTAGACAACCAGCACATGGTTCTTATCAACAAATGGGATTCCCTTTCCATGATAAAACTGTTTCTAGTTTAAGTGGGGCATCAGCTTTAGGTAAAACTTTTAATAATACCCGATATTCTGGTAACGAAATTCTTTATTGGAACAATACAAATGTTGTTTCAGCTAACTTGCCAAATGGTTTAAACACCAAATTAGGTGTTGATTTGAGCCCATTTTCCTACTTTATTGTTGGTGGAGCAGGATTAGATGTAAGTAACCAAACCAGAACGCTAGTAGGGAAACCTGTAGCGACGACTTCTGCACAATTATCATTACAGCTTAGTGGAGCAGGAGCAAATGTTAATTTTGGAACAAATGGTTTTGCTGTTAATCAATATAATGAATATTATAATACCTATCTGCAAGATTCTTTTGATGCTTCGGCCGGGGTTTGGCAAGGGAGTTTTGGTAAAAATATTTACCAGTTTGGAAATCCATATATGACTAATCTAGATTTGTCACAAATAGCTACCGCTGAAGCTAATGGCGATGGAAATAATTTGAGCAATATTTATGGAGTAAGGCTTGAGGTACAGGGAGTACAGTATTCCAGCTCTGGAGGTGGTGGATCTACAAGTTTTAAAATACTAACTTTCGCAAGTGGAGTTCCAACTGGTGATGTAGCTTATGCAATGGTGCGTCCTATGGGTACATTTGTTGTAAAATTGAAATCTAATTTAACAACACCTGAAACACTTAATTTCGCAACTCTAAGAAGGTTTAATTATTACAGAAGATTAGCTGGAACGGCATATAGTGTCACTGCAGGAAAAAACACGCTTTCAGGTACAGTAAAACAATTAGGAGTCATAGGATTAGATGCAAATGGGAATGAGGTTGACAGAACTTACTATGTAGTTTCTCCAAATACTGTTTCCGGACATACCGCAAATCCTACTGTGCAAGTAACTGCTTCTAACTCTTTTGGAACTTATGAAGAAAATGCGATTAGCGGTGGATATGATCCTAATTATTTTTCATATTGGTTATATATTAACGAAGCAAATGAAGTTAATTTCAAGGGCAAAAACATCAAATTAGTAAATTACAATCCAAACATTGTATCGTTCAAATTTGAAATTCGTGAAAATGCACAGGAGATAGCTAGTGGTGCGCATCTTCTTTCGTCAGGAGAAGGTTTCTATTATAAAAAAGGAACAGATACCTCGGTTTCTCCAGCAATTCAGGGTTCCGTAATTGCAAGTCAGGCAGGTACAAATAGTGGTATTGAGTACGATCTGTATTATGGTATGCCTAATAATGTAGTATTGGGTACTAACGATATTAAAAAACCAAGTAGAACTTTAGTGGTTTATAATTCTGAAATAGATGGTTATTTTGTGAGATTTGATCCTTCTTGGAAAAAGGCGACAGTTGAAGTTTTTGATCTGAGTGGTAAGTTAGTACTATCTAAAAAAGAAGTTGATGCTTCTAAAGATTATGTGCTAGACTTAGCGAAAGATTTAAAAATTGGTTACTTAGTAACAATTATTTCTGACAAAGGGGAAAAAGTTACATCAAAAATTGTAAAATAAACACTATGGAAAAAACTAAAAAAATAATATTGCTTTTAATAGTTCTATTTTCGACTTTCACATTTGCTCAGACTCCAAGTTGTCCCACATGCGGAACTGGGGGGACAACGCCAGGTAAACAGTCTGTGCCTATCGACATGTACATCTACGTTTTAGCAATCGCTGCAATCTTAATGATTGTGTATTTTGCTAAAAAGTACAAGACGCAAAAAATATAAAAATTATATTAAAATATTTCAAACTCTCTGATTACTCAGAGAGTTTTTTTATTTTTACATTATGAAAAAGATATTTGTATTATCGGGAGTGTTATTGGCATTCTCTCTGCACGCACAGTTTTCTGTCAACATTCAGACTCCAGCAGATTTTAAAGATAAAGAAGCGATTTTATATACGCTCAGTGGTTCTAAAGATATCATCGTTACCAAAGAACAAAGCAAGAACAACTCATGGACTTTTAAGTATCCTAAAAACTATTCTGGGATGATGAAAGTCTATTTTCCCAATACCAACAATAATATCAGCTTTATTTCTGAGAATAAAAATGTAAATATTAAGCTGGAGACTGAAGGAAACAAAATTAAAAATGTGATTTATCAGGACGAGGCTAATGAGTTAATGAACAGCATTCAGGAATACTCACAAAAGAAAGAGCTTATTCTTCCGGCTTTAGCACAGATAAAAGAATATTACAAAGATAATACAGACTTCGGAAAGGCGCTGATTACAGAGATTGGTAAACTTTCCGGAAACAGCACAGTAGATCAGACGAAACATCCGTTTGTGTATTACTATAATACCAACTACGCGAAATTCCTGTCTAATGATTCTGCAAAAAAGGTTAGTCAGGATGAGGTAGTTGACTTCTTTGATAAGTCTAATGATATGCTGGAGTCATCGTCTTTAGTAAGACCTATTTTAGTGGCTTATCTCAACAATGGCGGCAATACGAATGTAGGACAGTCTGTAGATAAATTATTAGACAGACTTAAGGTGGAAACGCCTCGCGGACAGACCGTGTTGTCTGAGTTGATCGATATTTTTGATGTCTATGAAATGACAGATCTCAAAAATAAGTATTTAACGCTTGCCAAAAACCTTAAATGTACGATTACAGATAGACTGGCTTCAACTCTGAAAGCGAATGCGAATGTTGAAATTGGTGCAGTATTTCCAAACTATAAGTTTCAGTCGCCGGTAAATACGACTGCCAAATCAATCGCGGAAGTAAAGGCAGATAAAAAAGTAGTGGTATTTTGGTCATCCACGTGCTCACACTGTGAAACTGAACTTCCAAAACTATTGGAAAAGTATAATGAACTTAAAGCCAAAAATATTCAGATTATAGGACTGTCTCTGGATTCTGATAAAGATTCTTACACGAAGAAGATTGTTGCTTTTCCATGGATTAACGATTCGGAATTAAGAGGTTGGAATAGTTCGTACGCAGAAACATATAATGTGCATGCTACTCCGAGCTATTTTATTTTGGATGCTAACAATAAGATTATCAGTAAACCAGAGCATGTAGGCGATGTTTTATCAAATTTAAATTTAAAATAATTTTGGTGAATGTCAAATATTTTATATATTTGCACCACCAAAACGGCGAGGTAGCTCAGTTGGTTAGAGCGCAGGATTCATAACCCTGAGGTCACGGGTTCAATTCCCGTCTTCGCTACAAAAAAACCCCTAGTAATAGGGGTTTTGTCGTTTTAGAACTTTTCTTTAAGATTCTTATTAATTCTAATCTTAACTTCAGATTATTTATTAAAAAAAAATTATCTGATTGAATGATATCTTATTCTAAAAGTTAGCAAAAAGTTTATCCTAAATTTAGGATAAAATCTTTGTTAAATAAAGTGATGCTGCAACTGTAGAATGTCATTTTGAAGCAATGAAGTCATTATTCGTAACAAAAAATGATACGTTTGAACTCTATATAGTAAAAATGTAGTCATTCATCTTAGGAATTCGCTGTATAATGAAAAGATGCTTTACAGATTATGGAAAAATAAACTCATTTTAGGATGATGAATTTAAAATAAAAATAGCTGCATACTGGTAGTAAATTAATAATTATTTCATCAAAAATTCATAAATTATTAAGGATAAAGTGAAAAATCAATTAATAAGTAAATCATTTAGAGGAGATTAATAGAAAATATGAACTTAAGAAATCATAAAGTTTTCTTAAAGTTTAATTAAAGTGTTACGTAAGATTTTGAATATTAAAATATTGTCGTATTTTTACAAAGCCTTGAATGAGGGAACAAGTCAAGGTAATAAATTTTTTTTCATCATTTGTGTTTTTAGAATCGTATCGCCTGATACGATTCTTTTTTTGTTTTACTTTTCGTAGCGAACTAGCAAATCAATGAAATAGGAGTACGTGACGGAACCTTCCTGCTGGTTACTCTTTAAAAAAAGATTGTTGGTAAAACCAAAAAAGTCGTTCAGCCAACCCTGATGCTTTAAAACAAATTGCCTCTCGTAAGCGCGGTCTCTTTTCATTCCCAACGAATAGTCTTTAAGCACAGTCTCCACAAACTTTTCATCTTCATAGACGATAGAATTCAGAAGGCTTTTTAAAGTAAAATATTCTGTACTGTATCTAAGTTCAATATTTCCGGAATTTACTCCAATCAGATATCCTATAAAATTAGCTTCTTGTTCACGCGCATATCCGAGCTGATGCGAGCTTTCGTGAGCCAAAGTAAAAGGAAGATAGGAAGCTGGCAATTTAGCGTTAAATTGAGCTTCAGCTGTAAAGGGATTATAGTACCCCAGGATTCCAGTAAAACTCATGAAATCATCAAATAAACTTGGTTTAAATGAATTGATCTCATCAGAATTTTTAGATGAAATAAATGCCGGCAATTTTGTTTGGCGATTTAAAATCTCTGACTGAATTTTACTAATGTCTGAAACAACGAAAATTCCCTGCTGATTTTCTTTCACAAGCATTCTTGTCTGCCTGCATTTTTCCAGATATTTTAGAGCTAAAGACTTCCTTTTTTCTAATGTAATTTCTGTCTCAGGCAGTTTGGATATAATAGGCTTTTGGAAATACAGCATTCCCCAAAAAATTTGGTAGGTAAAATAAATGATGTTAGCAAGAACCAATATTTTTAAAATTGATGAATTTCTGGTTTTAGTCTTAAAACATGAGATAATTAGATAAACCAAAAAAGCCCCTAATAGAATGTACAAGACATCTCCGATGGAAAACGGAATCCATGAGAATAACAGCTGATGAATTTTTTTCTGAAATTCAAAAAAACTTTCAAACGACGAAACTACTATTTTCAGTTTTGAAAATGTATAGAACAAAAGAATTTGGACAACTAAAATAGCTGCCCAAAATCTTTTTTTATAATATGTAGTTAACCTATTAATGCGCACCTTCAGATTCTAAAACGTCAACATTAATTCCCTGACTGCTCAGAGCTTTTCTTGCCATATAAGCAAACACTGTGATGTAAGCAAAGCATAATACAGGAATGATATATGAACTGTGAATTCCGATAATATCAGAAAGTTTACCCTGAAGCGGCGGAATAATTCCTCCACCCAAAATCATCATTACTAAGAATGCAGAACCCTGTGCCGTGTATTTTCCTAATCCTGTAATCGCCAGAGTAAAGATTGACGGCCACATAATACTACACGCCAAACCACCTGAAAGGAAAGCATAAATTGCTACATTACCTGTGGTAAGTAGACCGATAATCATTGCTGTTACCCCAAACAATCCAAAAATGATCAGTGTTAATGCCGGTTTGTTTTTACTGACTAAGAACAAGATTACCTGAATGACAATACAAATCGCATAGTAGTATAGATGCGACATGTCTTTCTGGGCAATCACGTTAATTCCTATAATCACAAAAAATGCAATAAACGGAACGACAATCGTTGCGATCATCTGCTGTTGTTTATTTAAATTAAAAACACTGATGGCGCCTGTCCATCTACCAATCATTAAACTTCCCCAATACATCGAAATGTAAGGAGCAAGATCTGAAGACTGATGGCCTCCAAATTCAGGTAGGCTTAAAAGTTCTCCCAGATTACTTCCAATTGCTACTTCAACTCCCACGTAAGCAAGGATAGCAAGCATACCCAAAACAAGTTGAGGATATTTCATAGCTCCCCATCCTTCAGGATTTTTCTTAGAGCTTGTGTTCGCGTATACAAGACATAAAACTACCGCGAGCAAAGCACCGCCTAAGTAATACATTCTGGTTTTTTCCAAAGGATGTTTAACTTCCTGTAATTCTACTTTTTTAGTGTCAATATTTTTTTGAATAGTTTCTATTTTAGCAACATCAGTTTCTGTTTCTTTACTTTTATCTAAAACGGTAAGTTCATTATTTATAACTTCAATCTTTTTAGCAGCATCAGAATTGTAACTTGCAAATACAGGAATGAAGCAAAGGATCACCAAAACCGTCATAGCAATCAGATTCTTTCTTGCTTTTCCTGCTTTTTCCATCGGTTCGGTAGAAATTCCGGCAGGCAGTTTTTTAGAAAAATGAAAAATTCCGGCAGCGATTAAAAATAAAGCTCCGACTGCTGTATAAAGCAAAATAACTTTATCTAAAGCCAAATGTTTAATCTGATTATCATCTACCGTAGCAGTTGTTCCAAAAAGGGCAAGACCTACGATAATAGGACCGATAGATGTACCGAAAGAGTTTACACCTCCAGCTAAGTTCTGTCGGCTTGTTCCTGTTTTAGGATCTCCTAAAAGAACAGCAAAAGGATTCGCAGCAGTCTGCTGGATAGAAAAACCTAATGCCACTACAAACAGACCAATCAGCATTCCGTAATATACATTACTTTTTACCGCAATAATCATAATCGCAGCACCGACGGCTGAAAGGAGCAGGCCGTAGACAATACTTTTTTTATAGCCCCATTTTCCGATGATGTCTATGCCTTTTATTGTACTTCCAATAAAAAGTAATAATGCACCGAGAAAATATGCGGTGTAGAAGGCGAAATCAATCAGCTGAGACTGAAATTGGTCGAGGGAAAAATAGTTTTTACAGAATGGGATGAAAATACTGTTCCCTGCTGCGATAAAACCCCAGAAAAAAAACACCAATATAAGTGTATAAAGTGCTGGGTAATTAGTTGGTTGAGTTGTTTTAGACATATTTGTTTTTAAAAAAATCTTAACAACAAATATAATTTTTTTCTTTGATTAACTGAGTTCCATTAAAGTTTTTTTTATTGTCTCAAATGAAGACAATTTTAAATCTTTCGGGGAGTCAGTTGGCTCCAGAATATCGTTAAAGTAAACTTTCACTTTTCCGGGGAAACCTTTTGAATTATCGAATGGAAACATTTCCTTTAAACCGATAAATGTAAACACGGCAATCGGTGAATGATGTTTAGATGATAATGTGAACGCACCGTCTTTAAACTGGTCTAAAACTATAGAAGTGTCATCGGGAACACCACCTTCCGGGAAAAGTACAATGCTGTTGCCTTCCTCCATTTTTTCTGCACATCTTCGGTAGACATCGGCGCGGCTTCTCGGGCTGCTGCGGTCAACCATTACACAGATTCTTTTGTATATCGTTCCGAAGATCGGAATTTTCACCAATTCTTTTTTTCCAACATAGCAAAGTGGATGATTCGGAAACAAAATACACGGAAGCATAATATCCATTATTGATGTGTGATTTGAGATCACAACGTACTGCGTGTTTTTATCTATTTTTTTATCGGTAAGATTGATGAGTTCATATCTCATTCCCATTCCGTAGAAAACTCCGTAGCACCAGATTCTTATGAAAATATAGGCGTATTTGTATGTTTTTTTATTAAGAGAAAAGAGATATACGGGTAAACCTAATAGGATTGTCAGCAAAAATGCCAACACCACTAACCAAAATCTCCATAGATAATTTAAAATCTTTACCACAAATTAACCGTTAAAAATTACTTTTTTCTTCACCGAATAGTTCAGAATGGAAACTAATAGAATCGCAGCGATTTTACTGATCATTTCCGGACTCAAGGTATAAAAAATTAAATCAATATTATCTTTAAAAATATAACTGTAAAATATCTGGAAGAAAAATAAGCTTAATAATGTAGAAACAAAAGAAACTCCCATAAAATAAACAAACTCTCTTTTTTTAGAATGCTTTCCTCTTTCAAAAACAAACCAGATACTGAGAAAATAGTTGGATAGAATTCCACAGCTCGTTGAGAAAATATTACTGAAGGGAAAATGCACACCGTGAAAATTCTGCTCCTGAGAGAATATCTGTGGGAGGTAAGTGCTGAAAATCTTAAAACTCCCAATTTCTACAATGGCACTCAGTCCGCCTGCGATGATAAAAAACAAGACCTGTTTGTGTCGCAGTAATAGTTCTCTCATATTTTTTAGTAATGTGCAAATTTATAACTATATGTTAAACAGTGAAAAAAGATGTTAATTTTTTTTTTCGTTTCAAAATAATTTCTAAATTTAATTTTCAGAAAGAAACAGAATCTACCTGATACTAAATTCATTTTCAACTCATTTCTGTTGATGGCTTTTCTATCTTGTACCAAGTGATTGAGACAGTTTGCTCAAACTTTACACATTAAAAAAAATCAAATATTTGTATGAAATCTCAAAACAAATACAGGAAATTTCAGCTTCAGCAAAAAAATATTGAAGCTTTGGAAAAGGAAAATACACGTTTCAAAAGAGTGTATTCAGAGTACGAAAATATGTCAGATGAACTTTGGAATTTAGAAAATAAAGAAGGAGAAGCAATTCCCGACGACTTTATCAATGCCATGGTGATGCAGACCTCTTATCTTGAAAAGGAGATAGAAGACTGGCTCATACAGTTTAACCAAAATAAATCTGAAATCAAAAGCTGAGCTTAATCATTAAGCGGGTTTCCTTGTCTGTTTTTAAGAGCTATTTAAAGATTAATTCATAATTTAGCACTCTTAAAATAAGAATTATGATTGCTATTGTTGATAGTGGTTCTACAAAATCAGACTGGGTAATTTTAGACGAATTCAAAAATGTTTTTCTAAAAACTGAAACCATTGGTTTTAACCCCAATTTTATCAGCAGAGAACTTATTGTTCCCGAAATTGAAAAAAATACAAGCCTAAATACGGTTAAAAATTCTATTACCAAGATTTATTTCTACGGTTCGGGTTGTGGTGTGAAACAAAACTGCGATACCATTGAACACGAAGTTGGCAGAGTGTTTACCAATGCAAAAATCACGGTAAAAGAAGATTTGGCAGCGGCAGCATATGCAGCTTATAACGGTAAGCCGGCAATTGTCTGTATTATGGGGACGGGTTCTAACTCGTGCTATTTTGACGGCGAAAATTTAAAAATAAAACTTCCGTCACTTGGTATTCTTATCGGTGACGAAGGCAGTGGAAGTGCCATTGGTAAACAATTGGTGCGAAGATTTTTTATGCAGAAACTTCCGCAGGATCTTCATGAAGAATTTGAAAACACTTATCACTTGACGATTGATGAGGCATTGAAAAATATGTACCACAGCACAAGACCCAACGCTTTTCTGGCAGATTTCAATAAATTTGTAGTAGAGAGAAAAGATCATCCTTATTTTATACAAATGGTTTCAGAAGAGATGAAAAATTTCTTCGAATATCAGGTTATTCCTTACGAAGAGTCAAAAGAATCCGAGATTAATTTCATCGGATCAATTGCATATTATTACGAAAATATTCTACGTTCTGTAGCTTCAGAACTTCATTTGAATGTGGGACACGTTGTACAAAAACCTATTGAAAGTTTAGTCAACTACCATATTAAATATATACTATAAAAAAAGAAAATTCTATGTCGAATAAAACACACCGCGACGAAAAAAATTTCAATCAGGCCGCGTTAGATTATCATAAAGCTGAACCGAAAGGGAAAATTGAAGTCATTCCTTCAAAACCACACTCTTCGCAGAGAGATTTGTCACTGGCATATTCTCCGGGAGTTGCCGTGCCTTGTATGGAAATTCACCATCATCCGGAAACAGTTTATGATTATACAGGAAAAGGAAATTTGGTAGCCGTAATCTCAAACGGAACAGCAGTTCTTGGTTTGGGTGATATCGGAGCCGAAGCTTCAAAACCGGTAATGGAGGGGAAAGGTCTTTTGTTTAAAATCTTCGCAGACATCAATGTTTTTGATATTGAAATCGACGAAAAAGATCCTGATAAATTTATTCAGATTGTAAAAGGTATTGCGCCAACTTTTGGCGGAATAAACCTTGAAGATATTAAAGCTCCGGAAGCTTTTTATATTGAACAGAGATTGAAAGAGGAATTGGATATTCCTCTGATGCACGATGATCAGCACGGTACAGCGATCATTTCTGCAGCAGCGTTGATTAATGCACTTCAGATCGCCAACAAAAATATCGAAGAGGTAAAAATGGTGGTGAACGGAGCAGGAGCTGCTGCTGTTGCCTGTACCAACCTTTATATTTCTTTAGGATTAAAAAGAGAAAATGTTTTGATGTGCGACAGTAAAGGAGTCATCAATCACAAAAGAGAAAACCTTACGCCGGAAAAAATCGATTTCGTTATTCAGACCGATCTTGAAACTTTGGAAGATGCGGTGAAGGGTTCAGATGTTTTCATCGGTTTGTCTAAAGGAAATGTGATGACGCCTGAAATGTTGAGCAGCATGTCAGAGAATCCAATCGTTTTTGCACTGTCAAATCCTGATCCTGAGATCGCTTATGATTTGGCACTTTCAACAAGAAAGGACGTGATTATGGCGACAGGAAGAAGTGACTATCCTAACCAGGTGAACAACGTTCTTGGTTTCCCATATATTTTCCGTGGGGCATTGGATGTTCAGGCAAAAGGGATTAATGAAGAAATGAAACTTGCTGCCGTTCATGCAATTGCCAATTTGGCGAAAGAACCGGTTCCTGAAGCAGTAATTTTAGCATATAATGTTCAGAATCTACAGTTTGGAAGAGAATATTTTATTCCGAAACCTTTCGATAACAGATTAATTACCAAGGTTTCAAGTGCTGTAGCTAAAGCAGCGATTGACAGTGGAATTGCGAGAAAAACGATCACAGATTTTGACGAATATGAAACTCAGCTTCTCGACAGAATGGGAAGAGATGAGAAATTGGTGAGAATGATGCAGAACCGTGCTAAGGCTAATCCTAAAAGAATCACATTAGGAAATGCTGAAGAATATAATGTTCTGAAAGCAGCTCAGATTTTATACGAAGAAGGAATTGCATATCCAAGTCTTTTAGGGGATAAAAAATACGTTAAAGAACAGATGGAGCGTTTCGGGATCAATATTGATGTTCCGATTATCGATCCAAGTGATGACGACCAGAAAGAAAACAGAAAAAAATACAGAGAAACACTTTGGAAACTTCGTCAGCGAAAAGGGATGAACGAGTACAAAGCGAAAAGATATGTTCGTCAGAGAGATTATTTCGGACCTTTAATGTTGAAACATGGAGACACCGACGGATTGATTGTTGGTTTTTCTAAAAATTATGTTTCGACTTTAAGACCTGTTCTGGAAGTTATAGAGAAAGAAAAAGGTGTCGAAAAAGTGGCGGCAATGATGATGATTCTGTCTGAAAAGAAACCGATTTTCTTCGCAGATACTTCGATCAATCAAAATCCTAGTGCTGAAGATTTGGTGAATATTGCTAAAATGGCAGAGCACACCGTAAAATCTTTTGCGATTGAACCAAGAATTGCAATGTTAGGTTTTGAAAATTTTGCAGCAATTTCTGATACTTCGAAGAAAGTAGCAAAAGCGGTAAGTATTCTTCACGAAAAATTCCCGAAAATGATTGTTGACGGAGAGATTCAGCCGGATTTTGCGATGAATGCTGATCATTTAAGTGATTACCCATTCTCAAAATTAGGAACAACTCCAGCCAACACATTTGTCTTCCCGAATCTGGAATCAGCCAATTTATCTTACAAAATCATCAGAGGAATGAAGGTTGCGCAGGTAATCGGACCGATTTTGATGGGACTGAAGCAGCCTGTCCACGTTTTACAAATGCGTTCAAGCGTCGATGAGATTGTGAACTTGGCAACTGTTGCAGTTTTGGATGCTCAGAGAAGAGAAGCGAAGAAATAATTATGTTAATAAATTATTATGAAAGTCCCAAAGGGACGGTCTAATAAAGGATAGGATAAAATCCTATCAACTAAATTGAGAAAGCGATCAGAATTCTATGAATTCTGATCGCTTTTTCAATTTAGTTGATATATTTTAAGAATTAATTTTTTTTTGAAGTTTCTTCTTTTTAAGCCAAATCATTGCCTCCACAATTACAAAAAAAGTTAAATATCATTCTTGTGTTAAATGAATTTATTACTTAGTTTAAATTACTATATTTGGAAGTTATAAAAATTAATAATGATATTTTCTTTACAAGGAATTGTTCAGGAGCTTACACCGACTTATGTGGTAGTCAATGTCAATGGCGTTGGGTACTATGTGGGCATCAGTTTAATGACTTCACAAACCCTGACTTTGAATCAGGAAACCATGCTATTTATCCAACAGATTATACGCGAAGACGCCAATTTGCTGTTCGGTTTTAAGACCCGTTCTGAAAAAGAAATGTTTAATCTCCTAATAAGTGTGAACGGTGTGGGTGCGGTATCTGCACTGATTTTACTGTCAACTTTAAGCCTTTCTGAGATTGCTACAGCTATACTTTCCAAAAATAGTGCCGTAATTCAGAAAGCAAAAGGTTTGGGAACAAAAACCGCTGAAAGAATCATCGTAGATCTGAAAGATAAAGTACAGAAATTCGGTACTGCAGAAGAAAATAATTCTGTACTGGCAAATAATAAAAGCAAGGATGAGGCGTTATCTGCATTAGAAGTTTTAGGAATTTCTAAGAGGATGAGTGAGAAGATTGCTGATCGTATCATCAAGCAGGATCCGGAGATTTCTGTTGAAGAATTGGTAAAACAAATTTTAAAAAATATTTAACTTTTGGTGGAAAATAATAAGTTTCTCAAGATATATTCATTCCTGTCATTTTTATTCTTATCAATAAATCTATTTGGGCAGGTAAATCCGGAAGCATTTTCAATAAAAAAGGATTATAAAGTTACAGATCCTACATATTACGAAGGCTACTACGATATCAAAACCGGGATGTACTATGTATATCCTAAAATAGGAAATACCGTGACCGGTCAGCCCACTGCCATGTCTCCCGAAGACTATAAAGAATTTATGGCAGCTCAGCAGGCTAGAGCATACTACAAAGATAAATCTGAACGTTACAGTCTGCTTTTCAGAAAAGATACCTCTGAAGCTCAGAGAAGAGGTTTGATTCCTTCTCTTACTATTAACAACAGACTTTTTGAGAGCATTTTCGGAAGTAATAAAATTGAAATTATTCCTTCAGGATATGCCTCTTTTGATTTTGCAGGTTTGTACCAAAAGATTGACAACCCATTAATTTTACCACAAAACAGAACAAGTTTTACCTTTGATATCGACCAGAGAATTCAGTTGGGTTTAATTGGAAAAGTAGGAGAGAACCTTCAGTTAAAAGCTAATTACGACACACAGAGTGGTTTTGCGTTCGAGAACCGAATGAATTTGGTTTGGCAGGCAAAGGGCACCTGGAAAGATCTTCAGACCAAAGGTTTGGGAGACGTCAACAAGCCAAATGCCGGAGGTGAAGATAAGATCATTAAAAGAGTTGAATTTGGTAACGTAAATATGCCGCTTTCAACAAGTTTAATACGGGGTTCAGAATCACTTTTTGGGGTGAAAACTGAATTTCAGTTAGGGAAAACCTACGGAACTGTTGTCTTATCGCAACAGCAAGGTGAAGCAAGAAACATCGTTGTACAGGGTGGTGGCGTAATGAATACTTTTAAAGTAAACGCTATCGACTATGAAGACAATCAGCACTACTTTATCGGTCATTATTTTCTTAATAATTATGACAATGCGTTGCTGAATTATCCACAGATCAATTCTAAAATCAATATCAGCAGAATGGAAGTTTGGGTTCTCGATCAGGGGAATTCAAATTTGTCATATCAGAAAAGTATTGTCGGTGTACGAGATTTGGGAGACGGACCTTCAGGGCTGCCGGATAATTCACAAAACGGAATTTATGCTGCAGTTACAGGTTTGGGAACAGGTTTGCGTGATGCCAACTCTGCTTACAATACCATTGCAGGGCAGGTTCTTCCCAACGCTTCAGGTGGTACCGAAGCATACACAGACGGTGAACAGTTTATCTTCAACAGAAAAGCAAGAAGATTGACAAGCTCTGAGTTTACTTTTCATCCACAGTTAGGTTATATTTCATTAAACCAGAGATTGAACGATAATCAGCTTTTAGCAGTATCATATTCTTACACGGTTAACGGAACCAACCAGGTTTATAAAGTGGGAGAATTTTCTGAGGAAAGTCCGGTTTTGGTAACAAAGGTTCTGAAACCAAACACGACAGTTAAAACTACATCACCAATGTGGAGATTGATGATGAAGAATATTTATGCTTTGGATGCCGGTCAGGTTGATCAGGATGGCTTTATTTTAAATATTTATTACAGAGATGCACAGACCGGAGGTAAGGTGAATTACCTACCAAATACGCCTGTCGAAAATACCAATTTATTAAAATTGTTAAACTGGGACCGACTGAATGTGAATGGAGATTTACAGAATAACGGTGGTGTTTTAGGTGACGGAATTTTCGATTTTGTAATCGGTATTACAATACGGCCAGAGTTAGGAAAATTAATTTATACCAAAGTAGAACCTTTTGGAAGCTATATGGCTGGTCTTGTGGGTAACGATCCTCAGTATGTGTTTTCAGATCTATATTCTCAGCAGAAGCAGGTGGCAACATCCAGCAATCTGGCTCAGCGATATACCATGGAAGGCCGTTATAAAGGTGCGCAGGGACAGGGAATTTCTCTAGGAGCAGTGAACGTTCCTCAGGGTTCTGTCAAAGTTGCAGCCAATGGCGTACAGTTGACCGAAGGGGTTGACTATACCGTAGATTATATGTTGGGAACGGTAACAATTATCAATGAAAACGTAAAACAGTCCGGACAAGCAATTAATATTTCCTTAGAAAACCAGCTGACCTTTAATACGCAGAGAAAAAGATTTTTAGGCGTAAATTTAGAAAGAAGAGTCAGTGAAAACTTTATTTTCGGAGGAACCGTTGTCAATTATTCTGAATCTCCGCTGACCCAAAAAGTAAATTACGGTCAGGAAGCCGTTAACAATACAATGGCAGGCATCAATATGATGTACAATAATCAGCTTCCTTTCCTTACGAGATTAACAGATAAAATCCCTGGAATCAATACAGAAGCACCATCCAATTTAAACTTTAAAATGGAGGGAGCGTA
Organism: Chryseobacterium kimseyorum; assembly: GCF_025971945.1. GTDB lineage: Bacteria > Bacteroidota > Bacteroidia > Flavobacteriales > Weeksellaceae > Chryseobacterium > Chryseobacterium kimseyorum. The sequence continues at coordinate 139,110 of NZ_JAPDHW010000010.1, forward strand.
TTTACTTCCTGGAATCAATAAAGGAACAAATGATCAGTCTTACATTGATGATTTTGAACAGACGACTTCGAAAATTTCATTAAAAGAACCTGCAGCATGGAGCTTAGCTTCAAAACCGGAAAAGAATCAGGCGAACCCGATTTTCGCAGGAGCAGGTGTTAACGATAATGTAACGAACGGTTACGGTAGAGGTTTGCTGTCATGGTATAATATCGACCCGAGATTCTGGGGAGTAGGAGGAAGAGCTCCTGCAGGAATTACGGCACAGTCGGTTTCCAATCACGCTTCAAGAAGAGTTCAGTTTTCTGAGATCTTTAATAACAGAGATTTCGTAGCTGGTGAGCAGACGTTTACCAATACGTTTGATATTTCTTATTATCCGACAGAAAAAGGACCTTATAACGTCAATCCAAATTCAGAAACGCCGCTTCAAAGATGGGCAGGAATTATGAGACCGATTCAGGTTTCCAACTTTGTCAATTCGAACATTGAATATGTAGAATTCTGGATGATGGATCCTTACGCTGATGGAAATAACTTAGGAACAAATCCTAAACTTTTACTGCAGTTAGGAAATGTAAGTGAAGATATTTTGAAAGACGGGCTAATGCAGTACGAAAATGGATTACCGACGCCAGCACAGACGTCTTCAACCTCCAGTTCAAATTGGGGAACCCAGCCAAAACAGCCGCCGATCCTGTATGCATTTTCCAGTGAAGGTGAAGACCGTGCGATTCAGGATGCAGGTTATGATGGTTTAAATTCAAGCCAGGAAGGTTTAAAATTCCCGACGAGTACATTTGTAAACCCTGTTTTGAATCTTACTGACCCTGCAGTTGATGATTTCGTATTTTATATGTCTGAAAAATTCACAGGAAGTCAGGCAGCTTCAATCGTTCAGCGATACAAATATTTCAGAGGTCCTGAAGGCAACTCTCAAAGCAACTCTTTGGAAGTAGCTTCACAGACTCCGGATGCTGAAGATATCAACAGAGACTACAACTTAGATCAGAGTGAAAATTACAATGAATACGCAGTTAGTCTTGCACAGGGAAATTTAACTATCGGTCAGAATAATATTGTAGATGTAAAAACAGTTACCGCTACTTTCCAAAATGGTCAGTCAGATGATGTAAAATGGTACTTATTCAGAATACCCATTAATAAATTAGATACTTCTTTAGGAGGAGATCAGGATCCTTCGGTTCTTAATAATGTTAGATTCGCACGATTGTTAATGACAGGATTTGAGCAGGCATCTACTTTAAGATTCGGAACTTTAGATTTGGTAAGATCAGACTGGAGAAGATATCCTAAAAATATTGCGAAATTTATCAATACAGCAGCAGTGCCTCCAGTACCGGAAACACCAGATCCCGCTACTGATGAAGGAACAATTAATGATACTAACATTGATAACTTCGAGGTAGGAAGTGTAAATATTGAAGAGAATGCTTTAAACCAGCCACCTTATGTGCTTCCTCCGGGAATTGACAGACAGGTATTGAGCGGAAATGCCGGCGCACAAAGACAGAATGAGGCATCCCTTTACCTAAAAACTAATGTTCTTCCTGCTAATGAAGCAAAAGGGGTATTTAAAAATACAACGTTAGATATGAGAAGATACAAAAAGCTGAAACTTTTTGTTCATGCTCAGGATCCAAATAATTCTGATTTAAATGTTGGACGAATTGATGAAAAAACAAAATTCTTCATTCGTTTTGGAAGTGATGCCACAGATAACTACTATGAATATGAAGCATCATTAAAACTAACATCGAAGTCGGCTACGGCGCCAATGGATATCTGGCCTTTTGAAAATGAAGTTGATTTCGAAATACAGAATTTTGTTGATGCAAAACTGAGAAGAGATAAAAAATCTCCGACTGAGATCGTCAAGAGATCAGAAGATTCTGAATTCGGTGGTGGAGAGACTTTCAAGAAGATCTATATTAAAGGTAGACCAAGCTTAGGTAATATCACCACAATTATGGTGGGGATACGAAATGCTCCCGACAGAGGATCAGCTGCAATCAGCAGAATTCTTTGGGTCAACGAAATTCGTCTCTCTGAAATTGAAAACGATGGCGGTTATGCAGGAAATGCAAGTTTGAATTTCAACCTTGGTGATTTTGCCGTGGTGAATGCAAGCGGTTCCTACACTTCGGTAGGTTTCGGAAATATAGATTCTAAACCGGCAGAAAGAAATCAGTCTACACAGTCAGCTTTCAGTGTGAATACTCAGGTGAATGTAGACAAATTCTTACCTGAAAAAACAGGAGTGAAAATTCCGGTGAACTATTCTTACTCGCAAACTATTGAAGATCCGAAATACAATCCTTTGGATACCGATGTTGAATTCAGCAAAGCCAATAATAAAGAAGAACTGAAAAAAGTAGCAAGAACCTACACGCAGCAAAGAAGTTTAGGTGTTGTCAATATGCACAAGGAGCGTGTGAAAGAAAACAGCAAACCTAAATTCTATGATGTGGAAAACCTGTCTCTTACTGCGGTTTATAATGACGATTTTTACAGAGATATTTATACCAAAAGAAATTACAGACAGTACTTTAGAGGGTTCCTGGATTACAATTATACATTCAAGCCTTGGGTAGTCAAGCCATTCAATAAAATGATCAGCGATACCGCACAGTCAACTAAATATCTGAGATGGATCAAAGATTTTAATTTCAATCCTGTTCCTACAAGAATATCTTTCAGAACAGAATTAGACAGAAATTACAACGAGCTTGAATTTAGAAATATCGACGCTATTTTAAGTGGAAATTTAGGAGACGATTTTGCAGCTATCAAAAACAGAAATTTCTATTTTGGATGGCAGTATGGTTTAGGATTTAATTTTACTAAATCTTTAAAACTGGAGATCAACTCTCTTACAAGAACCTTAAATGATAATATCGATGTCAACACAATGGATAATTCTTCCATTTTCGGGAATATGTTCAGAGCAGGAAGACCGGTTTTATACAACCACAGAGTTCAGTTAAATTACAAACTGCCGTTCCAGCTTATCCCATACTTAGACTTTATCGATGCCGAACTTCAGTACGGTTTCACCTACAACTGGAATGCAAGGTCGACGGCTCTATTGGCAAGTCCGGATGGAAGTTTAGGATCTATTGGTCAGAATACCAATATCATCCAGGCTACGGCTACGGCAGATATTCCGAAGTTTTTTGGTCAGTTTGGATATTTCAAGAGAATGTCATCCACACTTCAGAAACGCAGACAGGAAATGGATTCCCTAAACAATGCTTACACTCAGGCATGGGACAAAAACAGATATAAATTTAAAAGCTATAAATTTAAAAACAAGTTGTCTATTCTTCAGAGTGCAGCATTTGTTCTGACTTCATTCAAACAGTTAGACGTTAATTATTCTGAGAATAATGGGACCGTTCTTCCGGGATTATTATCTGCACCAAACGGATATGGTTACGGACAGACTTTAGGCGGACCAACAGTCGGTTTCCTATTAGGTTCTCAGGCAGACATCAGACGTACCGTAATTGAAAACGGCTGGGTGAGTGATTCTGAATTTATGATTGATCCTTATGTGAAAATGTCAACGAGGGAACTCAGGGCAAATTTACAGATGATGCCGGTGAATGATTTTAGAATTGACTTTAATGTTCTACAGACTTACAACCGAAACTTCTCTCAGACAGGATTCAATTTCCGGGATGATAATGGTTTCTCAAACCCGAATCTTACATTTGCCAATGATTTGGTGAGTTACTCCAACTCAGTGATTCTTGTAAACACAGCTTTCCAAAACGGACAGGCAGTGTACGAGTCAATCAGACAGAACGCAAGAATGATTTCACAACAGTTGGGAGGTGCACTGGAAACCGACGGATTTACCGATGGGAACAGTATTTCAAATGCCTATGTATTAATTCCTGCATTCCGCGCAGCTGTTGAAGGAAAAGGTGCCAAAGCAATCGGAAACCCAAAGAAAGCAGGGCTTCCACTTCCAAACTGGAGAATTATTTACTCAGGTTTAAAAAATATTCCGATGATCAGTGGGCAGTTCACGAAGTTTGATATCTTGCATAGTTACAATGCAACATACACTGCAACCGGAATTCAGTCAAGTATTGATTATTTCAACAGCAGTCAGGGAGCAAGAGATGTGAATGACGATTACATCAATCCATACACCTTTGCACAGGTAGGTTATGTAGAAGCATTTGCACCGCTTGTCGGGATCGATGTTACCATGAGAAACAATATGCAGTTTGGATTACAGTACAACAGGATGAGAACGCTGCTATTAGGATTGGTAAACCATACGTTGACGGAAGATTCAAATACAGAATATGTAGTAAGATTAGGATACATTGTAAGAAACTTCAGATTGGGTAATATGACCAATACGAGAGGCGGACGAGGAAAAGGAAGTGATCTTAACATCAGAGGAGATATCTCACTTCGTGACAGCCGTACGAGTATCATGAATATTCTGTTGGATGATTCGCAGGTAACCGGAGGTCAGAAATTAATGAATATTAAATTATCTGCCGATTACAATGTTTCAGAAAACTTAAACTTAAGAGTATTCTACGAGCAGATGACTTCAAAGTATAAGATTTCGACAGCCTTCCCGCTGTCAACCATCAGAGCAGGTCTTTCAGCAACCTTCACTTTTGGCGAGTCAGGAGGCTTTTAAAAAAAGATAAATAATACAATCCCTTTCTTGTTTTGGAAAGGGATTTTTTATTAAAAACCTAAATCAGTGGTTTCAAAAAAAAATGATAAGATTTCCGAATGCTGATTTGATTGAACTTTATCACCACTCCGATACAGATTACAAACCACACAAACTTCCGTCTCCCATCCATAAACTTCCAGCGCATCAAATAATCATTTATTTTCTTTGAGCATATCTCTATTTTGAATAAATTTGTCACTATAAATAAAAAATTAAAATGAATACACCATCAGAATTAAAGTACACTAAAGATCACGAGTGGGTAAAGATCGAAGGTAACATCGCTACGATTGGGATTACAGACTTTGCACAGGGAGAGTTGGGAGACATCGTTTACGTAGATGTAGATACAGTAGATGATGATATCAATGGAGGAGACGTTTTCGGAAGTGTAGAAGCTGTAAAAACAGTTTCAGATCTGTTCTTGCCAATTTCTGGAAAAGTGATTGAATTCAACGCTGCTTTAGAAGATCAGCCGGAATTGCTAAACACTGAGCCTTACGGAAACGGTTGGATCATCAAATTAGAGATCGCTGACGGTGCAGATCAGTCAGAATTGCTTTCTGCAGAAGAATATCAGGCAATCCTTGGATAAGATTTCAAACATATTTTTAAAGATACTGCCCATTTATTGGGCATTTCTTACTTATATGCTTCTCCGTCCCGGCGTAGAAAATCACGAGTATTTCTTTATGTTCGACGGAATTGATAAAGTTCTACACTTAGGAATTTTCGCAATGCTCGGTTTCTCATTCATGGCCGCTTTCCCCAGAATCAAATTCTCCTACTTCTTTCAGATCATCCTGATTTACGCATTCCTCACAGAAATTTTACAGGAAGAAATGGGTCTCGGCAGATCTATGGAAACTTTAGACATCGTTGCAGACACGATCGGCTGTCTCATCGGATACTATATATATAAGGTACTAGTCAAAAGATTTTTCTGACAAATCATTCCACTTTCATCAGACGTTTGTCTTTACAATTTCGTTTTTTTCTTTTTCAGGAGCTTAATCCCGCTATCCACTATATCTTTTTTTGATTACTGCTGCTTTGCATCGGCAATCAAAAAAAGGATGCCGTTTCTATGGTAAGTTTGCATGAAGCAAAATAGATTAATAACTTGGTTAAAAAAATTAACCAAAAGAGCAAAAGCAGCAGGATAAAGACAGACGTTTCTTTGATACTTAGATATCGCCCCTGATATT
>NZ_JAPDHW010000011.1:0-60593 GCF_025971945.1 Chryseobacterium kimseyorum
AAGAGAAGCATAAGCTTCTCTTTTTTAATAGTATTTAAGATAAATATTAACCTTCAAAATTCATTGTTAATGGTAATCTAAATCTGTAACGTACAGATTGACCATTGATTTTTGCAGGGGTCCATTTATTTTTAATTGACTTAATAGTTCTAACCGCTTCAGAATTAAAATCTGAGTTCTTACCGTTAGCTTTAATGTCTGTAATTGATCCATCTCTTTCTACTACGAAAGTGATTTCTGTTTTTACAGTACCTTCATCACCGTTCATCGCTGAACCGTCGAAGTTACCAGAAACTTTATTTCTGAATGCATTAATACCTCCAGGGAATTCTGCTGTCTGCTCAACCTCACTATAAACCTGAGTATCACTTACCTGAGGCTTAACTTCAGCTGTAGAAGCCTTAGTACCTGTAGATGGTGGCGGTGGTGGTGGAGTATATGCAGGAGCTTTCACCCCTTCCTGAGCTACTAAACCAGTTTGAGTTTCCAACTGCTTAGAAATTGGCGGCGGTGGAGTTTCAATTTTTGGAGCTTTCACCGGTTCCGGAACTACGTTCTGAATAACCTCAATCTTCTCTTCCTCTTTTGGAGGAGGTGGCGGTGGTGGTTCATCTGGCTTCACCTCTTCTATAATGGGATCATCTTCCAAAATTTCCACTAGATCTGCGCTAACCTCTTGTGGAGGTGGTTCATTCATCTTTTGGATAGTAAGATATATAAAAGGGCTTAAAGCAGCTAGTAAGAATAATGATGTACCAATGATAAAAGACTTGGTCAGTAATCTAGGATACTGAGTTCTGATATCATATGCACCATAACTTTTATTTCTATTTTCAAATACAATTTCATCTAATGAAAGATTCTGACTGTATACATTTTCATCTGCCATTGTAATTCAAATTTAATGGTTAAATTACTTTGTTGCAGGAGCAGCACCAGCTGGATTTCCTACTTTTCTGTCATAAATAGCTTTTTCCCAAGGCTTAAGATCAGTAACACCGTACTGTTCACTTTTGGTAATTGCCATTTCGTCAAGAATGTCTACAAAGTTCTTATACACTGCATCGTCAGTCGGTTTGATAATTACTGTAAATTTAGTTTTATCAGCCGCACCTCTCTTTGCTTGCTCAATGATCTTTCTTATTCCTTCTCTGTCAAAGCTAGTTTCATTAAGATTCTGATCAGTTAAAGATGTATTATCCTGCTGATGCCAAAAAATCTTATTGTCTTTACCTAATAATAAAGAGATTGAATTGGAAAGTTTAATTTCTGTTGGTGGTGGTTTCGGAGTATTTTCTTTCGGTTTCGCCGGAAGACCCAAATCCATAACATTCGGTTTAGAGAATGTGGTTGTGAACATAAAGAAGGTAATCAATAGAAAACCCAAGTCCACCATCGGAGTCATATCGACTCTGGTACTCTGTTTCTTGGAACGTACCTTGCCGCCTTTGGCGCCTTTTTCCTGTACTTGTACTTCTGCCATTTCTAAATGATATTATTCATTAGGTTTACCTTCTTGTGACGTTATCAACCAAAATTTAAGAAAATCGATATCTCTTAAACCCTCAAATAAACTTTTAACTTTAGGGTATCCAGTGGTAACGTCACCCTTAACTGCTAATTTGTAGTCAGGATTAACGCTTAAACTTTGTTCTACCCAGTCAACTAATTGTTTATTAGTACTATCCATAGGAATCCCAGTAGGACTCTTGAAATTCTTCTGCGCATCTTCCGGCAAATCAAGATAGCTTTTCAGCTGATTCATAGGAACCCCAATTGCCTGAACTCTTTGAAACGCAACTTTTTGTTTATTGTCAAAAGTAACACCGTACTTTTTTCCCATTTTATCTAAAAGCTGTACTCTCTCTGAACCGTTATCAACAGGCTGGAAATAAAATTTTCCGTCTGGTGTAGCGTTGATAGTCATTAAACTAGCATCAGGAAGTAATTTTTCTGAGATCGAAGATGGCGGCTTAATCTGCTCCACGTCAGGTTTTTTAAACTGAGTGGTCAATATAAAGAACGTAAGTAGTAGGAATGCAACGTCACACATTGCCGTCATATCCGTAACTACTCCATGTCTTTTTGGTTTGACTCTCGCCATTATTTTATTTATTTTTAATTAAACTTCTATTTTACAATGCAAATATCTTGCTACAAAATTCTTAGTTGAATTCTGCGAAAGACTGCTGGATGCTCATAGCGATCTCATCGATCTTGTAAGTCAATCCGTCAATTTTAGATGTAAAGAAGTTGTAAAGCATAATCGCAATTGCAGAAGTACCAATACCTAAAGCTGTGTTGATCAATGCTTCAGAGATACCTGTAGAAAGTGCAGCAGCATCAGGAGTACCACCTCCAGAACCTAATGCAAAGAACGCTTTGATCATCCCGATTACCGTTCCAAGTAGTGCGATCAATGTAGCAACTGTACCTAGAGTAGAAAGAATCATCATGTTTTTCTCAAGCATTGGCATTTCAAGAGTAGTAGCCTCTTCGATAGCTTTGTTCAAAGCAACCATTTTTTGCTCTTTGTTTAAAGTAGTGTCATTAGAAAGTGCCTTGTAAGTTGTAAGACCTTCTTTTACTACATTACCTACAGAACCTTCCTGTCTGTCACACTCTTCTAAAGCTTCGTCAACTCTGTTTTGGTTTAGTAAGCTTCTTACTTTTACTACGAAATTATCTAAGTTACCTTTTCCAGCAGCTTTGCTAAGAATAAAATATCTTTCGAAAGAGAAAACGATTACAGTGATCATGAAAGTAATCAAGATCGGTACAATGATTCCCCCTTTGTAGATAATTCCCAAAAACGACTCTGGGTGAATGTCTTTTCCTTCAACACTTGAAAAAGCAACAGAACCACTTCCTAGTTTGTCTGCATCTTTAAAGTTACCTGGGCTACCAAGAACAAATAAATAAATACAAATCCCTATAACTAATAGAATAGGAATAATTACAGCTGGATTAAGACCCCCTGCTTTTTTAGCAACTACTTGCTCATCATTTTTTGAAACATTCATTTCCATATTTAACTAAATTATATTGTTTAAAAATTTTAAAGTTGTAAAATAAAGGCAAAATTACTTAAAATGCAATAGTCTTAAATAAACATTTTGTCTTTTTTTGATAAAGAAAATTTACTACGATTCCGATATTGTAATTATATCTAAAAATTTTACTGATTTTTATCATAAACCGAAAATACTTTAAAAAATCATAAAAATTAACGGTTATTTTTTTTGAAATTACCAATGTTAAATTTAAATTAAATTACAATATTTACGATCTTTTTTGGTACTACAATAATCTTTTTAGGAGTATTACCATCCAAAATTTCTTTCATTTTCTCATTTTGAAGCACTAAAACCTCTACCTCCTGTGCAGAAAGTTGAGCCGAAAGAGAAATTTTAAATTTCATCTTACCATTCACACTTACCGGATAGTTAATTTCGTCTTCAATCAAATATTCTTCGTTAAGTTCCGGGAAGTTTTCAAATTCAATCGACTCGCTGTGACCAAGCAAATTCCATACCTCTTCACAGATGTGTGGAGCATACGGGGAAATGATAACGGCCAAAGGTTCTAAAATATTGCGTTTGTTGCATTTTATTTTCTGTAACTCGTTGACAGCAATCATAAATGATGAAACTGAAGTATTGAAAGAAAAATTTTCAATATCATAAACCACCTTCTTTATTAAGGTATGCAATATTTTGTATTCATCTTTTGTAGGCTCTTCATCAGAAACTTCGAAAACATCTCCATTGAAATATAAATTCCAGAATTTTTTCAGGAAACCGTAAACGCCACTTAGTCCCTGCGTATTCCAAGGCTTGGATTGTTCTAATGGCCCTAAGAACATTTCATACAATCTCAGACCGTCTGCTCCATACTCTTCGCAAATATCATCCGGGTTGACAACATTGTATTTTGACTTGGACATTTTTTCTACTTCACGGCCTGTGATGTATTTTCCATCTTCCAAAATAAATTCAGCGTCAGCATAATCCGGTCTCCAGGATTTGAAAGCTTCCGTATCTAATTCGTCAGATGTTCCTTTTAATAATGATACATCAACGTGAATAGCCTGCGTCTGATATTCCTTTGCCAAATTTTTAGAAACATATTGATTGGTTCCTTCTACTCTGTATGCAAAAGCACTCATCCCCAAAATCATTCCCTGGTTAATCAGCTTCTGGAAAGGCTCATCATTTTTTATGTATCCTCTGTCTTTTAAAAACATATTCCAAAAACGGGAATACAATAAGTGACCTGTTGCGTGCTCGCTACCACCGATGTATAAATCAACCTGTCCCCAATAATCTGATAATTCTTTTTTCGAAAAAACCTCATCGTTATTCGGATCCATGTATCTGAGGAAATACCATGAGCTTCCCGCCCAACCCGGCATTGTAGATAATTCTAAAGGAAATACAGTTTGATCATCAATTAAATCTGTAGCCACCACTTTTTGGTTTGCTTCATCCCACGCAAAAGTTTTTGAATTCCCCAGTGGCGGATCTCCATCTTCAGTCGGTAAATATTTTTCAACTTCAGGAAGTTCCAAAGGCAAGGCAGAAGATGGCAAAGTATAAGGCATTCCATCCTTATAATATACAGGAACCGGCTCGCCCCAATATCTCTGTCTCGAGAAAATAGCGTCACGCTGTCTGTAATTTGTTGTTCCGTGACCAATTTCTCTGTTTTCGATTTCAGAAATTATTTTTGATTTTGCATCATTGTAATTTAAACCATCTAAAAATTCAGAATTTACACAGACAGAATCTTTAGAATCAAAGGATTTCTCCTGAATGTCTTCTTCAGTTTCTACAACCTTTATAATTTCTAAATTAAATTTCTTTGCAAAACGGTGATCACGCTCGTCGTGTGCAGGAACAGCCATCACAGCTCCTGTCCCATAACCCATCAATACGTAATCTGAAATATAGATCGGCATCTTTTTTCCGCTAAACGGATTGACTGCATAAGTTCCGGTAAAAGCACCACTCACGTTTTTCACGTCAGCCATTCTATCACGTTCAGTTTTCTTTGAAGTTTCTTCAATATAAGAATCAACCTCAGCTTTCTGTTCCGGTGTTGTAATATTTTCTACCAAAGGATTTTCAGGAGCCAACACCATAAATGTTGCACCGAAAATAGTATCAGGTCTTGTTGTGAAAACCTCGATAATTTCTTCGTGATTTTCTACATTAAACTTAACCTGCGCTCCCTGAGATTTTCCAATCCAATATTCCTGAGAATCTTTTAAGGGTTGCGGCCAGTCTAATGTTTTAAGACCTTGTAATAATCTTTCAGAGTACGCAGAAATTCTCATGCTCCACTGCATCATTTTCTTCTGAAAAACAGGAAAACCTCCTCTTTCAGATTTCCCGTCTTTGATTTCGTCGTTAGCTAAAACGGTCCCTAAAGCAGGACACCAGTTCACCGTAGTTTCTGCTCTGTAAGAGAGACGGTAATTTAGTAAGATATCTTCTTTATCAATTTCTGAAGCAGTCTTCCATTCTTCTGCTGTGAAATTTAATTCATCGTTCTGATTGGCATGCAGACCTTCTGTCCCCTTTTCTTCAAAATGTTTGATTAAAGTTTCAATGGATTCTGCTTTGTTCGTATCTTTATTATACCAGGAATGAAATAATTCGATAAAGATCCACTGAGTCCACTTGTAATACGATGCGTCAGAGGTTCTCACTTCTCTGCTCCAGTCGAATGAGAAACCAATTTTTCTTAACTGCTCTTCGTATCTGGTAATATTCTGTTCGGTTGTCACTGCAGGATGCTGACCTGTTTGTATTGCATATTGCTCAGCCGGCAAACCAAAACTGTCATAGCCTACAGGATGCAGAACATTAAAGCCCTGATGTCTTTTATATCTCGCATAGATATCTGATGCAATATATCCTAATGGATGTCCTACATGTAGCCCTGCTCCCGAAGGATACGGAAACATGTCGAGCACGTAAAATTTAGGTTTATCTGTTTTATCGGAAGTCTTATAGGTCTGATTGTCTTCCCAATATTTCTGCCACTTTTTTTCTATCTGCTGATGGTCGTAGAACATTCTTTTAAGTATATATTATAATGATTTCACAAATTTAGTGTTTTTTATAAAAAAAATCTGGACTTAAATAACAGTCCAGAAGTAAATTTAACGTAAAAAATTAGAATTTCGATATCACGAGAATCATTTATAATTCTCAATCACGGTTTATTTTGAAATAATTACTTTGGAGGATAATATTTGACCATCATTATTAATATTTAAAATATAGTTTCCATTGGTAAGATTTCCAACATAGATATTGGCTTTTCCATTTAGAAATAATTTAGATTCAGAATATATTCTTCTGCCGGAAACATCAAATACAATAATTTCAGCTGTTTTATTAAAGTTTGAAATCTCAATGTTTATATAATCTGTGGCAGGATTTGGATAAATCTTAATCTGTTTTACAGATGCCGTTTCTGAAGTCCCCAAAGCAGCACAAACTGTTGAAGCAACACTGGTAGATTTTACCAAATTAACCTTGGTACCCGGAGTTACAAAACTTTGCAGTTCTGCAGAGGCAATCAACCCAGAATCTGCACCAAGCCAATCCTGCATTAGTGAGGCAAAGATCTGTCGGTAATCATATCTTCTCTGGCTTTGATTGTAGTAATAGCTTGTCGCATTTGTAAACAGTGGATGATCTCCCATAATACCGCCCGCAATATTTGTCCCAACAATAAAAAATGGTGCGAGATCTCCATGATCTGTTCCCAGGCTGGCGTTTTCTCTTACCTGTCTTCCAAATTCACTGAAAGAAACTGTCAGTATTTTATTGCCAATTCCAAGTGCTTCAATATCGGTCTGAAAGGCTGAAATTGAATTGGAAATATCTCCCAATAAATTAGCATGATTTCCCAACTGTGTACTTCCTGACTGAATTTGATTGACGTGCGTATCAAATCCTCCTAAATTTACCTGAAAAATCTTCGTTTTACTGCCACCTTTTATTAATCTGGCTACTACTTTCAGCTGTTTCCCCAAACTTGAATTTGGATAAGTGACTGTAGAGTTATTTCCCGCGTTAAAGACCTGCATCACACGATTGTAATAACTGTCCATACTTGTAGCAACGCCTTTTATGTAGTTCAGAAGATCATTATACTCCGAATTGGTAGGAATCGTGAGCGTATTAAAAAGTGTAGTCTGAAAACCTGTCAGATTATATTCAATATTCTTTTCTACTGTATGTTCGTAAAAAAGACAGGGATTTAAATTCCCCAGCTGAATTGCGAGCGGATCCGGACTTTGGGTTGTAGGATTGCCTGCAAGACCCGGATAAAGTCCGCCCAAGTATCTTCCAAAGATTCCATCTAAAAGATCCTGATTATTTGATCCGTCTTTCCCGGAAAACATTAAATTTTCTGATCTGAAATGTGAATAGTTAGGATTAGGATAGCCAACACCATTCATTAAAGTCAGCTTCCCGGAATCGTAAAGCGACTTAAAACCTGTCATTGACGGATGTAAACCCACCTGCTTGGTAGAAGCAACCGTGTTATCCAAATTAATATATGAGCCCGAACCGATATTGGCTATCTTAATATTGGGTCGAAGATTGGCATACGTATCATATTGACTTACGGGAATCACAGTATTTAATCCATCATTAGCTCCGGCCATCCGAAGAATTACCAATACTCTGTCATTGACTGCATCACAATTAACATTGAAATCCAGAAACTGATTTAAAAATCTTGTTGGCATTCCGTTGAGCAAAAAAGGTGTACCCACTCCTGCCAAAGACGCCATCTGTAAAAATTTTCTTCTGTTCATAATTACATTACTTGAAATTCTGGAGATTTTATAAGCGCTTTAACCAAACGATCAATTGGAATTTTTACATTGGCAGCCGTACCGGTATTAACGAAATTATTCCACTCACTGAGCCAGTTTGTAAGACTGAGACCTCCCAAAAACACAGTTTTAAAATGGTTTAATCGGTCTGCGGGAGGAGAATCTACAAAAAGGAGTTCACAAAAATTTAAAACCAGGACATCACCATTACCAGGATTTTGAAAATACCCGCTGTCTTTTACAAAATTAGGCAGATTTAATTTAAATAGAAATCCGTTTTGTGTATTGCCATTAATCAAAACATCGATAGAATTGTTGTATCTGATTCTCAGGGAAGATGTCGTAATCCAATTTTTATCATAATGTGGACTGCTTGAATATGCAGCGTACCCATTGACAGTCTGTGGTCTGAAGACCGGCATTCCCGTATTTTGAGAATAGTTGGCAAAAATTGCCAGATATCCGTGAAGCGCTTTTGGATTCGCAGCGTATGTAGGCATTGATAAATTTAACAGCGAAAACATATGGAAATAAAGTTCCAATGGATTTCTCACCAGAGAGCCAATCGTCTGATCCGCATAGATGGCATCTTCTTCATCATAAAAATGTTTACTGCACAGCAGTGTTTTTATAACAGGCAAAATTTGATAATTATTATTTTTTAATTGAGTTGCCAACGGTACAATAATATTATTCTCAATATCAGCTGTAATATTTCTTCCGACAAAATATCTGTACATTCTTCTGCAATACGCTTTAGCTGTTTCATCCTGATTGAAAACCATATTGATGAAATTCTGAAACTCTGTTTGGATAGCATCTACCGTCGTGCCGCCATTGATAACCGTGTTGAAAGCCGAACTGAAAGTTTTATTGGTTAAATCGTGTGTATTTACATTGATAAAACCCTGTGGAATCTTTGTAACGGGATCTACGTTATTAATTCTCGCCGTCTTATTAAGCTGTATTGATGAAGTAAGCGTAAAACCCGTAAGCACTTTAGCCGCCTGCTGCACATCAACCTCTGTATAATTTGTATAATTGCCGGTCGCAATTTGAGGACCTTTCAGAATGGTAAACAATTCTAAAAATTCACGGGCATAGTTTTGGTTTGGGCTGTTCTTCTGATTAACATTATTATTCAGGTAAGTAAGCATTCTTGGGTTGAGCGTAATCCGCATTGCAAGATCTTTTAAACTGCCATTGGCGTGATATCTTAAAAGTTCTTTGTAATCAAAATTTGTAAAAAAACTGGCATCATTATCTGTTACAAAAAGCAAGTGCAGCCAGTAAACAATCTTATACTGTGCAGATGGACTTTTCAGCGCCTGATACATCCACCAGTAATTATCATAAAGCACAGAATTTGCAGTATTTAAAGAATCGGTAATTGTAGGAACATAAAATGTAGGCACAATGGTTTCTCCATTATCGTTAAGAGGACTCGCGGGCGTAGGAGCATCAAAAATAAAAAGTTCTGTAATTGCCTGTTCAGGAGTTTTGAGCGCATACTCATTAATTCTTGCCTTCGTAATGTTGTACGTCATTCTGCGCAGGAGATGATAAGCATTCAGCGAACCTAAAGCTGTGGTTTTCGGTGTTAAACTGGACATGTGAATTGTATTACTCTATATCAAAATTAATGAATAATTTATAAGAAATACAGTTTTTACATAGCATAATTTCATACAATTATTAAAATATAATGGAAATACTGAATACCATTACGTTTTTTAATTACATAAATTTAATTCAGTAAAATATGCCGTCGCACTTATTTTATATAGCTAAAGCCATATCTTTACCATTGTCATGATACAATTTGAGTTTATTAAAAACAAAAAACTCCAGCAAGGCTGGAGTTTATAAAAATATATTTTAAATTATTTTCAACTTATGGGGCAACTCTTTTGAAAGTATAGGTTGTTGCTTTGTACAAATCCGGATCTGTATCATCCTCAATTTTTAAGTTTAACGTCTCAGCAGTAAGATCAACTATTTTCCCTTTTTCAGTTACTACGGTTCCCTGATACTTAATTTCGAAATTTTTCTCAGTTTTATTATAACTGTAGCTGAAGTTACGCTCAGAAATTGTTGAGCAAGTCAAAGGTGAACCTGCTTCGTCTTTATTTGTTCTTTTACCTGAATTATTTTCATTAAAAACCCAACGAGATTCCTGCTGACAAGTTGTGTATGTAATTTCGTCAGAAATCCCGACACCGTCAAGATCCACCTCAGTTCTTACTTCGGCTACGGGCTTCCACGTTCCTACAATCGGAAACTCCTGTACAGTCTCTTCGTCATCGTTACATGCGGTAGTAGCTACCATTAATGATAAACCTGCAAATAATAATGCTAATTTCTTCATAGATCAAATTTTTCAAGGCATAAAATTATGATTTTTTATTAAAATTCCACTATTTTTTTTGAATTTTGGAATCATAATTTACATTTTCTTAAAAATACCGCTTTTAAAGACCATTTCCAAAGCCTTATATTTGCAAAAAATACTGAATGCCTGAAGTTTCCATCATTACGCCGTGCTACAATTCTTCAAAATTTTTGGAAGAAACAATACTTTCTGTGCAAAATCAGACCTTTAAAGATTGGGAATGGCTGATAACCGATGACAAGTCTTCTGACAATTCGGTGGAAATTATTCAGAAACTGAATGATCCAAGAATTAAACTGACAGTTGCCGAAAAAAACGGAGGTGCAGGACACGCAAGAAATATTTCTTTAAAAAATGCCACCGGAAGATTTATTACATTTTTGGATGCAGATGATTTTTGGGAACCTGATTTTTTGGAGGAGATGGTTAATTTTATGAAAAAAGAAAATGCGGAAATTGCATACTCCAATTATGCACGATGCGATGAAAATTTAGTTCCTAAAATTGATGATTTTAAGGCAGATAAAGTTGTAACCTTTGATAATCTATTAAAAACCTGCAGATTATCTCTACTTTCATCAATGTACGATTCTAAGAGAGTTGGCGTAGAATATTTTCCTGAAGGAAGTAAAAGAGAAGATCATGTGATGTGGCTGAATTTGCTTAAGAAAATATCTGTGGGCAAACCACTTCCAAAGATGATGGCAAAATACCGAATGCATGCAACAAGCGTTTCACGAAAGAAGCAGAACATCGTAAAAGATCAGTATTTAGTCTACAAGGATTTCATGAAATTTTCAACCGTAAAATCTCTTTACTATACCGCCAACTGGGCGATCAATGGTTTTTTAAAATACTCTAAAATATTTAACTGATGGAATATTCAAAAGAATTTAAAGCTGCACTCAGCAATTTTTCGGCAATTGAAAAAGACCGTCTTATTTTCCGTTTGCTGAAAAAGGACAAATTACTGTCTAAAAAACTGTATTTTGAGCTGATAGACACTGAAACGACAGACCAAAAGCGAACTCAGATGGAAGAACAGATTGAGGAAAGAGTGCTTCTGGCTTCGAAATATATTGGAAATCCTAAATATTTTTTAGTTCTGATCAGAAAAATAAGTGCGGAAATAACAGAGCATGTGAAGATTACAACCGATAAATTTGGAGATATTTATCTGCAGCTGTTTTTGGTCAATCAAATTCTAGAAAACAACGACAAGCTTAACCATCAGAGATTTGACAATATTTATAAGCTTTATATTTATCTGATTAATAAACTTTTGAAAGCCATCATATCCATAAAAAAAATTGACGAAGATTACTGGATGGAACTGAATGAAATTTTAGAAAGTATAGAAACCAAAATCCACGAGAACAGGTATCTTGAAAAACTGTGTATCAATAACAGTTTTGACTTTGTTTGGCTTACGATTGATAAAATTCCGGACCACTTAGATTTAATGGTGAAAGATATTAAAAGCCAGGGATTTCTAAAGTGATAGAATTTTCTTTACGATTAATTCTGAAGAGTTAGGTTGTTCAGTTACAAAATTCCCAGCGTTGGCCGACATCGATGCTAATTCCTCTTCATTATTTAAAAGATTTAAAACAAATTCTGCAGCTTCATTTTCATGCTCAAAAGATTTTCCACCTCCGGCTGTAATTAAATTATCTGCTTCAGGGTTTTTCCGGTACTGATTTCCAAAAACTACGGGAGCACCAAATGTTGCTGCCTCGAGAATATTATGCAAGCCTGAATCGTGAAATCCACCGCCAACGACTGCAATGTCAGCATAAGAATAGAGTTTTGAAAGCAAACCAATGCTGTCGATGATAAGAGTGCGGGAGTTTGAGAGTTTGAGAGTTTGAGAATTTTTCAGGTCGCTGTAAAGAATTGCCTTTGGGAATATTTCTTTTAAATTATCTACTCTTTTTAAATCGTGAGGAGCGAGGATTAATTTTACCTTCTTATTTTTATCTGAAATTATCCTTGCTAATTTCTCTTCTGCCTGCCATGAACTTCCGAAGACAACAGTTTGCGCGTCACCAATAAATTCTTCAATGAAATCAATATGATTATCGCGAGCCTTCAACTGTTTTACACGGTCAAATCTTGTATCGCCCGTTACCGAAGCATTAACTAAACCTATGCTTTTAGCCAGCAGATAAGACTCTCTTGTCTGATGAAAAAACCAGTCGACATTCTTTTTCAACTGCTTTACAAACCATTTTCCGTAAGAGGTAAAGAAGGATTGGTTTTCATAAAACAATGCTGAAATAACAAACGTTTTTACCTTATTGTTTTTCAGTTCCTCTAGTAGATGATACCAATAGTCATACTTCACCGTAAAAAACAGTTCAACGTTTACATAAGAAATAAATTCTCTTACATTTCTCTTAGTATCAAAAGGAAGATAAAAGATTGCATCAGCAATATTTTTCTTCTTAATCACATTTTCATAACCTGAAGGTGAAAAAAAAGTGACCAAAATTTTATGAGTTGGGAACTCATTTTTAAGTTTTTCCAAAACAGGGAGACCCTGCTCGTATTCGCCCAAACTTGCAGCATGCATCCAAATAACTTTATCTGAAGCCGTGAAGGAAGATTTCACACGACTGAAAGATTCTCTTCGTCCTTCAATGCCTTTTTTAGTTTTATCATTAAATAACGAAAAAACTTTCATTCCGAAAATGAGAATGTGGATGAAAAGATTATATAGAAATGACATTTTAAAAATTATTTAAACTGAGCGCTGATAATAAAAACAGCTATTAGACTTCCAATGATGGACAATAATATGGTTGAAAAAGGAACCCTTGCTTTCGCATTTTCATCAAAAGCATATCTGAAAGTAAAATCCTGACTGTTCAGGAAAATGAGTATAACCAAAACCAGCAACCATCTTACAAAGAAATTCATGATAAAAAACTGCACATCACGGTTGGCATCTGTAATCTCGAAAGGAAAATTTGCAGATTCAGGAGAACGTATTAAAAAGAAGATTCCTATATAAAAAACTGAAACTAAAACTGGTGTGAAGAGATACCATTTTTTATTTCCAAAATTGTCGGCTTTGCCTTCGATATCAAAATGGGTGGGAATAATCTGCGGTAAAGCTTTGTAATTTTTCAAAGTAAACCACCAAAGAAAGATAATCAATCCAAGATTGAGAAGATCAAACACGACAAATAATGCATCTCCCATTGAATAAGCTATTTGAATTTATAAAACGTTTTTAATCACTCTCAATTTATGCGTATGCTTGTTCATTTCTTTATTAAAAATTCCCGTAGAATCCAGCGTATCGATTCTCACCTTTCCTGATGCGTGAATGATCTTTTGGTTTTCAAGCATAATTCCAACGTGAATAATTTTCCCTTCAGAATTTTCAAAAAAAGCAAGATCACCCGGCTGGCTTTCTTCTACAAAACTTAAAACTTCTCCCACTTCCGCCTGCTGATAAGTATCCCGTGGCATTTTCACATTGTGAATTTTATACACCAACTGTACAAAACCAGAACAGTCTACCGCAAAAAAACTTTTTCCGCCCCATAAATAAGGAACATTCCGAAATTCTTTAGCAGTCAAAGCTATACTTTCACGTAAGTCATGACTTCTCCGGGAAGCCACTGCAGGATATTCAACTTCAGAACCCATCGAAAGCAAAGCACGTCCGTCATTGGTCATTATCGACGAAAAATCTTCTGTAATCAAAGTTACTTTCCTGTTTGCCAAATGTTCTTCCGTAACATGTTTGATCTGTTTGGTATCCATCCAGCCTTCATATCCATCGTAGTGCATTTTTATTTTGGTCCAGTTTTTATTGACTTCCAAAATATCTGCACTTTCGCCAAACAATATTTCAGTAACAATTTCTGCTCTGTCAGAATTTTCCGCACGCACGGGCGCCACTGTCACCACACAAATTCCTTTGTCCATTTATTTATATTAAAAGATTGGATGATTTAAAAATTTAAAAATTAAAGACATAAATCTTTAATGATTTACTATTTAAATCTTTTAATTATTTCTTTCTAAGAAGATTTACTCCGTCACGCAAAGGTAAAATAAGATTTTCAAAATCGTCATCTTTCGCTGCCAAATCATTAAGCTCTTTGATCACCTGTGTAGATTTTTGTTTCGGATTTTCTTCTAAAACTTTGCCATACCAAAGCACGTTATCAAACATTACCACAGAACCTGATTTTGTTTTTGGCTTAATGAGTCTAAAATACTCTGCATAATTTTCTTTATCGGCATCTATAAAAACAAGATCGAAAACCTCATCGGTTTCTTTTAAAAATTCTTTCGCATCTTGAAGTTTAAAATGAATCTGATTAGAAAACTCACTTTCGGCAAAATATTTTTTGGGCAGATAGGCTAAATCTTCATTCACATCCAAAGTTGTCAGCTTCCCGTCCTTCGACAAACCTTCTGCCATACATAGTGCAGCATAACCGGTAAAAGTTCCAATTTCCAAAATATTTTTAGGCTGTAAAATCTTTGAAATAATGGTCAGCAGTCTACCCTGCTGATACCCTGAAATCATGTGAGGCTGAGTGGTTTTCTGAAAAGTTTCTCTTCTCAGCTTCCTCAGAATCTCTGGCTCGGCAGATGCGTGATTCTCCAGGTATCTGTCCATTTCAGCATTTTCTTCTTCAAAAAAGCTCATATTGATAATTTTTAACGGTTCAAATTTACTTAAATATAAACAATTTATCCTGAATGTTAAAATCAAAAAATCAGTATAAATACGGATGTTTTGTAACGGTTTATAGTGTTAGATTTGTATGAGCAAGAAATCTTGTACATGATGACGAAAAAAGATTTATTAAAATTGGAGGTAAAAGACAAGTTGATGAAACAAAGTGACCCTTCACACAAAAAACAATTCCCAAAGAGAGAGCGCAGTTCACTTTTAAAAGCAATCTTCAAAAAACTTAAAAGAGAAGACGTAATCTAAAAAAAGAATCCCGATAAAAATTTTTATCGGGATTCTTTATGCTTTATTGTGAGCAATTATTTCTTTGGAGCAATATCCATCAGTTTCATAAACTCATCCAGCTTAGGCATAATGATGATTTCTGTTCTTCTGTTTTCAGATCTCCCGGAAACACTCATGTTGGTTGCTTTCGGATTGTATTCTGAACGACCACCTGCTGTAATTCTTGCCGGGTCAACACCAAACTGACTTTGCAGCACTTTCGCAACTGAAGTTCCTCTTAATGCAGAAAGATCCCAGTTATCTCTCGGTAGATTTGCAGAGCTTAAAGGCGAGTTGTCTGTATTACCCTCGATCAAGACAGAATATTTGTCGTAATCGTTGATCACTTTAGCTACTTTCCCAAGAACTTCCTGAGCCGCAGGAAGCACATTGTAATCTCCCACTTTGTATAACATTTTATCAGAAAGTGAGATCATTACCACACCTTTCAATACTTTTACCTGAACATCATCGTCAGTTACGTTATCCAAAGATCTCTTCAACTTGTTTGATAATGCTAAATTTAAGCTGTCGTTCTTCGCATTGGAAGAAATCAACTGCTTAATGTACATATTTGAAGAGTTGATCTCTCCCACCAATTTATCAATGTTTGCAGAGCTTTTTCCTGTATTAGAAAGACACGCATCCAAAGATGATTTCAAAGCATCATGCTGACTTTTTAATAGGTTATTTTCTGCGGTCAACGTAGAGTTCTGACCTTTAAGATCCTGAATTTCTCTCTGTCTTTCGCCAATATTTTCGATACACTGTTTGTAGTTGCCGCTCAATGCGTCATACTGCTTTTTACTTACACAAGATGTTACACCCAACACCATTGCAGAAACTGCTAAAATTTTAAAAATCTTCATAAATAATCTTTTTTAGACGAGCCAAATTTAGGAAAATTCATTTTAATTATATGGTTTATCTTTGTACAAAAGAAATTCTGAGCCTCATGCTGGAAAAATCAAGCTTTAAAAAACAAGTCGAAAATCTCATTTCATTTTCAGAAAATCAGACTTTCCTTTTAGCGGTCAGCGGAGGTGCAGATTCCATGACATTAGCTTTTATTTTCAATGATTTAGGTTTAAATTTTCAAATTGCACACGTTAATTATAAACTTCGTGCAGAAAATTCTGATGCAGACCAAAAAGTGGTAGCGGATTTTTGTTTTAAAAATGAGATTAAATTTCATTTATATGAAGTTTCAGAAAGAGATAAAAAGCCTGAAAATTCTATTCAACTTTGGGCAAGAGAACTTCGATATAATTTTTTTAAACGAATCCAGGAAAAAGAAAATCTGGAATTTTTGGCGACCGCCCACCATCTGAACGATCAACTTGAAACTTTTATCATTAATTTATCTAAAGCTTCCGGAATTAAAGGCTTGAGTGGAATCCCTGCCAATGATCACAAAATACTTCGCCCGCTTCTCCATTTTTCTAAGGAAGAAATCTACAATTTCGCTGCAAAGAATCAGATTGAATTTCGGGAAGATCTCTCCAATAAGAAAAGTGATTATTTAAGGAACAAGATTAGAAATGAGGTGGTTCCGAAACTTTTGGAAACGAATGAGCATTTTCTTGATAATTTTAAAAAGTCAATACATTATTTAAATCAAACCAAGGATTTTGTTCAGCAACAGATTGAAGATATTGAACACCGAATTACAATTTCAAACGGAGAATGTAAAATTTTAGATAAAAGCAAACTCAATCTGGCAAGTGATTTTGTGAAATTTGAAATCTTAAAAAAATATGGATTTGAAAAAGAAGCAGAAATTAAAAAGATCTTCACATCTGAAACCGGAAGTGCTTTTTTTTCTAAAAAATTCCAGCTGACCATCAACCGAAATGAATTGATTTTAAATACATTAGATCAAAACACAGACACACAGGATAAAATTCTTTTAATCGATAAAATTGACGTGGCTGAAAACCAAACGATCATTAATCTCGAAAGTACAATTGAAAGCATCGAAGGAATCAATAAAACTGTACGTTGGGATTTTGATGCAGAAAAAATTACGTTCCCATTGCAGCTCCGACGAAAAGAGGAAGGTGATGTTTTTTATCCCACCGGTTTTTCGGGAAAAAAGAAAGTTTCGAAGTTTTTTAAGGACGAAAAATTGTCTATTTTAGCCAAGCAAAAAATCTGGCTTCTGACAGACGGAAACAACCGTGTTTTAGGCATTCTTCCTTTCAGACAAGATCGACGCTACGCAAAAGATGAGAGAACGAAAAGTATTCTCACAATTTTTAATGAAAAGTAAAATGAAATTCAAAAACTGGTTTTTACTCATTCTCCTGTTCTTATTTACGGGAATCAATGCACAAATCAAAAATCCTGTAAAATTCAAATTCACGGTCAACGACTTAGGCAACAATCAATATGAAGCTGTTCTGAATGCAACTTTAGAAAGCGGTTGGCATATCTATTCTCGAGACATTCCTGAAGATACCGGAATTCCGACTGAATACGTTGTTTCAGGAAAAAACATAGAACTGATTGGCAAATTTCAGGAAGTCGGGAAAAAGCACGAAGAGTTTTCTGAAGCTTTCGGCGGAACGATTATTTACTATTCTAATGCAGCTGGATTTAAACAGAAATTCAAATTAAAAGACGGTGCAAAACCTGGAGAAGTAGTTGCTGAAATCACTTATCAGACTTGTGACGACAGAGTTTGCCTAGCTCCGAACACATTGGAATTTACTCAGAAAATTACACCTAAAGGAGTTGCAGAAGATGTTGCAGCACCCACTGAAGAAGTAAAAGATTCTGTAAAAACATCGGAAACTGTAGTAGCAAGCCCAACTAAGAGCGAAGTTGCCACAACAGAAACTTCGAAACTCGACCCGAAGCAGCTTAAAATAGAATCTATAGATTTCAAAAAACCTTTGACGGACTGCGGAACAGCAGTTGTAGAAGCATCTGAAAATTATTGGACTTATTTATTATTAGGCTTTATCGGTGGATTAATCGCGCTGCTTACCCCTTGTGTATTCCCAATGATTCCTTTGACGGTTTCTTTCTTTACCAAAGGAAACAAAAACAAAGCGAAAGGAAAAAGAGACGCTTTGATGTACGGTTTTTTCATCTTAATGATTTTTGTACTGTTAAGTGTTCCTTTTCATTTAATAGACGGAATTGCAGGAAATATTTTCAACGAAATCTCAACAAGTGTCTGGCTGAACATCGTATTCTTCATTATATTCATCTTCTTCGCAGGAAGTTTCTTCGGATACTATGATATCTCGTTACCAAGTTCTATTGCCAACAAATCTTCTAAAGCAGAAGAGGCAGGAGGAATTATCGGTATTTTCTTTATGGCTCTTACTTTAGTCATTGTTTCGTTCTCATGTACAGGTCCTATTTTGGGGAGTTTATTGGGTGGTTCATTATCCGGTTCTTCTCATATCCCAACGCTTTTAACTTTGGCCTTAACAGGTTTTGGTTTGGCCTGGGCAATTATTTTCGGATTGTTGGCATTATTTCCACAGGCATTACAAAGCCTGCCAAAATCTGGTGGCTGGATGAATACTGTGAAAGTTGTTCTTGGTTTTATCGAACTGGCTTTAGCTTTAAAATTCTTATCAAAAGCAGATTTAGTATCTAAAACATTTTTAATTAAACGTGAACTTTTTATTGCGATCTGGATCGTTGTAGGCATTGGTTTAGCTTTATATTTATTTGGATTAATAAGATTTCCTCATGATGATAAGAAGCCGAAAATATCGCTTACAAGAAAGATTTTAGGAGTTTTGGGAATTGGTTTTGTGATTTATCTTATTCAGGGATTAATTCCTGCAGAAAGACCAAAAATGCAGTTGTTGAGCGGAATTTTGCCTCCATTGAATGTAAGTTATTTCCACGACGAAAAAGACGGTATTCTGGGAATGAAGCCAGAGCATGACTTTTTTAATGCCATTGAATTAGCTAAAAAGGAAAACAAACCTGTTTTAATTGACTTCACAGGTTATGGTTGTGAAAACTGTAGAAAGATGGAAGAATTTGTCTGGAGCGAACCGGATATCTTACCGATTCTACAGAACGACATTGTTCTTGCCTCATTATACGTAGATGACAAAGAAGAGCTACCTGAGGATCAGAAAACCAAAATTGATTTGGGTGAAGGCCAGGTAAAAAGAGTAAAAACAATTGGTGACCGATGGAGTTTATTCCAACAGGTAAACTTTAATAATAATTCGCAGCCACATTATGTTTTGATCACGCCTGATGGAGAAGTTATCAATACTCCTGTTTCCGGATACATGCCGAAAGAAGATTTCAAAAACTTTCTGGAGTGTGGCGTTAATTACTACAAAAAGAATAAATAAGCTCAGATATGCATAATAGAAACTCACATCTTCTGATGTGAGTTTTTTTTGCTTTATAGTATTTCATTAAGCATTATGCAGAACATTTATTTTAAGTAAACAATTATCAACAATTTTATCAATTAGGTATATAATTTGTATTATTTAACGGAAATAAAGAACAATACGACAATCTTTATTGAAATCTTTTTAACATTAAAAAATACTATTATGGCTGAAATGATTGTACAGGAGAAAAAAGGAGCAAGACAGAAGAAAAATCCTATACGAGTTGACATGACTCCTATGGTGGATCTGGGATTTTTACTAATAACCTTCTTTATGTTTACCACCAATTTTACTAAACCTAATGTGATGGATCTTGGTTTACCGGCAAAAGATCCGAATCCAAACCCCATCAATATACCCTATATTGACCATTTAAATCAGGTCACATTTATTTTAGGAAAAGATAACAGAGTTTTTTATCACCAAAGTAATGAGAAAGAACTGACCGCAAATAATTTAAAAGAAACAGATTTCAGCGGAGTGCAAATTTCAAAAATCATATCAGAAGCATACAGTAAAGCACCAAAAAAAGATATCTTCACTGTGATTATCAAGCCAACCGATGATGCCAATTACAAAAATTTCGTCGACGTGCTAGACAACATAGCAATCTCCAAAAAGGAACGCTACGGAATTACAGATATCAAGCCATGGGAAAAGAAAGTTTACGAAAACGTTACAAAATAAACAGAAGAGCATTTTTATAATGCTCTTTTTTTATTTAAATTTGAGAATATAATTTATGTATTGATGAAAAAAACTTTAATCATAGCCATTGCAGGAATTCTCACTTTTTCATGTTCTAAAAAAGAATCTCAAAAAACTTCTGAAAAAGCTGACAGCACCAAAATCACAGATTCCATCAACGCTGAAAGAACACAAATCAATGACAGCATCAAAGCTTTAAACAGCAAAAACCGCTTCAAAGATTTCAGCGGAAGTCACAAATTTGTTTATCAGAATGACAGTTCACCTAAATATTCAGGCCTGGTAAATTTCACCAAAATTGAAGGAGAGAGAGATAATTACAACGTGTCTGGAAATATAAAGTCGGGTAAAAATTCTGTTAATATGAAGGGATTTGTACAGGTTGTTACCGCTAAACACATTAATTTCACTGGAGAAATCACTCAAAGCATTGCTGACAACGACAACGGTAAAATTTATACAAGAAAAGGCACCAAAACGTTCATGTCAAAAGATGGCGGAAAAACGTACAGACTTCAGGATATGGTAAATGGTTCGTGTTTTGTAGATTATATCGACATTCATTTTTAAATCTAAATTATGCTCAACTTCGAAAGGAAAGGAAACGGAAAAGAAACTTTGGTTTTACTTCATGGCTTCATGGAAAATCTCAGCATCTGGAGCGATATGGAATCACATCTTTCCAAAGATTTCACCTTAGTGAAGATTGATCTTCCCGGTCACGGAAAATCTGATATCTTAGCTGAAGTTCACACCATGGAGCTGATGGCAGATGAAGTGAAAAAAGTAGTTGATCATGAAAAATTAGATAAAATACATCTTCTCGGTCATTCAATGGGTGGCTACACTTCGTTGGCTTTTGCGGAAAAATTCCCTGAAAATCTGAAAAGTTTAACACTATTTTTTTCAACGTATTTTGCAGATGACGAAGAGAAAAAAGAGCAGAGAATAAAAAGTTACAGAATCATCAAGGATGCTTTCGCGCATTATGCACGCGCTGGAGTTCCTAATTTGTTCAATCAGAATGAAAGAGATGTATTGGAGGGGAAGATAGAAACCGCATTAGAAACCGCACTTTCGACTAATAATCTTGGCGCTTTAGCCTGCGTAAAAGGTATGGTGGCCAGAACCGATAAAAAACACATTCTTGAAAATTTAGATGTGAAAATTTTAGTTCTCGCAGGTAAGCATGACAATGCTGTAAAAACAGATAAAACCATCAATAATCTTCCCGACAGAACCAACATAAAATCTTACGTTCTCGATTGCGGACACAATGGTCACTGGGAAAAACCGAGCATTTGCGCCGAAATTATCAACACCGAATTGCTTCATCATCTTCCGAAAAAATTCCTTCTGTAATGGGATTATTCTCTTTCAAAAAAAAGAAACCGGTTATCGGGCTCACATTATCGGGCGGCGGAATGCGTGGGATCGCCCACATTGCCGTTCTCAAAGCATTGGAAGAGTATGACCTTAAGCCACAGATTATTTCAGGCACAAGTGCAGGTTCTATCGTTGCTGCATTTTACTCTATTGGCACTTCGCCCGATGAGATGATGGAAATCGTGAAGAAAACCACTTTTTTCTCACGCTCTTATTTAAAACTTTCTAAGAACGGAATTTTCAGCTCGAAATTTATTCTGAAATTATTGATGGATTATTTTCCTGAAGATGATTTTAAAGTTTTAAAAATTCCTGTTTACGTTGCAGCGACAGAGATGACTCATGGCATTGTCGATTTCTTCTCAGAAGGGGAATTATTCGGTCCGCTTCTGGCGTCGTCGAGCGTTCCTTTTGTACTGCCTCCTGTAAAAATGGGCGAAAAAATTTATGTAGACGGCGGAGTTTTAGACAATTTACCTATAGAACCAATTATCGACAAATGCGATTTTCTGATTGGTTCACATGTAAATTCCATAAGTTATGACAGTCTTCAGAATATGAGTCTGATGAAAGAATTTGACCGTATTTTACACTTAGCCATTGCCAAATCTGTTTATTCTAAAGCTCAGTCCTGCGATATATTTTTAGATCCTCCGAAAATGACAAAATTCAGTCTGTTTAACAAGAGATTTCTGGATGACATGTTTACCGAAGTGTACGACTACACCTGTAAAGAACTTGAAGAAAAAGGATATTCTAAGTTGTAGATTGATTGACTATAAATTTTCGTCAGCTACTCTTGCTTTAAAAGTCTCAATTGTCTCAGGCAGAGATTCCATAGATTTTCCGCCGGCCGCGTTGATATGACCACCGCCGCTGAAATACTTTCTCGAGAATTGGTTAACATCTACATCGTCTTTACTTCTGAAAGAGATTTTAATAAAATCTTCATATAAATCTTCCATAAAGAAAGCGGACATTTTTACACCGACAATACTCAGTCCGTAATTCACAAAACCTTCAGTATCCCCTTTCTGGAAACCGTATTCCTGAAGTTCTTTTCTCGTTAAAGATAAAACAGCAACTTTACCGTCATTGACAACTTCAATCCTTCCTAAAACAAGTGCCAGCAAATGCAGACGTGAAACAGTATTGGTATCCCAAGTGTTTGAAGTGATTACAGAAGGGTCCGCGCCCTTTTCAATAAGATTAGCTACAATCCTGTGCGTATCAGCACTCGTAGATCGGAAACGGAAACCTCCAGTATCTGTCATAATCCCTGTATAAAGACATTCTGCAATCTCTCTGTTTACCAAATCTTCATCATCCATAGCTTCAATAAAATGATAAATCATCTGACAGGTTGCCGGAATAATGGTATCTGAATAGACAAAATCAAAATCTTCCGGTTGCTGGTGGTGATCGATAAGAATCTTTTTCGCTTTCGCTCTCATCAGCCAATCACCCAAAAGCCCGATTCTTGCAGGAGAATTAAAATCTAAACAGAAAATCACATCTGCATCATTGATCATTTCAAAAGCTACTTTTCTTTTGTATTCGCCAATGATGTTTTTCTTCGCTTCAGGCATCCATTTCAAAAACTTAGGGAAATCGTTTGGCGTTATCACTTCGGCTTCAATTCCTTTCGCGCGCAGATAATGCTTAAGACCTAAACTTGAACCAATGGCATCGCCATCCGGATTGTAATGGGTAAGGATTACAATTTTATTCTCCGGGATAAGCAGTTGATTGATTTCTAAAAGTTCGGCAGGTGTAAACATTATTTCACGTATTTAAATGGTCTGTAAAGGTAAATTATTTTGCTGATAAAACCCTATTTTTTATGTTTTGGCTCGTAGATCAGACGCAAAAAAGAACTGAATCTATCATTCTCTCTTTTAATAGGAATTCCTGTCACAATACCCACCATAACGTTATCAGTAATACCTACTCTCATCTGAGGCCGGATGGTCATATCAAAATCTGAGGCAGCAATACTTTTATTAAATTCCACTCCTATAAAATTTCGTGTGCCGGTAATCATATAATGAAAATTGGTATTGATCTGCCAAGAGGTATCGGTATGATGACTATCAAAATGAGACACCACTACCGGCCCTGTATAGATAAGCGAGTGGAAATTGCTTCCCCATCTTTTTGCTGCCACTAAAAACGGATTAAAGACATTTCCCGTAAAGAACTTTCCTTTCCCATAATGATCAAACTCTGTAATTTCAAATTCATGGATATATCCTAAAGCAAGACTGGTATTGTACTGCTCTGAAACAAGAAAAGTGTATTGCGCCGCAAGCTTAATCCCATTCAGTTTACTGCCGGGACTGTCGGATGAAGAATACATTGTAAAAGGCAACTCAACTTCCAATCCTAATCGATCAATGGGTGCCCATTCATATTCTACTAAAGCTTCATAGCGGTCAAACTTATTATTATCGACCAATCCAAGTCCAATATTCCATTCTTTCTCTCCTTTTCTGGCACCTAAATCACGTATCAGATCGATATAAAGTGGCTCTGCATGCAAAATCTTGAGCGGAGTCTGAACATTTTCTACTTCGTGAATATACAGGCTGTCTTTCTCTTCATTATTTTCTTTTTCGGTCTGTGCATTGACTCGAAATAAAATCAATAGGATAAGTAATAGTGATAATTTTCTGTTCATCGTGTTAAATTCAAATTATAGACATAAACTACTTTGCAAAAATAATAAAAATCACTACATCTATAATCTCTCCTATCATGATCAAATTGTTTAGATATTTTTTTAAAATTAATTTGTAGCTTTCAATAAATTACATATATTTGCAACCTGAAAATTAATAGATAATTACGACTAAAATATATAGTAATGAGTAAAAGAACGTTCCAGCCATCAGAAAGAAAGAAAAGAAACAAACACGGTTTCAGAGAGAGAATGTCTACGCCAAACGGAAGAAGAGTTTTGGCAGCGAGAAGAGCTAAAGGTAGAAAAAGCCTTACAGTTAGTTCTGCAAGAGCTAAGAGATAATTCTTAACTTTACAATATACAGATTATGCTTGAAAATAAGTTTTTTCAAGCATTTTTTGTTGTTAAATTTTCCTAAATTTTAGGTTTATAAAGCTTCTTTTTTCTATTTTTAAAATCTGAAAAAAAATTTTAGGAAAAGCCTCTAAAAATTGAATTTATGCCACATACAAATATATCCGGAGACAATATCATCAATCTGCAGCATGCAAAAATTACCCAGAAAAATTTCACCGTGCTTACTGATGTTAACTTAAACATCAAAAAAGGCAGATTCTGCTATCTTATCGGGAAAACCGGTTCCGGAAAAAGCTCACTTTTGAAAACTTTATACGGACACATTCCTTTAGTGGCAGGAGTCGGAGAAGTAGTAGGTTTTGATCTGGCAAAATTAAAATCATCAGACGTTCCGAATTTAAGAAGAAAACTAGGAATTGTTTTCCAGGATTTCCAGTTGCTATCTGACAGAACCGTTGAAAAGAACCTGAAATTTGTTTTGGAAGCCACAGGATGGAAGGACAAACCAAAAATGGACGAGCGCATCAATGAAGTACTTTCCAGCGTAAATATGAAGGGAAAGAAACACAAAATGCCTCATGAACTTTCCGGAGGTGAACAGCAACGTATTGCCATTGCAAGAGCACTGTTGAATCATCCTGATTTAATCCTTGCCGATGAGCCGACAGGAAATCTTGACCCTGAAACTTCTAATGAAATTATGACCCTGTTAAAGCAGGTTGCTGCTGAAAACGGAGCTGCCGTGGTGATGGCGACCCATGATTACCATATGATTCAGAACTTCCCAGGTGAAGCGATCAGATGTGAAGACGGTAAAGTTTCTGTACTTGATACAGCGGAACTTTTTGAATAAAATCACCCTTTAAAAACATGAAACTCCTTGGTGAGTTCAAGATATTGGTCCGAGTATTTTCTCGGACTTTTTTCTATCACAAAATCTGATTCATTCAAATCTTTTTCAATTGGAGAAAACTCCAGAACCAATCTTTTTATCTTTGAATTTTCAATGCCGTAAATATTGATTTTCCTCTTAAGATACAATTGATTATGCTTTGCAATTTCTACAAAACCTTCTCCTGCTTCGAAAGGAATAATCACAGAAAATATTCCATTTTCAGAAAGCAATTTTGAAGATTTCGAGATTAACTGTTGGAAATTTAACTCAATGGTTTGCCTGGCAATGATATCTTTACCCGATGGGTTTTCTTCGAAATATGGTGGATTTGAAACAATTACATCAAATGTACGGTCAGTTTCAAAAGATTTAAAATCAGCAAGAATATTTTGTAATCTTGAATTAAATGGAGAATTTTCAAAATTAAGTCTGGTAAGATTATCAGCTTCTGCATTGATATCAATACCCAGAAAATTTGCCTTCAGATTTCTCTGAGCCAGCATTAATGAGATCAGACCAGTTCCTGTTCCGACTTCAAGAACATTTTTAGCAGAATCAATATTTGCCAAAGCACCCAGCAAAACTCCGTCTGTTCCCACTCGGAAAACGCCGGACGATTGCTGAATTTCAAACTGTTTAAACTTAAAAGATTTCACTAAAGATTTGTAGGAAGTGTAATGATAAATGTTGATCCTTTTCCAACCTCAGATTTCACGGTGATTTGACCTTTGTAGTCTTCTACCATTTTCCTGACCATGGATAAACCTAAGCCCATTCCACTGTTTTTAGAAGTAAAATTTGGTTCAAATATTCTCTCGTACATATTTTCTGCAATGCCAATACCATTATCCTGTACTGAAATAATCACCTTCCTTTGGTGTTGCTCAATATCAACGTTAATCAGAAGTTTTCTGGTATCACTTTGAGCCTGTTTGGCGTTTGTGACAAGATTTGTAATAATTCTGGAAAGGTAAATCCTGTCCATATTAATCATTATATTGCTTTTGTTGGAATGTACAAATATCTGATCATCATTGAAAACTCTTAGAATATCATCAATTTCTGTATTCAGATTGATAACTTCATTATTTTTCTCGGGAAGTTTAGCAAATTCAGAGAAAGCAGAAGCAACAGTAGCAATTAAATCGATCTGATCGACCATAGTTTTGGTAAGCTGTTTTACTTTTTCGTTGACGTTGGGATCTTCCGGATTAAATTTCCTCTCAAAATTCTGAATCGTCAACTTCATTGGTGTCAAAGGGTTTTTCACCTCATGCGCCACCTGTTTTGCCATTTCGCGCCATGCTTCTTCAGATGCCTTGAAACGCAGTCTTTCTTTCTGATCCTGAATCTGGAGAATCATCCTGTTATAAGCTCTGGCCAAAGCATTCAGCTCATCATTTTTGTAATATTTGATCGGCCGCATCTCATTTTCAAAAAGCGTAATTCTGGTAATCATATCAGAGAACTTGGTGATATTTTTTGCCAGATTTGTAGAGGTTACCCAACTTAGCCAAATGCTGAAAACAATGAGCAGAATATCAACGATCAAAATATAAATTACATATTTGTGAAGCACATCAAGATAGGCAGATTCGTTGTGATATAATGGAATATAGATAATTCCGACCGGCTCCAGCATATTGTTTTTCAACAATAGATAGGAAGAAGTGAAGACCGCATCTTTTGATTTATCAACTTCCCGAAAATCATACCGAGCCTCAGTAGAAAGCAGTTTATTAACGATTTTCAGCGGAATTTTCTTTTGCTTAACTAAATTTTCATCTTTGTTGGAAAGTAAATAATTTCCTTTAAGATCATAAATGATAATATCGTGCTGGTTGATATCAGCAATTTCAAAAATTCTGTTTTTAAGAACTGCAGGCAGATCTTCTGTATGAACGGTCGACTGGCTGACTGCATAATCGAGAAATCTCATTACCGCATTGGTTTTCTCCTGCATGTCAATTTTACTCTGCTGCAGAGAATTGTTTCTGAGAACAATGTAAGGCACCAATGACGAAGCGGCAACACTCAAAAGACATACGAATAGGAAACCAAAAAAAACCCGGTTTCTTAAACTATATCCTTTATACTTATTAAACGCCATTCTGCCTGTTAATTAATTTAGCAATGTATTTACCAACAATATCAAATTCAAGGTTGACTTTATCCCCGATTTTAACATTTTTCATATTGGTATATTCCCATGTGTAAGGAATAATCGCAACAGAAAACTGAAAATCTCCGCTTTTAGCAACGGTAAGACTGATTCCGTTAACCGTAATTGAACCTTGCGGAACGGTTACGAAACCCCCTTCTGAATTATACTGTACAGTAACAAAATAACTGCCATCTTTGTTCTCAATGTCAATTATCTCACCGGTTTGATCTACATGCCCCTGAACAATGTGTCCGTCGAGCCTCCCGTTCATCATCATACAACGCTCCAGATTCACAACGCTCCCAACTTCCCACTTTCCTAAATTGGTTTTTTCTAAAGTCTCATTGATCGCAGTAACGATGTATTGACTCCCGCTAATCTCAACAACCGTAAGGCAACAGCCGTTGTGAGCAAGACTCTGATCTATCTTTAATTCCTGAGTAAAAGGACAGCTTAAAGTAAAATTAATATTACTGCCTTTCTCTTCAATTTTTTCAATAACTCCTACTGCTTCAATAATTCCTGTGAACATATTATTTTTTGCTAAATTTGTAAAATTATAATCTTCAAAGATAATCAAAATGAGCCCAAAAAACCATAAAGTACGAGTAGGAATTTCAATTGGCGACTTCAACGGCATCGGCCCGGAGATCATCATGAAATCTCTGAAAGACAAAACTATTACCGACTTTTTTACCCCCATTATTTTCGGCTCAGGGAAATTATTCACTTATCAGAAGAATATTTTTAAGCTCAATTTAAATTTCAACTACATCACAGAAACTTCACAGGCTCAAAATGGAAAGCTGAATATGCTGAATCTGGTAAAAGACAATTCTAATGTTGAACTGGGAAAACCTTCAGAAGAATCTACCAAAATGGCCATTGATTCTCTTGAAGCTGCAACTGAAGCTCTAATGAAAGGAGAAATTGATGTTTTGGTTACTGCACCCATCAATAAAGATGAAATGGTAAAGATGGGCTTCAAACATGCAGGTCACACAGGTTATTTCGAAGAAAAGTTCAACAAAAAAGGATTGATGTTTTTGGTAACTGATGGATTAAAGGTTGCGGTATCTACCCACCACATACCGATTTCTCAGGTTGCAGAAAACATTTCAAAAGAAAAAATCAAGAAACAGATCAAGGCTTTAAACCAAACGCTAATTGAAGATTTTTCTATTTCTAAACCAAAGATTGCGGTTTTAGGTCTTAATCCTCACTCGGGAGATGGTGGTGTAATCGGAAATGAAGAAATAGAAATCATTTCTCCAGCTATTAAAGAACTTTCAGATCAGGGAATATTGGCTTTTGGGCCATTTCCTGCAGACAGTTTTTTCCAACCGAGTAAGTACCAGAGTTTTGATGCAGTTTTAGCCATGTATCATGATCAGGGCTTAGCTCCGTTTAAAACATTAGCCTATGAAGAAGGTGTAAATTACACGGCAGGACTTCCTTTCATCAGAACTTCACCAGACCACGGTGTTGCTTATGATATTGCAGGGAAAAATATCGCTGACGAGCAGAGTTTTATGGAAGCAATTTTCATGGCAATAAAGATTTTTAAAAACAGAAGTGATTACAAAGAAATGATGAGCAACAGACTCCAGCCAAGAAGAATGCCTTCAGACAACGGAATAGATGAAGATCTTCCTGTAGAAAGCGGAATGTAATCTTAAAGATAATTTAAAATTAATTTTGTTATACATTTTATTTGTAATATTAAAATAAATGCATATTTTTGCACACTCATTTTATGGACAAGTTAAGAAACTACGATATAAGCTTTTCCGGACTGAAAATCGGGAAGCACGAGTTCAGGTTTGAGATAGATAAAGAGTTCTTTCAATTATTCGACACTGAACAGGAATTTACAAATCCTAAGATTGTGGTGGAAGTTTATTTAAATAAACACACTACATTTTTAGAATTTGAAGTAAAAGTAGATGGAAAAGTAGAACTGGTTTGTGATATCACAAACGACAACTTCGACTACCCTATTGAAAACCAAATCGGTATTTTAGTGAAATTCGGAGAAGAATATGATGACAGTGAGGAAGATGTAGTAACAATTCTCACCAATGATCATGCCTTCAATGTAGCACATTTGATTTATGAAAATGTGGCACTATCAATACCCATGAAGAAGATATCACCCAATATAAGTGATGAAGATTTGGCAATTCTTGAAAAATTCAGTCCGAAAGAAATTGAGGAAAAAGAAGAAGAGGAAGTTGACCCGAGATGGGAAGCTCTGAAGAAATTAAAAGATAAAAATTAAAAATAATAATAATATGATGAGATGATGCAAAGATCTCATCGCTCATCAAATTAAAAAAGTTATTACAAAATGGCACATC
This sequence comes from Chryseobacterium kimseyorum, assembly GCF_025971945.1. Lineage (GTDB taxonomy): Bacteria > Bacteroidota > Bacteroidia > Flavobacteriales > Weeksellaceae > Chryseobacterium > Chryseobacterium kimseyorum. The sequence continues at coordinate 30,182 of NZ_JAPDHW010000011.1, forward strand.
CAAAGAGAAGACAGTCGTCTACAAGAAGAGATAAGAGAAGAACTCATTACAAAGCAGTAGTTCCTCAATTGGCAAAAGATGCAACTACAGGAGAAATGCACTTATACCACAGAGCACACTGGCATGAAGGAAAATTATACTACAGAGGAAAAGTAGTATTGGAAAAAACAGTAGAAACTACTACAGAAGAAAATTAAGAGCTTTTTACCCTAAAAACCTCTATTTAATACAAAAACCACTCATTTTTAATAAAAATGAGTGGTTTTTTGTTGCTTTTTGTCTTTTTTTGGTATCTTTGACGACAAATCAAATATCAATTTTATGGACATTAAAGACATACAAAATCTTATCAAGTTTGTATCTAAAGCTGAAGTTTCAGAAGTAAAATACAAGACTAAAGATTTCGAAATTACTATTAAAACACCGCTTGGAGGTAATGAGGTAAGCTATGTTACCCAACCGGCAATGTACCAGCAGGCTCCACAGCAAGCGGCTCCGGGTCATGCACCTGCTGCTGTTTCAGGATCTACAGAAAAAGCTGAAGTAGCATCTGATGATAGTAAATATGTAACAATTAAATCTCCAATGATCGGAACTTTCTACAGAAAACCATCTCCAGATAAAGACGTTTTTGTAAATGTAGGAGATGAAGTATCAAACGGCAAAGTAGTCTGTGTAATCGAAGCAATGAAGTTATTCAACCAGATCGAGTCTGAAGTAAGCGGTAAAATCGTTAAGATCTTAGTTGACGACGCTACTCCTGTAGAATACGACCAACCATTATTCTTAGTAGATCCATCTTAATTATAATTGATTAATGATGATTGATAATTGAAGAAAAAATCAATTTCAAACTTTCAAATTTCAAATTTCAAATTAAATTAAGATGTTCAAAAAAATATTAATTGCCAATCGTGGCGAAATTGCAATGCGTATTTTGCGTACTTGTAAAGAAATGGGAATTAAAACTGTTGCGGTATACTCTACTGCCGACAAAGACAGTCTTCACGTAAGATTTGCTGACGAAGCCGTATGTATCGGCCCACCAATGAGCAAAGATTCTTACCTGAGAATTCCAAACATCATTGCTGCAGCAGAAATTACCAATGCAGACGCAATTCACCCTGGTTACGGTTTCTTATCTGAAAACGCTAACTTCTCAAGAATCTGCCAGAAAAACGGTATCAAATTTATTGGTGCAAGTCCTGAGCAAATTGAGAGAATGGGAGACAAAGCAAACGCTAAAGCAACCATGAAAGCAGCTAATGTACCATGTGTACCAGGTTCTGACGGTTTGATTGAATCTTATGAGCACGCTGTAAAAACTGCTGAAGAAACAGGATATCCTGTTATGATCAAAGCTACTGCCGGTGGTGGTGGTAAAGGAATGAGAGCGGTATGGAAAGCTGAAGATTTAAAAGAACACTGGGAATCTGCCATTCAGGAAGCAGTTGCAGCCTTCGGAAACGGAGGAATGTACATGGAAAAACTGATTGAAGAGCCAAGACATATAGAGATTCAGGTTGCAGGTGACCAGTTTGGTAAAGCTTGCCACCTTTCTGAAAGAGACTGTTCTGTACAGAGAAGAAACCAAAAGTTAACCGAGGAAACGCCTTCACCATTCATGACTGACGAACTACGTGAGAAAATGGGTGAAGCAGCCGTGAAAGCAGCAGAATTTATCGGTTATGAAGGTGTAGGAACCATTGAATTCCTTGTAGACAAGCACAGAAATTTCTATTTCATGGAAATGAATACAAGAATTCAGGTAGAGCACCCGATTACTGAGCAGGTTATTGATTATGATTTGATCAGAGAACAGATTCTTTTGGCAGCGGGAACTCCTATTTCAGGAATTAACCATTATCCGAAATTACATTCAATTGAGTGTAGAATCAACGCTGAAGATCCTTACGCAGATTTCAGACCGTCACCGGGAAAAATTACAGGATTAAATATTCCTGGAGGACACGGAATCAGAGTAGATACACACGTTTATTCAGGATATACGATTCCTTCAAACTACGATTCAATGATTGCAAAACTGATCACAACGGCACAAACCCGTGAAGAAGCGATTGCAAAAATGAAGCGTGCTCTGGAAGAATTCTATGTAGAAGGTGTGAAAACAACCATTCCTTTCCACAGACAATTGATGGAAGATGAAGCTTATCTTTCAGGAAACTACACAACAAAATTCATGGAGAGTTTTGTAATGGACAAAAAATATGATAATCATTAAGATTACATTTGAATAAAACTAAAACCGCCCCAAAACTGAGGCGGTTTTTCTTATTTTAAACCTGAGGATCTTCCGGTGGTTCTTCACCTGAAGGCGTATTGTAAATGATATAATCATTATACTTTGCGACGTCGCTACTTTCCCATATATCCTGACCGGTTTGTGTGTACTTAGTGAGGAGCAGATAAATTTTATTGCCATCTTCTACCCTGTCTTCCTGCTGAATATCTCTTTCACCGATTTTCAGCTTCTGGTCTATCAACAATACATTAAACTCATCGTTCAGTTCGGTAATTTTGTTTAAATGGGAAACCTGAAGACCCTCACCAGCCAGGTCATTTAGATTTGCAGTTCCCACTCTCACTACACGCTTTGCCGTGACAAGAAGATCAGCATCGTTCTGTTTAGCCAGAGAGTCTGATCCATAGTTGGCATATCTCGCAGATCCTGCTCCATACTTCTGAGCCACACGAGTCATTACACTTCGAATGGCAGTACGCAGTTCTTCTGCCTTGAGGTCTTTCTGTTCGGTGATTTGCACCTGCTCATTAGACTTCTCAATGTCGGTAACGAGATTAGAAAAGGCAGTGATCCTGGCTTCGAGTTCTGCAAATTTGGTTTCATCAAGACCGAAAGATGCAAATGCCTCAGCATCTCTTCTCATAAAGGCTATCTTTTCATTTCCAACATCAATGAGTTTGGCGTCTGAAAAATTGTACAGCCTTGTAACTTCATTTTTTTTATACTTAAAATTTTTATGTCTTACTAAAATAAAAAAAATTCATTACAACGATAATTTTGATGGCTTTTTTTCTTGATTTAACCAGTAATAAAGAATTAAAACATCCCGAAAACCCTTATCAGCACTCAGAAAATCACAAAACGTGCTCAGTAGTTTTCATTCCTCATTCCGAAGCTCTTGCGCGTCATTCCGAAGACTCAGCGCGTCATTCCGAAGCCTTCGGGAGGGCATCTTTTTGGCTGCGGACAATAGATTTTTGTTTACGGAATAATTCCTGAGTCTTTTCAAATGTTGAGGCTTTCAATCTGATTTTAATTAATTTAAAGAAGAGAAAATGATGATAAGCCGTTATTCTGATTTTAAAAACATTTGTAATAACAGCTATGTTTTAATTGTTATTTTTGGGTTATTAATATACTCTTTGTGTGCTTTGAAAAAAGGATTGCTCTTTTTGAAGAAAGCCATACGAAAGGATTCGTGTGGCAACGGGGGGAGGACACAAGCGAGACGCTTGCGCCAGCGGGGGAAATTACCATTGCATTCATAGTTTTTAAACATTAAAAATGAATAAGATAAAATTTATAAATGATCCAAAATTTGGCAAACATGAAGGCGTTACAGATGATAAATATATATTACTAGGTCTTTTCGTTGGACAATTTCGTTTTCTGGACAATATACAAGAAGTAATAGATGATTTAGAAAATGTGAAAAATGGTATAAAAACATGGGAAGAGATAATTGCACCATTAGGAAACAATTGGGATATTGGTTATGGCAATGGAAGTTTAGATGTAGAAAATGATATTGCTTATTTTTTAGCTAACGATGAAACTAACCAAAGCTTCAAAATGCCTTTGCAGGAAATTATCGACTTAATGAAAGATTGGAAAATATTTATGAGCTAAAAAATAATACGAATCCTTTCATGTCTTCGCATCTACAAGCCAAACATGTCAGATTAAGTTTTAAATTTATCTGAAAAAAGATATAAAAACCAAAACTCAATTATACTTCACCAAATATCTTCCGAATTATTTATCAATTGTTTACAACCGTACTGAATCTTCATTTTAAACAGAAATTAATTATTGATGCAAGTTATTTAGAATCCTTAAATTTGTGCAAAAGCAAAAAGAATATGTCAACAGCAGAACAAACAAAAGATTCACAATACTTCATCGAGCTCGAAGAAAAACATGGCGCACATAACTACCATCCGCTTCCTGTGGTTTTAGACAGAGGTGAAGGTGTATTTGTTTGGGACGTTGAAGGCAAAAAATATTACGATTTCCTTTCAGCTTATTCCGCTGTAAATCAAGGGCATTCTCATCCAAAAATTGTAGAAGCTTTGGTGAATCAGGCTAAAAAATTAGCTTTAACTTCGAGAGCATTTTACAACTCAAGCTTGGGAGAGTATGAGAAAAAGATCACGACTCTTTTCGGTTTTGATAAAGTTTTACCGATGAATTCAGGAGCTGAAGCGGTGGAAACTGCTGTGAAATTAGCCAGAAAATGGAGTTATGAAGTGAAAGGAATTTCAGAAAACGCAGCTAAAATTGTGGTTTGTGAAAATAACTTCCATGGAAGAACCACAACGATTGTTTCTTTCTCAAATGATCCTGATGCGAATAAAAACTACGGACCTTTCACTCCGGGATTTGTAAAAATTCCATATAATGATCTTACAGCTTTGGAAGAAGTTCTGAAAAATGATGCTCAAAATATTGCGGCATTTTTGGTAGAGCCCATTCAGGGAGAAGCCGGAGTTTACGTTCCGGATGAAAATTTTCTGAAGAATGCTTCTGAACTGTGTAAGAAGTACAATGTTCTTTTCATTGCAGACGAAGTACAGACCGGAATTGCAAGAACAGGTAGATTAATTGCCTGTCATCACGAAAACGTTCAGCCGGACATTTTAATTCTTGGTAAAGCAATTTCAGGAGGAATGTATCCCGTTTCTGCAGTTTTGGCCAACGATGAGATTATGAATGTGATCAAACCTGGACAGCATGGTTCTACTTTCGGTGGAAACCCGATTGCATGCGCAGTAGCGGTTGCAGCTTTGAATGTGGTGGAAGACGAAAAATTATCTGAAAGAGCAGAAGAACTGGGGCAGCTTTTCAGATCTGAAATTGAAAAAGTAATTGAAAAATCTGATCTGATTACCAAAGTAAGAGGAAAAGGATTATTGAATGCAATTCTAATCAATGATACTCCTGAAAGTTCAACAGCATGGAATCTGTGTTTACAGTTAAAAGAAAACGGACTTTTAGCAAAACCAACCCACGGAAACATCATCAGACTGGCACCACCATTGGTGATCACCGAAGAACAGTTATTAGACTGTGTAAACATTATTGAGAAAACAGTTTTAGAATATAAAAAATAAATCACCAGAAATTTAAAAAAATAACACTCAAAATCAGGGTGTTATTTTTTTATTTAATAAATTGAACAAACGATTGTTTAACTTTTAATATAAATAGCTATCTAATCATTTTACTAATGAAGAGAGTTATGGAGAATCCTAAAATAAGCGCCTTGCTGATTGTATATAATGAGGAGAAAAATATTGAAGATGCTATAAAATCAGTTGAATTTGCAGACGAAATTATTGTTCTGGATTCTTTCAGCACCGATAAAACTTTAGAAATCATCGGATCAAAATTTCCTGCAGTGAAGATGTTTCAAAATAAATTTGAAGATTTTACACAGCAAAGAAATAAGTGTATTTCCTATGCACAAAATGAATGGATTCTGTTTCTGGATGCAGATGAAAGAGTGACACCCCAACTTAAAACCGAAATCTTAAATGAAATCAAAAAACCTGTAACGAAAAAGGCTTATTTTTTTAAGAGAAAATTCTTTTTTATGGGTGAGCAGGTGAATTTTTCGGGAACTCAGAATGATAAAAATATCAGGCTTTTTAAAAAAGAGGTCGCGCACTATGACGAAAGTAAGCGCGTACATGAAGGCCTTAGCAACGTAGGAAACCCGGGAACACTTCAAAATTATCTTCTTCATTTTTCATTTGATTCTTATGACGCCTATTACAAAAAGGTGATTCATTACTCAAAGCTGAAGGCCAGGGATCTTTATGAGAAACAAATACCGTATCAACTTTTAAAGCAACTTTCGAAAAGCTTTTTTAATTTCTTTAAAATGTATTTTCTCAAACTTGGGTTTTTAGATGGCAGAAAAGGCTTCACTCTCTCCTACCTAAGTGCGCTGAGCTCATTTAAAACCTACGAATTTTTAAAGGAAGAATATGCATAACGATTATTTTTTAAGACAATCTTATTTCTGAAAATAAACTGTATTTTTGCAGCAGTAAGTCATAGTTTAATGAAGCTTTCTGTAGCAATTATCACCTTTAATGAAGACAGGATTATCGGAAAAACGCTGAATGCCGTTCACGATCTTGCCGATGAAATAATCATAGTCGACAGTTTTTCTAAAGACTGTACACAAGAGATATGCGCACGATTTCCAAAAGTAAAATTTATTCAGCAAAGATTTCTGGGTTTTGGAAAACAGAAAAATTTTGCTATCGAGAAATGTCAGTCTGAATGGATTTTATTCTTAGATTCTGATGAAGTTTTGGATGAGGAAGCAAAAAAATCCATTAGAAAAATTATTGGTGACGATCAGCCAGAATATAATGTTTATGAGATTGAATTCAACAATATATTTTTGGGAGAAACTCTAAAATATGGCGGCTGGGGAAATATCAAACGAGAAAGGCTTTTCAGAAAAGGTTTTGGACAGTATTCTGAAGATATCGTACACGAAGAATTTATTACCTCTGAAAAAAAAGGAAGACTCGCGGGAAAAATCAATCATTACACTTACAAGGACATCTACCATCACATCGAAAAGTCTAACAAATACACTTCGATGATGGCTGAGAAAATGTATAAAAACGGCAAAAAATCAAGTGTTCTTAAAATCTTATTCAGACCTTTATACCAGTTTATCAAATCTTACTTTTTGAGATTAGGTTTTTTAGATGGTCTTGTTGGATATTATGCTGCGACAACTGCTGCTTTTTACACTTTCTTAAAGTATAAAAAACTTCACGAAATTCATAAATTCGGCACTAAAGAATGTTAGATTTTGTTAAAAGAATCCTTGGTCTTTCTAAAAAAGAAAGCATCAGAATATTGATGTATCATCAGGTTTTACCACAATCTATCGCTTTTAAAAATGATCTGATTGTCACTGCAGAAAATCTTGATGATCAATTGAAATTTATCAAAAGTAATTATCAGACAGTTTTTTTCAGGGATCTGGAAAACAGCAAATCGTTAAAGAATAAAATCATTTTAACCTTTGATGACGGATATTATAATAATTTAGAATATTTGATTCCTTTGCTCGAAAAACATCAGTTGAAGGCTACAATTTTTATCCCGACAGAATTTATTCAGAACAGTAAACATGGAAATAACAAGCTGTACATGAATTTTGAAGAACTGCAATCCCTTGATCCTTCATTAGTTGAAATCGCTTTGCACAGCCATTCCCATCAAAATTTCTCACAGTTATCGCTTGAGGAATCTGAAAAAGATCTCTTAAAAAACATGGAACTTTTAGATGAGAATAAAATCACCTATTCAAAGGTTCTCGCTTATCCTTACGGACGGTTTCCGAAAGAAAAAGTGAGCAAAAAAGAGTTTTTTTCTATGCTTGACAGAATTGGAATTGTCTATGCTCTGAGAATCGGAAATAAGATAGAATGCTATCCGTTTAAAAATAAATATGAAATTAACCGTATCGATATAAAATATGGTGATACGTTAAAAACTTTCAAATGGAAGCTTAAGTTTGGAAAAACAAAACTTTAATCCAACAACTGCTTATACAGCTGCTCATAAGATTCTGCCATTTGCGCGTAGCTGAATTTTAAAGCTCTTTCTTTTAATTTCATTGCGTAATTCTGTTTATCAGCATAAAACTTTGCAATTCCTTCTTCGTAAATTTTCTTCATCGAATCAGCAGAAAAATCATCAAAATAAAAAGCTAAATCTCCACCAATCTCGGGCAGACTGGTTAAGTTACTTAGGAAAACAGGTTTCCCGAAATACATGGCTTCCACCGGAGGAATTCCGAAACCTTCCGCGAGTGAAGGATGGCAGTATGATTCGCAATTTTGAAGCAGAAAATACTTTTCATTATTGTCTATATTCTCAAGAATATGAACTCTTTTTTCAAGCCCTAAATCTTTGATTTTCTGCAGAAACTTCTCTTTGTAATTCGATTTGGCGGAAGAGGTTATCAAAACTAAATCCCGGTCACTTCCATCAATTAAATTCAGTAAAACTTCCTGATTCTTTTTGGGAAAAAGTACACCAATATTAAGAATGTATTTTTTCTCAATGAATTCATATTTCATATCTGAACTGAATTTTTCATTGGAGGGAAAGATTAACCCGTTATAAATGACTTCAATTTTCACATTGTTTTTTAAACTAAACAAATTTCTGTTCTGTAAAAAATCATTTTTAACAAATTCTGAAATACATACGATGGCGTCTGCATTTCCAATATTTTTCTGTACTTTTTTTTTAGACTTTGTTATTTTATTATGAGTGCTGCTGTCGTGAAGAAAATTTAAATCATGAAGTGTCACCACTTTCTTCTGATTCGGTTTTTTAGCATGAAAATAATCTGATAACTGATGCGTTACATGAATCAATGAAAAAGATGACGTATTCACTTTTAATTTTTTCTGCCAAAACTTCCAGTCGATGATCTTAAAATTGTTTTTAAGTGCTGGAATATTTTTTTCGGGACCATACAGTGTGTAATTGAAATGGCATAATTTTTCGTCCAATCCTCTAATTAGGGAGATACACACATTGGCTATTCCCGATCTGGGATATTTTAACCGTTCTACATCGATGAGGATATTCTTTTTCATTAATAACGGGGGCTTTTCTCCAAAATTAGAAATTTAACTTTAAAATCTTTACTTTTGTTATATGAAAATTTGTTTAATCAGTTTTGATTTTTGGCATTATGATGAACATATCGTAGATAAACTCAAAGAAAAAGGCATAGAAGCAAACCATATTAACATTGGAGCTTTCACGCACAAAAATTTTGGAGCAAGGGTGAAGAACGCGATGAGCAAAGTTTTTGTCGGGAAAAATCTTAAACACGAAAAAAGACAGAATTTCATAATAGAATCACTGCAAAAACTGGGAAAGCAGGATCAGATTTTAGTGATTAATCCGGAATCTATTGAAGACAAAGTTCATCAGGAAATCCGAAAATACGCTGACCGAAATATTGCGTATCTCTACGACAGCATGGCGAGAAATCCTGCAGAACATATTCTTCATTACTTTGATACTGTTTTTTCTTTTGACCATGAAGATGTGAAGAATTATGGTTTTGAAAAAATAACAAACTATAATTATCTAAAACACATTCCTGCAGAAACTCAAAATCCAGATTTAGATCTTTTTTTCATCACTTCATACGACAGAAACAGACTGGCAACTCTACATATTCTGGCAGACCGCATTCAACATCTTAAATTGAAGTTTAATGTTATCATAGCCGGAAAGAAGAGCTGGAAAAATCAGTGTAAACAAATTTTTGATAAAAAGTATATCCGTATTTTTACATTCAGAAGAAAAAACATACCTCAGCAGTCGCTTCCATCGTTATATAAAAATACAAAAGTAATTTTAGATCTGATGCGGGCTAATCAGACAGGGCTCAGCTTTCGTGTGTTTGAGGCGATGGCACTTGAAAGGAAAATCATTACTGATAATGAAAACATCAGGAAGTATGATTTTTTTGACGCCGAAAATATTTTGATTTTGAATAATGATTTCAGCAACATCGAGAAGTCTTTTTTTGAAAAACCTTACAAAAAAATTTCTGATGAAATTTATTACAAATACACTTTAGACAATTGGGTTAATACGGTTTTTAATTTAAACTAAATGACAAAAATTTCTGTTGCATTATGCACTTATAATGGCGAAAAATATATTCGTCAACAAATTGATTCTATTCTTTCTCAGTCTTTGAAAATAGATGAAATTGTAGTGTGCGATGACGGATCTACGGATAAAACTCAAACTATCTTATCTGAATACAAAAATAAATTTCCCGATATTTTCAATATCAATATTAACCATCAAAATTTACGCAGTGTAAAAAACTTTGAAAAAGCTATTTCTCTCTGTAAAGGTGAAATTATATTTTTAAGCGATCAGGACGATGTGTGGAAAGAGAACAAAGTGAAAGTTTTCTATGATTTTTTTGAAAACAACAAAAGCATTGATGTTGTATGCTCAAACGGATTTATTATTGATGAAAATAATTTACAGAAAAATTTATATACTGTGTGGGATGTTCCCACCTTTTTAGGTCAGAACCACAAAGAAATTGACTATTTCAAAATATTCTTAACCATTGGTAATTTTGCTACCGGAGCATCAATGGCAATCAGAAAATCTTTTACCCATCAGGTTATACCTTTTCCAGATATTGAAGGTTTACACCATGATGAATGGATTGCATTGGTTTCTTCTGAACAGAAAAGGTTCGCTTTTCTAAATGACAAGCTCTTTTCATACCGTATTCACAGCGAGCAACAGGTTGGAGGAATCAGTTACTCTAAAGATGAATCTTCCAAAGAAAAACTTATTCGCCGATTTGATCACGCTAAAAACCCCCAAATATTCAGAGATTTCAAAATCAAGCTGAGAACGCTAAATGATAAAGAGAGAAAATTTACAACTTATCTTGAAAAAGATTCTAGTAAGGAGGCAGAAAGATTTTTGAAAGAAATCCGGGATGAAAAATCCAATTTATACAAAAAACTGAGATCTGATCATTTTTTAATTTTTTTATTCTTTAAATATCTCTACCGATGAACAAGATTCTCATCATCATGCACAATTATGCAGGACTTGCAGACCTCATCAAGAAAAATCTGGAATACCTGAATTTTGATAATGTAGATTTTTTACTGTATTCTGAAGAGAAATTCAGATATAAAAATAGCCTACAAAAACTAAATAATCTTTATAGAAAAACATTTTTAGGAGATAAAAAATACAAGGAAAAACTGCGCGCTTCTTTCATAGAAAATACCTTAACTGAAAAAGCACATCGGTTACTGCAATATGAAACCATCCTGGTAATGACTGCCGATTTCTTCTCTGAAGATTTTTTAAGCATCATCAGAACTAAAACTAAAAATTTAGTTGGTAATCATTGGGACGGACTTAAAAGGACGCCGAATGTTTATTCCAAATTAAAATTCTTTGACAAGTTTTTTGTATTCGATAAAGATGATGTTGATGAAAAAAATAATATTTTCTTTTTGACCAATTTCTTCTTTAATTTTGAAGAGGATAAGTATGAACCGGAAATTAAAAATGATGTTTTTTATATCGGAACGTTTGTTGAAGAACGATTCAAAGCTTTAAAAAACATTTCAAAAATATTAAGTCAGAATAAAATATCCCAAAAAATACTTCTTTTTAGTTGGGATAAAAAAGATAATGACGGAGAAATAAATTTCACCAATCGATTTCTGACTTATGATGAAAATATTGATTTTGTAAAAAGCTCAAAAGCACTTTTAGATTTAAAACTAAAAGAACATAACGGATTGTCATTCAGGTTTTTTGAAGCTATGAAATACAGTAAAAAATTGATCACAGATAATCCGGATGTGAAAAATTACGATTTTTACAGATCGGAAAATATATTCATTATCGGTGAAAATGACGGAAAAGAACTGACAAATTTTGTAGAAAATCCGTATCAGGAAATTCCTTCAGATATTAAAAATAAATACAGTTTTGAAAACTGGTTTAAAACACTTACTTCTTAAGACATGAACGAGAAAATTTCCATCATTATTCCTTACTATAACGGTGAAGATTACATTCGTGAAACCCTGAAAAGTGTTTACGAGCAAACCTATCAAAATTTTGAAGTCATCATCGTAAATGATGGCTCGGAACGAACTGCTTTGGATGTAATTGAAAAAAGTGCAGTCTTCAAAAATTTAAAAATCATTCATCAGGATAATAAAGGTCAATCCTCTGCGAGAAACAATGGCGTACAGTCAGCTATTGGAAAGTATATTCTCTTTTTGGACTGTGATGATCTGATTGAAAAAACATTTTTAGAAAAAACTCACAGTATTCTTTCGAAAAAGCCGGAAGTGAGAGTCTGTTATACCAAAGGCAAGTTCTTTGAAAAGACTGATAGAGAATGGGTTTTACAGCCTTTCAACACATTTGACTTTTTAATTGAGAACTGCATTCCGATTACCGCTCTTATTTACAAGGAAGACTTTGAAAAAGCGGGGGGTTTTGATACTCAATTGAATTATTATGAAGACTGGGATTTTTGGATTTCATTAATTGAAATGGGCATTAAAGTTCATAAAATAGATGAATTTTTATTTTTTTACAGAATTAGAAATACAACAGATTCTCTTACCAATACCAGTATTGACAACAGTTCAAGACTTTCTGATAATTTCTTTGAAATCTATAAAAAACATTATACTTTCTACAAACAAAACGGACTGGATTTTCACAGTATTATGAGTTTAATCCGTGAGAATAAAAAGTATAAAGCCAAATATTACGATGAATGGTACAGAAAACTGATCTATAAATTTTTCAAGCCTAAAAAGTATCAGAAAATTTATAAGAACTAATTTTAGAATCCTAAATAAGTCAGCATTTTCTTGATATTGTCTTCCTGAGTTTCTATAGAGAATTTTGATAGTGGCAAGAGACTGTTCTCATGTAAAGTCTGCCAAAGACTTTCGTTATCATAGAGCTCAAGAATCTTATCTGCAAAATTTTGAGGATTTTCATCTGAGATTAAGGCTGTTTTCTCATCTTCAAGGCTCATTCCTTCCGCACCGATTCCTGTAGTAATTACAGGCAACTTAAATTCTAAGGCCTGCCCTATTTTTCCTTTTACTCCAGCTCCATAACGAAGCGGCGCCACAAACACTCTGGCATTTTCGAACCAAAAATCGACTGTTTTCTGGTAGCCTAATATCTGAAACTTATCAGAATGGTATTTTTGTTTTAGATCCTCAGGAAAATCTGGTCCTAAAATGAAAATTTTAATCTTACTGTTCTTTGCCCAAACCAAAGGCATTATTTGATCATGTAAAAACTTTACCGCATCAATATTGGGTAAATGGTTGTAACCACCAATGAAAAGCAATCCTTCTCTTTTGGAAAAACTCAAAGGCACATAATCTACTGGTTTGTGAATATTACTTACTGTAAAGATTTTGTCTTTTCTCACACCATTTGCAGAAACTGTATCCATCTCTTCATCGCTGATAGAGATTACCGCATCAGAAATATTCATTCCAGCATATTCCTTTTTTTTGAAGAAAGCGATTTCTTTTTTTCTTTCGTTGGTGATGACATCAATGTAGTTATTTTCGCGCTCCATTCTAAGATAATGAAGATCCACCATATCGTAAATGATTTTCTGACCATTTAATTTTTCTTTAATTAACTGATACCAATGGTCAAAACCTATCGGTCTGAAAATCCAAATAACATCAACGTAAGACAAGGCATTTAAAACCTGATGTTCTACTTTTACAATTTTGTCTTTTGTCGTAACATAATCTACACAGACCTCAACTCCAATTCCATTAAAAAATTTGACATAGTGATGATCTGTAGACTCATCAAAATGCTTCACTGCAAGGATAATGCGGTGTCCGTTCTTTTGAAGAATTTTTACAATTTCAAAAAATCTTCTTGATCCGGAATCCTGATCCGGTTTCGGCATATTTTCTTCGAGAAAAAGAAAGTTGGGCTTGCGGTAATGATTTTCGCAACTGATTTTTGGGTTATCTGAATATTTCGTTTTTATAATGTTGGAATTCCAGTGATCAAAAAAAATCTTTTTATCGCCATCATTTTCCGCTTTGTATAAATTATCAAAAGAAATAATTTCCGAAAGTGGATGATAATAGGTATCTAATTGTTCATCATTTTTCATCTTTAAACAGAAGTCTGCTTTAGCAAAATATAGCGACGAGAACGATTCACTCAGCAAATTTATACTGCCATTTTTGTTTTTTTTATGAAACAAGAGACTGCCTTCACAAAAATCAACTTTTCTTAAATAATTAAATTCTGGGGAATCAATTGATTCAGATTGACCAATTGGAGATATTTCAGAGTCTTTAAAAACTAAATTTCCAGCCGCAACTATATTGTGTTCTGTAGAAACTAACTTGGAACCTACGGCGCCAACATTGTCTCTGATTTCAAAAACATTTAGCAACGTTGACAAATAATTTTCCTGAACCAAAGCATGTGATTCTAAAAGATAAATAAATTTTCCTTTACCCTTCTTAATTGCATTATTTACATTTGTTACAGTGCTATCTTTGGTATCACTTACGAAAATCGCTTCTGTTTTTTCTAAATATCCGTGAGCTTCATCAATATCCCCATTATAAAGAACAATGATTTCTTTTGAAATATGTCGGTCGTATTTTTCAATTTGATAGAGGCCATTAAGCAATAATTTCAAATCATTAACCGTAGAAATGATAATTGTTACTTCAGGATTACCCTCTGTTTGAAAATTAAATTGATGGTTTTTAAAAAAGTCAAGATTCTGCAGATTAATGGTCAGTTTTCTTCTATTTTTAATAAACTGATAATCCTTGATTTTATTTTTAAAAAATCTTTTAATTCCCATTTTAAATTTATTATTTTGTCTAAGTCTTTTGCGAAAACGAATTTAAGCATTTATTTCCTCAACTTTGAAAAGACTCTCATTCTAAACAAAAGTCATTAATGAATTTTTTCAATAAGAACTTATTATTTTTCTTCCCCGAAAGTCCTTTCTCCAAAAGAGCCGGCAATGTTTTGCGTACCTATACGAATCTGAAACAGCTTAAATCTTTAGGCTTAAATATTGATCTTGTCGGAGTGGAAGATTATTACAAAAGTTTTGGAGATTCGGCTGAAGACATTGATTCAGCAATCATTGATGATGTTTTTGTTCTGAAAACCACACCACCAAAGCAAAAACTAAGCTTTGACTATTGGAGATATAAAATTCAGAGAAGATTTAGCAAAGACAATACAAATCAATATCTTACTCCGTATTTAGAAGATCATTTCGCAGCGGTTCTTGATAAGAAAAAATATGATTATATCTTCATCAATTATGAATTCTGGACAGATCTTATTCGTAAGCAAGATTTAAAAGGGGCAAAAACAATAATTGATACGCACGATTGGATAACACTCAACGAATTTTACAATAATAAAACGCTTGACGTGGGGAAAAGATTTGGCGAAGAGATAGCAAATCTTTCATTTTATGATAAAGTAGTTACCATTTCCCGGGATGAATATTTTATTTTCAAAAGTTTTCTGGGAGATAAAGTGATTAATATACCGCCAAGCTTTCCTGAAAATTTTGAAGACACAAAGATTGATAAAAAATTTGACCTTATATTTGTAGGTAGCGACAATCCTTTTAATGTAGTATCTATTAAATGGTTTATAGAAAAAGTACAACCGCTTCTCTCTAAAGAGATAAGAATTTGTATTATAGGAAGGATCTGTAAACACATTCCGGATCATGAAAATATTGAAAAGGTTTTTTTTGCAGACGATTTAAAAACCTATTATCATGCAAGCAAAATTGCCATCTGTCCGATGCTTAAAGGAACCGGTATAAAAATTAAAGTAGTGGAAGCCATGTCTTTTGGAATACCGGTCGTAGGAACTGAAAAAGCGGTCGATGGTTTTTTAGACAAAAAAAACAACGGTTGCATGGTGGATGACAACGAACAAAAGTTAGCAGAAATCATTACCAATTTAATTAATAATGAATCTGACTACCTACAGCTAAAACACGAGGCTCAAGAGTTTTTCAAAAATAATTTTTCTGAGAGAAAATCCATTGAATTATGGAAAAAGGCTTTACATATTTAGAGTTAGAGTCAATTTTCCGAGTAAGATAAAATTCCTACGATTTACTTATCTTTTCATAAATCGCCACAAGATCATCGGCACTTTTTTTCCAGGAAAATAGCTTTGAACGTTCGAGTCCCTTCTGAGCATAAGTTTGTCTTAAAGAATCATCGGTATATAATTCGTGCATCGTTTTGCGTAATGATACTTCATCTGTAGGATCCAGCATAATTCCTGCATCTCCCACAACCTCCGGTAGAGATGATGTATTGGAAGTTACTGTTGCTACTCCGCATTGCATAGCTTCCAACGGTGGCAAGCCGAAACCTTCATATAAAGACATGTAATAAAATGAGTGTGCATGGCTGTATAAACTCGCTAAATCTTCGTCTGGAACTCTGCCGGTAAATAATATTTTATCCTTTAGTGCATTCGCATTATTATATTCTTCAAAAATTTTATCGTAATCCCATCCTTTTGTTCCAACAAGGACCAAACTTAAATTATCAATTTCATTTTCTTTAATAAATTTTAAAAAAGATCGAATAACAAAGTCTGTATTTTTGCGAGGCTCCAATGTACCTACGCTCAGAAAATATTTGTCTGGAAGATTATACTTTTCTTTGATAGACTTAAATTTATCGTTATTGTCGCACACATAAAAAAGTGATTTAGAAGCAGCCAATAAGCTTACGAAGACATGATCAGGATTAATCTGAGGAGCATATCGTAATAAATCTTTTTTCGTATTTTCTGATACACAAATCGCATAGTCATCTTTACCGATACTTGCGATAATTTTCTCTATAAAACGTGAAGTATAGTGTAAGTTCGGGAACAAAACGGGAATCAAATCATGGATGGTGACCACCTTTTTTAAATTTGAATATTTTCTGACTTTCTGATTGACAGGATAATAAAACGAATGATAAATATCTGCTTTTTCAAAAGCATTATTAAAAAAGGTGTTTTTAAATTCACTCACACCTATTTTTTCATACAAATACTTGAACAATTTTTCTTTTCTGAGAGGCAAAAACTTTCTTTTGGCTCTCTGATTGGCTCCATTTATTTTTATAGAGTTTTCACCAAAAAAAACATCCAATTCTTCTGTAGATGTTTGATGGTTGAATAAACTTAAATGAGAATAAGATGTTTCTATTGCGTCATGTTGACTTAATTCTCTGAAAAGTTCATAAGTAACGCGGAAAATTCCTGTGCGGTTATCTTTATAGAAATCAGCAATGACATCAGCGTCTAAGATTACTTTCATCTAGGTATCATAATTTGCTTTTAACTTATAAACTAATCTTTTTTTGGTACCATTTCAAATCACGATTCCAATTGGATTGAAGAACAACGCCCATATAATTCTCCTTAATTGATTCTCTGGTATGTCCTTCCTTTATAAAATCCTGAAATTGTTTTTTATAATGAAATACTTTAAACAACGGTTCTTTAGGAAAGAGAGGAATAACATTGCTTTTCAGAAGCCATTCTCCGTACCAAGTGAACTCACTTGGAAATTCATTAATTAGATCGGGATAATTTATACTATTTAAATCTAAATAATTCTCCTGAAAATCTTTCCAAACTTTATTTGACCATATTGTCGGTGAAGGCCCGTAATCATAGCAAATTCCTTCACGACCGAGCTTATCCATTATCCGTCCGCTTATATCTTCAAAATATTGTTTGGGATCATCTTTAAAGTGTTTACGATTGGCACTGAGCCATGAAAACATTTCCTTCTGCTGATGGATAATAGTGTAAGGATTATCACCCTGAATAAAATCAGAGATATTAAAATCCTTGATAAAATAGGAGTCAGAATCTAGACAAACATAGTTTTCCGTAACATTCAGCCTGTGCAGCTGAGATTTTATGATTTGTTGATATTGCCAGGGATCACTTTTTTTAATGTCAATAATATCACTGTCTTTTATAAGGTCTAAAAGATCAGTTTGCAGGTTCTGCTTAAAAAAACTAATATCTTCGTTATTTACAGAAATCAGAAGCTTTATTCCATCTTTATTATGTTGATTAATTGAATCAATCAGTTTACTGCAAGATTCAAAATCAGCTCTGTAAGTTTTAACGAATAATATTAATTTTTCCATTTTACTTAAGCTCTCTCATATTCATCATCCAGTCTCACAATATCATCCTCACCAAAGTAAGTACCTGTCTGTACCTCGATGAAAACTACTGGCTTTTCAGATAAATTCATGATTCTGTGTTTGGCTCCTAGAGGAATGAAAATACTTTCACCATAGGAAAGTTTGATTTCTTTATCATCCAGAACAATTGTCGCATCACCTTCGATAATCGTCCATTGTTCCTGTCTTTTATGATGATACTGATAGGATAATTTTTGCCCAGGGTTCACTTCAATTCTTTTCAGTTTGTAATTGGGCTCGTCTGCCAAAACATAATATTTCCCCCAAGGTCTTTCACCAATTTCCAGCATAATGTGTGTATTATTATTTTATACAAATGTAAAGATTATGATTACAAAAGCCAATAAGCTGGCGACAAAAACGTCTTGAAAACATATAATTTCAGTAAATTTGCACCAAAATTTTATTTAAAATGGGGAAAGTAAGAGTCCGTTTTGCACCAAGTCCTACGGGACCGCTGCATTTAGGAGGTGTAAGAACTGCATTATATGATTATCTTTTTGCAAAAAATCAAGGTGGTGAATTTATACTGAGAATTGAAGACACCGATACCGCAAGATATGTAGAAGGAGCTGAAGAATACATAGAGGAAGCTCTAGAATGGTGTGGAATCATCCCTGACGAAAGCCCTAAAAGAGGTGGTAAATTCGCTCCCTACAGACAATCTGAAAGAAGAGATATCTATGACAGATACACTGAGCAAATATTAAAAACAGACTACGCTTACATCGCCTTTGATACTGCTGAAGAATTAGATGCCGTCCGTGCAGAATTTGAAGCAAAAGGTGAAGTTTTCTCTTACAATAACGTTTCCAGAAATATCTTAAAAAACAGCGTTGCACTTTCTAAAGAGGAAGTACAGCAACTTTTGGATGCTAAAACTCCTTATGTTGTAAGATTCAAAATGCCGATCGACAGAACCCTTGGACTTGTAGACATGATCCGTGGAAATTCTGCGGTAAATACCAATACTTTAGATGATAAAGTTTTGGTAAAAAACGATGGAATGCCTACGTATCATTTTGCCAACATTATAGATGATCATGAGATGGAGATTTCTCACGTCATCCGAGGTGAAGAATGGTTGCCATCGTTAGGTCTTCACACGTTATTATACGAAGCAATGGGTTGGGAAGCGCCTGAGTTTGCCCATTTATCATTGATTCTAAAACCTGATGTTTCCACATTAATCAGTAAAGAAAATATTGACAGTATTACAAAATCTTTTACAGAGGAGTTTGTAACAAAAAACAGTCAATTTTCTTTTGATGAGGCAGCAACGCTGATAAAATCATTATTTTCAGAAGTGAAAAGCCCGAGATTCAAATCGATGCTGAATGAAAATGAGAAAGACAATGAAATTACCGCTTCTGTAAAACAGTTTTTAAAGAAAGGACTTTCAGGAAAATTAAGCAAAAGAGACGGTGATAAATTCGGATTCCCTGTATTTCCACTCAATTTCACAGATCCTGCGACAGGAAATATTTCTAAAGGTTACAGAGAAAGCGGTTACCTGCCCGAAGCGTTTATGAATATGGTTGCACTTTTGGGCTGGACTCCGGCAGATGATAAAGAAATTTTGTCTTTGGAAGAAATGGCTAAAGAATTTGACTTAAATAAAGTTCACAAGGCTGGAGCAAGATTCAGTAAAGAAAAAGCAGAATGGTTTAATCATCAGTATATTCAGTTAAAATCGGACAAAGAGTTATTAAATATTCTAAAAGAGTCAGATTTACACTTAAACATGGAAGATGAAAAATTACTAAAGATTATTCATCTGATGAAAGAAAGAGCGACTTTTCCAACAGATATTTACGAAAACGGAAAATTCTTTTTTGAAGCCCCAAGTTCTTACGATGAAAAAGCCTCTAAGAAAGCTTGGAATGACGAAACATCAAATCTTCTGACTGAATTTGCTGAAAGTTTGAATTCGATAAATGATTTCAGTTCTGAAAATATCAAACAGAACCTACACGATTTTGCAGAAAACAAAGGAATAGGAATGGGAAAAGTAATGATGCCGTTGCGTTTAGCTTTAGTAGGAGAATTAAAAGGTCCAGATGTTCCGGATATTTTGGAACTCGTTGGAAAAGAAGAAAGTATTGCAAGAATAAGCAATGCTGTAAATAATTTTAAATAAAATTTCATAATTTTTCATACATTTGAAAGATTTAATTTACTTCAAGAATGGAATATTTAAGTTTCGAACTTCCTATAAAAGAACTGATGGATCAGTATCAAACCTGTTCATTGGTAGGAGAAGAAAGTGGTGTTGATGTAAAATTAGCATGCAGCCAGATCGAGGATAAGATTATAGATACCAAAAAACAGATCTATGGAAATCTTACCCCTTGGCAAAGAGTACAGTTATCACGTCATCCGGATCGTCCTTACACTATCGACTATATTAAAGGAATGGTAGATAAAGGAAGTTTCCTTGAACTGCACGGTGACAGAAACTTTGCAGATGATCCTGCGATGATCGGAGGTCTTGCGACTTTAGACGGTCAAAGAGTAATGATTATCGGTACTCAGAAAGGAAGAACAACCAAAGAAAGACAACACAGAAGATTCGGAATGCCGAATCCTGAAGGATACAGAAAAGCCTTAAGACTAATGAAGTTAGCCGAGAAGTTTAAAATTCCTGTAATCACTTTAGTGGATACACCGGGAGCTTATCCTGGACTGGAAGCTGAAGAAAGAGGTCAGGGTGAAGCGATCGCAAGAAATATTTTTGAAATGACGATGCTTAAAACTCCTATTTTCACTTACATTATCGGTGAAGGAGCGAGTGGCGGAGCGTTAGGAATTGGTGTCGGTAACAAAGTTTACATGTTGGAAAACACCTGGTACACAGTAATCGCACCGGAGAGCTGCTCTTCAATCTTATGGAGAAACTGGGATCACAAAGAAGATGCAGCCAATGCATTAAATCTGACTCCAAAAGATGCTTTAAGAGAAAAATTCATCGATGGAATTATCGAAGAACCTCTTGGTGGAGCTCATTATGATCCGGAAACTACCTACCTGAATCTGAAAACTTCGATTTTGCAAAACATCAAAGCGTTCTCAAAATTCACAGGCAAAGAACTGGAAACCCAAAGACAGGACAAATTTATTGCCATGGGGCAATTTAAAGGATAAACAAAAAAAGGTTGTTTAGAATTTCTAAACAACCTTTTTTTGTTTCATTAAAATTAAATCAGTCAGCTACATCAAGCTGTATCTCGATATCTTTAGTAATCTTTTTCAGCGAAGAATATTTGGCATCGCAGACCATTGTTGTCAGAACGTATTCACCTTTATCGATCAAGACAAAATTCTGTCCTTTTGCAGGAACATCAAGGTTATAATATTTTTTTCCACTTATTTTGACGATCAGTCTACAGTTTGATCTGTTTTTGATATTAATGTAAGCTTCCTTGTCGCTAGGATCGTCATTGAAAATATGGGTGAGCATTGCAGCGGTTTTCCTATTTTTATCGCTGACTTCAGATTTTTTATTCGTATTACCAACACTTGCATAAGTCACATTTCTCTGGGGACTAGCAGTATTGCTGGTATTTACCGGTATAGTTTTACCTTTATTAAGTTCACTGTTGCTTACAATTTTCTCAATTTTATCTTTGCTCAAAGGCTTTATGGTCGGTTTAGCCTCAGGCGAATTATCTGCCATGATAATGGTTATCAATCTTTTCTTAAAGAAATCTGTTCTGGCGTGACCGGGATTTTGTTTTAGAAAACCTGCGATAATTCTGGGTTCGTTGGATGTTTCAGCTTCTGTTTCGGTGTAGATAATGACCGTTTCTTTCTCGGCGACTACTTTTGCTTTGCCTTTTTTCTTCTTTTGAGAGAAGCCAAGACAGAATATGGAGAGGAATAAGATTAGAAATAATTTTTTCATTGAGTAAAAACCTTTAAAAATTTATTAAATAATACTATAACGTGAAAAGTCATTTTTTAGTTTATCATTAAAATCATTATCTTTGCACATCTTTAAAATAAACTATTAAAGTTAATCATAATTTTAAATAAAAAAATAATAATATTATGTCTTATTCACCAGCTGCTGCAGACGTAGCAAAATTGAGAAACCAAACAGGTGCAGGTATGATGGACTGCAAGAAAGCTTTAGTTGAAGCAGAAGGAGACTTCGAAAAAGCAGTAGATATCCTTAGAAAAAAAGGACAAAAAGTAGCTGCTAACAGAGCTGACAGAGATTCTTCTGAAGGTGCTGTAATCGCTAGAGTAAATGAAGATAACACTTTGGGTACGATTATCTCTTTGAACTGTGAGACTGACTTCGTTGCTAAAAACGAGGCGTTCATCGAGCTAGCTTACGAAATTGCTGAAATGGCAATCTTCGCTGCTACTAAAGAAGAATTATTGGCTACAGATTTCCACGGAATGACTGTTGCTGAAAAATTAATCGAGCAAACTGGAGTTATCGGTGAGAAAATCGAGATCGGTGCATTCGAAAGAATTGAAGGTCCTTTCTTGGGAGCTTACATCCACGCTGGAAACAAAATTGCTGCAATCACTGCACTTTCTGCAAAAGTAGACGGTTCTGACGAAGCTGCTAAAGCTGTTTCTATGCAGGCTGCTGCGATGAACCCTATCGCTCTTGACGAAACTAAAGTTTCTCAGGAAACAATCGATAAAGAATTGGAAATCGAAAGACACAAACTTACTGAAGAAGGTAAGCCTGCAAACATTATCGATAATATCTTGAAAGGTAAAATGCAGAGATTCTACAAAGACAATACTTTGGTACACCAAGATTTCATCAAAGACAGTTCAATTTCTGTTGCTGATTATGTAAAATCTGTAAACGGTGACTTGAAAGTTACAGGATTTGTAAGAGTAAGCTTAGCTTAATCAATCTTTCAAAACAAACATATCCCGATGAGTTTCCTCATCGGGATTTTTTATGTGAAAATTTAGACATCTTCCTACTATTCGATAAATTTCACAACAAATCCTCCACATAGTACCAATAATAAATCAAAGCTCCAAGAAATATGCAAATAATTGATTTTTAATAAGTAATTTTGTTTCACTATAGACTAATCGTGAAAAAAATTTTACTGAGTATCTGTACTTTGAGGACCGCATACTGCCTATGTTATAAGCGCAGATGGCTGTCAACCCATCATCAAAGAGTTCCTCATTCTCAATCTTGTGAATGCAATTACTCCAAACGGGGACGGCCATAATGATGTCTTAAACTATTCTGATCTCAGATTAAAGCAGGATGTTTCGATAGAAGTTGTAGATCGCTACGGAGCACCCGTCTACAGATCTTCAGAAAAAAATTATATCTGGGATGGAAAATCCGGTGGAAGAACCCTCTCAACAGGGACATATTGGTACATTCTGAAATGGACAGAACCCGACACAAAATTGCCAGTTTCACATTCTGGATGGCTATTAATTAAGAATAGAGAATAAATTTTAAATTTTCTTTAGCATTTATTAACAATATATTAAATATTATTTTAATTTTGTACAAATCCTAATTCCATAATTTATGAAAAGATTTCTACTCAGCTTAGTATTAGTTTTTCTAACATCTATTTCTGTCTTCGGACAGAGAGATACAGATCACTGGATTGCTCCTTATTACGATTCCTACGGTGGCTATAGCAATAGACTTTATTTGTCTACTGACTCTGTTACACCATTTGTGGTTACTATATATAGTAATAACGCATCAATTGGGACGGTGACAATCAGCAAAGGCAGCCCACAAACATTTGATGTCCCTAATACAACTATATCTGCAAATTTAGCCGCAGATGCTTTTAATGTAATTACTAAAGGATTATATTTAAAAGGGTTAAAACCATTTTACTGTACTTTAAGATTTGCACAAGGTTCACATGGTGAAATTATTACTAGTAAAGGAAAAGCAGGTATTGGTAAAGAATTTTATGTTGCAAGTACACCTACATCTTCTGCGAGTATGAGTACCTTAAATAATTTCACTGCAGGTATTATGGCAACGGAAGATAATACTGTTGTTACAGTGACATGGAATACGGCAGGACTTACTTTTATTGGAGGAGCGCCAACAGGAACAACCCATACTTTCACATTAAATAAAGGTCAATCTTTTATCTTTGCCGGTCAACAAAATAACACACCAAATCTTGCCGGTTTTATTGGTGCGAAAATCGTTGCAGACAAGCCGGTTACGCTGACCAATGGAAATAGTAATGGCAACTTTGGTATTGTTGGTAGTGGTGGATCTGATGGAATTATGGATCAATCTGTACCAGTAGAAAGATTAGGAAATACTTTTGCGATGGTAAAAACAAGATCTGAGGCTCCCGCACAAAATATGGAAGGAGGTATTGTTATTGCCACAGAAAATAATACTCAGGTTTTTATAAATGGTTCGACGACTGCAATTGCAACTTTAAATGCTGGGCAATGGTATAGAATCGATGAAACTAATTATGCTCCACAAGGGACTTTGGGTCATGCAAACATGCTGATTTCTACTTCTAAAAATGTTTATCTATATCAATTTGTATCTGTTGGTACTACAAACGCAACGTGCGGATTTAATTACATACCACCTTTAAACTGTTTTTTACCGAGAAAAATAGATGAGATTGGTAAAATTAATGAGATGCCTAATATTAATTCAGCTATCACTTTAAAACTGAATATATTAACCGAGGCAGGTGCTGTTGTAACGTACAGCAGTAATGGAGGTGCAGCTACTACACCTACTGCAGCTCAGGGTCCATATCCTCTTACCGGGAATTCATCATGGGTAACCTATGCAGTTGAAGGAATTACAGGAAATGTAACTGTAGTATCTAATAAAGCTGTAACTGCAGGAATTAATGGTGGATATAGTACTGCCGGATACGGAGGATATTTCGCCGGTTTCTCCTCAATTCCCGTAATTGCTAAACAAACAGGTGACTGTGTTCCTGGAATTATTTTGGAAGTAGATGACAGTTACGAGACTTACCAATGGAATTTAAATGGTGCTCCTATAACGGGAGCAACTTCTAACACCTATACTCCGGCAGTAGGTGGAGATTATACTGTAAAAGTTACGATGGGAAGCTGTCCTCCTGTTACTACTCCTATTTACAAAGTATTTACATGTTTGCAGCAGACTGCTCAAACAATTTATATTTGTGGCACAAAAGTAATCACACCTGCATTTACTAATTCTTCTCAATCTCCAGTAGCTAATAGTGTTGTGATTGTTACTCAGCCAGCCCATGGTACAGCAACAATAAATCCTTCAACAGGCGTTATAACTTACATTCCACAAGCTGGATACTTAGGGCCAGATGTAATTGTATATAAATTCTGTGGCAATGCTCCAGTATTTGTAGATTGTGAACAAGTTACTTTAAACTTAAATTTAGTACCGTTTGTTCTAACAGACAGAACAATTTATGCATGTCAATATGCAGGAAAAGGATATTTTGATCTAACTACTGCTAACGTGACAGATAATTCTGTACCTACAACCAAAAAATTCTATCCGACACTTGCTGATCTTAATGCAAACACAAATCAGATCAGTAATCCTACCAATTTCTTTTCAGGAGCGGGTTCTGTTTATGTAAGAGTAACTACATCGGAAGGTTGTGTTGGAAATGCCAAAATCACACTTGACTTCTTCCCTACTCCAGTAGTGAATGAAGCAACACTAACTGTCTGCTTTATTGAAAACAACGAAGCTAAAGGTCAGTTTGATTTGACCACCGCCGTAATTACCAATGAAACCCCGGTTACTAAAAAATATTACCCAACGTTTACTGATGCAAGCAACGGAACCAACGAAATCATGAGCCCTCTGCCTACGGTTTATATCTCAGAGAATGGTTTTGTTTATGCAAGAGTGTATAACTCAAATAACTGCTATGCCATCGCTAAAATAAATCTG
The DNA here is from genome assembly GCF_025971945.1 of Chryseobacterium kimseyorum. GTDB lineage: Bacteria > Bacteroidota > Bacteroidia > Flavobacteriales > Weeksellaceae > Chryseobacterium > Chryseobacterium kimseyorum. Next base: position 56,238 of record NZ_JAPDHW010000011.1, read on the forward strand.
AAAGTAACGCCTCCTAAGAGATCGACTACACTTGTTGATAAATTTATCTGTATTGATGACAGAACGACCTTAGATGCAGGATCAGGTTTCCAGTCTTACCAATGGAGCACGGGAGCGACAACTCAGACGATTCAGGGAGTGCCTGTTGGCAGCTACTGGGTAATTCTTCAGAATGAGGGATGTTACATTAAGCAAACTGTGAATGTTAAGAAAGCTAACGAACCGGTGATCACCTCTATCGAAATTTCTAATAACACAGCAACCATTAATGTAGAAGCTGGAACGGCACCGTACAAATACGCAGTAGATACACCTACAAACTGGCAGGATTCAAACATTTTTACTAATCTTTCAAGAGGTCAGCATACATTTTACGTTAAAGATGCTTTAGACTGTACACCAGTTTCTGTAGAATTAACTGTACCTAATTTGGTTAATGCAATCACACCAAACGGAGACAATGTAAATGATGTTTTGGATTACAGTGAATTAGCTTACAAAGGAAACCTTACATTTGTAATCTATGACAGATACGGTAATAAATTATTTACCGGTGACCGATCTAACAACTACAAATGGGACGGAAAAGCTTCAGGAAAAGGGATTCTTACCGGAACATACTGGTACCATATTAACTGGATCGAGCCTAATGTGCAGAAGACTCCTATAAAATACACAGGGTGGATTCTAGTAAAAAATAGAGAATAAATAAATTATTAGCATAAAAAAAAAGCCACAACAACGAGTTGTGGCTTTTTTGGGCTGTAATATTAACGATATATTAAAAATTTTCTGAAAACATATTCTTTTTTACATTATTTTTGTAAAAATCCTAATTCTACGCTTATGAAACAATTTCTACTCATTTTATTATTAATGATTACGGGCATCAATGTTTCTGCTCAAAGAGATACAGAGCATTGGATCGCACCTTTTTATGCAACCACACCCGTTACAGCACAGTCACTTTATCTTTCTACAGATTCGATAACCCCTTTTGTGGTAACAATAAACAGCAACAACATTGCATTGGGGACGGTAACAATTAGCAAAGGAAGTCCTCAGATTTTTGTAGTTCCTGCAAATAATATAGCAGCTACAAATGCGGGAGAAGCTTTTACTGTAATTAACAAAGGATTATATATTAAGGCGGAAAAACCTTTTTACTGTACCCTTCGATTGGTAAATTCAATTCAACATGCTGAAGTGGTAACCAGCAAAGGTAAAGCTGGTATTGGTAAAGAATTTTTTGTTGCAAATACTCCATCTGTTACGACTCGTACCACTGACAATTTTACTGCAGCAGTTTTAGCCACTGAAGATAATACAACAGTTACTGCCACTTGGAGTGCGATTACTCCGATAACTTTCTTTGGAGCAACACCATCAACCAACACCCATACTTTCACATTAAATAAAGGTCAATCTTTTATCTTTGCCGGTGGTATAGGTCCCGCAGCACCGTTCATGGGCGCAAAAATCGTTGCTACTAAGCCAATCACCCTTACAAACGGAAATGTGACAGGAAATTTTGGTAATACAACTTCTTCTGGGACTGATATAATTTTAGATCAGTCTGTTCCCCTTGATAGATTAGGAAATGAATTTGCGATGGTAAGAACAAGATCAACTACTGCGAATGAACTAGAAGGAGGAATTGTAATTGCTACAGAAAACAATACTGCAATATATTTGAATGGATCTACCACTCCTGCAGCAACTTTAAATGCTGGTCAATGGTATAGAATTTCTGGAAGTAGTTATATAGTTCAAGGCGGTGTACACCCTAACATGTACATCAATACTTCAAAAAATGTTTATTTGTACCAACTGGTTTCGGTAAATAATGACACTGCCACTTGTGGTTTTAATTATATTCCCCCTTTAAACTGTTTCTTACCAAGAAAAATTGATGAGATTGGTAAAGTAGGTGAAATGCCAACAGGTACCGGAGGAGCTAGTGTTATACCTAGTGGTACTATTGTAAAGCTTAATATTTTAACTGAAGCAGGGGCTACAGTTACTTATACCGTTAATGGAGGAGCACCGATAACTCCAACTGCTGCACAGGGTCCGTTTCCATTAACAGGAAATACCAACTGGGTAACCTATGCAATACAGCCTATTACTGGCAATATAGCGATACAATCTAATAAAGCAGTGACCGCCGGAATTAATGGAGGACACAGTACTTCTGGATATGGAGGATATTTCGCTGGATTCTCATCAATTCCGCTTATTGCTAAGCAGACTGGTGATTGTATTCCAGGATTGATTTTGGAAGTTGATGACAGTTATGATACTTATCAATGGTACAGAAACGGCACAGCCATCACCGGAGCCAACAGCTATTCATATACACCAACACAGTCTGGAAACTATACAGTGAGAATTACAGTAGGATCTTGTCCTCCCGCAATTACTCCGGAATATAAAGTATTTACCTGTCTTCAGACCACAACTGCGGCAAAAACAGTTTGTGAAGGTTACTTGGATATCGTTCCCGCGTTTACTTCATCTACACAGACTTTTGTACCAAGTACGGTTCAGATTATTACGCCGCCAACGAATGGTACAGCAATCATTAATCCAACAACCGGTGTTATCGGTTATGTTCCTAATTTCGGTTTTGCAGGTACCGACACCATTACTTACAAATTCTGTGGGAATGATCCTGAATTTGTAGACTGTGAGCAGATTACACTAACGTTAACAATTGCAGAAAGTCCAACAGTAAATAACGCAACACTAAGATCTTGTTACCTGGAAACCAATATTGCAACCGGGTTATTTAATCTTACCAATGCCAGCGTTACTACGCAGTCTGGAATTACTAAAAAATATTACCCTTCATTGACTGATGCCAACAATCAGACTAATGAAATATTAAATCCGGCAAACTACGTTGCACCAAATGGTGTTGTATATGTAAGAGTAAGCAATGCCAACGGATGTTACAGAGTTGCTGTTATTACTTTAGTGGTTATTCCGCCGGTAAAATCTACTGTTCTTGTTGATAAAGAAATCTGTATTGAAAGCAGAACTACATTAGACGCAGGAGTCGGATTTGACGGCTATAGCTGGAGCACAGGTGCAACTACGCAAATAATTACTGACGTAAGTGTCGGAACATACTGGGTAGACCTGAAAACCGGTGACTGTACTACCAGACAGACAGTAAAAGTATATGCAACACAGCAGCCTGTGGTTTCAAATATTGAAATTACCAACAATGACATTACTGTTTTTGTGGTCGGCGGAACCGCTCCGTACAAATATTCTATCGACAATACTAAATGGCAGGATTCTAATGTTTTCACCGACCTTACGAGAGGTGACACAACGGTTTACGTGAAAGACAGCTTCGACTGTACCCCAATTGAGGTTACGATTACCGTTCCGAATATTGTGAATGTAATCACACCAAACGGTGACGGAGTAAATGACATTTTAGACTATTCAGCTCTTGCAGGTAAACCTAATTTAGTTTTAGGAATTTTTGACCGTTACGGCGTGAAAATCTTTGAAGGAAACAAAGACACTGGCTTTAAATGGGATGGAACCATTAATAAAACCAAAAAAGTTTCTACTGGAAATTACTGGTTTAGCATCAGCTGGAATGAGAGTAAAAACAAGACTCCAATTAAATTCTCAGGATGGATCTTAGTAAAAAACAGAGAATAATTATGAAAAAAATAAATATTATGAAAAAAATTCTGTATTCATTCTTAATTTTTTCGTCAACGATACTACTTGGACAAAAAAACACTAAAGTGAAATTTGCTATTTGCAATGGTGCTGTGGGAACTACTGAAATGTTTGAGCCGCACAAAAAAGATATAGAAAGTACTACGTTTTTTATGGCTACCACAAAACTACCGCAACATCTACAAAAGTTCAGTTATTTGGCTGAAGGTGGCTTGACGGAATTAAAATTTAAGAAAAATGTAGGGGCACCAGATATTATGTCACTTGCAGCCCTTAATGAACAAAGCAATGTAGCTAAAGATACAAAAGTAATGATTGATGGGTATGTGTTTGATAATCCTGAGACTAATATCTATATTGTAATGGTTAAAAGGATAGATGTAAAAGAAGATAATGGCGAAAAATATCTTTCCATCTTCACTTCTGATAACTAAAATAAAGTGAAAACTAATTTGGCCGGAGTAATTTCCGGCCATTTTTTTGATCTGGAAAATTTAGATTAAGAACCATTAGAGTAGAGGTTACAATTCCGAATATTGTGAATGTAATCACACCAAACGGTGACGGAGTAAATGACATTTTAGACTATTCAGCTCTTGCAGGTAAACCTAATTTAGTTTTAGGAATTTTTGACCGTTACGGCGTGAA
>NZ_JAPDHW010000011.1:60693-107052 GCF_025971945.1 Chryseobacterium kimseyorum
CATTAATAAAACCAAAAAAGTTTCTACTGGAAATTACTGGTTTAGCATCAGCTGGAATGAGAGTAAAAACAAGACTCCAATTAAATTCTCAGGATGGATCTTAGTAAAAAACAGAGAATAAATAATTTCTTTTAAAATATTTATAAAACCACGATATGAAATCGTGGTTTTTTTATTTATTTTTAAATGATTCAACGCATATTATTATTAAATTTGTGATAAAATCAAATACAGAATGAAGAAAATTCTATCTTTCTTTCTTATTTTTTATGTATTCTCTATTTCTTTCGCACAACTGGATAGAGAACATTGGTTTGCGCCAATGGTAGACCGCACAGGAAATGGAAATCCATATCAAAAATTATATCTCTCCACAAACCGTACAATACCGTTTGCTGTAACTATTTATAACAATAATGTTGTCATAGGCACGGTTACGATCAGTAAAAATAATCCACAGAAATTTGACGTTTTAAGAAATTACATCATCACTACTGTTCAGACTGATCTTTTTACGCCCGGAACCAAAGGACTCTATCTGAAAGCAGATTTTCCGTTTTATGCCAATTTGAGATTTTCAGTATTTAATCATGCAGAGATTATCACATCCAAAGGTATTCCTTCAACCGGTAAAAACTTTTATGTTGCCAATGCCCCGATTACTGTAAGCAACGGTATTCTTAATTTTATGACCAGTATTCTGGCCACTGAAGACAACACCACTGTTACTGTTTCAGGATATAAATCTACCGTTCAGTTTTCAAACGGAACCACGGGACTGACAAATCCCACAATGACTTTTATTTTAAATAAGGGACAGTCTTATATTATCGACGGTGTCGGCAATATCGCCGGAAATTTTGATGGATTTATTGGAGCAAAAATTACATCAGATAAACCTGTCAACATTACCAATGGAAATTTCAACGGTCAGTACGCTGGAAATGTTCCCCTAAGTTCAGATATACTGATGGATCAGTCGGTACCTGTTGAGCAGCTGGGTACTCAGTTTGCCCTCGTAAAAGGTAACGGAAGCATCGGAAGCAACATGGAGGGTGCCTTGGTAATCGCAACTGAAAACAACACTCAGGTTTTTCTTAACAATGAAGTATTACCGATAACGACTCTGAATATCGGACAGTATTATGTGGTTCCAGACACAAAATATCAGCTGCAGGGCACGAGCCACTACAATATGTATATCAGAACCACCAAAAACGCATACGTGTATCAGTTTTTGGCCGGAGATTCTTCCGGAGGAACTGAGATCGCCACAGGCGGATTTAATTTTATACCAGCCTTAAGCTGTTACCTGCCTAAACAGATCGATGAAATTGGATTAATTAATGAAAATTTTGTTCATTCTAATGCCAACCCCTCAGGAATACTGAATATTCCGACAAAATTAAATTTAGTAACAGAACGCGGTGCAATCGTGACAGTCAACGGGGTCGTTCCTCCTCCAAGTACAGGTCCTTTCGATATGACAGGATTAACACCTTGGGTTACGTATGGAATACCAAATACGGTAGGAACCATAACGGTTGTTTCCACAAAAGCAATTACTGCCGGGATCACTGCTGGAAGTGATGCAGTAGGATACGGAGGATTTTTTGCCGGATTTTCTACGCAACCCGTGATTATAAAATCCGGTGGAAACTGTGTGCCTGGAATTGTTTTAACCGTCGATCCTATTATCTACGAAACTTATCAGTGGTACAGAAACGGAAATATTATCCCTGGGGCAAACGGACCATCATTTACCCCTGTGTTATCAGGAAACTATACCTGCTCTGTAACGATGGGAAGCTGCGCACCTTTGGTAACAGCAGCATTTAAAGTTTTAAACTGTTTAAAAGAAACCACCGCCAGTTTTAATATTTGTGACGGTAAAATCATAACTCCAGCCTTTACCACTTCGACACAGACGCCGGTAGTTTCTACAGTAGCAATAACGTCTGCACCCACTTTAGGAACAGCCGTTATTAATACAGCAACGGGAGTGATTACTTACACAGTGACTAATCCGGCTGCAGGCGGAACAGATACATTTACCTATACTTTCTGCGGAAACGATCCTGATTTCCCTGATTGCGAATCTATAACGGTAACCCTGAACATTCAGCCTGTGACCGTAAATAATGCGACGCTGACGGCATGTAATGTCAATGGCTTAGGAACATTCGATTTAACAACAGCAAACGTTACTTTAAACACTCCGGTAACCAAAACATATTATACGAGTTTACTGGCAGCACAAACCGAAAATGCAGCAGGTTTGATTACGGTGCCTAATGCCCACTCTGCTCCCAACGGAACAATTGTCTATGTTGTTGTTAAGAATCCAACAGGCTGTAAGAATATTGCCGAGATTACGCTCAACTTATTTCCGTTAGCAGTGGTTACACCCGGAAATTTCGGAAACCAATGTGACGAAAATCTCGATGGAACGGTAAACGTTATTTTATCTGATATCACCCCTTTGGTTCTGAATAATCCTGCATATTTTACCAATGTGAGATACTACGCTCAGCTGGCAGATGCAAACTTAGGAAACAACAATATCCTTCCCAATAACTGGAGTTACACCGTAAACACAACGATCTATATTAGGGTGGAATCTCCTAACGGATGTGCGCCTGTTATTCAGCCTATCAACTTTACGGTAGGAACAAGACTTCCATTGATCACAACTTCTGTAATCACGACTTTCTGTGACGATGATCTGGACGGAAGCAAAGTAGTAAATCTATCCCAATTTATCCCTCAATTTACGATAGATCCTTCGGTTAGCATAACTTACCACGCAACGCTACTTGATGCACAGAATGACACGGCACCAATCAACGGAACGGTCACCCTTACCGGAACGCAGACTTATTATATCAGATTTGAAAAAGCAGGCTTCTGCCCGAATGTAGGAACTTTAAGAATCACACTTAAAATTCCAAAAAAATCTGACATCCTCGTTGACAAACTGATTTGTCCGAAGACTAAGACAACGCTGGATGCAGGTCCTGGATTTACGTCATACCTTTGGAGCACTGGTGCTACTACTCCATCCATCACCAATGTAGGCGCAGGAAATTATTGGGTAGAACTTACTTTTGACGGCTGCGTTTACAAACAGTTTGTCAATGTATCTGAATCTGTTTTACCGGTAATTACTTTAATCGATATTAATGGAACTACCGTCACTATTGGCGTTACAGGTGGAACTCCGCCTTACGAATATTCACTGGATAACAATACCTGGCAAAGCTCAAATGTATTCTACAATGTTCCGCAGGGCAATCATAAAATCTATGTGAGAGACTCTCAGAAATGTGATGTGGTAGAAAAGACTTTTGTGATTATTAATCTGATTAACACCATTACTCCTAATGCAGATGGCCATAATGATGATATCGATTATTCTTCATTAATGACCAAAGACAATCTTGAATTCAGAATTTTTGACCGATATGGCGCTGAGTTATTCAGAGGTTCGCCTTCAAACAAATTTACATGGGATGGAAAAATGAAAGGAAGACCTGTTTCTACAGCGACTTACTGGTATTTCATTTCCTGGACCGAGTTTGGAAATTCTACCACTGTGAAATATACAAGCTGGCTTTTGGTAAAAAACAGAAATGACAGTCTGTGGGACAAATAATTCTGAGTATTTAAGTTTAGAACCCTATTTATAACATTCATTAACAGTTTAAATATAAAGTTTAATATAATTTTAACCTGCATCACGGCGAGTATTATTAAATAATGCTGTTTTTCTTCAGTAATTTTGCACATTATATGAAGAATGTTATTACTCTTTTGTTATTGATTTTTATTGCTAAAGTTAATGCACAGATTTTTTCGGGTCAGGTTTTTTTAAGAGACAATTCGGTGTTGTATCTTAACCAGGTTTATGTGACCAATCTTACGACTTACAAAACCGTTCTTACTAACTACAATGGTGATTTTACACTACAGGCAGATCCTGGAGACGTTATCCGTTTTACCTCAATTGTTACAGAGCGAAAAGATGTAAAGCTTTCACCCCAGAGTTTCAACAATAGAAATTTAGTCGAATTAAAAGTTGCTTACCATGATATTCAGGAAGTCGTGATCAACAGATTCCGTCCTACTGGAAATTTGAGATATGACGTTAATTCTTTACGTAAAGAAGACAAAGCTTATGCGCTGAAAAAAGTCATTGGCCTACCGGAGCCTAAAGGTGACGGCACCCCTCCGGAACTTCCTGTTGCAGGTTTTCGGGACGGTGGTCTTACATTCAGTTTAGAAAGTATTTTTGATATTTTATCGGGAGAGCGAAAGAAAAAGCAGCGTTACGTTGCCTATGAAAGGATGACGAATTCTGTAACGCAGATTAAAAATTACCTCGGAAAAGACTACTTTACAAGATTTAAAATTCCTGAAAATCTAATCGATAACTTTCTTCAGTTTGTTTATACCTCAGAAAATGTGGAAGTTTATGTACAGACAGGAAATTTTGAAGCAGTAAAACTTCCAATCGAGAAATACATTCCGATTTACCAGAGAAGATTAAGAAACTCACACCTTCAAGATGTTTTAAAATAAGCATTGCGAGGATGTCTAAAATGTTTACTTAAAAAAAATTTAACGGTCTTTTTTTTTCAATCATTAAAAATATGTTTACTTTTATAGGTGTAAAGCCAATCACACCCGTCTTTTTATTCAAAAAACATATTTGAAGAAAAAAAATAACTTCAATCACCTTGATTTAATATTAAATGAAAAAGTTACTTTTAATCTTTAGTACGCTGATGTTTATCTGTATTTCTGCCCAGAAAAAGGGTAAGGACTACAGCAATATTTTGAAGAGTAAAAACATATACGAAATCAATGCTTTCCTAAGAGATGCCCATGAGGATGATCCCCGGAGATCTGTTCTGAAACCGAAAGTAATGGATCTCATGAAGGAGTATATAAAAAATGCAGCTCCAAATGATTCTAAAGTAAAGCAGATGCAGGATTGGCTTGCTATGCTGAAGAGAAAATCTTCTACAAAAATTACTTTTGATGAGATGAATGCAATCATCAAGCAGAAACAGATTGCAAAATATCAGCGTGAATTACAGGTCGGCCAGTCTGCCGTAGTCTACACACCCAGTTCCCCAAAAAACGTATTCGTAGCATCCCCAACTGTGGCAAAAACTTCTACAGCCATAGCCGACACCGAAGCATCAGAATTTAATATGCTGATGGCAGATAATCCTGTGGAACATAAAAATAAAACTGTCAAAATCCTGAATTCTCTCTTCGACAATGATCCGAATGCAAAAGAATGCATCATTATGATTGAAAATAAATCGGACTGTAATATTATTGTGAGGATAGAAGGTATCGGAACTACAAAATACAGACTTCCTGTTCCTGCAGGAGGAGACAATTCTCTTGTGGTACAAAAAGGCGATTATCTTCTGACAAGCATTGTTTGTGGGGCTCAGTACGCATCTCAGAAAACCATCCAAAAACCGCTGATGGTAGCATTGGGAAGTTCACTGAAAAAATAGTTTCTAAAATCTGATCGTCCGCTTTCTTTTCAGTTTAAATATCAGCAGATTCTATGTTATTTTTGCTAATTTTGCGCGATTTCATATTTAGACATGGGCAAGAACAAACTAGCAAGATTCGCAGAGAATAAAACATTACCAAACGTCATTCAGCCAACAAGAGATGAAGCTCTGAATGGTTTTGAACTGAAGGGAAACTGGAGAAAAGATTTCTTCAAAAATGACCATCCTATTGTAGTAGAATTAGGATGTGGTAAAGGAGAATACACGGTAGGTCTTGCCAAAACATTTACTGAAAAAAACTTTATAGGAATTGATATTAAAGGCGCACGATTTTGGTTCGGAGCTAAAGAAGCTGTAGAAAATGGCATGAACAATGTGGCATTTATCCGCTCTCAGATCGAGCTTGTAGATCATTTCTTCGCCGAAAATGAGGTTGATGAAATCTGGATTACATTTCCGGATCCACAGATTAAGTACCGACGTACAAAACACAGACTGACCCACCCAGATTTTCTGGAGCGCTACAAAAAATTCTTAAAACCCGGCGGAATTGTTCATCTGAAAACGGACTCAGAATTTCTGCATGGGTATACGTTAGGCTACCTTCAGGGAGCCGGCTATGAAATCATCAGTGCCCATCACGATATTTACGGTGCCGTAGAATATGATCCCGGAACACCACATTTAAAAGACATAAAAACCTATTACGAAGACCTTTTTTCGGCAAAAGGAAAAACAATCACGTATATAAAATTCAGGATTAATTAAATCCTTCTCAAGCTGTAAATGATTTTGCAGCTTTTTTTAATGATAATAAAGATGACATTTCTGAGTTTAATTAAAAGTGTAAACAAGTAAACATCAATATGAAAAAGTTTCTTCTCCTTTCAATTCTTATAAATTTCCTAATGAATAGCTGTGGAAGCTCCACGCCGACTACTCAAACGAGACAGCCTGTAAGAAAACCTGCTGTGTCAAATTCAGGAATTAGAGCGAATTCTGTTTCACAGACTGAGAGAGAATATCAAACTTTAATCAAGACCTACAAATCTGAAACTGCAGAAGTTTTAACCAGTCTGCTTAATGATTCTTCAGAAAGCCCTACTGTCCCTATCACCGTGGAAAACAAGTCGAATTGCAATATGGTTTTAACCATCAGTGGAAATAATTACTTTAAAAAAATTCCTATCGGCGTCAATAAAATCGGGTCTGCAATGGTACCGAAAAACCAGAACTATAATCTTTCCGCAATGCTTTGTAATTCTGTGTATCAGAAAACAAAATACATGACAAGCTCCTACAATATTAAATTATCAAACTAGAGAGCCTTTTGAAATTGATTTCCCCACCCTAAAAGGTATAATTTCCATAGCATTTCTTCTATAGGAGCGGAGAAAGAAAAAAACTTTGAAAATTGGCTTTTAATCATTTTTTAAGCAGACTCTAAATAATTTCATTATTTTTTTATCTTTGTGTTCAACACCTGTTCTGAATTATATTCAGAATTTGAAAACACAATTTGATGAAGAAAAAAATATCGAATTTTTTCTTCTTCGGTCTCATGCTTTCGTCATGTGCCTGTGCCAGCAATGGTGACAGAAGTGACATTCTTAAAAGCACCAATATCAATGAGATTGAAGAATACCTCGGGAAAACACATCCTGAAGATCCCAAAAAAAGAATTCTTAAACAGCGTATTATTGCGTTAAAAAATGCCGGCTGGACCAAAGGTGCAAAAGATGCAAAACCTATGGAAGCCAGGCCTGTTTTCATGGAATTGCCTGATCATCCAGGAAAAAAAATAAACAGTGAAACCCACCAGGAAGTTTTTAAAAAGCTGATGGCTGAAACTTCAGATGAACATCGTGAAAAAACCAAGACGCTTCTGAACAATATGTTTAATGAAGATATCAATCATAATGAAGCTGTTCTTCTGCTTAAAAATAATTCCGACTGTGATCTGGTTTTGGAGATATCCGGAAAGAAGTTTTACAATCTCGCCATTCCTGCAAAGGGTGAAAACTTTATTGTGTTAAACAAAGATCTTTATACTTTCTCGGGAAATGTGTGTGATGTGAAGTATCAAAGTTCAAAAGATATCCGCAAAAGTCTGGTTGTTGTTTTAAAAAATCCAGAACCAAAATCGTCCTACGGAAAAGATTTAATCGCTGAAAACGGATCAAATAAAGCTTCGGAAAAAGAAGCTAAGAAAAGTACCCTACCTAAAAGGCGAAAGAAAAAACTGTAATGCGCCTCAATGATAAAAAAACAAAAACCGCTGAAAAGATATTCAGCGGTTTTATTATTTTAAAGATAAATCTTCAATTATTCAGCAGCAGCGTCGAAATCTGCATCTTTATCAGCAGATACTACTTCTCCTTCTTCTTTAGATTTTTCTTTATCAGCTTTTCTCTGAGACTGACCTTCTTTGATAGAATCAGAAACAACGTTTAAGATCATATCGATAGATTTAGAAGCATCATCGTTTCCTGGGATAACGAAGTCTACTTTTCTTGGGTCAGAGTTAGTATCAACAATACCGAAAACTGGGATACCTAATTTCTTAGCTTCAGTTACAGCGATGTGTTCTCTCATGATATCTACAACGAAGATTGCAGAAGGAAGACGCACCATGTCAGAGATAGAACCTAAGTTTTTCTCCAAGTTAGCTCTTTGTCTGTCAACTTGTAATCTTTCTTTTTTAGATAAAGTTTCGAACGTACCGTCTTTTTTCATTTTGTCGATAGAGTTCATTTTCTTTACAGCTTTTCTGATTGTAACGAAATTCGTTAACATACCTCCCGGCCATCTTTCTGTAATATAAGGCATATTAAGTTCAGCAGCGTGCTTAGCAACTACTTCTTTCGCTTGCTTTTTGGTAGCTACGAAAAGAACTTTTTTACCTGCAGAAGTTAATTTTTCTAAAGCGCTGCACGCTTCATCCAATTTAACAGCTGTTTTATGTAAGTCTACAATGTGAATACCATTTTTCTCCATAAAAATGTATGGAGCCATATTTGGATTCCACTTTCTAGTCATGTGACCGAAGTGTACACCAGCCTCTAGAAGGTCTTTTACATTTGCTTTTGCCATGTTTTCTGTTTTTGTTAGTTTACTTTCCGTTTCTTAAACAATCAACAACTTCTTTAGATGGGAGAAGTGTTTGGATGCTAAACGTAACGGGCAAAGTTGCTGTTGGGCTGATTGCTTTCGGCAACTGGCTTCCCAGCTTGGGTTAAAAAATAATTTTTTAAAAATTTTTCTAAAGCTATCCGCCATAAGCCAATAGCCATACGCTTTTTTAACGTTTTGAGAACTGGAATCTCTTTCTTGCTTTTTTCTGACCTGGTTTCTTTCTTTCTACCATTCTTGCATCTCTTGTAAGCAAACCTGCAGGCTTCAACAACAATCTGTATTCAGCATTGATTTCGCAAAGCGCTCTAGAGATACCTAATCTGATAGCTTCTGCCTGACCTGTATTACCACCACCGAAAACATTTACGGTAACGTCATACTGACCAACAGTTTCAGAAAGGATAAACGGCTGATTTAATTTATAAACCATTACGTCTGTAGAGAAATAAGTTGCAGCTTCTTTACCGTTTACTGTAATCACACCAGAACCTGGCTTTACATAAACTCTTGCTACAGAAGTCTTTCTTCTTCCGATTTTGTGAACTATAGACATATTAATTATTTAAATTCGTTAATATTAAGTGTTTTAGGCTGTTGAGCTTCGTGCTTGTGCTCAGTTCCTTCATATAAATAAAGGTTTTTGAACATAGCAGATCCTAATTTAGTTTTTGGAAGCATACCTTTTACAGATTTTTCCAATACTTTTAAAGAATCTTTCTTTAGAAGTTCAGTAGCCGTCATAGACTTTTGACCTCCAGGATATCCTGTATGCCAAATGTAAGTCTTGTCTTCCCACTTGGTTCCGGAAAGTGTAACTTTCCCAGCATTCAAAACAATAACATTATCACCACAATCTACGTGAGGTGTAAAGTTTGCTTTGTGCTTACCTCTCAAAATCTTTGCAACCTTAGAAGCTAGTCTTCCTAACGGTTGTCCTTCAGCGTCTACTACAACCCATTCTTTATTTGCAGTAGCTTTGTTCGCTGAAACAGTTTTGTAACTTAATGTATTCACACGTTTTAGTTAAAGATTAAACATAATTTTCCCCATAAGGGTGTGCAAAGGTACAAATTATTTTTAGATTGTGAAAACTTATTTAAACTTAATCGATCTGCATCTATAGATAAGGAAAGATTTAAAGTTCTGAAATATTTTTTCGGAGATTAATTTTGAAGTATCGATCAGTTACGCAGAGACTTATTCGCTCTAAAGCTTGCGATTAAATAGTACGCCACAAAAACAGTGGAAAATTTCAGAATGGCAGGAATTGCCAGTTCCAGATTAAATATCAGAGAACCTACAAATACCAACAATCCCATCGTCGCAAAAGAACTGAGCAATTTTTGGACTAATGTGAATTTAGGTGTATCAAGATAGTAAGATAAGCCCCAGGCTAAGCCGAACGCAACTGCATAAAAAATATCAAGATCAACATTTTCACTGCTGATGAAAAAATAATTGATCACAAAACTGAGAACCGTTCCCAAAGCGAAATACATCAGTGCTTTCTGCATACCTTTTTTATATGACGCAAAAATAATGAATTTTTTGAAAGGAAACTCGTATAGTTAAATTAGTCCTTTCCGCTGTAAATTTTAAAATTTTGTATTTCGAAAATAAGTGAAAAGACCTGCTTATAATGACTGCACAGAAAAATTAATTTTTTTGTCTTCCATTACGTTTTAAATAACTACAAAGTCACTTCATTTAATAATGTGATACAATTATTTATTATCCACAACCATCTAACTTAACGTCACACTAAAGATGATCATATTTATCAATAACCGTATCAGACATAAAACTCAAAATCGGGAATGTGCATTTCTACAATTTCATTTAAATATTTAAAAATCAACATCTTAAATATTTAAAATAAGTTTTTATTAAATTGTTATATTTGGAAACTTAGAAATTTTCTACAAACAATATGGAAACCCAAAAATATACTCCAACAAACAAAGTAAGAATTGTAACCGCAGCTTCGTTATTCGACGGGCACGATGCGGCCATCAATATTATGCGCCGTGTGATTCAGGGAACGGGATGCGAAGTCATTCACCTTGGCCACGACAAATCTGCTGAAGAAGTAGTAAACACAGCAATTCAGGAAGATGCCAACGCCATTGCCCTGACTTCTTATCAAGGTGGTCACAACGAATATTTTAAATACATCTACGACCTTTTAAGAGAAAAAAACTCTCCGCAAATTAAAATTTTCGGTGGTGGTGGCGGTGTGATTCTGCCCGAAGAAATCGAAGATATTATGTCTTATGGAATCGACAGAATTTATTCTCCGGACGACGGCCGCGAACTTGGTCTTCAGGGAATGATCGATGATTTGGTGAAACGATCAGATTTCGCAACCGGAAAGGAAGTGACTGCTGAAGATTTGGATAACATCAGTTTCGAAAACTCGACCAGCATCGCAAAAATCATTTCTGCGGTTGAAAACTTCTCAGAAGAAAAACCGGATTTGGTAAAAGCGATTGATGAAAAATCAAAAGATTTAAATATCCCAATCATCGGGATCACAGGAACCGGTGGAGCGGGAAAATCTTCTTTAACTGATGAATTGGTAAGACGTTTCTTACGTTCAAATCCGGGTAAAAAGATTGCGATTATTTCCATCGACCCTTCAAAAAAGAAAACAGGAGGTGCGCTTTTGGGTGACAGAATCCGTATGAACGCCATCAATGACCCAAGAGTTTATATGCGTTCGATGGCGACGAGAGAAAACAACGTTTCTGTTTCTCCATTTATTCATTCAGCATTAAATGTGTTGAAACTGGCTTATCCTGATGTTATCATTCTGGAAACTTCGGGTATCGGACAGTCAGGTTCGGAAGTTTCAGATTTTGCTGATGTTTCAATGTACGTGATGACGCCTGAATACGGAGCTTCCACACAGTTGGAAAAAATCGATATGTTGGATTATGCAGACTTGGTTGCATTAAATAAATCCGACAAACGTGGCGCTCTCGATGCGCTTCAGGCGGTAAGAAAACAGTTCCAGAGAAACCATTTGCTATGGGAAAGTCCGTTGGATGATATGCCGGTTTACGCTACAAAAGCATCTCAGTTCAATGACCACGGAACGACCGATTTGTACAATAGATTAGTCGATAAAGTTAATGCTAAATATTCTGATTTAAATCTAAAAGGTTTTGTTGAACAGGAAGTTTCCGAAGATATCACGATCATTCCTCCAAAAAGAGTCCGTTATCTTTCTGAAATCGTTGAAAACAACAGACAGTACGATGCCAACGTTGAAAAACAGGCAGAATTAGCAAGAAAAATGTATCACATTGAAGGCGTAAAAAGTTTCCTTTCAAACGAAACTCTGGATGCTGAATATCAGAAGGCTGAAAAAGACCTTCAACAGGAAAACATCGACTTCTTAAAAAATTGGGATGACACCAAACAGGCTTTCAAAGCTGAGTTTTATTCTTATTTCGTTCGTGGAAAAGAAATCAAGGTGGAAACCTCAACTGAATCTTTATCTCATTTAAAAATTCCAAAAATATCTTTACCAAAATATACCGATTGGGGAGATTTGATTAAATGGAAGGGTCAGGAAAATCTTCCGGGCGGATTTCCTTACACCGCCGGAATTTATCCTTTCAAAAGAACAGGAGAAGACCCTACGAGAATGTTCGCAGGAGAAGGCGGACCGGAAAGAACCAACAGAAGATTCCACTATGTATCTGCGGAAATGGATGCAAAACGTTTATCCACAGCGTTTGACTCCGTGACGTTATACGGACAGGACCCTGCTCTACCACCGGATATTTATGGTAAAATCGGAAATGCGGGAGTTTCTATCGCAACATTAGATGATGCTAAAAAACTGTATTCCGGTTTTGATTTGGTGAATGCAATGACATCAGTTTCAATGACCATCAACGGACCTGCGCCGATGTTGCTGGCATTCTTTATGAACGCGGCCATCGACCAGAATGTTGAAAAATATATTGCTGAACATCAATTAGAAGCAAATGTTGAAAAAGCTTTAAAAGAAAAATTTGACGACAAAGGTTTGGAAAGACCAAAATACAATGGCGAATTACCACCTTCCAATAATGGTTTAGGTTTAAAACTATTAGGAATCACGGGAGATGAAGTAATTCCTGCGGAAGCTTATGCTGAAATTAAGGCTAAAACGATTGCAACAGTTCGAGGAACCGTTCAGGCAGACATTTTAAAAGAAGACCAGGCTCAGAATACTTGTATTTTCTCCACTGAATTTGCCTTGAGACTGATGGGTGACGTTCAGGAATATTTTATTACTGAAAAAGTGAGAAATTTCTACTCGGTTTCTATTTCCGGTTATCACATTGCAGAAGCGGGTGCGAATCCGGTTTCTCAGTTGGCATTTACCTTGGCAAATGGTTTCACTTATGTGGAATATTATTTGTCAAGAGGAATGGATATTAATGATTTCGCACCGAACTTATCTTTCTTTTTCTCCAACGGTATCGACCCTGAATATTCAGTAATCGGACGTGTGGCGAGAAGAATCTGGGCAAAAGCAATGAAACTGAAATATGGTGCAGACGAAAGAAGCCAGATGTTGAAATACCACATTCAGACTTCAGGACGTTCGCTTCACGCGCAGGAAATTGATTTTAATGATATCAGAACAACGCTTCAGGCGCTTTATGCAATCTACGATAACTGTAATTCACTACACACCAATGCTTATGACGAGGCGATTACAACTCCGACTGAGCAGTCTGTGAGAAGAGCTATGGCCATCCAGTTGATTATCAACAAAGAATTAGGATTAGCTAAAAACGAAAATCCGCTTCAGGGTTCATTTATTATTGAAGAACTGACAGATTTGGTAGAAGAAGCTGTGTATGCAGAATTCGACAGAATCACGGAAAGAGGTGGCGTTTTGGGTGCGATGGAAACGATGTATCAGCGTTCAAAAATCCAGGAAGAATCGATGCATTACGAATGGCTGAAACACACCGGAGAATATCCAATTATCGGTGTAAATACTTTCTTAGGAAAAGACGGTTCACCAACGGTTCGCCCGGGAGAAGTTATCCGTTCGACTGAGGAAGAAAAGCAGGTGCAGATTGAAACCCTTCATAATTTCCAGAAATCCAATGAAGATAAATCTGAAGCTGCCCTGAAAACGCTTCAACACGCTGCCATCAATCAGCAGAATTTATTTAATGTGATGATGGATGCTGTAAAATACTGTTCGCTTGGGCAGATTACCAACGCTTTGTTTGAAGTGGGTGGGAAATATCGTAGAAATATGTAGGTCCGTAGTCGGACTGGCAGTTTTTAATACTAAATGTTTTAAACATAAATCAAACCTCAAGGAAATTTCTTTGAGGTTTTTTCTTAATTTAGATTCAAATAAAAACTGTAAGAATGAAAATTATTCAAAATAGAAATCTTGTTGAAGAACTTGGTAAAACTTGTCAAAACACAATGAAAAGTTTTTGAACTAGTAGAATTAAACTTTATATTTAAAATAGCATGCAACTAAAAATAATATTTACATTCTTTATAATGATAACAATGTGTGGTGATAATATTGTTAATGCCAGTGATAAAAACACATATCATATAAATACAGAATTATTAGATAAAAATACGGTTAGAGTGAAGTTTAGCTTTTCAAGAAATAACGCCGGATGTGGAATCATTAAAAATGCTAACTGCTATGAAGTTGAAGTTGTTGACATCTCAAATCAAATTTTGTATGGTAAACTTCTCAGATTATATGTGATTTGCCCCGAGATACTTAACGGTATTTTACATAAAGAATATTACAACATCAAAATTACAAACGATATGACAAGTTTGGAAAAAACAGTTAATATGAGCTGTTCGAATAATCTTAAAAACCAAAATATCAGAGAAGCTCTTTTATTAAATATCGAGTAATCATGTTTTTCCATCGATGAAAGGTGGATCGTCACCGACCGAATTGTTTTATAATTTCCGTAGCTGTGATGGAGAAAAGTGGAAGAAGTTTTAAAGAGCTTTACAACAAGCGGCCAGCAATTAGCAGAATTCCTTCTATGTGATGATGGATGCCGTGAAATACTGCTCACTTGCGCCGATTACCAACGCTTTGTTTGAAGTGGGTGGGAAGTATAGAAGAAATATGTAAGTCCGTAGCAGGACTGGCGGTTTTAATACTAAATTTTTAAAATCATAAATCAAACCTCAAGGAAATTTCTTTGAGGTTTTTTCTTACTTTTACGCTCACATAAAAACAATTAAAATGATGAAATATTTTTTATTCCTTTTTGGAATTATTTTCAGTGGACTTTTTAATGCGCAGGAAGCTGACAACAATCTTCAGGGTTATTTTATGACCAATTCCTCAGAATCTCTGTATTCTTATTTTGCTTTTGACGGTAATGGAAAAGTAGATATTGCAGGATATGGAAAGGGCGACTATTTTGTAAAAAATGATTCTGTGATCGTCTTTCCGGACAAAGATATCTTTATTTTTAAAATGAATAAAAATCGTCTGAACGGGATTTCTGATTGGGTGAAAAACACCAAATGGGATTTGAAGAAAGACAGTATTGCTGAAAATAACAGGAAAGATGATGCTTTGGCTAAGAAAAATGCGCAACTTCTCTATGAATATTACCAAAAAACCAGAAAGAAAAGCAATGATTTGGGAAGACTTTTTGATGAAAGTGCTATGGGAAATTACACCAAAACCATTAATGATCTGTGCAGTAAAGGACTTACCAAAGCCTGTATGGAGAAATTCGGTTTAATGGTGATGGAAGACGTTGGCGGAATGGGTGCTGTCTTAACAAGCAAAACGAAAAAGCCCAAACTCAATCCTGAAATCATCAAACTGGGACAGAAAATCATCAGCATGGGTGAGGTGGAAGGCCATACCGTTTTAGGAAGTTATTATTATAGTATAGGCGACAAAGTAAAAGCTGAAAAAGAATGGCAGAAAGGCACAGATGAAGGAAGTACGAAAGCAGCGATGGTGCAGTTCGAAGCTGAAATGTCGGAGGCTCAGTAAGTATTTTATTTTTAAATATCTCAAGCAACAAAAAAAGGTCGGCGCAAAAATTTATTTTGCGCCGACTCTTGTTTATATTATTACTAGGAAATTATTTTTTATTAAAATCTCCCGCAAAAACTGAAGTCATCTTATCTTCACTGATGTATCTTTTCAACACTTCGTTCACCTGACCGACTTTTAATGCTTTTACTTTTGTTTCCAAAGCATCATAATCTTCCAAAGGAACTCCATATTGCAATTGCTGGTTAACCAATGTCATTAAAGATCCGTCGGTACCCAAATTGGTTTTTCTGGAAGTCAGCCAAGAGTTTAGATTAGACTTGAATTCATCTTCCGTGAAACCTTCTTTCACCGCCTTGTTTACTTCCTCTTTCAAAGCGTTGTTGACGTCACTTTTCTTTGTCGGGTTAAAAAATGAATACCAACCCCAGGATGCCACATCATTGATTACCGGTACGCTCATGTAAGAACCGGCTCCGTAACTGATTCCTTCCTTTTCACGTAGTCTTGTAGGAATTCTTGAAGTTAAAAATCCTCCGCTACCCAACATTTCGTTCGCAATTAGAAGGGCAGGATAATCAGGACTTTTTGTATCCATTGTGAAGCTTATCTTTCCTACGGCAGCGGCGTTCTCCTTATCCGGTGTTATAAAATCTTTATCCTGTTTTTTTGTTGCAAAAAGTTCAGGTTTTACATATTCATATTTCGATTTTGAATTCCATTTACCAAAGGTTTGTTCAAGCATCGCTGAAGCGGTTTTTACATCTAAATCTCCGACCATACTTCCCACTCCGTTATTGCTTCCCAAAATTTTATTGTAGAAATCTACAAGATCTTCTCTCTTCACTTTTTTGTTGTTGTCAATCTGTTCTTGAGTAGAAGATGTGTAGTAGATGCTTTCTTTAGGATAAGCTTCCGTCATTTTTTCGATTTCGGTAAAGGCAATGGACTGTGGATCGTTCAATGAACTTTCAAGATAGGTATTGTATTCATTTACCGTTTTTGCCAGTTCAGCTTCCGGGAAATTAGATTCAGTAAGGATTTCTTTAACTAATCCCATTACTTTAGGTAAATTTTCTTTGTAAGTGCTGACGTTAACGTATAAAGTCTGCCCGCCGAATCCGAAACTCACATTCGATTTCCATTGGTCAAGCATATCCTGAATCTGCTCCTTCGTATGCGATTTTGTTCCGGTTTTCATAACCTGTGCCATCAGAGAACCGACGTGAGATTTGCCTTTTAAATCATTAGCATTACTTACCGGAAACCTGAAGCTTCCAACTACTTTTCCGCCTTTTATTTCTTTTTTAACAATACCATATTTCATCCCGTTGCTTAATTTACCTTCCGTAAGATTAGCTTTAAGATTTTTTATGCTTGATTCAAAAGGTGCAACTTCTTTTTCAAGAGCCTTACCTTTATAATCTTTTGTAAGTGCTGCAATTTGTTCGTCAGAATATTCCAGATTTTTGACTCTCACCTCATCTTTCGTTGGGATGAAAATTCCGATTGTTCTGTTATTGTCTTTAAAATATTTATCAGAAACTCTTTGAACATCGGCTAGCGTTAATTTCTCTATATTATCACGGTAAAGCATTGATAATTTGTAATTTCCGGCACCTACAATCTCAGTTAAACTGATTGCTAAATTAATCGTATTATTTTTCGTGTTTTCAATCTGTTTCAGGATTTTAGCTTTTGCTCTTTCAACATCCTGAGCAGTGTATTTTATTGCAGTGATTTTACTGAGCTCTGTTCTGAAATCATTCTGTACAGCTTTAATATCTTTATCAGCAGGCACTTCCAGTCCAAAATACATAAACGCAGCATCTCTCACCGTAGGCTGATAAGAATAAACAGACGCAGCTTTGCGGGAATCAATCATCGCTTTATATAAATATCCTGAAGGATCTGAGGTAAGAATCTCTGATAGAGCATCCAGAGCTGCATAATCTTTATCTGCGTAAGGAGCTGTGTGATACAGAGCACCTACAATTTTACTTTCTCCGGAACGCTTTAATTCCACAAAACGCTCACCATCCTGAGCCGGCTCTACAGTATAAGGCTGATCGAGCACTCTCGCCGGTTTTGGAATAACTGAGAAATATTGTGTAACATAATTAAGCGCCTGTTTCTCATCAAATTTTCCGGCAACTATCAAAGTAGCATTATCCGGCTGATAAAATTTCTCGTAAAACTTTCTCAACGTTGGTGCTTTTACTCTTTCGATATCTTCTTTGCTACCGATGGTACTGTTTCCGTAGTTATGCCATAAATATGCTGTCGAAACGATACGTTCCATCAAAACACTACCCGGATTGTTTTCTCCAATTTCGAATTCATTTCTTACAACAGAAAATTCTTTATCCAAATCGGTTTGTAAAATCGTTGCATTGACCATTCGGTCAGCTTCCATTTCCAAAGACCACTTCAAGTTTTCATCGCTGGATGGGAAGATTTCATAGTAATTGGTTCTGTCGTACCACGTCGTACCATTGGCATTTCCACCTTTATCAGATAACTGCTTTTTAATATCACCTAATTTTTTGGTACTTTTAAACAGCATATGCTCGAGTAAGTGCGCCATTCCTTTTTCTCCGTATCCTTCATGTTTAGAACCAACATTGTAAACAATATTTACAATCATGTTACTCTGTGAGGCATCAGGAATTAAGAGAACTTTCATGCCGTTACTGAGCGTGTATTCTTTAATACCTTCAGTGTTGCTTACAAATTTGGGAGTTTCAGTTTTTTGGGAAAATACAGGATTGATACTGCCGGTAAAAAAGAGGACAGCAGTACCCAATAAAAAATTTTTCATGTAATTATTTTAAGGTTTTAAATTTATAAAATTTTTTAATGTCACAAATAGATATTTCACCTTGCTGATGATTTTTTTAATTAATGAGATATTTAAAATACCTCGGACTGCAACTTTTTCATATCATAATTTAATATTAATATTGCGACATGAAACCCAAATCCATCTTCAACTGGAGCAGCGGAAAAGATTCTGCTCTTGCCTTATACAAAATTTTAAAAGAAGATCATTTTGAAATTACCTCTCTCTTAACAAGTATCAATCAGGAGTTTCAAAGAATTTCGATGCATGGTGTATCTGTTTCATTATTAGAAAAACAAGCCGAGAGTTTAGGATTTCCTTTAATTAAAATGGAAATACCCAGAGAACCGTCAATGGAAGAATATCAGAAAATTATGTCTAAAACCATGAAGGAGATCAAATCTCAAGGCATTACCCATTCTGTTTTTGGAGATATTTTTCTGGAAGATTTAAAAGAGTATCGCGAGAAACAACTGGAAAAGATCGGAATAGAAGCCGTCTTTCCATTATGGAAACAGAACACTGGCAAACTCATCCATGAATTTTTAAATTTGGGCTTTAAAACGATTGTCACCTGCGTCAATGAAACCTATCTCGATAAAAGTTTTGCCGGAAGAATTATTGATAAGAACTTCCTGAAAGGCTTACCTGAAAACGTTGATCCGTGTGGCGAAAATGGAGAGTTTCACACTTTCACTTTTGATGGTCCGATTTTTAATAAGCCAATTGCATTTGAAATCGGTGAAACAGTTATGAAGACGTATCTTAAACCAAAATCGTCAGAGAATGATGAAGACGGAGAATATGTCTTTTGGTTTAGTGATTTGATTCCAGAATAATTGATTTTTCAGAATATTAATTTTTTTTATATTTTTAGCAAAACAAACTAAATGCTGAAAAAATCCTTCCTTCTATCAACACTGTTCATCTTAATTCTCTCCTGTCAAAAACCTCAAGAAGTAGCTCCAATTGATAAAAAAGCCATCGCCGATTCTGCTGTTGCGGTTTATCAAAAAAAACTTTACACTCTTCAGCTCGATTCTGTATTTTCAAAATACACGTTTAATGGCAGCGTGGCCGTCTTTAAAGATTCTGTAGAAATTTTTAGAAAAAATAACGGTTTCTCTGATTTTAAAAATAAAAAAGAAATAGACCACCAAACCGTTTTTGCCATAGGATCTGTCAGCAAACAGTTTACTGCTGTCCTGATTTTATTGAAAATGGAAGAAGGAAAATTAAATCTGGAGGATAAGGTTTCAAAATACTTAAAAGAATTTCAGACTAAAGATTACGGCAACATCACCATTCATCAACTTCTGAATCACACTTCCGGACTGAATAATTTTGGTGAAAAACTATTATTTAAAAGTGGATCAGGTTTTAATTATTCCAATGACGGCTTTAATGCTTTAGGAAAAATCATTGAACAGGTTTCGCGGAAATCTTATGATGAGAATGTGATAGATTTATTCAAAAAAATCGGAATGAAAAACTCTTCCACGGGAAATCTTTTTGAAGGAGAAAATTTTGCAGGAGCTTATTTGGGGAATGAGAAAAATTTTGAAAAAATCGCCAACATGCCCAAAAGATTAGGTAATAAAGAAATCGGAACCGCTGCTGGCGGAATTCTCTCAACAATCGATGATCTTCATCTTTGGAACAATTCTCTCTACTCAGGAAAAGTGATACAACCGGAAACTTTAAAAAAATTCTTAAACAAAAGCGCCGAAAGACAACATCCGATTTTCGGGAAAATGGGTTACGGTTACGGAATTATGATGAATACAGGAAAACCTTTGGCGTATTTTCACAGCGGTTACATTAAAGGATCGCCTTCGCTCAATATTTATTATCCTGAAACCAAAACTTCAGTGATTATTTTATCAAATATTGCCGATGAAGAAAAAGGGAAAAGCAATACGTTCAAACCTCATCGTGAGATCAAGAATTTTACGGATATGATGGAGAATGTTTCTTTCAACTAAATCAATCAGCTTCTGAAACTTTGATGAAGTTCTGAATTTTCTGTAAAGACTTTTTATGCTCAAGGAAATTGATAATTGCAAAAACTACTAGCGTTTGCAGCAGCAAAGGAACAAACAGCATAATAAAAAAAGGTGTAAGACCACTATTTCCTTCTTTTAAAAATAAATAAGTATATGCTTTACCATTACCGTTTACTCCCTGAATCATTGTCGTAATACTGACAATTATAAGTCCTAAATTCTGTTGGTACATTGAGTAAAATATTTTTCCTCTGTACTTAAAATCTTTTTTAAAGTATTTCCAAATTTTGTAATTGCTTAGTATAAAGAAAACAGGTACAGCAATGAAAAAAGCATTCTGAATTTTAAAAAACAACTTGAAAGTTTCTTCATTTGGAGAAATGTAAATCAGTAGCAAATTTAAAACAAAAGAAATCGCAGCAATGGAGATTGCTTTTTTAAAGATTTTTCGATAATTTGCTTTTACAATTTTTTTGAAAATAGCAGGTATATGCTCAAGAGAAAAAGCAGAATATGTTGTCATTTTAAATTCAGGTTCCCAAGCAATTTTAGTTTTAAAAAAAGCCTGATCAAAACTTAGATTTTCATAAATTTGAAGATCTGAAATCTGGGAAATCATATGATCACGAACTTCCAGTAAAATATCTAATGGAAGTTTATTCAAAATCAGATATTCGTCAATCTGCTTCTCTTCTGCTGAGGTAATCATTTTTAAACTATTTAGATTAAGACATTTACTTTTTTACTTCTGAAATACAGCAGTTGAATTTGGACGAATCCAGTGTAGATGCTAAAAACTTTAATGATTTCAAAATCCCCAAAAAGTTCACCTTGGGTAAAATAACCTACCACTAAAAATAACATACATCCTAAAATCAGGTTTTTCAAAATCAAAGGATGAAAAGTCAATTCAATGTATTCTCTGAACTTCATTTTTCTGAATGCAAAATTGTATAAAAGCATGAATAATGAGACAACACCTAAACTGATTTGCATGATGTAGAAATAATCATTGAAAAATAAAAATGCAGCTAAGCCAATCAGAGAAAGACATATTGATGAAAAAATGATGTTACTGAACCTGGATTGCAAAACCGTCTTTTCAATTCTCGCAATTTTTTTGAATGATAAACATCAGCATTCACCATTTCCAGCTCATGTTGCCAGGAAACTTTTGTTTTAAGAAATGCTTCCTGAAAACTGAAGTTTTCTTGCACCAGTTCTGAAATTTGGATTACAAAATGATCATAGACTTCGTTTAAAATAACAGTGCTGAGATTTTTTCTTCGCAGGAAATCTTTTACTTCCTGCTCCTGAAACTTGTTCATCATATATTGAAAATGGTATTTAGATTGAATAAATAAGATTTCATTTCGGCTTCCTGATCGGCTTGCTGTTTCATCCCTTTCTCAGTCAAAAGATAATATTTGCGGTCCCTGCCGTTTATTTTTTGAATTTCAGAGATAATCAAACCGTCACCTTCCAATTTGTGCAACAAAGGATACAGAGCGCCTTCTGTCATTTCCAGCTCCCCCTCTGTCAATTCCTTTGCCCGCTGGGTCATTTGGTAACCATACATCTTCACCTCTTTTGAAAGTAATTTCAAAATGATGTTCTGCAAAGTTCCTTTATAAAGACTGTTTTTTTTCAATTCGTAATTTTATACATAACAAATCTATGTATAATTTTCTTATGTATCAATTTTTATTGAATAATTTTTAAAAACTTATTTTTACGGTATGAAAAAAATGTATTTCATAGCCATCTATCCACCGCAGGAAATTATCGATAAGGTAAAGATCTATAAAGAAGATTTAGCTTTAAACTTTAATAATTCTAAAGCTTTAAAAAATGATGCACACATTACTTTATTTCCTCCGTTCAACAGAACTGTAGATTTAGAAAGTGATATTCTGGCGGCCTTTCATAAAATCGACACCAACGTTTCTCCATTTGAGATTACCCTGAACGGTTTCGGAAGTTTTCCGAATCCTAAAAATCCGGTTCTGTTTATAAAACCAGAAGAAAATGAACATTTGAAAGATCTGCATTTGAGAGTAAAAGAAAAATTTAGTTTTACAGAATATTCCTTCAACCCTCACATAACCGTAGGATACAGAGATTTGAGCTGGGAAAATTATTTAAAGCCTGGGGAATCTATCAAGAAAAAGAATTTAAAACTAAATTTATCGTTGACAGGATTTCACTTCTACGCCATGACGGAAAATGGATTTCGATCGCTGAAAAAATGCTTGAACACCGATAAATTTATATGTAAAGATTACAATAATACTTTCACTGAAAATGCAGAAACACTTATCTTTGATGCGATGATTTCAACAGAGAAAATAATTTTAGGTATTGACCCAGGAACTGCCATTATGGGTTTCGGACTTATTTCGGTAAAAAAGGGAAAGATGGAAATGATTTCCATTCATGAATTAATTTTAAAAAAATATCCCAATCACGAAACAAAACTGAAATATATTTTCGACAAAACCTTAGCCTTAATCGATGAATTTCATCCAGATGAGGTTGCTTTGGAAGCTCCATTTTTTGGTAAAAATGTACAGTCGATGCTGAAACTAGGACGTGCCCAGGGTGTTGCGATGGCAGCAAGTCTCCACCGGAATATACCTATCACAGAATATTCTCCAAAAAAAATAAAGATGGCCATTACCGGAAACGGAAATGCCAGCAAAGAGCAGGTTGCGGGAATGCTGAAAAACCTTTTAAATCTTAAAGAATTTCCTACGAAATATTTGGATGCATCTGATGGACTGGCTGTCGCAGTCTGTCACCATTTCAACTCCGGAACTATTGCTGATACAAAATCTTACACAGGTTGGGAGAGCTTTCTAAAGCAAAATCCTGATCGGTTAAAATAAATTTCACCCATTATAAATAAAACATTGAAATTCAATAGATTGCTTGCTCGATGATGATTACTTGGTAAAACATATTACTATTTGTAACATTGGTATGATTTTTTATACTAATTTTGTATAAATTTTCAATAATGAAAAACATTCAACAAACTATAAATCAGAACAGTCATTCAATAAATTGGTTTCAAAAATTCCTGATGATCTGCTCTGGAGGAAACATTCACATCCTCAGAAAAACGCCCAGCGAGTGGAATAAATTTTCCGGAATCGGTGGAATTGTATTATTTACCGCAATTTTTGCAACCCTTTCGGCAGGCTACGCAATGTTTACGATTTTCGATGATATCTGGATCTCGGTGGGATTTGCAATTTTGTGGGGCTTAATGATCTTTAATCTTGACCGATACATTGTTTCGTCGATAAAAAAAACAGGAACATGGTGGAATCAGATTTTGATGTCGATTCCCAGATTGATCTTAGCAACATTTTTAGGAATCATTATCTCTAAACCATTGGAGCTGAAAATTTTTGAAAAGGAAGTCAACAAGCAATTGAATACCATCATTCAAAGAAATAAAAAACAGCTTCAGGGTGAAATGAGCGGAAGAATTCTTCAGCAGAGCGGGCCTTTTGACACCGAAAAAAAACAGATCTCTGATAAAATCGCACAGTATCAAAAATCTTATGACTCTGCTGCTGTAGAACTTGAAAAAGAAATTCTCGGTACAAAAACCGGACTTACGAGTGGTAAAGAGGGCTTCGGCTCTAATGCCAAAAGAAAACAGGAACTGAAAGAACAGCGAAGAGTTGATCTGGAAAATTATCAGAAGCAGGCAGCTCCGCGACTGGAATATTTAGATAAGGAAATTTCGAAAGTTTACACCAATTTAGAAACCGAAAGAAAATCAACAGAAACGATTGAGGATAAATTTAACGGTTTTGCTGCCAGACTTCAGGCATTGGATGAGCTGGGGAAAAATTCAGCAATTATCGCGACCGCAGCTGCTTTTATTATGGGACTTTTTATCTGTCTTGAGATTTCTCCGGTTTTGGTTAAATTAATTTCACAGGTAGGGCCTTATGATTATCTTTTAGAAAAAACTGAAAATGATTTCAGACTGTATTCAAAAGAAAAGATAGAAAAAGGAAACTTTCTCACCGATTTCAGGATTGATGATTTTAAAGAAAATCTAAAAAAATAATTTCACTACAGGCCTTTCAGTTTTACTGAAAGGTTTTTTTATATATAGTCGGTTTTAAATTTATGTTAAATACTGCAAAGGGAATATTTTTTGTATCCAGTCATGCATGCCTTCGAGTGTCGTCAATCATTATTTCTACATTCCTGAAACTGAAATATTAAGAATTATATATCAGTCAGGCTCGATTTATGATTACTTAAAAGTTCCACAGGGAATCTTTGATAAATTCAGGGCAGCAAAATCTAAAGGGCAGTTTTTAAATGCTGTTATTAAGAGAAAATTTAAATTCAGAAAAATATCCTGAATCAATATAAACCACCACAAAATATTATTATGATACTAGAAAAAGGAACCTCAGCTCCCGACTTTGAACTTAACGCAACTCCTGATCAGAAACTGAAACGTTCAGATTTTTCAGGGAAAAATTTAATTTTAGTTTTTTATCCTGCAGACTGGAGTCCCGTATGCGGAGACCAGGTCGTCCTGTATAATGAAATGCTGAGTATTTTCCATAAATACAGTGCGGATATTGTTGGAATCTCTGTTGACAGCTCCTGGTGTCACGACGCTTTCAGTTCAGACAGAAAACTACATTATCCTCTCTTAGCAGATTTCAATCCGAAAGGCGAAGTTTCAAAAGCTTACGGAGTATACAATGAAGAAAACGGGACTTCACAGAGAGCTTTATTTGTCATTGATACGGAAGGAATTATCCAATGGAGTTATCTGTCTCCAGATGGAATTAATCCGGGAGCAGACGGAATCATCGAAGCATTAGAAACATTAACAAAAAATCAATAAATATTATGTCTTTAACCATACCAGTAAGTGAAAATGATCATATAGTAGGTGATCCCAATACCGCAAAAATAGTTCTTGTAGAATATGGAGATTACGAATGCTCACACTGCGGAGATGCATTTCCGATCGTTAAAAAATTTGTAGATGAAAACAGAAAAGAGGTAGCTTTTGTTTTCAGAAACTTCCCTCTAAAAGATGCTCATCCAAATGCAATGGCCGCCGCTGCAACAGCAGAAGCATCTGCAAAACAGGGTAAATTCTGGGAGATGCACGATCAGATTTTTCAGAGCCACGCAGATTTAAGTGAGGAAACGCTGGCGCAACTTGTGGAAGCAGTCGGACTTGACCCTGATGCTGTAAAAAACGATATCGAAAGTGCAGAACTGCAGAATAAAATTGAAGAAGATTTCGAAGGCGGCGTGAGAAGCGGTGTTAATGGTACTCCATCATTTTTTGTCAATGGTGAAAAGTGGGAAGGCTATGACGGAACTGAAGAATCTCTTTCTTCTTTGCTGTCAGAATAAAGATCCATTTAAACGAAATAAAAAACTCACAGAAAAATCTGTGAGTTTTTTTATTTATGTATGACGATTAATTATAAAGAATAATTCGGAGCTTCTGAAGTAATGATAACGTCATGTGGATGAGATTCTTTCAATCCGCTTCCTGTGATCATTACCATTTTGGTGTCTTTCTGTAGAGCTTCAATATCTTTTGCTCCACAGTAACCCATTCCTGCTCTAAGACCTCCGGTCAATTGGAAAATTACATCTTCTAACTTCCCTTTGTGCGGAACTCGACCTTCAATACCTTCAGGCACGAATTTCTTAGCCTCACTCTGGAAATATCTCTCTTTTCCACCTCTCTTCATTGCCGAAAGACTTCCCATTCCCTGATACGCTTTAAACTTTCTTCCCTGATAGATAATTTCTTCTCCTGGAGATTCATCAGTTCCTGCTAAAAGTGAACCTACCATTACAGCTCCTGCTCCACTTGCGATCGCTTTTACTATATCTCCTGAAAGTTTAACACCTCCATCAGCGATTACGGCTACATTTTTAGATTTAGCATATTCGTAAACATTGTAAATTGCTGACAACTGAGGAACACCGACACCGGCAACAACTCTTGTCGTACAGATAGAACCGGGACCAACACCTACTTTAAGCACGTTAGCTCCAGCTTTGATCAAATCTTTTGCTGCTTCAGCGGTTACGATATTTCCACCTACCAAATCCAGATCCGGATATGCTTTTCTGATTTCTGAAATTTTATCCAAAACTCCTTTAGAATGTCCGTGGGCAGAATCGATAGCAATAATATCTACTCCAGCTTTCACCAAAGCAGCAATTCTATCCATTGTATCTTCACCTACTCCAACTCCGGCACCTACCAGTAAGCGCCCGTTTTCGTCTTTGTTTGCGTTTGGATATTCTAACTGATTATCGATATCTTTAATAGTAATTAAACCTACCAGCTTATAATCTTTATCTACAATTGGAAGTTTTTCAACTCTGTTTTTAAGAAGAATTTCTTTAGCCTTTTCCAGGTTTGTGCTCTTGTCAGAAGTAATCAAATGCTCTTTGGTCATGATTTCTTCGACTTTCATATCAAGATTTTCCTGATATTTCACGTCTCTGTTGGTAATAATTCCAATTAAAACATTATCCGGATCTACCACCGGTAGACCAGAAATTTTATATTTAGCCATTGTTTCTTTAGCCTGAGCCAAAGTATGATCTTTTGTAAGAGTCACAGGATCAGAGATCATTCCGTTTTCTGAACGCTTTACACGGTTTACCTGTGCAGCCTGCTCAGCAATCGTCATGTTCTTGTGTATGAAACCTAAACCACCAACTCTTGCCAAAGCAATAGCCAGTTCGCCTTCCGTAACCGTATCCATTGCAGCGGAAACTATCGGAACATTAAGCGTGATTTTATCGGTAAGTCTTGATTTTAAAGAAACCTGATTAGGTAAAACTTCTGAATAAGAAGGTACGAGAAGAACGTCATCGAAAGTGATGGCTGTCTCTACAATTTTGTTATGAATAGACATCTTTACTTTCTTGCAAAATTAAGGCTTTTTAGCGAGATACGAAAATGCTTTTTAATAGTTTAAATAAAACTTAATAATCAATATTTTATATTAAAAAAGGCCGCAATCTAAAAGATTGCGACCTTCCACAATATAAAAATAAGTTAATATGAATTATTTATCTGAAACATTATTAATCATCATTGAAATGTCATCAGCAGTGAAACTTCCTTTAACATCTACGAAGACCAGTTCTTTATCTGAGTTTACGGTAATCAGCATATTTTTGATAGACTCGCCTTTCTGCTTCACTCTTACATTAACGTTATTGCCGTCATGTTTAATGGTTGCCCAGTCTTCGTAATTATTGTTGTTTAAATAATTGGAATAATCATTGAGCATTTTTTTGTTTCCGTTTTCGACGGTCATAATTTTTATTTTAGACACTTTCTTTACGAGATCATATACCGCTTCGCTTTCTCCATCTTCTTTCAGTGCTCTTTTGATGTAAGGCTTCGCAAGAAACAGCGGAACATTAAAACTCACGAATCTGGCTCCCTGATAATCATAATCTGCATTCGAAAAGAATTCCATATTCGGTTTTTTCGAAACTACGCAAGACTGCATGAAAGAAAGGGCAAAGATGGCTATTACTACAATTTTTAGGATTTTCATGGCTTCTGTTTTAATTAATTGATAGATGAAAGACTTCCCCCTGACGTTTTACTCACATCAGAATCAATTTTAGGATTTCCTCTGTATCTTACCGAACCTCCTGAAGAGGCTTTCACTCTCATCTTATCTGTTACATTTACAGAAACACTGCTTCCTGATGTAGATTCCACTTCTGCGTTATTGATTCTTAAACTTTCCGCTTTTACAGCTGCTCCACTGCTCACATCAATCATCCCTAAATCTGAATTTCCTTCTAAGCTGACACTTGAACCGCTGGAACTTTTAACCATAATTTTGCCTGAAGTAATGCTTGCCTTGACAGTAGAACCTGAGCTAACCCCAAAGTCGATGGTATTGTTTACTATAAACTTTCCGGCAACATTCGATCCTGACGAAGCATCAATTTTCACATTATTTTCTCTAATAGAATTCACAACATTGAAAATAGAACCTGACGAAGTCTTGATATTATTCATATTTGGAGAAGAAATATTGACGCTTAAATTTTTAAATTTCATCTTCTTGGCGCCCTTATTATCGATGTAGATCTTTAAAA
This sequence comes from Chryseobacterium kimseyorum, assembly GCF_025971945.1. Lineage (GTDB taxonomy): Bacteria > Bacteroidota > Bacteroidia > Flavobacteriales > Weeksellaceae > Chryseobacterium > Chryseobacterium kimseyorum. The sequence continues at coordinate 89,401 of NZ_JAPDHW010000011.1, forward strand.
CGCCATTCTCCACTTTTGTAATGATATTCTGGAGTTTATCAGAATCTGCATAAACTTTCACACTGGTTGCATTTTCCTGTTTGAAAACAACATTTACTCCTGTGCTTACTTCTATTCCTGAGAAGTTACCCACATTTCTGTTTTCACCATTTAGATAAGACGAATCACTGTCAGCATTAAAACTGTTTTTTACGGTTGTTGTGGTTGAAGAGCCCGTTTGAGTTTCTCCGGAATTTATAATTTTGTTGACGTCATCCATTGAAAGTTTTCCATCCAGCATCACCAGAATATTCTCGCCGTTCCCGCTGTCTATTCTTAAAAGAATATCTTCAAGAATTCCGTTTTTGGCTTCGGAAGAAAGAAATTTAACTTTGCTGTCCCCATTTTTCACAGACATCATCTCGCTGTAATTCATGTTTTTGAGGTAAGACGTAATTTCTTTATTCAGCTGATTGAGATTATTTGAAGATTTTCCGTCTTCAGGACTTTCTGTAATCAGAACTTTTAATCCGTCGATTTTTGCAAGCAGAGGTTTAATCTGATCCAGTTCAGAATCTGCAATATTCAGATTGCTGAGCATTCCAAACATAGGCTTGGCAATTTTGATAGAGGTAACACCTTCAACTTCCTGATACTTATCGAATAGCTGATCCAGTTTTTCTTTCTGCCCGTACACATCGAAAAAATGTGAAAAAGCGAGCGCGAATATGATGAATATTTTTTTCATGACTTTAATTTAAATTTAGTTGACTACAAGCGCCTGATCAGTTGCGTAATCTATAATTGATTTCTGTTAGTATTCTACATTGTCCATTACTTTGGGTTGAGCCAAAGCCTGATTCATGTTGTTGGCCACAACCTGAAAGGAATATTTTGTAACGTTGATTGCCTCTTCTACATTATCGATTCTTTTACCATTTACGATAACATAAGAATCTCGGTAACCGGTGGAATCTTTAATATTTTGAACTCCGGTATTGTTGACATATCTTGGTTTGGTTTCCTTTTTAATTCTGCTTTTCTTTGAGAGAATTTTATCTAAAACATCCACTTCAGCCAAAGAAACTTCCTGAAAGATCGAATCTTTTTTCTCACCCGAAATTGAGTCGCTGCTCAGTACAGCAACCTGAGTCTGATGCTCGTGATTTTCTTTAATGAAATCAGATTTTTGCTTTTGAATTTCATTTTCAACCAATTGCGCCTGATCTTCAACATTTCCGTTTTGATCAAGGTTAAAAATAAATCCGGCACTGACAAGCAAAATTATACTCGCAGCCATCCAAAACCATTTTGGAAATGAAGGTTTGGCTTTGCTTATCGGAATAATGTCAGCTTCATCACTGGCACTATTCTCTGCTTTCTGAAGAAAATCTTCAAAATCCCAGTTCATTTTTTCTTCTTTTAAGTCTTTGAAGACTTCTGTATATTTATCCTGATATTGATCGTTGTTCATAGCTCATCAGTTGTGAGATTTGTTCTTTTACTTTTTGTCTTGCCCGCATAAGATTCACTCTTACTGCATTTTCTTCCATTTCCAGCATGGTGGAAATTTCAGACACATCATACTCTTCTACATCTTTCAAATGGATGACCATTTTCTGCTTCTCAGGAAGCTGATTGATAAAACCAATGATCTGTTCCTTCAGATTGTTCACATCCATACTGTAGAGTTCCGACCGGTGAAGCTGCAGATCTGCAAAACCCAACTGCACGTCGTGGTGTTTCAAACGGTTGAGGCATTCATTTTTCACAGATTTCAATGCGTAAGATTTAAAATTTCCAAACTGCTCCAGCTCATCTTTCTTCTGCCAAAACTTGATCATTAAATCCTGCACCACATCTTCTGCCTCATCACTGCTCATGACAAATCTTTTCGCAAAACGATACATCTCATCTTTGAGAATGAAAACCGTATTCTTGAAAGTCTCTTGGGTCATAAGTTTGTTTCTATAAGTAAGACATCTAAAAACTGAAATATATTACATCCAAAACAAAAAAACTTCAAAAAAGTTTGAAGTTTCATTATAATACGCGCTAATATTCGTCGAAAATATGTTTTAAAATTGCCTTGTCATCGTCTGTCAGCGGCAGTTTTCTTCTTGCCATCACTTTCTCGGCAACTTCGTAGGCTTTGTCTAATTTAAATCTTTCATCATCTTTAAATCCGCCCCAAGAAAAGCTTTCAATAAGATTCGGCGGAAATCCTTCTCTGAAAATATTGGAAGCTACACCAATCACTGTTCCTGTATTTAACTGCGTGTTGATTGCGGTTTTAGAATGATCTCCCATAATCAGACCGGCAAATTGCAATCCTGTATCTTCAAAATGTTTGGTTCTGTAATTCCAAAGTTTTACACTGGCGTAATTATTTTTAAGATTAGAAGAATTGGTATCTGCACCCAGATTACACCATTCGCCGATCACAGAATTTCCTATAAAACCGTCATGACCTTTATTAGAATATCCGAAAATGATAATGTTATTCACTTCGCCACCCACTTTAGAATGAGGTCCAACAGTGGTTGCACCGTAAATTTTTGCGCCTAAATTAAATTTAGACTCTTCACACAACGCTATCGGGCCCCGCAGATTACAGCCTTCCATCACTTCTGCATTTTTCCCGATATAGATTTTACCGGTTTTGGTATTGATGGTAGAAAATTCTACCTGAGCTCCTTCTTCAATGAACAGATCTTTTTTATCACCTAAAAATCCGTTGGTGGAAGACAATTCCTGAGAAGTTTTCCCCTGGGTCAATAATTCAAAGTCAAAATCGATGGCTTTATCATTATAGGTAAAAAGATCAGTCGGTTTTTTAAAGAAAATAAGTTCTTCTTTGATATCGGTCATTTTCTCAATCTGATTCAGAGAAAAACCTTTCATATTGATTCTTGCAGCAATGAGCTCATCTTCATACACCAAAGCTTCGCCCAACTGTAAATCTTTTATCTGCTGAACAATGGTGTGGGTCGGTAAAAAATTAGTTACCAGAAAAAGACTTTCTACATCTTCGGGATTTTTAAATTTACCCTGAAGATAATTTTCGGTGAAAAAAGAAACGTCTGTATTTTCTAAAATTTTCTGCCACCTTTCAGAGAAGGTTAAAATTCCGCATCGCATTTCTGCTACAGGACGGGTAAAAGTAAGTGGAAGAAAATCTTCCCAATATTGTGCATCGGAGAATACGAGTTGCATTTTTTTAGATGTTAGTTGTTAGATGTTAGACGTTAGATATTTAAAAGCTTGAAGTTTCACGGCTTTATTATCTAATTTCTACTCAGAGCAAAAATACAAATCCTGAGATTAATTTTGGCTACGGAAATTTTAATTGTGAAAAAATTTAACCATAAAAAAAGTCTCCCAAAATTTGGAAGACTTTAAATATTTTTAAAACAAAAAATTACTTAGAGAATTTCTTGTATTTATTCATGAACTTGTCTACTCTACCTGCAGTATCAACTAATTTAGTCTTTCCTGTGTAGAAAGGGTGAGAGCTAGAAGAGATTTCCATTTTGATCAATGGGTACTCTACACCTTCGTGCTCGATAGTGTCTTTAGTGTCAGCAGTAGATTTTCCTACAAATACCTCGTCGTTACTCATATCTTTGAAAACAACAAGTCTATAATTTTCTGGGTGAATTCCTTTTTTCATAATACAATTTTTTAAAAAAATTAAAGTTTTGCTTTCGAAATAGTAATGGTATTTCTCTGCTAAATTTTAGGTTGCAAAAATACAATATTTTTTATAATATACAAATAGTTATGTAATAATTTTTCACAGATTACAAATAGTCTGGTATAAAGTAATTTCAAACCGCCTCAATAGCATACGACAGTAAAAACAATAAAACCGGAACATATGAAAATTGAAGTATTTTCGTTAAATTTGAAATCTATATTAAATTTTACTTTCGATGAAATTCAAATTACTTCTGTTTTGTTCTTTCTGGGTACTTGTTTTTGCCGTTTCGTGTAATAAAGATGAGATCTCTTTTGATGCACCTTCCCAGGAACTGAGTTTTTCGAGAGATACTGTATTTTGTGATACCGTTTATCATCAGGTAAGGTCTGAGACCTATGCTGTGAAAGTGTACAACAATGAAGATAAAGATATTATGATCCCAAGAATCAGTCTTGAAAAAGGGGCTGCTTCTTTATATAAGATTAATGTTGACGGAAAAGCCGGTCATGATTTCACCAACGTTCCACTAAGAAAAAAAGACAGCCTGTATATCTACGTTGAAATTGCCCCACAGGCTACTGGCCCTGAGGCAATTGCAGAAGACCGTGTGGTTTTCACGAGTCCGGCAGGACAGCAACATGTCACTTTATTCTCTGTCGTTCAGGATGCTGAATTTTTTATACAGACTCCTACAAACCCCAATGTTTTAAGCAGCAATACTACATGGACTAACAATAAAGCAAAAATCATCTACGGTGATCTCACAATAGATCCAAGTGTAACTTTAGACATCCAGGCTGGAACGAAAGTATATTTCCATAAAAACAGCGGAATGAAAGTAGCTGCAGGAGGAACTTTAAACATCAACGGAACTCAAAGCGACCAGGTTATTATGCGTGGAGACAGAAATGATTCCTACTACGATACCATTCCAAAAAACTGGAACTCTATCAGAATGGCGGCAGGTTCTCTTTTAAATATGAATCACACCAGACTTTTCGGCGGAACAAGAGGCCTTGAAATGAAACAGGCCAGTGCAATTATCAAAAACTCGTTCATCCACACTTTTCAGGAATACGGAATTTACGCAGTTGCTTCTGAGATAAATGGGAGTAATTTGGTAATGAATAATTGTGGTGAAGCCGCAATCGGGATTTTCAAAGGTGGAAATCACACATATACTCACTCTACCATTGCCAACTATTCAGCAACGATGGGATCTCTTAACCGCTTGGGGATTTTCGCAACGAACGAATGGAAAAACGAAAGTGGGCAAACCGAGCAGGGCGCATTGCAGAATTTAAATATCCTGAACAGTATTGTATACTCAGACAGAGACGATTCCGTAAACTTTGAACAGACGCCAGGACAGCAGTTTCAGTACCGTATTCAGAATTCTTCTATAAAATACGCAGGAGCTTCTGGTTCAGGCTTTACATTTGATAACAATCCTATGAATGTGATTCAAAGTATAAAAAATGAAGATCCGAAATTCGTGAATTATTTTGCTGCTCAAATGAATCTTCGTGTGAAAGCAGATTCTCCGGCAAGAAATAAAGGTGCAGTTTCAATTGCAGCAACCGTCCCGACGGATATTGTCGGAGCTACAAGAACTACAAGTCCGACTTTGGGAGCTTATCAATAATTTAAAGTGTAGAAATGGATTTTAATATCTTCAAAATTGCTAGTCTACTTATTCTTATTGTAGTTTACTTAGCTGTGAGAAAGTTTTTTAAAAGAGTTGCCAACTTCACAGAAAAATTGGGACAATCAAATACTCAAGAAAGAGAAGACGAAATAGAAAAGCTGAATGCCAAAATAAGTATATTGGAGCAACAGATTAATCACAAATCTTAATGGAAATTACAAATCTGCAGCAGCAAGTCGATGAATGGATCAAAACCATTGGCGTCCGTTATTTCAATGAACTGACGAATCTGGCAATGCTGACCGAAGAAGTTGGCGAAGTTGCAAGAATCATTGCCAGAAGATACGGCGAACAGAGCGAAAAGGAAAGCGACAAAACCAAAGATTTAGGCGAGGAATTAGCCGATGTTTTGTTTGTAACCTTATGTTTAGCCAATCAAACCGGGACCAATCTACAGGAAGCCTTTGATAAAAAAATGAAAGTGAAAACTGATCGCGACAAAGACCGGCATCAGAACAATGAAAAATTAAAATAATGTAGGAAGTGAGATGACAGAAGCCGGAAGTTTAAAACAAGATTTAAACTGCCAGCCTCCTACCTCCAGCTTCCGGCTAAAGAATATGAAGTTAGAAAAATCAAAATTAACAGGAAATAAAACCATACAAATCAGCGGTTCGAAAAGTATTTCGAATCGTTTATTGATTTTAGAAGGTCTGTTTTCAAACATACAGATTGGGAATTTATCCAATTCTCAGGATACACAATTATTAAAAAAAGCACTGTCTTCGGAGTCTGAAACTGTTGACATTCATCATGCAGGAACGGCGATGCGTTTTCTGACATCCTATTATTCAATTCAGGAAGGTAAAACGACCATTCTTACCGGTTCAGGAAGAATGAAAGAAAGACCGATAAAAAATTTGGTAACCGCTTTACAGAATTTGGGAGTTGAAATTGAGTATTTGGAAAATGAAGGTTTTCCACCGTTGAAAATTACTGGAAGAAAGATTACTGAGAAAAAAGTGAATGTTCCTGCAAATATCTCGAGCCAGTTTATCACATCTCTCCTGCTGATTGCCGGAAAACTGGAAAACGGTTTGGAAATTAATTTAGTAGGCGAAGTGACTTCAAGGTCATACATCGAAATGACACTCAATATTTTAACCCGTTTTGGAATTAAAAATAATTTCGAGGGAAACACAATCAAAGTAGAATCCGTCATCAATCATCGATCACCAACCATCAATTATGAAGTTGAAAGCGACTGGAGCTCTGCGTCATACTTCTACTCATTCGCTGCGATTGGAAGAGAAACGGTTCATCTGAAAAGCTTTTACCAAGAATCCACACAAGGAGATTCTGCGATTGCAGAGATTTATGAAAAGTTTTTTGGGATTAAAACTATTTTCACGGAAGGCGAACATAAATTGACTCTTCAACCTATTGAGGATTTTCATTTTCCTGAAAAGATTGTTTTGGATATGAATAACTGTCCGGACATCGCACAAACACTCTGCGTAACCGCGGCAGCATTGAAGATTCCATTCGAAATTTCTGGATTGGGAACTTTAAAAGTTAAAGAAACCGATCGACTAGCAGCCCTTCATAATGAATTGAAAAAGCTAGGAACAGAAACGGAAATTACAGATTTGACGATAAAATCTTTAGCGTTTAAAAATGCGGAAGAAAATATTTCGATTAAAACCTATCAGGATCACAGAATGGCGATGAGTTTTGCACCGTTTTGTCTAATAAAAGAATTGAATATTGAAGATGAAAATGTGGTAGAGAAATCTTATCCGATGTTTTGGGAAGATTTGGAAAATATTTTGACAAATTAGACTCATATGAAAAAGTACATCTTCATCTTAACGTTTTTAATTCCGGCAACATTCTGGGCGCAATATCTTTTACCTAACGAAGAAGTTGTTTATTCATTTGAAACTAAAAATGGAAAGCGAATGTCTTTGGTTAAGGATAAAAAGAACGGATACATTCAGTACCGTTTTGGCAGCAAAAACAAAGTTGAAATGGAATTTCCTGCAGAAAGAACGAAAGAAAGCTGGAAGAAATTTCATTACAACTCGTACATGAGAGGCGGCGGAAAAGACAACGCCGGAATGGAAATCGATAATCTTTTATTTAAAAATAATGGATATGAATATGTTCTGTTCAGAGCGTATCATTCTGAAGGAAACGATTACTCTGCGGGAATCATCATCAAAGACAGCAAAGGAAAAGAAAGCAGAATTTCAGGAAATTACAAAACTGTAAAAGGATGTATCTGTAATTTGGAAGATACAGGAATGATTGAAAAAGAAGATATCGGATTGAGTTTTTAATCATTTTTTATGAAAAATTTCTTTACGCTCTTCACAATTTTACTTTTCACAATTTCCCAATCTCAGGAATTGAAAGATCTCGTTGTTCCTAAAGATTATGTAAAAATTGCTGAAACAACAGGAGATTTGGATAAAGATGGAATTGACGAAACGATAATTATTTTTGATTCTCCTAAAAAGGTGGAATCTTTTTATAATCGTAAAAGCCCACAAAGAGAACTTTTCATATTGAAAAACAGTAGTGGAAAACTTAAAATCTGGACAAAAAATTCAACCATAATTTTACCAAAAGAAATTGGATTTTCACCAGAATCTAATCCTTTGCCGGAAATAACAATAAAAAAAGGGACTCTGATTGTTACACAATCATTCAGCACAAACTCAAGACATACACAGACTTACAAGCATACCTATCGTTATCAAAACGGTGATTTTCATTTGATCGGTTCACTTCAGAACTTTGATGACACCTGCGAATTCAATATGTATGATGAAATTAATTTTTCAACTGGAAGAGCAATCGTGGATCAAAAATATTATCCCTGTTTTCAGGAAGATAAAATAGCTCCAGCCGCAGATTTTCATAAAGAATTTAATTATAAGCTTAAAAAACTTATAAAAATGAATAATTTTAAGCCTGGAGAAAATTCAATTAAAATTCCTAATTCAGATAAACATTTACAATACTAATGTCACAAACAATCATCATCACCGGAACATCCTCAGGAATCGGTTTCGTGTTAGCGGAATATTTCGGGAAGAAAGGTCATAAAGTCTACGGTCTGAGCCGAAAATTTACCGAAAGCTCCTACTTTAAATCTATCCCGACAGATATTACAGATAACAATGCTGTTCAGAATGCCATTGCAGAAGTTTTAAAAACAGAAACAAGAATTGACATTCTGATCAACAACGCCGGAATGGGAATGGTGGGTGCCGTGGAAGATTCTACAAAAGAGGATATTCTACAATTATTTAATCTGAATCTTGTCGGTGCCGTTCAGATGATGAGCGCAGTTTTACCAAAAATGAGAGAGAATAAATTTGGCAAAATTATCAATGTTTCGAGTATCGGAAGTGAAATGGGGCTGCCTTTCCGTGGATTTTATTCAGCTTCAAAATCTGCTTTAGACAAAGTGACAGAAGCCATGAGATATGAAGTTTACCCATGGAACATCGACGTCTGCTCGCTTCACTTGGGCGATATTAAAACCAATATCGCAGAAAACAGAGTAAAGACTTTAGTTTCAGAGCCGTACGCAAATGTTTTTGAAAAGGTGTACGCTCTGATGAATTCTCACGTTGGCGACGGAACCGAACCTTTGGAAGTCGCTGAATATGTTGATCAACTTTTAACTAAAAAGAAGTGGAAAGCTCATTATTATTTCGGTAAATTCGGCCAGAAAATCGGAGTTCCTTTGAAATGGATATTACCGCAGGGAACGTATGAGAATTTAATGAAGAAGTATAATAAACTGTCTTAGATTCAGTTATTACAGTACATTTAAATCCTCCTAAATAAAACAGCATCTTTGTTATTCCTATTGAACCTGAACATTGAGAGAAAATTCTCTGCCTGGAATTCTATGGAATGATGAAAAAAGTAGCACTTTATTATTAGTTGAAGTTATTTCTAAACATATTTTTTATCCTGTTCTGCGTTTTTACACAAGCGCAGAAGAAGTATTATTTTCTGATTGATTCTGAAACGAAGGTTAAGAAAAAGGTAAAAGATTCTGTTTCTGCAGTAAAATTTCTCGATTCTCTGGCGCAGAGTAATTACTTTTTTACCGAATTGAAAGACGTGAAAATAAAAGGCGACAGTACGGAAATTATCTACGATAAAGGAAAAAACTTCAATGAAACTTTTGTTACGCTTTCTGATTCTATTGTTACGAGATATAAAATTGAACGTGATTTTTTTACCAAAAATTTAGATTCTACAAAAAAGGTCATCAATAAAAAATATATTGACGAAGGTTTTGCATTCAGCAGAATAAAATCAAAATATAAAGGTCAGAAAAACGGGTATCCGATCGTTGAGTTGGATATCAGCAAGAATAATAAGCGAACCATTGACGGTTTTGTTGTAAAAGGATACTCCAGAGTTCCTAAAAGATTTATGAAAAATCTTGAAAAAGAATTCAAAGGCAAAACATACGATGATAAAAACCTGATTTCAATTAATAAAAATTTTCAAAGCCATGCCTTCGTAAGTCTTGAACGGCCTCCACAAACACTTTTCACTAAAGATTCTACGCAGATTTATCTTTTCATGGAAAAGAAGAAGACGAACAGTTTTGATGGAGTGATTGGTTTTGGAAATGATAAAACAGAGAAATTCACCTTAAACGGAACGCTGAATGTGAATTTTAGAAATATGTTCAACGGTTTTGAAACCGTTAATTTATACTGGCAGAGAAACCCGGACAAAGGTCAGAACTTTGATCTCCAGGCAGACATTCCCTATTTATTTAAATCAAATGTTGGTTTGAATATGAAGGTGAATATCTTCAGACAGGATTCTACTTTCGCCAATGTAAAAGCACTTCCGGCATTGTATTATCACATGAACAGCCGGAATAAAATCGGGTTGAGAGGAACTTTTGAAAGCTCTACAATCATCGATTCTCTCTACGTTCAGGGAAAAGATTACAACAAAAAAGGAATCGGAATCTGGTTTGAAATGATCGAACCTACAGACATTGATTTATTTCTTTACAAAACCAAAATCAACGCAGGATATGATTATCTTACGACAGTTTATACCAAAGATAATATTACTGCTCCGCAAAATCAGTTCTACTTTTTCGGGGAACACAATTATCATATCAACGGAAATCATTTTCTCAACATCAAAGCCGAGGGTGCCATGATGGATTCAAAAGTGGATTTCTCAGCCAATGAACTTTACCGTTTTGGGGGATGGAATTCTCTCCGGGGTTTCAACGAAAGTTCTCTAGCAGCAGATTTTTATTATTACGGAGGATTAGAATACCGTTATCTCATCGGTAATCAGGCCTTCTTTGATGTCTTTGGTCAGTATGGACAGCTGAACAATAAGTCGCTTAATGTAAAGCCAAAATTATACAGCGTCGGGCTTGGCTTTAACTTCTTTATTCCAATCGGCTTGATGAGTTTCCAATTATCAAACGGAAATGAATTTGGAAATCCATTTAAGTTTAATGATATTAAAATTCACTGGGGAATCTTAAGCAGATTCTAGCAAAAACATTTAGATTTTTATTTCGTTAAAAAATTTGTCGACATTAAGATACCAGAAACTCATTATTACTTTCAAAAATAGTGACTGATTATTTTGATCCGATTAAGATTTGCAGCGTGCATTTGATATGAACTATCTGAAATTCCGTTAAAAGATCATCGACCTCTAAAAATCAGGAACTACAGTTCTAAAATAAAATATCGCTCTTTCAAAATAAAGCTTTTTTCAAAACTCCTTCTGAAAACTTACGGAGACTGCTCAATAGATTAAATTACGATTCTCCTTTAAATTACTGCGAAAACATATCTTCGATTTTTTCTTTAAAGGTTTAAAATCCTAAAATCACATTTCCACCACATATTTTACACACTGAAAGTGGAGTTATTTTCACAAACAACTTTATTCATCATTGTTTGAACTCTCTCCTATTACCCACACTAAAGTGGAGTTATCGTCATTAATTAAATTATTCAATTCAACTTAATAATCAATTATAAATACAATATATTCAACAATAAAAATAATATGATTTTAATTTGATACTTAAATTAAAATTTACATAACTTTGTCGCACCTTAAAATTATATAAAAACGTGAAAAATTTGAAAACTAATTTAGCAATATGTTTTGCAGTAGTTGGAATTTCTACAAGCCTTAGTGCGCAAGACACGAATACAGACAACCACACAATCGGGATCACAATTCCCGAGGTCGCTTTGGTAGACATAGAGCCTGCAGCGAGCAAAAATATCACCATGGGATTCACCGCTCCTACGGAGGCCGGTCTTCCTATTGTGGCAAGTGGTACGAACAACAGTTTATGGTTGAACTACTCATCCATTAAATCTGATGTTGATGTTACCCGTAACGTATCTGTGAAGTTAAATGCTTTAGTTCCCGGAATTGACATTAAACTGACAGCAGCGGCAGCTTCAGGTGCAGGTGATGGAACTTTAGGTACACCTTCAGCACAACTGACATTAAGTGCAGCCGATCAGACAGTAGTTTCAGGAATAGGAAGCGCATATACAGGAGACGGTGCCAGCAACGGACATAATCTTACTTATGAATTGGCGCCAGGTGCTGCTTCTATTGCATCCTATGCTGACCTTCAAGCGACTACAACAGCAACTGCAACCGTTACGTACACCATTTCGGACAACTAAAATCTGAAAAAACTTATACAATTAAATTAAGGAGAAATCGCAACAGCTTTTTCTTCTTAATTGCCTATTGCGATTTTTAATTTCAAATCCTTTGACAAGAAATGATCAAGCGTATCTTACTTTTTCTTGCCCTTATCTTCCAGTTCGCATCTTTGCATGCCGGTATTGTCATTCTGAATGGACTTACCCATAATTACAAAGTTGAAAACGGACAAGTTTACAAAGGCAAAATTGCTATAGAAAACACGAAAAACAGTCCGCAGAGCGTAAAAATATTCCTGCAGGATTTCAGCTACAATGCTGAGGGATCTATTTTTTACTCTAAAACAGATTCTCACAAGAAATCAAATTCTGCCTGGATCAAACTGAACACCAATCTTGTTACGTTGAAAGCAAAGGAAAAAACCGAAATTTTCTACGAGATTACTGTACCAAAAACTGTTGTAAAAGAAGGCAGCTATTGGAGCGTCGTTATTGTAGAGCCTGTGGACGATATCAAACCAAATGATAACAGAGATGGCGTAAATATTTCGTCCATTGTTCGTTATGCCATTCAGATTATTACAGATTTCGATGCAGAAAAAGCGAAACCTGAGCTCAAATTTGAATCTGTGAAGATCGAGAAAGAAGAAGGAAGAAAAGTTGTAAAAATTGCCATCGCCAATACTGGAAATTTATATTGCAAACCTACCACAAAATTAGAAATTTACAACCGGAAAACAGGCGATAAAATAGGAAGTTTTTCAAGTCCTGCAATGGGTTTACTGCCATCCAACTCAAAATCATTTCATATCGATATCAGCAAAGTTCCGCCCGACAAGTATAATGCTGTAATCATCGCAACAGACGAAGAAGAGAATGCATTCGCTCTCAATGTGGAACTAGAAGTAAAAAATGATTAAAATTTGGACACTATATATTTCTATACTTTTCCCAACGCTTTTTCTTTCTCAAAAACAGTCTGGAGAATTTATCTCTAAAAAAGACAGCCTCAAGCCGGGAACAACAACTTCTATTTCATTTACAATAGAAAATACAACCGCGGAAAATAAATCGTACACAATTGATATTGAAACTCCGAATCGTTTTCTCATACCCATTGTCAGTGAAAATGAGATCTCTGTTCCTGCAAATGATATCAGAGTCTATGTACTGGCTCTTAAAATTTTGACAGAAATTCCACAGGGAAACTATGTTATTAGTCTTAATGCAAAAGACATAAAAACAGGACTGATACTGAAAAGAGAATCAGAAATAATTATTAACCGGACAAAAAAAATATCACTGAGCCTGCTTCAATCTCCGGAATTTATAAAAGCTGGCGAAACGATCAGAGCCGGTTTTGTCTTAAAAAATGAGGGTAACAGATCAGAAAATCTAATTCTTGAAAGCCGAAATGCAGTCATTCAGCAAGGTTCACGAATACGTTTATCACCCGGCGAATCGAAAATTATTGATCTGTCTAAAAAGACGGATATTAATTTGGGTAAAAACGAGTTTCAGAATTTAAGTCTCTCCGTTCACTCATCAGAAAATCCCGCAGAGAGCCAAACTGCATACACAAGTGTCAAAATAATTTCGGTGAAACCGTTAGATGATGATATTTACCACAGAATTCCCGTGTCAGCGTCTCTATCTTTTATAGGAATGCAGAACCGTGGCGAGTACAATAACGGTTTTCAGGGTGAAATTTATGGTAAAGGGAGTGTAGACAAAGACAATAGAGGTTTTCTGGAATTTCGTGCAGTAAGCGAAAATCCTGTAGAGTTTAATTCTTTCACGCAGTATGAGGAATACTTTATCAATTATAAAAACAAGAACTTGTATATTCATCTCGGTGACAAAACATATTCTTCATCATTTCTCACCGAGTTTGCCCGCTACGGCCGTGGTACAGAACTGAAGTATGAGTTTAAAAAAATAAGCATCGGTGGGTTTTATAATCATCCCCGGTTTTTCCGTGATATCAAAGATGAATTTAATGTATATACTCAAATGAAGATCGGTAAAGAATCTGAAATTACTGCAGGCTACCTGTATAAAATTCCCCGAACTGAAGAAACGGGCTTCGGTTTTAACAATACGCGGCTTGACTCTGATGCACACTTACCATTTCTGACAGGCAAATTTAAACTTGATAATCACTTAAACATCCTGAGTGAAGTAGCCTACAGCAAAACTGTCCTGACCGAGGGGAATGCTTATATGATACAGGCAACGGCAAATTATGAGAAAGTAAATGGTAATGTAATGTACACCAAAGCAAGTCCGAAATTTGCAGGATATTTTACCAATACCAACACCTTTAACGGAAACCTTCAATACAGAATTTCAGACAGACTGAACATCTTTGGGAATTACACACAGGATGCAAGGAATTTTCAGCGTGACACTTTGTTTTTGGCAGCACCGTACCGTAAGTTTTTACAGTATGGAAGCAACTACCGATACACAAAGGGCGGAAACGTAATTTTCTATAATGGTTTTCAGAAATACCAGGACCGTTTGGAGCCAAGACAGTTTGATTATTTCGAAAGATTTTTTAAATTGAGTGTAGATCAACAGATCGGTGCGTTTCACCTAAATCTCGAAGGTCAGTTTGGAAAAACAGATAATTATCTTACGGGTTTTGAAGGTCACTCAAATTTGTATACCGCTAATCTGAGTTTTGAAAAATTTAAAACCTCTTTCAATTTATATGGAAGCTACGCTTTGACTTCGCGTTATCAGATGCAAAATCAGAAACAGATTTATTATGGAGCAAGAATTTTAAGCAGATTTTCTCCTAAATCACAACTGAGTATATTTTATCAGAATAATTATCTTCCCGAAGAATATTTTAATGACCGAAATCTGTTTGAAATATTATATCATCAGCAGTTGCTTTTAGGTCATGAACTGGATCTTTCAGGACGCTACACGTTACAGCGTGGAGAATTGGGAAACAAAGATTTTATTTTTTCACTACGGTATACTTTGCGGATGAATGTGCCGGTACAGAAAACTGCAGAATACACGACATTGATTGGCAATATCCAAAATCTCGGTGTCAGAAAAACGTCAGGAGTAAGGCTCATGCTGGGTAATCATCTTACAGTAACCGATAAGCACGGGAATTTCGTTTTTAAAAATATTGTTCCCGGTGATTATTTCCTGGAAATAGATCGATCGACTACAGATTTGAACGACATCTCCGATGTTCAGCTCCCTGCAGAAATTTCATTATCAGCAAAAGAAAATGTATTTAATTTTGGATTGACCGTTTCTTCACAGATTCTGGGGGAAATCATTTTAAATGAAAACAAAAAAGAAATTTCTACTTCTGAAATCTCTGAATCCAAAAAAAAGAAAAAGAATCACATCATCATCGAAATTTCAGATGGCAGACAAACCTACAGAAAAATAGGTTTTCTGGGTGAAAAATTTGATTTCACTTACCTGCGGCCGGGAGATTGGAACTTAAAAGTTTACAGAAACGGTTTAGACAAACGTTACAGGATATCGATGGATCATTATAGTTTTACACTGACACCTTCTGAAACAAAAAATGTAGTTGTCAATGTCGTGAAACAACAGACAGAAGTAAAATATCAACAGGAAACCGTAAAGGTTGGATACCAAGAAACCGGCAAGCGAAAATGAGAGTATTAGATCGTTTTATATTGATGATATGCTTTTCTATATTTACAGCTATCAGTTCTCAAACCACAGGAAACAGAACGGTATCTGTATCACTACCTGTCGTGGCTCTATTGGATGTTGAGCCCAGTGGAAATCTCAATTTTAATTTCATTGCTCCAACTGAAGCAGGAAGACCATTAGTAAATCCCGCATCAGACAATACGAAGTGGCTGAATTATACATCAGCACTTGCTCCGGGAGGCGTAAGCAGAAGAGTTACAGCATCAATCAACCAGACAATTCCCGGAGTCGATATAAAATTACAGGCGGCAACAGCTTCTGGAATGGGAGCTGGAGTTCGCGGAACACCTGTTGCACAGATTACATTATCAACGGCGTCTACAACGATTATCCACGGAATTGGCGGTGCTTATACAGGAACCGGAACTAATAATGGTCATCGAATCACCATTTCTATGACAACAAATAATTATTCAAATTTATCTACACGAAGCAATACTCCTGTAGTCATCACATACACCATCACTGAATAAATAAGATATATGATCCTGCAAGAACTGCTGTTAAAATTTTGTTTTCCATTTCTGATAGTATTGGGAGTAAAAGCAAATTCCCAAACTTTAACTGTATCGGGATCAAACTGGACTGTTCCAATAACTCCAATCATGGAAGCCGGAGCTAATCATCAGGGAACTTATGAAAGTAATGCTAATCAGATACTGATAGCCGCTTCTGTGCCGTTGCTTTTAGGGGGCGGTAAAGTTTCTGTGCACTATGAAGCCAATCCAGCCTGGAATAGCTCATTAATATTATCCGCCAAAAGAACAGGCAACGGAACGACACTGTGCGTGCTCTGTACGTTAACAGGAGGAACAAGCTATTTAGCATTTACGCAGACAGCAGTAGAACTTTTCAGAATCCAGGCAGTATTAGCTTTGGCGTCTTACTCCAACATTCCAATTCAGCTTCAGTTAAGCGGAGTTTCAGTCACCATACCGGCTTCGTCCTACCAAAGCAGAGTTGTCTTTACAATCAGTGCCCTTTAACAACATCTTTCAACCGAAAAGGAAATAACGCATAGAATTTTCAGGAGCTTTATCCAGCTCTCCACTATATCTTTTTTGTGCCCCCTGCCTTTGCCAAACAACAAAAAAGGATGCCGTTGCGATCTGGGCTAGGGAGGAGTGGTGGATAACGCGATTTCGTCATTACCGACTTCTTTGACGTCTAATTGTTTAATGCCAGATGTTCGATGTCAGATGTCAGATGTCAGATGATTGATGATTGATGATTGATGATTGATGATTGATGATTGATGATTGATGATTATGCAAAATTACATTTTGTGAAGCAATTAAATATTTTCACGGATTTTCTTCTTTTATTTTTAAATTCAGATACTCTAAACCCTTGAAGTATTAGATAAGCTAATATCGCCTAACAAGTGTGAAATAATAACCGCAGCGCGGTGCACTGTTCATAGAACGACAATTATCCTGATTGTTAATATAAGCTCCATAGGAGCGACCTGTTGTTTCCTTTACAATTTATCTACAACAGAAGAATTGACAGATACAGAGTTCGCTTGCTTACCTGAATTTCAAAGCTAATCTCAGACCCTGAACTTAGCTCCCGTAAAACGTAATATAATATTGAGATTCCTTTAACAAACACCTCGAACATTAAACACAAAACTCTAAACCCGAAACATCAATCTCACACCACGTACTAGGCTATTTTTACTTTTTACATTTACCTTTTTCCTTGCCTTCTTCCTTTTTCACAGAAGTATATCACAAAAAAAATCCTCAATCAAGTAAATGATTGAGGATTTAAAAAAACTGGCGGCGACCTACTCTCCCGCTTTCGCAGTACCATCGGCGCTGGTGGGCTTAACTTCTGTGTTCGGAATGGGAACAGGTGAGCCCCACCGCTAAAACCACCCT
>NZ_JAPDHW010000012.1 GCF_025971945.1 Chryseobacterium kimseyorum
TACGGTCTGCGGTCGTCTCATTATGATTGGTAACCAACAGTTGAACAATTGAAACGCCATCCTGCATATCGACAATATACATGTCTGAATCTCCAATTTTTGGTTCCTCGAAATAGAATACCTGATAATTTTTTGAAAACCTTGTCAGAAGGTGTTGAGGTCGCTGGAATACAAAATTCCACGACAGATGACTAAAACATAGTAAGTTCTGCATTTATAATGTGATTTAATTGTTAACAATTTAGTCTTAAAACGCATTCTTTACTATGACTTAAATCATAGAGATGAAATCCTTTTATGATCAGGAATTAAGGCTTTATTTAGAGATAAAATATTACTAATTAAACACTTAGATGTGTGAGAGGGATTATTCACAATAGTGGTACATACACTGGACTACACTTTCGGTCACAAAGAACCGTCGAGGCGAGCCATTATTATGGAAGTGGCATTACGCAACTAAAGGTTTTACGCAAAATTCTAAATGATAATTTCAGTACACAATATCGGCTGAATACTGAATATGATGAGAGAAAAATTTCAGGAAAAGAACTGTTATCAATGTGCGTTTCGAGTTTATGAAATATTTTAATTTGAGCTTTTATCTTTAAAAACTGATAAACATGGCAAAACAATTTTATTTATCTAAAAACGCTGACATATACTCACGGTTCATTCTCGCAATATTATCCAGTGAAATATGTTTCGGGCACTCCACTTCACAGGCTCCAATTACTGAGCAGTTTCCAAAACCTTCATCATCCATTGCTTTTACCATATTCAGAACTCTTCTTTTAGCCTCCACTTTTCCCTGCGGTAATAAAGCTAAATGTGACACTTTCGCACCTACAAATAACATTGCTGCGCCGTTCGGGCAACTTGCTACGCAGGCTCCACAGCTGATGCAGGCTGCAGCATCCATGGCTTTATCCGCATCATCTTTGTCAACAGGAATCGAGTTTGCATCCAAAGTATTTCCTGATGTATTAATGGATATAAATCCTCCGGCTGCCATTATACGGTCAAAAGAGCTGCGGTCAACCATTAAATCTTTGATCACCGGAAATGCAGTACTCCTGAATGGTTCTATCACAATAGTCTGTCCGTCGCTGAACATTCGCATGTGAAGCTGGCAAGTCGCAATTCCGGTATCCGGACCATGTGCTCTTCCATTGATAAATAAGGAACACATCCCACAGATACCTTCCCTACAGTCATGATCAAATGCAATGGGTTCAAGATTTTCGGCAATGAGGTTAGCATTCAGCATGTCAAGCATTTCCAGAAAAGAAGATTCTGTAGAAACTTCGGATATTTTGTAGATATCGAAGCGACCTTTAGTTTTGCTGTTTTTCTGTCTCCAGATCTTCAGCGTCAAATTTAATTTTTTCTTTATGTTCATAATAATCGTGTTTATCGTAAAATGCAAAAGTATTTGAGATAAAGCTACAACGCAGATAAATGCTTTACTATGAGGTAAGTCATACAAAGTGCAGTTATTAGTAATTATTTTTACTGAAAAATACAGGATTAGCTGCTTTTAAGAAAATAAATGAATGAAAGCCGTTAAAATGTAAGTTGTGTATTATTATAGAATTATTTGATTTATTTAAGAAAGAGAGCAGCCGTTTGGCTGCTCTCTTTGATTTTTTTTCGGATCTGGTTAGATTTTACTGATCAGGTCTTACAGGCTGAACGTCACCGGTAGGCATTGACTGAAACAGTGATGGAAAGACCATCTGCAGGATAAAATATACCAATATTGTTAAAGGTATTAATGAAAATAATACGATAATTAAGACGTTGGGTCTGTTCTTCTTTGTTGATTTGGGTTCCATAAAATTTTATTTAAATATTTGTGAGTAATGCTCTTAGAATGTATCAACTCAATAATCATTTACTTGATTGCTGAATTGCAGTTGTAATTACTTTAACTTATCAATTTACTGACCAATTTTCACAAAATTATTTTTCTTGTCCTTTAATGAGGTTTGAAGATTTTGAATAACTAGGTTGTCAGTCACTCTGTTCCACTAATCAAATCATTCGTTATCGCAATTGGTGGAAATCAATAATCGTTAATGGATGCATTATTCAGTTGCTAATCTTGATGCTGTGTGCTGTTATTTGGCTCGGATGTCTGGCGACTCAGCGTATCGGAGATTTCGGGCACTGTTTTAATGGTATCTGATCTTTTATCATTGACTGTTTCTTTCGAATTTTTCCCGTTCTGATATTGGGTTTCAGATTTTGTACAGCCTGTCAGGGCAAGCAGGCATAGGGTGACAGCTAATTTCATATTAGTAATTTTTTGGTTGCTTCAAACTTACAACAGATACAGGTACCTGTTTATGATAATAATCACAAGACTGCTTTTTGCAGTTTTAGATATAAATAAACGACTCTATTGTTTGCACTTTACCTTTCAGTACCAAGATCCGTCTTCCTTTAAAAATAAAGTGATCAAAGATTTGTAATTAGAATTTAAATAACGACAAATGTGATTTAAATCATAAGATGCTGTCAACTATCAGTGTAGATTTGTTATACCACTGACTACGATTAAATGTCGTCTCCGTTTTAACAGGGAACAAACAGTCAGCCTCACGATCAAGTCGTCTCATAAATATCAGTAAAGAGACAGTACATTTATTTTTCATGTCAATTTCCACTATTCTTCTCAATGGATTGCTGTTAGCGATGGCCGATTGCATACAGCACATTACGATCACCGTCGTAATCTGATTATTCTTTGATAGCATTAGGTATGGAATCTACTCAACCAACCATAAAAATTTCTTAAACATGTCTATTAGAGAAGATCTTTTGTACGCCGTAGGTGCAACAGAAGAACATTACAGTGCCGGCGATTATATTTTTCGTGAGAGCACTATGCCCCAATTTTATTATCAAGTCTTAACAGGTGAGGTTAAACTCAACAATTATATGGATGACGGCAAAGAATTTATACAAAATATACTGAGAAGGGAAGAATCTTTCGGAACGTCGATGTTATTTATTCATAAAGTATACCCTGTCAATGCGGTTGCGATCTCAAAATGCATCATTATCAAATTACGCAAAGAAAGTTTTTTCAAACTTCTGGAAGATCAGCCTCATTTATATCTTGAAGTTTTTAAATCTCTGTCAGAAAGATTATACAAGAAATTTGTTCTGATGAGAAAAATTTCCTGTCATAATGCCTCAGAGAGGTTGAAAGAAGTTATGCAGCTGATGAAGCAGGAACAGGACAATCAGTCTCCATTTTCGTTTGAAGTACCGCTGACGAGACAGCAGTTGGCATCGCTCACGGGCCTCTGCATTGAAACAACCATACGCACCATCAAAAAAATGGAACGCGAAAAAATCCTCCGTATTAAAGACCGAAAAATTTTATACTAAATTCTTTTACGTGTGATTCAAAGCATAAGAATGTTTGTATTCATTCTCTACATTTGTACAGATTGATACGTAGCAATACGTATAAATTTTTTTTCATCATTTGTGTTTTTACCTTCTCTTCGGAGAAGGTTTTTTTATTTGAGATATTTCACAAAATTTGAAACGGAACAGTATAACTAAAGATTTAAGTCAGCCTTATTATCTTCTTTATTATTGACTATGATTAAGGTCATAAGAGAGTTTCTGGTATAAAGATAGCTTTACTTAAAGACGTTAAGCCTGAAATGATACGATCTGCCAACTTAATTTTTAAAGATTAATTTTTTATAAAAACAGTCAATCAGGCAATAATAAACCACCACAAGTAAAAATACCTATGTCAGAAAAAGAAGAAACAGAATTTAGAGGTGGCCAGGGACAGGTTCTTGACCCTGAAACCTACCGTGACTCTATAGGAACCATGGAGCAGTCTGGCAAAAGAAAATGGATTTTCCCCAAAAAACCAAAAGGCCGCTACACCAATTACAGAAATATTGTGGCTTACACCCTTCTGCTATTTTATTTTGCAGTGCCTTTTATTACGATCAACGGAAATCCTTTTTTGCAGTTTGATTTAATTAACCGTCAGTTTTTCATCGTTGGTCTTCCTTTTTATCCACAGGATTTTTACCTCTTGACTATAGGCGCAATTGTGTCACTCATCTGCATTATTATTTTTACCATCGCATTCGGAAGAATTTTTTGTGGCTGGATCTGCCCTCAAACAATCTTTCTCGAAAGTGTCTTCAGAAAAATTGAATACCTCATCGAAGGTGACCGTAACCGTCAGATGAAACTGGACAGACAGGAGTGGAATAGCGAGAAAATCTGGAAAAGAGCTTTGAAGTGGACAATCTACGTCATTCTGTCTCTTATTTTTACTCACTTTATGTTTATGTACGTTGTTGGATATAAAGAGGTTATCAGAATTGTTTCTGAAGGACCCCTTGCGCATCCGACTAATTTTATTGTCATGATTTTACTGAGTGCTGCATTCTATTTTGTTTTTGCGTGGTTCAGAGAACAGGTTTGTACATTGGTCTGCCCTTACGGAAGACTTCAGGGAGTTTTGATTGACAAAGAAACCATTAATGTTTTTTACGATTATAACAGAGGAGAAAACAGAGCAAAATGGAGAAAAGGTGAAGACAGGAAAGCTGCAGGCAAAGGAGACTGTATCGACTGCTACCAATGTGTGGTGGTCTGCCCTACCGGGATTGACATCAGAGATGGGCAGCAGTTGGAATGTGTAAATTGTACAGCATGTATCGATGCGTGCGATGAAGTAATGGATAAGGTGGGATTGCCAAGAGGATTGGTTCGCTATGCTACAGAAAAGGAAATTGAAACTCAAATTCCTACAAAATTTACGACCAGAATGATGACCTTTCTGATTATCCTGATCGGATTGCAGATATTTTTAGGTTTTATGCTGTACAACCGTCCGGAGATGGAAGTAAAATTTATAAAACCCGCAGGAAGCACATTCTTTGTTAGAAATAATCATATCACCAACACTTACAGCTATACTTTTTTAAATAAAACCAACGAGAAAAAAACAGTAACTATTAAAGTGTTAGAACCTGCGAATGGCCAAATTGGTTACAGTTCTTCCAGCAAAATTGTTGTTCAGAGAGATAAAATTACCAAAGGCTCTGTAACCATCAGCTTTCCGGAGACAGAAATGAAATTATCTAAGCAAAATATCAGCATTGGAGTCTACGATGAAAAAGGCGAACTGCTCGACACGTATGACACTTACTTTGAAGGTCCGTTCAAATTGCAGTTTTAAAAATGATTCAGAAACATTTGCACGATTGAGCTTATGCACAATAAGTCACTTTTATTTGAACATTTATGTTTAAGTTGACTGTAAACTCTTTTTCAAAATACTCTGAATTATTTGGACGTAATCAAATGAATATAAACTTATTTTTTACTTAAATTTTCAAATAAAAGTTTAGGATTTGAAAGTGCATCCATTCCGTACATATTAAGAACTACAATCAGGTAAATTATGTAGGTTGCACTCATCGCAATCCCAATAATACTGAGTGTACGTCCTGTCTTAAGGCTATCGAAGTTATTAAAACCGTCTTTATTTTTAACATATACTGCATAGTCTTTGCGATAGAGTATTAATGCAATAATTCCTGTAGCAATTCCCGGAATACCATAACAGCAGCACAGTGCTATTGAGGAAATTCCTAAAACGAGTACAGCTGTTGCGTAAGGAAGTTTAGATTTTCCTTGGCCGGAAGATTTCGAAAGATCCATTTTTTAGATTAGGTTTAAATAAAATTTTAAAAAAACAATCACTTAATTTCGCCGTCAGTTGCTCTCATTTTGTTGAAAACTTTGAATATAACCGGCAGTGTTTGACATAATTATTTTACAAAGTATCAAATGTAAATGGATATTCCCTCATTTTTCTATGACAATGATCATAAGAAAATTGGTGGATGGAGATTTTGCGTTCGACAGTTATCAAATTATCTTGGCCGAAGAAGCAAGACATATCCGTGTATCATCATTAAATTTGGTCATCTGCAAATTAAAAATTTTGTTAATTCCATCAGGATAATTGCGAGCAACCGCTTAAATATAATTTCCTTTCTGGCCATTGCTTATACAACATTAATGATAGTGCAAATTAATTAATATGAATATTTGTCATTTTCAGGATGTTAAAGTTTAACCTTTATCATTACCTTTACATTCCACCGAACTAATCTTGATTACCATGAAAAAATTAATACTTTTTCTTTTGCTTGCATTTACTGTGATTTCCTGTGGTGAAGAGTGCTACAATGCACCTCAGCCGATCCTTTTTGAGTTCGTTGATGCTAACGACCAGAATCTGATTACCAATGGTACTCTAAATCCTTTTTCAATCAGTGATGAAAATCAAGTTGGAGTACAGCTTACAAAAACTGATGATGGAAAAGTCATCCTGGAAAATGTGGGTGCTTTTAACGGTATAAAAAATTACAAATTTTATTCTCCGAGCAGAATTTTTGATTTTTCAATAGAGTCCTCAGAATTCAAAGGAGGCTGCGATGGTTATGAGATTAATAAACTAACATTTAAAGGTATCAATATTGACGTCAAAGATGAAAGCGGCTACTATAAAATTATCCTGAAGTAGTAACTCACCTGTTCTTTATCACAAATTGCCCGTTTCGGTAAATATTATTTTTATTGTGCACAAATTATCTTACTTATTATTAAGACAAACTGACATCAATTTTATAAAATATTCATTAAAGTTTCTGCAAAATATTTTTAAAACATAATATCTTAGAGTTACCTTTGTCCTACAATTTCCTTTCTAGATTTATTTAAAACTCATCAATGCTCAAAAAAATCACTTTTGTTTTTGGATTTCTTTTTATATTAAATTCCTGTACGGTTCAACAAAAAATAGCATCAGAAAATAACTGGTACGCTTTTTTAAAAACGAATTCAGAGAAACTGGAATCCTCAAAAATCTATGAATTCTCCGACGGAATGATTAGAATGCATGGCGGAAATATTGGCTATCTGATGTCTCAAAAAAGTTATCGCAATTTTGAACTGAGCTTAGAATACCGATGGAATATGGATGAAAAATATACAGGCAAAGGCAAAAAAAACAGTGGCGTGATGTACAACATTCCATCAGATTCTCCTGACAAAGTCTGGCCTAAAGGAATACAGTTTCAAATAAAAGAGAATACCACCGGAGATTTTATCTTTTTAGATCAGATTACGGCTAAGGTAAACGGAAAAGCAACCGAAGCCGGAGCAAGCGTTACCTCTCCCAAATTCACCGATAATGAAAGACCTTACGGTGAATGGAATTCTGTTGTTGTAAGATCATTCAACGGCCACATCAAACAGTTCTTAAATGGAAAATTGGTTAACGAATGTACAGATGCTACTTCTGCTGAAGGACGGATCTCTCTGAATTACGAAGGTTCTGCCATTGATTTTAAAAATATTGTAGTTAAAAAAATATCGAAAAACTAATCGCTGATTTATATAACCCAATACATATGATAAGTTTTCTTTTATTATTAAAAGAGATCAGAACATTACGATTGTAGCCAAAAATTTACTTAAAAAACTTCAAGTTACATTGTCATTGGAACGTCCATCAGTAAAATTTCTGTACCTTCTGTGGTTGATTTAATATGTAATTCTGAAATATCCCAAACTCCGAAGCCGTCCCTTGTTTCCACTGTCTGTCCTTCAATTTCTGCGCTTCCCTTTAAAACAAAAACATAAACGCCGTTTCCTTTTTTTCTGATTTGATAAGTTGTTTCAACATTATTTTCAAAGTTTCCCAGGTGAAACCATGCATCCTGATGAATCCAAACACCTTCATCATCAGCACTGGGAGACAGAATCTGTTGAAATTTATTCTGACTTTTTCCTTTGTCTAAACTGATCTGGTCATATCTTGGTGCCACATTCCTTTTGTTTGGATAGACCCAAATCTGCAGAAACTTCACTGAGCTGTCACTATTTTTATTGAATTCGCTGTGCATAATTCCGGTTCCGGCACTCATCACCTGAATATCTCCACTTCTGATGATTGCGGAATTTCCCATACTGTCTTTGTGTTCCAAATCACCTTCCAAAGGAATACTGATGATCTCCATGTTATCGTGGGGATGCGTCCCGAAACCTCTACCCGCTTCCACTATATCATCATTCAAAACTCTGAGCACACCAAAATGCATTCTTTCAGGATTATGATAATTTGCAAAGCTGAATGTGTGATTGCTTACCAGCCAACCGTGATCAGCCTTCCCTCGGGAATCTGCTTTGTGAATCACAGAATTGTCTTTGATTTTGGACTCTGGATTGGGCAAATGATTGTATCCAATCGGTTCTAGCGGCTCAATTTCGTCGATTTCATTTTTCATTGTATTTCCCAGTGATGCAGTTGCTACGAACATCCCTGTTCCCAATAATCCTTTCTTTAAAAAATCTTTTCTGTCCATATCTTTTGGTAATTAATCTGTTATTGATCGTACAAATCTATGGTGATTGAAATTGCTGGGCATTTAACTAGTTTAATAAATTAAATTTTTTGTCATCCAATTAAAGATTCGACGTAATTAAACAAAAATTCAAGACTTAGAAACTTGTGCTAAAAATTTAAAATTAATTCTAAAACTCCCAAAATCGTGAAAATTCATAGTCAGTTATCATTAGAATATCTGTCTCACGCGGCGGAGAGTGGGAATATTTTTTATTATTGAATTAATTCGGCGAATTCTTTTTCTCGATTTCATAAGGAGAAAAATGATCCGTTTTTTATTTTTCTTTTGTCGCCAAACGCTTTCTGATCGTGCTTACAAATTCTTTAGAAACTCCGAGATAAGAAGCAATGTAATATTGAGCAACACGCTGCGGAATCGTTGGATATACTTTGATAAACTCCAGATATCGGTCTGATGCACTTTTTGAAATAGTGTTCACCAAACGGTTTTGAAGTGTAAACAGGTTTCGCTGAACCAGCATACGGAAAACTCTTTCGAATTTTGGGATTTCCTGCAGCAACTTTTCTTTGGTCGTCGGATTCAGCATAAAAATTTCTGAATCTTCAATTGTTTCGATATACAAATTGGAAGGTTTCTGATCCTGAAACGAAGCGATATCACTGATCCACCAATCTTCGATAGCAAACAGAATCGTCACTTCAAAACCATTATCATCAAGATAATACGCCCTCAGACAGCCTTTATGAATAAAACCTTCAAACTGGCAAACTTCCCCTTCCCGCAACAAAACTGTTTTCTTCGGGATGGTTTCACAAACCAACAGATCAGTGAATATTTTCTCTTCTTCGCTGCTCAGACTGATAAAACGGGTAACGTTCTTGATGATATTTTCAAACATAAATTAAGTTTACGGCTGCAAATTAGGGAAAAGCGCGTAAACTTCGTTCTTTAAAAGTCCGCTTCCACCGCCGTAATGGTCGATCACCTTAACATCTTTATCCAAATTCTGGCAGAAAACTTTTATTTCATTTTCAAATTCCTCATCCAAACCGGAACTCAAAAGCACAATATCTACCTGATTAGCTTTAATATAATCATAGCAGACCGTTTCATCACTTTTGATTTCTGCGTTCCAGCCTTCATTATTTTCGATAATTCTTTTTAATGTATCAAGTATCTCCTGATTTTTTCCAATGACTAAAAAATTTAAGCTTTCCATTTGATATTTGTTGTATTGAAGTTAATTTTCAGGAGCTTCATCCTGCTAGTAATTTATGCTGAGCTTGTAGAAGTGCTATATATTTTTTCCGCCGACAATGCCAACCGCAAAAGAAAGGACGCAATACCTATCGTGGCTAAGGATTTGGTCTGAATTATAAATGTTTGGTACCCGTAATTTTCAGTTCGTTAAGATCCAGTTGTGATTCCGCTTTTCTTACTTCATCCTCACTGAACAGATTTTCACGTTTTATCTTGAACAGTTCTTTTCTCTGCAATGCGAAAATATCCAGCATAATTTCGTGGTATTCATTTAAATCATTCCGTCTGTTGGTGCACATTTCCAGAGATTCAAGGTGACCTTGTTGCTGCAAAATATCGTTTTCGATCGTTTGTTTAAAATTTTCAACCAAACTGTTGGTTTCCAGATTGGACTGGTATTTTTCATTCAGTAGGTCCACCGCAAGATTATCCAATCTAATTTGAATACTCGCCTGTTGTTCGTGGGAAGGCAGGATGTTATCAATTTCACCAATTTTCGTTAATTTAATAATCAGTGGCAATGTCAAACCCTGAAAAACCAACGTCACAAAAATCACTACAAACGTTATAAAGATAATCAAATTCCGGTGCGGAAATTCCGCCTGTTCATTCATCATCACCGGAATGGATAAAGCCGTTGCCAGAGAAACCACGCCGCGCATTCCTGCCCAACCGATTATCAATGGGTTTTTCCAACCCGGACTCGGATCTTTACGCACTTTTTTGCTCAGCCATCTCGGTATGTGCGCCACAGGATAAATCCACAACATCCGAACAACAATTACAATTAAGCTGATAATTAAACCATATTTAATTCCATCCATCAGAGATGTTTCGCCTAATCCATCCACAATATCGGGAAGTTCTAAACCAATCAGAACAAAAACCAATGCATTCATCACGAAAATCAATGTATTCCAGACGCCGGTCATATTCATTCTTGTGGTTCCGGTCTTAAAGATTTCGTGCGACCGGAACGAAATAAAAAGTCCTCCACTCACTACAGCCATTACTCCCGAAAAATGAAAATGCTCCGCCGAAAGAAATAAAATATAAGGTGTCATGACTGTTAACGCTGCATCAATTGCCGGCGTTGTTGGCAAAAATCTGTGAATGGCGTAAAAAATATGCGCTCCTACAATTCCGACTACAACACCCATCCCCGCAACAAGGAAAAACTGACCCGTTGCTTCCTGCATAGAAAATACTCCTGTCATGACTGCCGCCAAAGCAAATCTGAAAACAATTAGCGATGACGCATCATTGATGAGACTTTCACCTTCCAGCATTGCAATCGTCCGTTTGGGAACTTTTAAACCTTTCAAAACTGTTGTCGCTGCAATCGCGTCAGGTGGCGAAACAATTCCGCCCAGCAAAAACCCCATCGCCAAAGTGAATCCCGGAATCAAAGCCTGTGAAGCAAATGCCACAACAATCGAAGTCAGAAAAACCAATCCAAAAGCCAACAGCCCGATGGTGCGTTTCCATTTCCAGAAATCGTTCCACGAGGTGTACCAGGCGGCTTCATACAATAATGGCGGTAAAAAAATAAGGAAAATAATATCAGGATCCAGTTTCAAAACGGGAACTCCGGGAATTAAACTGATTCCCAGTCCTGCCAATACCAAAAATATTGGATAAGCGATTTTGATTCGCTGCGCCAGCATGACCAGCAGCATTACGACCAACAGGAGTCCGAGTATGAGTAGTAAATCTTCGTGCATAGTTATTTGTTTAGAAGTTTGATGTGAGATGCCAGATCTGCAATTTTGTGTTTATATAAAATATCTTGTATCTTGTATCTTTTATCTTTTATCCTTTATCTTTTATAAATGTAAAAAAAGTGAAGTTCTTTCCATTGTTTCAAGGTTTTTAGTTTTGTGACCTTTTCCGGAAACATCTTCTACCAAAAGGATTTCACCGGTCTGAAATTTCCGGATTTCTCCAAGCGAAGTTTCAATTTCCACACCGCCATCCAAAAGTACGATATATTGCTTTTGCGGAGCGTGGTGAAAACCGTAATCATAATCAGCAGAAACTTTTCTGAATGGAATTTCGAGGTCTTCGAAATGTGATTCACCGCGTTCGTCACTGAATATTCTTGTGATTTTCATATTATTTTATTGAAATTTCTTTTGTCTTGAAACAAAAGAAACAAAAATTCAAGACTTGGAACTCTAATGCTAAAAATTAAAATTTAATCCTAAAATTCCCAAAACTTGCGCGAATTCAGTATTCATCCTTCGATTCAAAATTTATGTCGCGCTTCGAACAGTAGGAATTTTTTGACGGATTAATTTTAAATTTTCTTAACGCTTCATTTTCCAATGTCGATTTAATTTCTAATTTATAAATGTAAAAAAAGTGAAGTCCTTTCCTTTTTTTCAAGGTTTGTAGTTTTGTGACCTTTTCCGGAAATATCTTCTACCAAAAGGATTTCACCGGTCTGAAATTTCCGGATTTCTCCAAGCGAAGTTTCAATTTCCACACCGCCATCCAAAAGTACGATATATTGCTTTTGCGGAGCGTGGTGAAAACCGTAATCATAATCAGCAGAAACTTTTCTGAACTGCAGTTTTTTGACATTGATATCTTCTGAGAGAAATCCAATTTCACCCTGATTGATTAATGGAATTTCGAGGTCTTCGAAAAGAGATTCACCGTTGTCGTCACTGAATATTTTTGTGATTTTCATATTATTTTATTGAAATTTCTTTTGTCTTGAAACAAAAGAAACAAAAATTCAAGACTTGGAACTCTAATGCTAAAAATTTAAATTTAATCCTAAAATTTCCAAAACTTGCGCGAATTCAGTTTTCATCCTTCGATTCAAAATTTATGTCGCGCTTCGAACAGTGGGAATTTTTTGACGGATTAATTTTAAATTTTCTTAACGCTTCAGTTTCCAATGTCGATTTAATTTCTAATTTATAAACGTAAAAAAACTGATGTCCTTTCCTTTGTTTCAAGGTTTTTGGTTTTGTGGCCTTTCCCGGAAATATCTTCTACCAAAAGGATTTCACCGGTCTGGAATTTCCGAATTTCTCCAAGCGAAGTTTCAATTTCCACACCGCCATCCAAAAGTACGATATATTGCTTTTGCGGAGCTTGATGAAAACCGTAATCATAATCAGCAGAAACTTTTCTGAACTGCAGTTTTTTGACATTGATATCTTCTGACAGAAATCCAATTTCACCTTGGTTTATTAATGGAATTTCGAGGTCTTCGAAATGAGATTCACCGTTTTCGTCACTAAATATTTTTGTGATTTTCATAGCTTATAGGATTTGGCAAAAGCCAATTGAATTATTTTAATTGATAAAACGGGCTAAAGCCCGTTCCTATTGATTCCAAAATGGTGTTTATTTGTGAAAACATTCGTGTTAATTTGTGTTTAGAAATTATTTAAAAACAATTGAATTCGCCAGTTCAATTTCCTCCTCGTTAATAGAATGTCCGAAATTGGCGTACACTTTTTCTGTAACATCAGCGTTCATTTCTTTCAAAATATTGGCAGTTGCATACACTCTTTCCACAGGAACGTGGAAATCAGGATTACTTGTACCAAGGAAAATCGGGGTTTGAGCAAAATCACCCCTGTAATTTTCACGGTTAATTTTATCACCAATTACCCCACCGATGATAGCCACTGCCCCACCAAATTTCTGTGCGTTTCTTGCCAGAAATTCTAAACTGAGACAGGCACCCTGCGAAAATCCAAAAAAGTAAATATTCTCAGCTTTAATTCCTGCATCCAATGCCGTTTTCACGGTTTTACCTACAGTTTCAATCGCTGAAGACAGCCATGGTTCATTTTGTTCAACCGGAGCAATGAAAGAAAATGGATACCAACTTCCATTCGTTGCCTGTGGTGCCAACAAAGCATAATCTTCAACACTTAAATGTTGGGACAGGCTCAATATATCCTGCGCACTTCCTCCTCTACCGTGAATCATTATTAAGACTTTCTCAGCCTGTTCAAGCGGTTTTCCTGATGTTTTTATATCTAGTGTATGACTCATTTTATCTAAAATTTTTCTGTTGGATAATTAATTTTTGGAAGAATGTCTATCAAATGTTCTCTCTTTTCTTCAAACTGTTCAGGCAACATTAAATCTTCCCCTAGTGAAGCCAGTTCCTCATCGACATCGAATCCCGGACCTGAAGTTGCGATTTCAAATAAAACGCCGCCCGGTTCTTTAAAATATACGGATGTAAAATATTTCCTGTCTTTCACTTCGGTATGTTCCAGCCCAAATCTGTTTAATTTTTCAGTCATTTCAAGCTGAGTTTGTGCATTAGGTGTTGCAAAGGCGACATGATGTACAGTTCCTCTTCCCGCCAGTCCTTTCAGAGAATCAGGCATTGTCAGCAGATCCACATACTTTCCGGGAATATCTTCCGTACCTAAACGGATTCTATTAGATGACTCCGAAATAATTTTGTGATCCATCTGCGTGGTCAAAAGTGCTGCTGTTCTTGTATAATCATTCAGCCAAATTTCAACGTGATGAAGACCTTTGATGGCGTTGTCTTTCGGGATAAATCCATTATCATAGCCTTTTCGCTCATCCTTGTTATTGAAAACCAATTCCAAACCGAGTCCGTCAAAATCCTCCAGATAAATGAAAGCTTCACCCGAAAATCTTTCCTGTGGCTGTTTGTAAGGAATATTAAATTCATCAAAACGATTTAACCAATAATCCATCGCATCCATTGAAACCGAAAATGCGGTTGTGTTAAGCATTCCTTTGCCGTGTCTTCCGTTTGCCAGACCTTTTCCATACGGAAAGGTAGTCATGATGGTTCCGGGAGTTCCAAATTCGTCCCCGAAATAGAAGTGATAAACGTCAGAATATTCAAAATTAACGGTTTTCTTAATCAGTCGAAGTCCTAAAACTCCGGTGTAGAAATCTATATTTTCCTGGGTATCGCCTGTGATTGCGGTTACGTGGTGAAGTCCTGTGATGAGTTTCATAGCTATTGGATTACTGATTTTGATTATTGATTATTGATTATTGATTATTGATTATTGATTATTGATTATTGATTATTGCTAAGATATTGTCTTTGTGAAATTTGGGCGATGACCTATGATAACTTCGGTAAAACCTGTTCGATTTTTTCACGTAAAGCTTCGTGCTGTTTTGGAAGTTTAAGATTTTGTCCCAATTCATTCAAAGGCTCATCCACAGTAAATCCCGGATTATCAGTTGCAATTTCGAATAAAACCCCACCCGGTTCGCGGAAGTACAGTGAGTAGAAATAATCTCTGTCGATTTTTGGTGTGATGCTGAAGCCTGCAGACAGTACTTTTTCACGGAATTCCATCAAGACCTGATCATCTTTCACCCGGAAGGCAACGTGGTGGTTGGTTCCCGCTGCATTTCTGCCAGCTGCAATTTTATCGCTCTCGATAATATCGACAAGATTTGCTGTTTCAATAGCATCTGTTGCAAAACGGTATCTTTCGTTTTCCTGTTTTTGAAGATCATAACCAAAAATATCGGTCAGTACCTTGATCGTTGGATCTGCTTTCTTTAAAGTTAAAGTGATGTTATGGAAACCTTTTAAAGCATTTTCATCTTTAATATCATCCGTGGTCCACACTTTTCTGTCATCAGGACTTTCAGATTCGATGAACTGTAATTGTAAGCCGTCCGGATCCTGGAATGAAATCAATTTTTCACCAAAAATTTCACCTTCCTCAAAAGAAATATTCAATTGCTGAAATCTGCCTTTCCAGAATTCCAGGCTTCCTTTCGGAACTGAATAACCGATATGTGTTGCTAAACCGGAACCATTGGTGCCTTTACCAATTCCTTCCCATGGAAAGAAAGTCAGGATCGTTCCGGGACTTCCTTCTTCATTTCCGAAATAAAAATGATAAGTTCCAGGATCATCAAAGTTCACCGTTTTCTTTACCAGTCTTACTCCCAAAACCTGAGTATAAAAATCTAAGTTTCTTTTTGCGTTGTCTGCGATCGCTGTGATGTGGTGCAGTCCTAATATTCTATTTTCCATTTTTTATCTGTTTAATTTTGATATAACAAATGTATGGCGGATAGAAATGCTGGACATTTAACTAGTTTAATAAATACACCCATTGAGCAAACTCCTTTCGCAAGCAAAAAATCAATTCAAGTTTAATTTATTTTTATGATAAATTATAGCAGGCAATTATTATATAAAAAAAAGCAAACTGAATTTTAACTCAGTTTGCTTCTATACGTGAAACTATTGTTTCTAATTTTCTAAATATTTTTTGATCTTATCTTTTGGAATTAAGTCCAATAAAGTATTAACATCAATTATTTTATGTTCATTAATAATACTTTCAACTGATTTGGCAGCACCTTTCTGATTGATAAGCTGTTCTAAAAGTCCATACACATTCACCATTTTTTTGTGCGTATTCTCCTCGTCACCGCCAAACCAAGAGCCGTTAAAATAGTGACTGACATAATTTTTCGGCAAGTCCTGTGAGAAATACACGGAAGGATAAAGCGTAACATCATGCTTCAGCTTTTGAATAGTATCACTGTAACGGTCTGCGCCGTAATCTTTCTCAAGCATTTCAGAGAAAATATCGGTATTGATACGTTCTACAAAACCCTCCTGTTTATCATAATATGCTACAAAATCTTTCGATAACTGGTGGTTGGGTTCTGCCATCCAGAAAGCGGAATATGGAACTCCTTTTACTTCAAATCCGCAAACGGCCTTTTCATCAAGAAATTCATCGAGAGGAAGTTTTAATTCCATATCGGTGTCCATATAAATCCCTCCATGTTCATACATTATTTTTGAGCGGACATAATCTGAAACGAAAGCCCATTTTTTCTGAGCGAAAGCTTCTTTCACATAATTATTATCTTCCAGTGGCGCATTGGTTTCATTCCATTCAACGATTTCAAAATCCGGATGAATCTTTTTCCATGAGGCAATGCAGTGCTCTGCCAATTCATCTTTTGGATGGTTACCAAACCAACAGTAATGTATTTTTTTAGGAATCATATATTTATTTTTTAATTATTAATCTTGATGGTCACAAAGCGTCTGACACTTTCCAACTGATTGCAAATATTAAACCTTAGTGGATTCTCACTTAAAATATTTTATTATTTTGAAAAAATTATCAGATTTAGAATATATCACTGCAATTACTGATTGAATGGCACATTTATTCCTTTCATAATAGCTGTCTTACAATCACACCAGTATTCATTAAAATATTTCTATGAAACAGAAAACAAATAATCGTTACCAGCCTAAAAAATATGTAGAAATCACCAATCCAGAATGGGTAAAGAATGCTACACTCTATGAACTGAATATTCGTCAGTTTTCAGAAGAGAGAACTTTCAAAGCGATTGAAAAGCATCTTCCAAGGCTAAAAAAAATGGGTATCGATATTATTTGGCTGATGCCGGTACAACCCATCGGTCTTACCAACCGCAAAGGAAGTCTGGGAAGTTACTATTCTGTAAAAGATTATTTAGGAATCAATGAAGAATTTGGAACCGAAAAAGATTTTAGACATCTTGTAGAAGCCATTCATAAAAAAGGAATGTACGTGATCATCGATTGGGTAGCCAATCATACAAGCTGGGATAATGACATGGTTACTCAGCATCCTGAATGGTACATGAAATCACGGAAGGGAATGTTTCAGTCAACTCCCTGGAGAGATTATGATGACATCATCGATTTAGACTACAGCCATCCAGACCTCAGAAAATATATGACGGACGCTTTGAAATTTTGGATTAAAGAATATGATATTGATGGATACCGCTGTGATATTGCGAGTTTTGTGCCGATCGACTTCTGGGAAAATGTGCGTAAGGAATTAGATGCTGTAAAGCCTGTTTTTATGTTGGCAGAGGCAGAAGACAAGGAACTTCACCGAAAAGCATTCGATTCTACATACAACTGGACGCTCTGGAATATCCTTCACCTCATTGCAACCAACGGAATTAGTGTAAAAATGCTCAGTGAAGCCTACATTGCCGAGCACGTTTCTATCTTCCCAAAAGAAGGGATGCGTATGAATTTCATCGACAACCACGATAAAAACTCATGGGAAGGAAATCAGTACAGTAACTTCGGAGATGCATTGAAAGCAGCAACGGTTTTCACTGTGATGATGGACGGAATTCCATTGGTGTACAGTGGGCAGGAAGCAGGACTGGACCGCTCATTAGAGTTTTTTGAGAAAGATCCCATCGATTGGAAACTTCACGAAAATGAAACTTTGTATACCACACTTTTCGAACTGAAACATCAGAATCAGGCGCTTTGGAATGGCAGCTATGGTGGCGAAATGGTCAGAATTATGAATGACCAGATGGATCAGGTCATTTCCTTTGTACGCGAAAAAAATGGAGATAAAGTTCTGGCATTTTTTAATTTAAGCAAAGAAGCAGTCAGTGTACAGTTTGACACGTCTTTCGACACCGGAATTTATACCGATCTTTTTACGGGGCAACAACAGGCAGTCTCTGAAAAGATGTTACTGGCGATGAATCCCTGGGAATATGTGATATTGCATCTTTCAGAATAAAATCAAATAAGATTTATCTTAAATTTTTAAAGATTGAGATGTTAGGAGGACAAATTCGTTTTTGTATGGGAAGGCATTTTCACTTTAAATATACTTCCCTTTAAAAGTTCAGATTCTACTTCTAAAACGCCCTGATGAATTTCAATAATTCTTTTGACAATAGATAAACCGATACCGTTTCCTGAGTTGTAATTTTTATTATTTCCGCGATAAAACAAGTCAAAGATCTTCAGTTGATCTTCTTCAGAAATCCCAATTCCCCTGTCGATGAATCTAATTTCAATTTCTTTATTCTGAATTTCGATTTCAACATTACACTGCTTCTCTTCAGAATACTTACAGGCATTTTCCATCAGATTAAGAAACGCAATCTGCAACAGATAAGGATTTCCATGAAAATCGTAATTACTCTCGTCCTGATCTGCTGCATGATCCATATAATGAATTCCTACCTTGTAATCTGAATTCTTCTGCAACAAATTCACTTTTGCATCTGCTAGAACCTCATCTAATCTCAATTCAGTAAAACTGATTTGTGATTTATCATAACTCGCCCTTGCAAAATCTAAAAGTGCGGAAGATAGCTCTGAGGCGTGGTTCGCATCCTGCAAAGCGTTATCGACAGAAATTTTGTAGTCATCAACCGTTGTATTGAGATCTTTCGCCAGTTCAAGCTCCGAAATCAATGTTGAAAGTGGCGTCCTGAATTCATGCGAAATAGTAGTAACAAACTGTCGGTGATTGTTAAATGATTTTTCCAAACGGTTGAAAGTGGAATTAAATGTCTCGGTCAGCTCATAAATTTCATCCTTCGCTTTAGGAATCACGAGTCTTTTATGAAGATTATGTTCAGAAATGTCACGAATCTGAACGATAATATCTTTTAAGGGTTTCAACGTATAGTAGGAAAACATAAAACCGACAATAAAAATGATAATGATTGAAATAAAATAAATAACAATAATATCTTCCTTAAATTCAGCCACATGAGCTCTGCCAGTAATATCTACCGCACTTCCGATGATGTAATAACTGATGCCGTCAAACTCATATCTCATTGCCATGTATTGGCGTTCCCTTCTCACCCAGGTGATTTTATTCTGTCCACTTTTTATAAATCGGTCTAAATTTTTCTGATTTTGCGAAGAAGGCGGAATATCCGTAAAAAGCAGTTCTTTGTTATGATTATAGACACTGATATCGGCTTCGTTCAGAATTTTTTTATTTCTTAAATGAAGTTCTTTGATCTTAGCACTGTCAATTTTAGCATCAAAAATAAACTCAGATCTCCAGATAATTTTATATCCTAAACGGTCATTAAACTCATCTTCCCTGTTTTTCTCAGAAACATAATACAACACATACGCAAAAACAAAAAGAATTCCTGCAGTGAGAATGGCATAGCTGAGAGCTGTTCTGGTGGCGATTTTCATGAGAGTTTTGTAAAGATAAATCCAACGCCAGGTTTGGTATGAATCAGTTTTTCATTAAAATTTTTATCGATTTTTTTTCTGAGATAAGCGATATAAACGTCAATATAATTTGTGCCGGTATCAAAGTGATTTCCCCAGACATTTTCAGCAATTTCATCACGGCTTAAGATTCGTTCTGCATTGCTCATCAGGAAAAACAGCAGTTTAAATTCTTTCGGAGTCAGATCAATCTCTTGTCCGTTTCTGAAAACACGGTTTGTATTTTTATTAATGGTCAAATCCTCATATTCCAAAACACTGGACTCTTCTTTTTTCGAATGAACGATGGGTTTCCTGAGTAAAATCGCTTTTACCCTTGCATAAAGTTCTCTGATCTCAAAAGGTTTTACCATATAATCATCTGCGCCGGCATCAAAACCTTCAATTTTTTCATCAATCGTTCCCAATGCCGTCAGCATAATAATGGGAAGTTCAGGATGTTTCTGCTTGATCAGTTTGCTCAGTTCGATACCGTTCATCTGTGGAAGCATAATATCTGTAATGATCAGATCAAAACTGATTCTTTCTACCATAACCAAAGCATCTTCCGCATCTTCAGAGATGTAAATTTCATAACCCTGACTTTCCAATCCTCTTTTCATAAGGCTGGAAACGCGCAGATTATCTTCTATGATTAAAATTTTCATGCAGAGAAATATTTAGAAATTAAGCAAAATCTAATGCCCAAAAGAATATTCAGTTTATTCAGATTCCACTGTTCTTTTAAGCTTCTACAAAGGTATCGTATATTTTTATTTAAAGATAAATGAATAATTTTTTTAATGAATTTCTATAGATTTTCTAATAGTTTTCTAACGATGTTCCCGGTTTTCCAAAACTAATTTTGTCCCGTTGAAATCAACCAACAGAATAGTTTAAGAATCAATATTATGAACAGAAAATATTTTAAAGTCGCAGTCATTTTAGTTTCTGCAATGAATGTTTTTTCCAAAGTAGAAGCTCAGAAAAAGAACGATTTTAATAATCCCGCGCTAACTCATTACCTTAATGATGACCACACAAGATTTATTTCTTTAAGCGGCTACGCAGAGTTGTGGGCAAGATATACCCAGCTGAATCCCGGAAGTTTAATCAACAATGAAGCAAAATCAGATGTTTCAGATTTGTCTTTGCGAAGAGTTCGTGTAAAAATGACTTACAAACCGACAGAGAAACTGATGTTTGTCTTGCAGGGCGGAACGACCAACGTCAATGTCAATGCAAAAGGCAGTAACTATTTTGATTTGTTGGATGCTTACGCTGAATACGCATTTAATGATAAAATACAGTTTGGTGCAGGACGTTCTACTTGGAGAGGTTTATCGAGATTTACGACAGGGCCCTTGAATACTTTGCTGTACGATCTGCCGGCTTATGCAACATCCAATGCAGGCGCAACAGACTACACAGTAAGGGAACTGGGAGCTTATATCAAGGGTCAGCTGGGAAAATTTGATTACCGTTTGGTGGTTGCAGATCCGTACACGATGTCTACTTCTGATCCTAAGGTCAATGTGGCTTCTTTCAGCAAAAATTCTCCCAATAAAGACTTCTCAGGATATTTCAGATATGCATTTTTAGATACAGAAAATATTTCGACGCCGTTTAATTCGGGCACGTATGTCGGGAAGAAAAATGTACTGAGTCTCGGAGCAGGTTTCGATTATATTCATGATGCAATGTGGCACCAGGATTTGGATAAAAACACCATCAATGACGATATGAAAAGCTTTGCCGTTGATTTATTTTATGACGCTCCGCTGAATAAAGAAAAAGGAACTTCGGTAAGTGCTTACGGAATGGCGATGCATAACGATTACGGCCCCAATTATGTTCGTTACGTGGGAACCAATAATCCTGCAACTTCAGTGGATGTGACGCAGGCAAGCTTAAATGGTGCCGGAAATGCAATGCCCGTGATTGGAACCGGGAATACCTATTACGTTCAGTTGGGCGGAACACTTCCCTATCTGAATAAGGAGAAGAAAAATCTTCAGCTTCAACCTGCAGTTGGAATGCAGTTATCTGATTTGAAGGGATTACACGACAACGCGGTAATCTACGATGCCGGAATTTCTCTGCTGATGAACGGTATGTCTTCCCGACTTACTTTTGACGCTCAGAACAGACCCGTTTTTACAGGAGATCCAAGCAATAATGCAGTGGTTTCCGACAGACAGTGGCAGTTTGTTTTAAAATACAGAATCGATTTTAATTAAATAACAATCTATTATGCATTGGGAATCTTGTATTCTTTAAATAAGCGAAACGCCTTTGTTTAGCGCAAGGATCATCAACAAACCACTTCGATTATTACAGAATTACAGTGATTGAATTCACTTTACTTAAAATTTATAATGCAAAAAGTTTAACAAAAATAATATGGAAAGAAGAAAATTTTTATTCCGATCAGTACAGGCTTCGGCTTTGCTGCTGGTTTCGGGAAATATGTTCGCATCAGTTTTACCCAAGTTTAATCCTAAAAAAAATAATAAAGTGTACGCACACAATTTATTCTTCTGGCTCAGAAAAGATCTTTCTGCTGCCGAAGTCAAAGATTTTGAAAATTTCTTTGAAGGTCTTAAAAAACTTCCTTACCAGAAAAATCTACGCTATGGGAAACCGGCAGGATCAAGCCCGCGAAACGTTTTAGACAGCACATATTCTTATAACGCTGCTATGGAATTTGACAGTCTTGAAGAGCTCGAAGCCTACGGACAACTTCCCGAGCATTTGGCTTTGGTTAAAAAATACAAACCCTCTTTCGAAAAAATGTTGGTGTACGACACCGTTTACAATTAATAAAGATTATATTTAAAATGAAAAATTTTATCAAAGGAATTTGCCTCGTATTGGCATTAAGCTCATTCGGAATGAAAGCACAGGAAAAAGAAAACAAAAACCTCAGCATCAAAGTCAATAAAGAGGAATCGAAAGAATACATCCCTGCAGTAAGGCTGATGAATAACCCTGACGGCTCATGTACTTTTGAGAAAGGCAGAATTCCTACGCTGAAACATTTAAACACCACTACGTTCTGGATGAGCAATAAGACGGAAGAATGGGAAAAAAATGCTCATCCCGCTCCCAGAAGACAGTATGTAATCACTTTGAAAGGAAATATCAGATTTAAAGTGACAGACGGCTCTACTTTTATCATCAAACCCGGAACTATACTTTTAGCTGAAGATTTAAAAGGAAAAGGACACAGCTGGAATATGGTGAGAAGCAAATCCTGGGAAAGACTTTATATTCCGATTTCAGAAGATGCAGACGATTATTTTGTATCTGATAAAGATAGAGAACGTGATTAGTAATTAAAAACAACAATAAACAGTTGGTAAATGCTCTCAGTAAATGAGAGGAGAGAATATTGATTTAAAAGAAAAAGAGATTTGCCCAGCCGGTAAATCTCTTTTTATTTTATTTTAATGACTTATTTAATGCTATTTTGGCCTTTATTCTATTGAAAATCTCGTCACTTCGAGTAGATTTTGAAAAAACCGTATTGAGAAGTCTAGGCTTAACTATTCGTCTTTCATTCCCGGGTTCTCGATACATTTTTCTTTTCTTTGCGTCCAAAAAACACCTGAACTGACGGAAACTACACTTTCTGAGATCTATTCGCTTTTGATTTTAAAACGCCTTCAGTTGCTCATCGTAATATGAAATTGCATCATCAATCACAGAAGTGATTCTCGGAAAATTGTTGTAGCGTTCCCCAAAAACTTCCAGTCCGGTAAATTCTGTAGAGATATTGCTGGCAAAAATACTTGTCAGATTGATCGTTCTCAACACCTGACTTACCTGAATCAAAGTATTGATTTTATTGTCAACAGATAACTGTGGCGTCAGGTGTTTTCTTAAACCTTTCAGTTCATCCAACTGCTCCTTCGTTACCTTTTTATTCTTCTTTCCCATGAGGTAAAATTACATCTTTTCGGTTGGCAAAATTTTTATTTAGTGTTAACAAATTGTTACGGGAAAAGCGTTGATGAAAATTAGATTCTTTACTTATCTTCACTTTAAAATTATTAACTTAAGTAAAAAATATTCAGTCACTGACGGCGAACATTCGCGAAAAATTTATGGCAGGTGGTTATTTACCCAAGCTTAAATAAATTTTCAAACATTCTGTTCTTCAATTATTACATTAAATATTTAAATAAAAAAAAACCGCCAATAGATTCTAATGGCAGTCTTGAACTTTATGCTCGGTAATTCCCGGATTTATTATTTTCTATTTCGTTAAAAATCTAAATTTATTAAGATTTTTCAGAGCGATACCAGTTCCACGAACGACAGCTCTTAAAGGATCTTCAGCTACAAAAACCGGTAAGCCTGTTTTTCGATGAAGTCTTTCTGACAGCCCGTTAAGCAATGCACCGCCTCCTGCCAGAAAAATTCCTGTTTTATAAATATCAGTGGCAAGTTCGGGTGGAGTTATGGAAAGGGTCTCCATGATGGCATCTTCAATGCGGATAATGGATTTGTCGAGCGCTTTAAAAATCTCTCTGTAATTAACCATAATCTCTTTTGGTTTACCGGTAAGAAGATCTTTTCCACGGACAGAAATATCTTCCAAAGGAAAATCCAGTTCTTCCAGAGCAGAACCGATTTCTATTTTTATTCTTTCGGCAGTTCTCTCACCGATATCCAGATTATGTTGAGATCTGATAAAATAAGAAATATCATTGGTAAACACGTCGCCCGCCAACTTTAAAGATCTGTCTACCACAATGCCGCCCAAAGCGATAACCGCAATTTCTGTGGTTCCACCTCCGATATCTACGATCATATTTCCTTCCGGACTTTCAACATCGATTCCTGCTCCAATTGCAGCGGCCATTGGCTCGTAAATCAATATAACTTCTTTTGCATTTACTTTTTGTGCAGAATCCCGAACTGCCCTACGTTCAACTTCAGTGATTCCTGACGGAATACAGATAACGATTCGCAGTGCAGGCTGTATTAATTTACCCTTGATTTCAGTAATCTGTTTGATAAATTCTTTAATCATGTGCTCTGATGCATGAAAATCTGCGATAACACCATCCTTCAGCGGCCTTATGACTCTAATATTTTCGTGTGTTTTGCCCTGCATCAGTTTTGCCTGGGTACCGACAGCAATGGCTTTACCGGTAAGGCGGTCAATCGCAACAATCGAGGGTTCGTCAACAACAATTTTATTATTATGTATGATCAGGGTATTGGCCGTTCCTAAATCAATTGCAATCTCTTCCGTAAACATATCAAATATCCCCATCGTACATAAATTATTAGGTGCCAAATGTACGCCTATTACTTTTATCTACCTGCCAAAATAAACTCTTCAGGTAGTTAAACATACGTTAAAAAAATTGTGGAAAATATAGTTTAGAGAGCGATTTCCGAATAACTAATTAAAAAAATTATTAACTCTACTGCTTCCATTCAGGTGTTGTTTCTACTTTAATAATATGATATTCAAATTTTTAAAAAGTTTGATGAAAAACAGACATGCCATCATAGAGTTTTCTATTATTGAAAAACTAAATGTATTGTATTTAAATTTAATATACTATATTATATTTATTAGTAAACTTAATTACTAAATTTGTTTAATAAAATTTAAAAATGGAAAAAGAAAATCTGATTACTCAGGACAGAATATTTGAACTTTATGGAGATTATATCCTGAATCATGGCGAAAAGCCAAAAAGCATTTACCGTTTTGCGAAAGACAATGAGTTTGAGGAAAGAGACTTCTACGACTATTTTGCAAGCTTTGAACAGATCGAAAGAATGATGCTGGTTAATCTTTTTGATAAGTCCGTGGACTTGGCATCTGAAGTGAACAGTTCTAATGAAATCAGTTCAAAAGAACAATTGCTCAATGTTTATTTTATCTTCTTTGAAAATATGACCATGAACAGATCATTGGTTTTAATGATTCTCGGGAACGATAAATTACAGTCAGCAAAAATTTCAAAACAACTGAAGGACACGCACAGAGAATTTATAAGAACATTGGATTTTAATGACTGGCAATTAATAAAGAAAGCTAAAAATGATGTGAAAAATTTTCACGAAAAAGCGAGAGAAGAAGCATTGTGGCTGCATTTTATTTCATCGATCGAGTTTTGGAAAAAAGACACATCGCCTGCGTTTGAAAAGACAGATCTTTATATTGAAAAAACAATTGATACCGGATTTGAACTTATAGACAATGAACCACTGAGAAAACTGGTGGATTTAGGCAAATTTCTATTTAAAGAAAAATTTAAATAGTGAGCTAAGATCATCATTTCCGATAAAAAGAGAATCAGAATTCGTGGAACTGGATATTCTGTCCGACCATAGTAAACAATAAATATATAGATGAAAACACTTAATACAATACCGACCGGTAAATTAGAAAGAACGAGCAGTTTGCTGAAAGCTGGAGCAAAAGTGGGTGTAAACTACATCAAATATTACGGAAATAAAATTACAAAAGATAAAAATGAAGTTGATGCGCGAAAGACATTAAATGAAGACAATGCCTCAGACATTTACGATTCTTTAAAGGAGCTGAAAGGTTCTGCTCTGAAAGTTGCACAGATGCTGAGTATGGAAAAAAATATTCTGCCACAGGCTTATGTAGAGAAATTTTCTCTGTCGCAATTCTCTGTACCTCCTCTTTCCGGGGCGCTGGTCAAGAAGACTTTCAGAAAATATTTTGGCAAAAATCCTGAAGATATGTTTGATGAATTTACAACAGAATCTGTCAATGCTGCGAGCATCGGCCAGGTGCACAAAGCAAAGAAGGATGATAAAAACTTTGCTGTAAAAATTCAGTATCCAGGTGTAAGAGAAAGTATTTCAAGTGATCTGAAAATGGTAAAACCGATTGCGATGAAAATGTTTAACATAAAAAAGGAAGGTTCTGAATCTTATTTTCAGGAAGTGGAAAATAAACTGTTTGAGGAAACTGATTACGATCTTGAGCTTAAAAGAAGTCAGGAAATTTCTGAAAAATGCAGTCATCTACCCAACATTCAGTTTCCGAAATATTATCCTGAATTT
Source organism: Chryseobacterium kimseyorum (assembly GCF_025971945.1). GTDB lineage: Bacteria > Bacteroidota > Bacteroidia > Flavobacteriales > Weeksellaceae > Chryseobacterium > Chryseobacterium kimseyorum. The sequence continues at coordinate 26,782 of NZ_JAPDHW010000012.1, forward strand.
TCCTGTGAAAGAATCATCACCATGGATTGGTTAAACGGAAAACATTTTTCAGAATTTACCAAAGAAGATCATTCTCAGGAAGATTTAAACAAAATAGGTCAGACTCTTTGGGATTTCTACATGTATCAGATGCATATTTTGAAGCAGGTGCATGCAGACCCTCATCCCGGAAATTTTCTTATTTCTGATGACCAAAAGCTTTTGGTAATCGACTTTGGCTGTATCAAAGAAATTCCAGCTGATTTTTACAGACCTTATTTTGAGCTGGCTAAAAAGGAAAATTTAAATAATCCCGATATTTTTGGTGAGAAATTATATCAGCTTGAGATTCTGCGTCACGATGACTCGCCGCAGGAACAGAAGTTTTTTACCAAATTATTTTACGAGCTTCTGGAATTATTCACAAGACCGTTCAATGCTGAGAATTTTGATTTTTCTGATGAATCATTCTTTCAGGAAATTGCAGATCTTGGGCAGCGTTATGCAAAACTCAGCGATATGAAAGGAATGAATACCAACCGGGGTTCTAAGCATTTTATCTATCTGAACAGAACATTTTTTGGTCTCTACAATATGATGCACAATCTGAAAGCTAAAGATATTACCATCAATCAGTATAAAAAATTTATTATTTAAAATGCCCAATGCTTTACCATCCAAGATCTGCGAGGTTTGCGGACTTTCTTTTAACTGGAGAAAAAAATGGAAGAAAAACTGGGACGAAGTAAAATATTGCAGCGAAAGATGCCGGAAAAATAGAAAATCGAAATCTCCTGAATAATTAAATCTTAATAAGTGATGACGTCTAAAAAATCTTTAACTGCACAATTGATATTTCCGCATCAGCTTTTTAAGGATGCGGATTATCTTGATAGGAGTCAACCGGTTTTCTTGATCGAAGAATTTCTGTTTTTTAAACAGTATAAATTTCATCAGCAGAAAATTGCACTTCACAGAGCGAGTATGAAGTTTTACGAAGATTATTTAACTCAAGCAAAATTTAAAGTTGAATATATTGAAAGCACTTCCCCGCTTTCTGATATTAGAAATTTAATCAAACACTTACAGAAAGAAAAGTTTGACAGAATTCTTATCACGGATGTATGTGATCACTAGCTTGAAAAAAGAATTAAAGAAACCCATCTTGAAGTGGAAATTCTCGAATGCCCACTATTTATTAATACCAGAGATGATCTGAAAGAATATTTTGAAGATAAAAAATCTTACCATCAAACCGATTTTTATAAGCAGCAGAGAATTTCGCGAAATATTCTGATGAAAGCCGGAAAACCTTTGGGCGGAAAATGGACTTTTGATACAGAAAACCGAAAGAAATATCCTAAAAATAAAAAAACGCCATCAGTTTATTTTCCTGAGAACAGTAAGTATTATGATGAGGCGAAAAAATATGTCGGGGAAAATTTCAGTGAAAATTATGGAAGTCTAACCGCTTATCAGCTGTATCCAGTGACGTTTGAAGAAGCTGAAAATTGGTTTAATCAGTTTTTGGAAAACCGTTTCTCAGAATTTGGAGTTTATGAAGACAGCATCCTGGAACATGAGCATTATCTTCATCACAGTGTGCTTTCGCCGTTACTCAATATCGGGCTTTTGACTGCTGATGATGTATTGCAGGATTCAGTCAACTATGCAAAGGAATTTGATATTCCTATAAATTCTTTAGAAGGATTTGTGCGTCAGATTTTGGGCTGGAGAGAATTTGTGCGGGGAATATATCTTTATCAGGGAACTTATCAACGGAACAGAAATTACTGGAAACACGAAAATCCACTCCCTGAATCTTTTTATACGGCAAAGACAGAAATTAAACCAATTGACAGTACGGTTCTAAAAATATTGAAAACAGGCTATGCCCATCATATTGAAAGACTTATGATTTTGGCCAACTTTATGAATCTTCTGAAAATCAATCATGATGAAGTTTACCAATGGTTTATGGAAATGTTTATCGATTCCTACGACTGGGTGATGGTTCCAAATGTTTATGGCATGAGCAGCTTTTCAGATGGTGGAAAAATGAGCACAAAACCGTACGTCAGCGGAAGTAATTATATTAAAAAAATGAGCGATTATTCTGATGGCGGCTGGACCGAAAAATGGGATGCGCTCTTCTGGAATTTTGTAAACGATAACCGTCAGTTTTTCGAAACCAATCCCAGGCTGGCAATGATGGTGAGAACATGGGACAAAATGCCGGAGGAGAAAAAATCTGAACATCTCAAAATTGCGAAACAAACCATTAAAAATTTAACAAGATGACGAAAGAATTTAATTTAGAAGAAAAAGACCGGATTATTGAAATGGCTTGGGAAGACCGAACTCCTTTCGAAGCGATTGAATATCAGTTTGCAATTAACGAATCTGAAGTGATTGAACTGATGAGAACCGAACTGAAACCATCAAGCTTTCGGCTTTGGAGAAAAAGAGTGAATTCCGGAGTGAGCCAGAAACATTTAAGAAAAAGAAACCCTGAAATTGAAAGGTTCAGATGTTCCAGACAGAGAACAATCAGCCATAATAAAATTTCTAAACGGTAATAATTTAGTTAATTCTAACATTTAAACAGATGAAAAACATTGTCATCATTGGTTGCGGACAGGGAATTGGATTTGCTTCTGCAAAACTTCTTTCAAAGGAAAATAAAGTTATTGGCATCTCAAAAAGCGAAAACACTGAGATCAATGAACTGGATATTGAATTTCATCAGATGGATATTCTCACCGGAAATCTTGATGAAATAGATTTTCCTGAGGTTGTTGACGGACTGATTTATGCACCGGGAAGTATTAATCTGAAACCATTTAACCGTTTAACAGACGATGATTTTAAAAATGATTTTGAGATCAATGTATTAGGCGCCGTGAAAACAATCCGAAAACTTCTTCCTCATTTTAAAAAATCAGAAAGCGCATCTGTTGTACTGTTCAGTTCGGCCGCTGCAAAACTGGGAATGCCTTTTCACGCATCGGTTTCTGCCAGCAAAAGTGCCGTTGAAGGTTTAACGAAAAGTCTCGCTGCAGAATTGTCAACTCATAAAATTAGAGTGAATGCAGTTGCCCCTTCTCTTACAGATACCAATCTAGCTTATCAACTGCTGTCAACTCCCGAGAAGCGCGAAGCTTCCGCCAAAAGACATCCTCTGCAGAGAATTGGAAATGCGGAAGAAATTGCTAAAATGACAGCATTTTTACTTTCGCCGGATGCATCCTGGATTACGGGACAAATCATTGCAGTTGATGGTGGAATGAGTAATTTGAAATTATAATTTTCATCAAAAAAAACAAAACTAATATCTTTGCCAAAATCAATTATGCAAACCGACTTTTTTATTAATCTGCTTCAGCAAGTCAAAGAATTTGAAAATTCTGATGCCTGCAAACCCAATTCTACAGTTGAGGATTTTCGGGTGTGGATGAATGATAAAAAGTATTCAGCTGAAAGCCCCACCAAGCTTTTTAAAAATGAAAATCATCAGGTATCATTCACAGAGAACGAAATTTGCAAGCAGATTCTTCTGTTGGGAAGGTACTCGAAACTGCTGATCAGAAAAGGACTGGGAGATTTTCCCGAACTGGCCAATGAAGAATTTACCTACATCTACCGCCTGAAAGATGAGCCTCATTTAACAAAAATTCAACTGATTGAGAAAAACGGTCATGAAAAGCAGACCGGAACACAGATTATTAAACGCCTTTTGGATGCAGGATTTTTAGAAGAAAAAAATGATGAAGATGATAAAAGAAGTAAAAGAATCAACCTGACAAAAATAGGCGAAAAAGTATTTCACAAATCCGTTGCAAAAGTCAATCAGACATCTAAGGTCTTATCTGCAACTCTAAATGATAATGAGAAAAACAATCTGCTGAAAATGCTTCAAAAACTGAATGAATTTCACGCTCATGTTTACTCCAATTATAAAGGAGCAGATATCGACAAAATCAGTGAACTGACTGGTGGCTGATTGTATATTTCTTTATTTTTTTATCTAAAAATCTGTGACACTAAGAATTACAATCATCTTTAAAATAATTAGTGCTATCTCTTTCGAACGGTCGGATGATTGTGATATAAGTTTATCTTTGCAGTCACTGACAAATTAAACATAAAAGGACTATGGATTCTGTAGAAATGGAAAATACAATACTCGAAATAGTAAAGAAAAAGCATGATGACACAGGTGGAAATAATGGAAATTTTTTCGGCGATTTTGATCACATCCTGAATATGCCAATTCCTGAAAGAAATGCTTTTCTGCAAAATATGGTTAACAGAAAACTGATTGTTATCCGTGAAGGCGGAAATGCCAAAATGATAATGCTTCCCAAATAAAAAAGGTGCATCAGATAGAAATTTAATACTAATCACTTCATACACTGTTATTGTTAGTTACTTTTTGTAACTTTGCAATAGTATTTAATTTTAAAAATTAATCTCTTATGAAGAATTCTGTATCCTACTCTATTTTGGAACTTGCAATTGTATCGGCAGGAAATACATTTAAGCAGACTCTGAACAATTCACTGGCATTGGCAAAGGTCGCAGAAGACTTTGATTATAAGAGATATTGGTTTGCCGAGCATCACAACTCAGAATCGGTCGGAAGCAGCGCCACATCTATCCTAATTGGATATGTTGCAGAAAATACAGAAAAAATAAGAGTTGGTTCAGGCGGAATTATGCTTCCTAATCATTCACCTCTGATCATTGCAGAACAGTTTGGAACTCTGGCACATTTGTATCCTCACAGAATTGATTTAGGTTTAGGCAGAGCGCCCGGTACAGATACTCTGACGGCACAGGCGATCAGGATAGATTTTATGAAAGCCGCACATTCTTTTCCTGCAGAAGTCGAAAAAATTGAAAATTACTTTTCAGTAGAAAACAAGACATCGAAAGTACGTGCTGCCATCGCTGAGGGAACCGATGTCCCGATTTATATCTTAGGCTCGAGCACAGACAGTGCGCATCTCGCAGCAGGTAAAGGTTTACCGTACGCTTTTGCCAGTCATTTTGAATCTACCCATTTACTCAATGCTCTGAATATTTACAGAGAAGAATTTCAACCTTCGGACGGTTTGCAACAACCCTACACCATTGCCGGCGTTAATGTTGTGATTGCTGACACTGAAGAAGAAGCCGAAAGACTGTACACCTCACTGATCAGAATGTTTTTCGGTGTGCTGACAGGAAATTCTCAACCTCTGCATCCGCCAACTGAAATGACAGCAGATTTGAAAGATGTGGTACAGCATCCAAGCCTGCATCAAATGTTGAAATATTCATTTGTAGGGACTAAAGAAACCGTGAAAGTGCAGCTACAGGAATTTATATCTGAAACAAAAGTGGACGAACTGATGATGGTTTCTACCATTTATTCTATTGAAGACCGAATAAAATCTGCGAAATTTTTCGCTGAAGTAATGATGGAAATTAATAACGAAAAGCCTTTGTTGTAATGTTTTTTTCAACTTCTTATTAAATTTTCTGGTCTTAATGATTTTTTAAAGTTTTAAAGTCCAATCATTCAAATTTCAGTAAAGTTTTTTTGTGTAAAATTATCAGATTTTGACTTTAAACAGAAGAAATAATGAATTATAAATGGGCGTAAAAAGATGCACAAATATTTTCTATCTTCGTAGAATTATTACTTATCTGACATGAAGAAAAAAGTTGTACTCGTACAGGATAATAAAGAGATACTTGAAATCATGGATCAAGTACTGGAAGAGGAAGGATTTGATGTAACAGGATCTCTGACAACTGAGCCTATTAAAAATATTGAAAACATAGACCCAGACGTGGTTATTGTCGATGATCACATTAAAGGTTCGGTGAAAGGCTCGCAGGTTATTAAAGAATTAAAATCGGATCCTAAGACTGATGACATTCCTGCAGTTCTCACTTCAACATCAACCAATCTGGCATCTGAAGCTGCAGCTTGCAAAGCCGATGACTTTATTGCAAAACCCTTTGGGATTGACGAGATGATCGATGTAGTCAAGAAAAATACTGATCTGTAATCAGACCAGTTATTTAGAATTTAAAAAGATTTTCTTAAAATTTTACCATTTGTAAATTAACATTAAATGTTTCTCTTCAAGCCGTTTTTAAGTTTGGTCAATCCATCATAAAGCAGACTCCGTGGACAGGCAATATTCATTCTCAAAAATCCTTCGCCCGCTTTGCCATACATTGTTCCTGAATTGACCCACAGTTTCTCGTCTTCCAATAAAATTTTAGACAAGTCATCAGACGTTTTATTCAATGACTGACAGTCTAACCAGACCAGATAGGTTCCTTCTAAAGGAAGAACTTTTATTTCCGGAAGATTTTCTTTGATGAATTCTAAGAGATACTGATAATTTTCACCAAGATAAATTTTCAATTCGTCTAACCAATTATTTCCGTTTTGGTAAGCAGCAATCAATGCGGTGGCAGCAAGAGGATTTGGGTAACTCGTCTCCTGAATTTCAAAAGTTTTATGAATCTTATTTAAAATTTCAACGTTTTGAGAAATGACATACGAAATCGGCAAACCCGCAAGATTAAATGTCTTACAGGGCGAACCGCAAGTCACAGATTCCAGGTCGTAATTTTCAGCGACGGATGCGAAAGGAATATGTTGATGACCTTGATAAACCAGGTCAGCGTGGATTTCATCTGACACTACCATTACCTGATGTTTAGAGCAAATTTCCGCCATCTTTTCCAGTTCATTTCTTTTCCAGACTCTGCCCACAGGATTATGAGGATTACACAGTAGCAGAACTTTTGCCTTCGAATCGGCTGCTATTAATTCCAAATCATTAAAATCAATTTCGTAAGTTCCGTTGTTGTAAATAAGATTATTTTCGACCACACCAAACTCACAGTTTTCGAAGAAATTATAAAAATGATTGTAAACAGGCGGCTGAATAATGATATTTTCCTCAGGTTTCACAAAAGTCCTCAAAATCGCGGAAAGTGTGGGAATCATTCCCTGACCAGGCAGAATCCATTCTTTTTTGATATTAAACTGATGAGTCTCTTTCCACCAATGGATAATGGCGTCAAAGAAATTGGCTGGCACAAGACCGTAACCAAAAACACCTTGAGACACTTTTTCCACAATTGCTTCTGTAATTTCCTGTGCAGTTTTGAAGTCCATATCTGCGACCCACATTGGTAAAACGTCGTTCTTTGCCAAATCCCACTTTACCGAATCGGTTCTGCGTCTGCTGACGATTTCATCAAAATTATATTTTTCAGTCATTTAAATTCTATTTTGAATCCAGGTATTTTTTAAGGTCAGAAATGCTTTTTACTTTCAATTCCTCTGCCTGTTCTTTCCGCATCATCAGGGCATAAGAATTATTAAAACCTAGCGGTTCCAACCATTGAATTCCATACTGTTTCCTGAATTCTGAATCTACAAATTTATACGTTTTATCGGCACTTTGCGAAACGTTTTGGATGGATTTTGGTGATGGTTTTAATAAAACTAAAAGTCCCGTTCCCGTATATTCAGGATAAAAATCGATGGCGTCGTTCATCAATGCATCGAAACAGATTTTCGTTCCGCCCAATCCGGTTTTGGTTTCCACTTTATAATTAGTGTAGCCTTCAATCAGCATTTTATACATTTCTGTGAGGATGTACTGCTCGCCGAAAATCTTTGAACCGATTCGAACTGTTCCCGAATTTCCGTTTCTAGAAGGTCTGTACAGTTTATTTTTCATTAAAAAATCCTTGGCAATTTTTTCAGGCGTTTGGTTGAGATAATCGGAACGGTAATTCAAATCGGTCATTATCGAATCATTGAATTTTCCTGCAACTAAGTTCAGAGTCTTTTCCAGCTCAGGAAATTTATCCAATGTTTTCGTCTTGATAATCGGTGCCGCAAAATAGGGTGGAAAAATCTTTTTATCATCCTCCAAAACATACAAATCAAACGCTTTAATTCTGCCGTCAGTAGAATATCCGCTGATTAAATCCAACTCATTTTCGTAAGCGGCTTTGTACATCACGGCATCATTCACAACTTTAGGATTGACATTTAAACCATACACAGAACGCAAACCTAAATCTCCGTCCTGTCTTCCCATAAATTCTGGTGTAAAGCCTGCTTTTAACTTATTTTTATCTGAAACGGAATTCATTAAATAAACAACTCCAAATACCAGTAAAACTGCAGGAATGATGTACTTTAATTTCTTTAAAAACTGATAGCCGGATTTCTGGAGAACAGCAATCGTCTGGTCGAGCAAAATCGCCAATAGTGCTGCAGGAATGGCACCTGCCAATATCATATTGCTGTTGTTTAAAGAAATTCCGCCGAAGATAAATTCACCCAAACCACCAGCTGCAACAAATGAAGCCAGGGTCGCCACTCCAACATTGATAACTGCAGCGGTGCGAATTCCTGCAATAATTACAGGCATTGCCAGCGGAAGTTCAACTTTGAAAAGCATTTGCTTCCGGTTCATTCCCATTGCTTTTGCCGCTTCGATGACTGTAGGATTCACACCTGTAATTCCTGTGAAAGTATTTCTGATAATCGGTAAAAGTGCATAAATCAGCAAAGCAATGATGGCTGGAGTTGCGCCGATTCCAAATGCTGGAATCATAAATCCTAATAAAGCGATACTTGGAATCGTCTGTAAAATCCCGGCAAAACCAAGAACAGGATTTGATAATTTTCTTTTTCGGGCAATCATAATTCCCAGTGGTAAACCGACAATGATTGCTAAAATTAAAGACAGAAAAGTCAAGCCCAAGTGCTGTACAACCTGAGTCAGTAATTTTTCGTGCTGCTCGATGACGAACTGCCAAAGACTTTGCTGCGTCATACGATTTGTAATTTTCGGTAGTCGTTGAATGCCTTAATCATTACTTCATAAGCATCTGTATTTTTATGGTCAGAACTTAATTTCTGTAACGCATTCCAGACGCTGGTTTCTCCTGTAAATTGAAATTCATTGATTAAATTCTCTGAATCAATGAAGGATTTGACATCATTCAAAGTTGCGACTTTGTATTCCAATAACAGTCTGTTTTCGGCAAAAAAATCCTTTACAAAATCATTCTTGGGACGATACAATATTTCTTGTGGACTTCCGGTCTGAATAATTTTTCCCTTATCCATTAAACAGATTCTTTGTCCCAGTTCAAAAGCTTCCTGAACATCATGCGTGACAAGAATAATGGTTTTATTTTTAAGTTCTTCCAGCGATTTGAATTCCGAATGAATATCAGCTTTTGTAATATTATCCAACGCTCCGAAAGGTTCGTCCATCAAGAGAATCGGTGAATTGGCAATCAGAGCACGGGCAATTCCCACTCTCTGCTGTTGACCACCACTTAGTTCATTGGGAAAACGGGAAAGAACATCTGCAGGAAGGTGAAGTTTGTGCAGGAGTTCTTCGGTTCTGTTTTGAATCTTTTTCTTGTCCCATTTTAATAATTCCGGAACAACGGCAATGTTTTGCTTAATCGTGTAATGCGGAAACAATCCGGAATGCTGCATCACAAAACCAATTCCCATTCTCAGCTCTTCCACTTTCCGGTCACGGATATTTTTTCCGTCAATCAAAATATTTCCCGAATCGGCTTCTATCAGACGGTTAATCATTTTTAAAGTGGTCGTTTTTCCGCAACCACTCGTTCCCAGAAGCACCAATATCTCTTTATCATTGGCCTGAAAAGAAATATTATCCACTGCTGGTCTTCCGTTGAAAATTTTTGAAACCGATTCTACTGTAATCATAAGCAGTTATTGAGCAAGTCTGATTCCGGTAAACTGCCACTTTAAGCCAGTCTGAAAGAAATTGCGGTATGTATTTCTGCTGTGTCCGCTTGGCGTTGCATCTGAAGCGCCACGCAAAACCATTTGATTGACCATAAATTTACCATTGTACTCTCCTACTGCGCCGGCTTCTTTTTTAAATCCTGGATAAGGCAAATAGGCAGAGTTCGTCCACTCCCAACGGTTTCCCCACTCAAAATGATTGGAGGCAACTTCCCACTCAGCTTCGGTTGGCAGGCGCATTCCTTTCCAGGAGGCGAAGGCTGAAGCTTCATAAAAGTTGATGTGACAAACGGCATCATTTAAATCTAATTCTTGAAGTCCATTTAAAGTATAATTCATCCATTGCCCGTCAATCAAGTGCCAGTACAGAGGAGATTTAGCTTCATTCTGTTTCACCCAATCCCAGCCTTCGGCGTGCCAATGTCTGAAATCATTATAGCCTCCTGCATGCATAAATTCTAAATATTCTCGATTGGAAACTAAGCGGTCAGCAATTTCAAAATCATTAAGATACACTTTATGTCTTCCCATTTCATTATCAAAACTGAAACCTTCTCCTTGAAAACCGATTTCATAAACTCCTTCATCAAAGTGAATCATTTCGATAGTTTCAGAATGTTCTTTCTTCGAAATATCTTCATTTTTATACGCCGGAAAAAGCGGATTGTGACCTAATATATATTTGATATCTGTTAACAACAATTCCTGATGCTGTTGCTCGTGATTAAGACCAAGTTCGAGTAAAGGTTTGATTTCTTCCGTTAAATATTCGCTTTGGAGAAATGCATCCATTTGCTCATCAACATATTTTCTGTATTGATAAATGTCAGAAACGGAAGGACGGCTCAAATTTCCTCTGTCGGTACGGATAACTCTTGCGCCAATCGTTTCATAGTAGCTGTTGAAAACAAAGTTATACTGAGCATCAAAAACCTGATAACCGGGAAAATTGGGTTCCAAAATAAAAGTCTCGAAAAACCAGGTCGTATGACCCAAATGCCATTTCGGTGGACTTACATCGACGATTGGCTGAACCACATAATCCTCGATTTCCAGAGGCTCGCAGATTTTTGTAGAATACTGACGGATTTCTGAATACTTGATAGCTAAATCTGTTATCGCTGTCCTGGTTTTAGTTGTCATTTTTATAGTTTTAGTATTTTATTTGATTTTGAATACCTAACGCGTTTCACTTATTTCAACAAAATATTCCGAACAAAGTCTGCATCTCCCCTTAATTATTCTATCATCTAAAAAACTTTTTTGATGACAGATCATCGTTTTCTGCTCAAACAATTTTTTAAACTTTCACGGCATTTATTTAAATTCTTGCTGTGTTTTATAATCGAGTATAAGTTCGTAACCTACATTTTGCGTCTGGTCATTTTTAACTTACAAGTATCTTGCCGCCCGTATTTTTTTGAGGGGCTTTTTAAAATTTAATCATAACTAATTTATAAAAAATAATATTATCCTCAATGGTCTGAATTTTGAAACTCTGTTAATGATAAAGTTTTACTTTTTAAACTTATTAAAAAATCACCAATCAAAATACAGAATATTATGTACAAGAAAATTTTAGCAGGCTTAGGCGGTGCCATTGCATTAAACATTTTGCACGAAACCATTAGAAAAAATTTCAGTAACGTCCCGCATATTAATGAAGTTGGGGAAGAAGCGCTTTTAAAATTAACTGATAATACACCCATCAACATTACAGGGGAAAACAGTCTTTATGCCGCAACTCTGTTTGGCGATGTAGTGAGTAACGGTATTTATTATGCGACCACTGCAACCAAAAATGATCTGACATCTGGTCTGCTGGCTGGTATTGGTGCAATTGCGCTTCCGAAAAAGATGGGTCTGAACGATGAACCTGTGGCTGAAAATACGAAGAAAAAGGTAATGACTGTTGGCTATTACATCTTCGGAGCGTTGGTTACTAAATTTATTTATGACAGAATTAAATAAAACTTTTCAAAATCTGACAAAATAAAAACTCGGTTGCAGGCAACCGAGTTTTTTATGTGATTAAATTTCTACATTAAGCTGAGTATGCAGACCTGTTGAGAAAAATATTTTTACCTGAAATTTTATTTTTGGTTAAGCTGTAAATAATCTCTACAGAGAAGCTTGAAAATTCGTATAAAACATAACGTGAGTTGCTCACAGTGTTTTCATTAATCATCCTGCCCTGTCTCAATACCATGTCATATTGTATCTCATCCGGCAGATTTGTAAATTCGTAGTAAGAAATATTCATAGCTGTAGTTTTTAATGATTAAATCAATTATGTTTTAACTATATACAATTTGTTTACCAAAAATTAAAAATATCGCAAATAGTCGAAACTTTATTTGATTTTTATAATCCATCTAAATTAATAATAAAAATTTGACTACGGTTTAAACTTAAATAAAGCATTACAATCTGAAAATCACCAATACAAAAAGTCCATATTAAGATTAAATTATGATAGAGAACAATGCGTGACACCTTTATAATGATATTTTACGACGTCATAATTTAAAAGATTAAAAATGTACGATATTAAACTAGATTAACGAGAAACAGTTTGCAACCTCCTACATTTGCTAAAGAATTAAGACAACGGAGTTTTAAAATAAATCAATCACAACATTAAAAAAAACTTAATTATGAGCACACTTACATTAAAAGACGGAACAGAGATTTTTTACAAAGACCAAGGCGAAGGACCGGTATTAATGTTTCATCACGGATGGCCTTTATCATCTGATGACTGGGATGCGCAGGTCATTTTCTTCCTTCAAAGAGGTTATAGAGTGGTGACACACGACAGAAGAGGTCACGGACGTTCAAGTCAGAACATCTATGGTCACACCATCGAACAGTATGCTTCAGATGCAGCTGAACTGGTAGAATTTCTTAATTTAAAGGATGTAGTTCACATCGGTCATTCTACAGGAGGCGGTGAAGTAATCAGATACGTCAACAAATATGCAAACGGAAGAGCGAAAAAAGCAGTTTTAATCAGTGCAGTTCCACCGATTATGGTAGCTAGCGACAGCAATCCTGACGGGGTTCCAATGTCAGTCTTTGATGGTATCAGAGATCAGACTTTGAACAACAGACAGCAGTTTTATATTGATTTGACCATCCCTTTCTACGGATACAACAGAGAAGGTGCTGATGTTAAAGAAGGAGTTCAGAGAAACTGGTGGAGACAGGGAATGATGGGTGGAATTGTCGCTCATTATGACGGAATCAAAGCATTTTCTGAAACTGATTTCAGAGAAGACCTGAAAAATGTTGACATTCCTGTTTTGGTTCTTCACGGCGAAGATGACCAAATTGTACCTTACCAAAATGCCGCTCTGAAATCAATTAAATTATTGAAAAATGGAACGATAAAAACGTATCCTGGTTTCCCTCACGGAATGCCCACCACGGAAGCAGCAACGATTAATAAAGATCTTTTGGAGTTTATTGAAGCTTAATTTTAAAACAAATTAAAATATGAAAGGGTGAATCTGTCGGTTCACCCTTTTTTCTCTATGATTCTCTAAACAAAATCAGTTTAAAAAATTTTTAAGGATTTGTTGCCCATACATCTACTTCCGGTAAAAAGGCAATATTACTGATGGAGAGCATCGAAGCGATAACCTGTGCGATTTCCAGACCTTTGAGTTTTCTTTCCGTATTAACCGATTCGAAACCTATTTTTTCGGCAAACTCTGTAATCACCTCACTTGGATTCACCTGCATGACACGGATGTTGTGCTTTCTAAGTTCCATCTGCCAACACATCGTCAGTCCGGAAATAGCTGCTTTGCTCGAAACATAAGCTGAGCCGTTCATAAAACCCTTAACTGCGCCCATGGATGAAATATTGATAATGTTTCCTGAATTCTGCCTGATAAAATACTGAGCAGCCAGTTTACCGCAAAGAAAGGTGCTTTTGGTATTCGTCTCCCAAATACGCATAAAATCTTCAGTTGAAGTTTCGGTAAGAGAGCTTATAAAACCAAGACCTGCATTGTTGATTAAAACATCCAGCCCGCCAAGTTTTTCAATCGCAAAACTGAATAAATGTTCTACATCTGTTTCAATGCTTACATCAGCTTTTACACCGAAAACATCCAGCTCTTTTGCTGCAGCATTTACTTTTTCTTCGGTGCGTCCACAAATTACAACTTCAGCACCCATTGAACGTAATAATTTTGCCGTTTCAAATCCGATTCCTGTTGTTCCGCCTGTGATGATTACTTTTGAATTTTTAATTTCCATATTAAATTTATTGTGATGATTTAAATATTAAATTCTCTTTGTCTTTGCTTAATTTATTCAACAAAGATCGAAAAGACAGCGCGTTTAAATGTAGGCGAAATCAGGAATTTTGTATCCGAAATAAAGTTTAATGAAATTGCAAGTCATTAATTCTACGCTTTAAGACTGAAATAAAACGTACTTCCCTCACCAATTTCACTCTGTACTGAAATCTCGCCTCCCTGAGCTTCAATAAATTCTTTGCTGATGCTTAAACCCAAGCCTGTACCGTCAGCTTTCGTTCCTGGAATTCTGAAGTAACGGGTAAATACTTTGTCGAGATACTGCTCTTCAATTCCATAGCCATGATCTTTCACAGAAAACTTTATCTGATCTTCCTTTTTTTCAACATTGATTTCTATCATTGAATTTTCGTAAGAATAACGGATTGCATTAGAGACGATATTGCTCAAAACCCATGACGTTTTCTCATAATCTGCATTTACTAAGTCAACATTTTTATTTATTTTAAATTTAATACTAATCTGTTTATTATCTGCCGCTGACTGATTGGCCGCGATCACACTTTCCACCATTTTACTGATCTCCGAAGGCCGTATATTCAGCTGTACGACACCAGTTTCCAATTGGGTAAGATTGAGAAGTTCACCCGTAATTTTTAAAAGTCTGAGCGTATCTTCTTTAATTCCTACCACCAGCTTCTGCTGTTCGTCATTAAGGTTTCCTATTCTATCATTTTCAAGCAACTGCACACCCATCTGAATCGATGAAATTGGAGTTTTAAATTCGTGAGAAACGGTTCCCATAAAATGAGTCTTGGCAAGATCAAGTTCTTTGAAAGGAGTTACATTTCTCAGCATAATGACCTGTCCAATAAAGCGTTTACTGTCTTCTCCTGTAGGTAATACATTAATGTCTAAAATTTCTTTTTCAAAATAATTTTCTTTTCCCTCCACAAAAATTTTCAGCAGTTCCGGTTCGGTTTTTTTCTGAAGCTGGGGATCAATAATTTCTCTGATAAGATCACGCACCAGATCGTTCCCGACAGCAACATCCTGAATTAATTTCCCTACAAACTGTTCTTTTTTCAGCCCGCTGATTTTTAAAGCTTCATCGTTTACAAAAAGAACTTTTCTGTCTTCATCAATCCCGATTACCGCATCATGCATATTGTCAATTAATGTTTCGATACGCTTTTTACCTTTCAGAATTTTATCGAGGCGGCTTTCAGAATATTCCTGAAGTTTTTCTGCCATTGTGTTGAAAGATTTTGCCAGCTCACCGAACTCACTGTTACCTTCAAACCGTACTCTTTCACGATAATTCTGTTTTGCAATCTGATGAATGCTGAAGGTAAGCTCACGTATCGGATTGGCAATATTGGAGGGAAGATTAACCATTAGTGTAAAGGCAATCAGAAAACAGAGAGTTCCAGCTATAGAAATCACGGCAATTGCATTTTCTGCTGTCGTGTTTGCAATTCCACTTTTGATCTGAATTGCGTTCATATTCAGCTGCATCAGTTCGGTAATATCTTTTCTGATGACTGATTTCAGATTTTCATCATTCCTATCTTTATTTAAATCTGAAAAATGACTGATGATATTTCGTGTAGCTTCTTTTTCTCCGCTTTCAGTAATATTCTGGCTTTGAAGATTAAGATTTTTTTGGAATTCCTTCATTGCAAATGGCTGCCGGTCTATTTCCTCAAGAGACAAAAGCATATTTCTGGAGTATTGAAGGGTGTTGTAGTTGGCAACAAGAATATTCTGCGTGTCTTTTTTCAGCTGATAGATAAACCATCCTCCCAATACAGAAAGTAAGATAATCATGAAAAACAGGAGACCGACTCCTGCATTAAGTTTTGTTTTTATTTTCATCAGGACAAAATTACTAAATCTACGTTTTGTTTTGAAAGTCTTTTGAGTAACGAGTTGAAAGTATCTGTCGCCAGAATAATTCTCCAGATATCGATGTGAGGCTTTCCGATGCATACAGTGGTGACTTTTCTTTCCTCGCACTGCTCCATAATGGTCATAGCAACATTTTTACTTTGAATTTTGATAATCTCGGCTCCCAATTCTGTTGCCAACCGAAAATTATTAATTAAATGTCTCTGTTTACTGAGCGCAATTCTGTCGGGAGATTCTCTTGGAACCTGCACATAAAGCAAAAACCACTGACTGTTATAATAATTTGCGAGTCTTGCTGTCTTCCGGATAACGTTCTTAGCAGTTGTTTCGTTTGAACTGATGCAGGCCAGAAACCTTTCTTTTTTTAAAACTTTCCCCGTTACAATTTCAGTTTCCACTTTTCTTGTAACTTGAGATGCGACTTCTTTCAGAGCCAACTCGCGGAGCTGAAGGATATTTTCATTTTTAAAAAAGTTACTGAGAGCAGACTGCACTTTGCTCTGATCATAAATTTTTCCGTCTTTGAGACGTGAAATCAGTTCATCGGCTGTCAAATCAATATTTACCACCTCATCTGCTGCAGAAAGTACAGTATCAGGAATACGCTCCATCACCTCTATTCCTGTTACTGCTTTTACTTCTTCGTTAAGACTTTCGATATGCTGAATATTGACGGCACTGATCACGTTGATGCCCGCATCCAAAATCTCCATGACATCCTGCCATCTTTTTTTGTTTTTGCTTCCTTCAATATTGGTGTGTGCGAGCTCGTCTACAATGACAATCTCAGGACGAAGTACGATGATCGCAGGAACATCGAGCTCTTCCAGCTCTTTTCCTTTATAAAATAATTTTCTCCGTGGAATTACTGGTAATCCGTTAAGTAAATTATGGGTTTCTTTACGGTTGTGGGTTTCTATATAACCTATTTTTACATCAATTCCATTTTGCAGGAGAACGTGAGCTTCCTGAAGCATTCTGTATGTTTTGCCCACGCCGGCGCTCATACCGATGTAGATTTTCAGTTTCCCCCGCTTTGAGGTGTTGATCAGCTGCAAAAATTCCTGTGCCGATTTTCTGGGTTCGTCCATTTTAGATATAAATAAAATTTACAAATCTCTCCGCACAAAAATGGCAGAGAGATTTTGCATGGTTTAAAATGAAACAGCGATTGCTGTGACTGCAGTAAGACTGTTTTTAGAAGTATCGTTGTCACGCATCATAAAGATAGCGTCTTTACTGTTCAGATTCCGGATCTCTGTCCGCCAAACAAGATTTGGAAGAATATTGTAATCTGCATTTAAAGAATAACCGAAAGTTTTAAAACCGTTTTCTGATCCTGTCGAAATAATAACTCCTTTCTCATCCTGATAATACTCGCCTCTTGCTGTGATGCTGAATTTTTCTGTTGGTGAATATTTAGCAATTAAAACCGGCGTGTACCAAATATTATACTGCTCGCTTCCTTTTGCTTTCTGTTCAGCTCCAATATCGAAACCGGCGGTAATGCCAATTTTTTTGCTGATCTGATAAATTCCGTATAAATTGTGGAAATAGCGCATTTGTCTGAGACTGTCAGGTTTATCGTTTCCTACAAAAGATCCGCTGTTCAGCGTAAGTTTTTCATTAGGTTTAAAAATGATCTGATGTCCGAAGGCAGGAGTTGTGTTTCCATCTACTCTTTTTATACGCTGCCATCCGTTTAAAACAAGTCCGCTTAAAAACCATTTTCCGCTTTCCGAAGTGTATGAAATTTTAGCGCCGGTCTCAAAATAAGGAGAATTGTCTGCAAAAAGACTTCTCGTTAAAGTCCAGTTATCTTTTCCGACTGCGCTTTCAAAACCAAGATGAGAAGAGAAAATTCCAGCATCTACCCAGAGATTATGTTTTTTAGAAATTTTCACTCCAGCATTTGCTTCATAGACATTCTTCATCACTCCTTCTTCGGCAGCATAATTTGCATTCATATACGTTCCTGCAGCTATTGCAATATTCGCCCGAACCTGTTCTGTACTGTAAGCCGCTTTAATAAAAGCTAAATTAATATTAACCTCATTATTTCGGTTGTGACTGTAGACAAATGACGGACGAGTATTATTTTTAGGGTTATTAAAATCTGCCTGATAATAAACTTCTGCATACCCACTGATGGTAAGCGGTTTTCTGAGTGAATCATTCTGAGCTTTTACGGATATACTCAATACCGCTAAAAGTCCAAATATTATTTTTTTCATTAAATTCTAATTTAAATATTTTAAGTTATTCTTTTGCAATTACTTTTTGGCAAGTTGATCCAGCGCAATATTCAGCTGTAGGACATTTATTTTTTCAGGACCGAACATTCCGAGGAAAGGTTTCTCAATATTCTCATCAATCAGCATATCGACTTTTGACTCATCTAAATTTCTGACTTTCGCGATTCTTTTAGCCTGAACCTTTGCAGCCTGTACAGAAAAATTAGGATCTAATCCGCTCCCACTTGCCGTTACCAGATCAGCAGGAATTTGAGATTTTACAAGTCCCTGATTTTTAATCATCAAAGTATCGATACGTGCCTGAACCTGATCAAGATATTCTTTATTTGAAGGCGCTTTGTTACTTCCACCCGATCCTGCAGAATTATAATCAACAGCAGAAGGTCTAGAGGAGAAATACTGATCTACGGTAAAAGACTGACCAATGTTTGAATAATATGTTTTATTGCCAGACTCTACGGTTTTTCCTCTCCCGTGATTAGGTGAAAGTTGAGCCATTGCGAAAATCAATGCCGGATAAATAACTGCAAGAAGTACAATGCACAATGTTGTTAATTTAATGGCAGGTAAAATATGTTTTTTCATTTTTAATAATTTTAAAAGAATAATGAAACTATAAGATCGATGATTTTAATTCCTATAAATGGAATAACAACACCGCCAAGTCCGAAAATCAATAGATTACGTCTCAGCAAAGCTGATGCACCGATCGGCTTGTACGCTACCCCTTTCAGAGCTAAAGGAATCAGAATAGGAATGATGATCGCGTTAAAAATAACTGCTGAAAGAATCGCACTTTCCGGACTGTGAAGATTCATAATATTAAGTCCCTGCAAAGCTGGAATCGCAGTGATAAAAAGTGCAGGAATAATGGCAAAATATTTTGCAACGTCATTTGCAATACTGAAAGTGGTCAGCGTTCCTCTAGTCATCAGCAACTGTTTCCCGATTTCTACAACCTCAATAAGTTTCGTGGGGTCATTGTCGAGATCAACCATGTTTCCAGCTTCCTTTGCAGCCTGAGTTCCGCTGTTCATTGCAACACCCACATCGGCCTGTGCCAAAGCCGGAGCATCATTGGTACCATCTCCCATCATGGCAACCAGACGTCCTTCAGTCTGTTCTTTCTTGATGTAATTCATTTTGTCTTCAGGTTTCGCCTCTGCAATAAAATCGTCAACCCCAGCTTTCTCAGCAATGAATTTTGCAGTAAGCGGATTATCACCGGTTACCATTACTGTTTTGATCCCCATTTTTCTGAGACGGTCAAAACGTTCATTGATTCCTGGTTTGATAATATCCTGAAGTTCGATTACACCCAGAACTTTTTCGTTTTCAGAAACGACAAGCGGAGTTCCACCGTTTTGTGAAATTTCTTTTACTTTATCATCAGTTTCCTGCGGAAAGGTATTTCCCGCACTAAGAACGATATTTCTAATCGCATCGGTTGCACCTTTTCGGATACGAAAGTTTTCATAATTCACTCCGGAACTTCTTGTCTCAGCAGTGAATTTTATGTATTCGGGATTCTCCATTGAGTATGTAGAAGGATCAATACCAGCCAGTTCAACAATTGATTTTCCTTCAGGAGTTTCGTCGGTCATTGAACTTAGTACAGCAGCTTTTATCAGTTCTTTTTCGTCCACATTGTGGGCGGCATAAAAATGAGTCGCTTTACGGTTTCCAATGGTTATGGTTCCGGTTTTATCCAGCAGAAGAACATCAATATCACCTGCAGTTTCCACCGCTTTTCCACTTTTAGTGATCACATTGGCGCGCAGTGCTCTGTCCATTCCGGCAATACCGATTGCGGATAGAAGTCCACCGATCGTTGTAGGAATCAGACATACAAAAAGTGAGATAAATGATGCAATGGTAATGCTTACATTGGCATAATCTGCAAAAGGCTTTAAGGTGATACAGACGATGATGAATACTAAAGTAAATCCTGCAAGCAAAATCGTTAATGCAATTTCATTGGGTGTTTTCTGTCTTGAGGCACCTTCTACCAATGCAATCATTTTATCTAAAAAACTTTCGCCAGGCTGAGTGGTTACTTTTACAACAATTCTGTCTGAAAGAACCTTTGTACCTCCTGTTACAGAACTTTTATCTCCACCAGACTCCCGAATAACGGGAGCCGATTCTCCGGTGATGGCACTTTCATCAATGGTTGCCAAACCTTCAATAATTTCTCCGTCAGACGCAATGATGTCTCCGGCTTCGCATACAAAGATGTCATCTTTCTGTAGTTTTGAGGAAGAAATAATACTTCCGTCACGTAATTTAGCCGGAGTTTCTTCTCTCGTTTTACGAAGACTGTCTGCCTGGGCTTTTCCTCTCGCTTCCGCTATGGCTTCAGCAAAATTACCGAATAGAACTGTTAGTAAGAGAATGATAAAAACCGTAAAATTATAGGCAAAACTACCCTGAGATTTTTCTCCTGTTAAAGTCCATATACTTACGATGAACATAACGAGAGTTCCAATCCAGACCAGAAACATAACTGGATTTCTGAACATGGTTTTGGGGTTGAGTTTTATAAAAGACTGCACAAGAGCTTCCTGCATCAGTTCTTTTTGAAACAATGATTTATTATTCATTTGGAGATATTTATTTTTATATGTAGGTCATCCCAATAGTCGGGACAGGTAATGCGATCGCCGAATCTTTATTTGGTTTTGTTTCCAAAGCATGGCGACTTCAGTTTATTTTCTTTATCTATTTTATTTCAGTGAAAAATATTCGGCGATCGGACCTAATGCGAGGGCCGGAAAAAATGCCAGTGCTGCAATGATGGCAATCACTGCGAAAATCATGAGTCCAAAAGTTGATGTGTCTGTTTTCAGCGTTCCTTCACCTTCGGGAATGTACTTTTTCTGAGCCAGTAAGCCCGCAATCGCAATTGGACCGATAATCGGTAAAAAACGACCAAGTAAAAGCACAATTCCGGTTGAGATATTCCAGAAAGGATTGTTATCGCCTAAACCTTCAAAACCACTTCCGTTGTTGGCTGCAGATGAGGTAAATTCATACAGCACTTCACTGAAACCATGAAATCCTGGATTGTTGAGCGTACTTGTTCCCACGTCCGGAAAAGCAGTTGCAATAGCGGTTCCCGCTAAAATTAAAAAAGGATGGAAAAGCGCAACAATCATTGCAATCTTCATTTCTCTTGCCTCAATCTTTTTACCTAAAAATTCCGGAGTTCTTCCCACCATCAGACCACTGATGAATACCGCAAGGATGATGTAGATAAATATGTTTAAAATACCCGCTCCGTCACCACCATAAAACGCATTGACCATCATTGCCAACATCTGTGTCATTCCGGAAAGAGGAACAGAACTGTCATGCATTGAGTTGATTGATCCTGTAGAAATTACGGTTGTTACAATACTCCAAAAGCCTGAAGCTGCCGCGCCGAAACGGATTTCCTTTCCTTCCATTGCGCCGAGTGACTGATCAATTCCCATTGATGAAATTGCAGGATTTCCATTCATTTCCATGGTAATTGTCGGGACGGCCAACAGAAGAAAACCTGCCGTCATCACTCCAAAAATCATATATCCAAATTTTTTCCTTCTGATAAAATGACCGAAGGCAAAAACCATAGCCATAGGAATGATCAACTGCGCAAACATCTCCACCATATTGGTAAAATAGGTAGGATTTTCGAACGGATGAGCACTGTTGGCTCCAAAGAAACCACCTCCATTTGTTCCGATATGTTTGATAGGCACAAATGCCGCGACCGGACCGGTAGAAACTTCAGCGCTGTTTCCCTGAAGCGTTATTACTTTTTCTTTTCCTTCAAATGTCATCGGTACTCCTTCAAAAAGAAGTACTGCACCCATGAGTAATGAAAGCGGAAGAAAGATTCTTGTATTGGACTTCAGAAAATAATCGTAGAAATTCCCCAGTTTTTCGGTAGATTTTTCACGGAAAGCTTTGAAAATAACGATCGCTGCCGCCATTCCAGTTGCTGCGGAAACAAACTGAAGAAACATCAGCCAGATCTGTCCGAGATAGCTTAAACCTGTTTCACCGGAATAATGCTGAAGATTACAGTTGACTAAAAATGAAATGGTTGTATTAAATGCTAAATCAGGTGACATATCCGGGTTTCCGTCTGGATTGAGTGGAAGCCAGCTCATGTTCATGAGGACGAGCATACTGATGAAAAACCATAAAAAATTAATCGTCAGAAGTGCACTCAGATGCTGCTTCCAGTTCATCTCGTTTTCAGGATTGATACCTGAGATTTTGTAGATCATCGATTCTACGGGTTTGAAAACGGGATCAAGAAAGGTTTTCTCTCCCGCATATACTTTAGCAATGTATTTTCCAAACGGTATCGCCAAAATAAGCGTTACCAGAAACATGGCTATAATTCCAAAAATTTCAGTGTTCATAGTTGTTTAATGAATTAATGCAAATTTTTTTACCGTAAAAATCAGGTAGATAAAAGCGATTACGAAGCAAATCCAAAAGATCAATACGCTCCACTCTTTTATTTCATGTAAAATCTTACGGCTCATTTGATTATTAGTTTGATTTAAAATTCTTCCGGTTTTACGAGTACATAAATCATGTAGAAGAATATGGCTATTGCTGTTATAAATAATAGGGTCATGCGAGTTTTTAATTTTTAAATCTTTTCAAAATATTCCACCAAAAAGAAAAACAGAGCGAAGAGTACTGCTCCCGAAGCCAATAAAATAACTGTGATCATTTTCTTTTTTCTTTTAATTAAACTGAATAATTGCCGCTGCTACAAACACTCCGAGAATAACCGCTACGTTAATTGTTATCATTTCAAAATCGTGTTTTCCACGAATTGATTTCCATTCCTTCCAGCTTCCGATTTTTCTGATTTTTGATTTCATATATAAATTTTTATTGTTTTTAAAAGTCCTCCCGATTAGTCAAGACCGTCTATGCAGTCTGCATTTCCGAATCATAGCGACTTTAATTTTTTAAATTTTAAATTCCTGATTTGTATACCTGATGAAAATAGTTTTCCTGTAAGGGTGGCGACATTTTACTGAAAATCATTTTTTTGTACGTCGGTTCGCAGCAGAATGTAAAACTGTCCAGAGAATAGATGAAGATGTTTTCTATTGCATTTTTCAAAGCCACATCGCCTTTGCTGTAAAGCTTATTCATTTTGAGAATCGACTTAATCAGAATTTTCTGATCGTTTTCTTTAATCAGCCTTCTGATCTGTTTCGTAAAGACGCTGATCACCATAAATGGTGAATTGGTCTTGTAAGATTCTTTAAAGTCTTCCTGTGTTTCCGGGATCGTTTTGATGATCTCCGTAACGGCATCTGTATGATTCATTTTTTAAATTGTTTTGAATCAGTAATGCCAAGATTTATTCCTTAAAGAAAAATTACAGCACAACAATTTGCACTTCAGTAACTTACACTAAAACCAATCATTTAGAAAACACAAAAAACCCTATCAAAATGATAGGGTCGTTATCAGAATGGAAGCATTCTTTTATGAAATGCTGTACTCCTCGATCTTTCGGTACAGAGTGGCAATGCCAATTTCTAGAAGTCTTGCCGCTTCGGCTTTGTTTCCGTTGGTATGTTTTAGAATTTTCTGTATCTGCATTCGCTCGGCACTTGCCATAGAAAATGCAGACATCATTTTGTTCTGTGACGACTGGTTCTGTTCCTGTTTTGAAAGGATATCTACAGGAAGACTGTCAGTTGATAATGCTGATGAATCTGTGAGAATTACGCTCCGCTCAATGACGTTACGCAGTTCGCGGATGTTTCCTTTCCATTGATGGTTTTTTAAAGCTTTCAAGTAATCATCCGAAAAGTAAGTGATATTTTTTCCCATTTTGTGAGAAAAAGTCTTCAGAAAAAAGCCGGCCAGAGATTCAATATCCGCTACTCTTTCCCGCAAAGACGGTAGTTTAATTGTAAAAATATTGATTCGGTAATACAGATCCTCACGAAAGTTTCCGCTTTCAATTTCCGTTTCCAGGTCTCTGTTGGTTGCAGCAATAATGCGGACATCAATTTTGGTGGGTTTACTGTCTCCCACTTTCAAAAATTCACCGGATTCCAAAACTCTAAGGAGTTTTGCCTGCAGATCAAGAGGCATTTCACCAATTTCATCAAGAAACACAGTCCCCAAATTGGCTTCCTCAAAAATACCTTTAGAATCTTTTACGGCACCTGTAAATGCGCCTGCTTTATGACCGAAAAGTTCATTTTCAAGCAGTTCTTTTCCGAACGCTGAGCAGTTTACTGCGATAAAATTTTTCTTATTTCTGTTACTCGCATGGTGTATTGCCTGTGCAAAAACCTCTTTTCCGGTTCCTGTTTCTCCGGTCAGAAGAACTGTTGCATCTGTTACAGCCACTTTCTGAGCAGATGAAATTGCATTGGTGATCTCATTAGATTTACCAATGATGCTTTTAAAAGACTGTTTAGAATCCAGTTGTTTCTCGAGCTGCAGAACTCTTTTATTGAGTGCCACTTTTTCAGCCGCCTTATAAAGTAACGGAAGAATCTTTGTATTGTCGTCGCCCTTGGTTATATAGTCGAAAGCTCCGTTTTTGATCGCCATTACGCCATCCGGAATATTACCGAAAGCGGTAAGCAAAATAATTTCAACGCTGGGAAACTGATCTTTCACCGTCTTCGAAAAGTCTACTCCACTACCATCGGGAAGTTTAACATCGCAGAGCACAATATCAATATCCGTAATTTCAAGTCTTTTAAGTCCGCTTTTAAGATTTCCTGCCTCAAAGACTTCAAAACCTTCGAGACTGATAATGCGTGATAAAAGTGATCTTATTTTCGCTTCATCATCAATGATTAAAATAGTATTCAATGGGAGTGTTGTCTTAAATTATTAGAAAAACTGTTTAGTTCGGTGCGTAAAAATATCTGCAATATTTTGTCAAAGATAGATATTACGCGATAATTTTTCCTTTTAATTTAAATCAAAAAATCAGTTAAGATTCAGATAATTTTTAATGGTCTGCAAAACACCGAAATTATTATTGCTTGACGCTTCGAATTTCGCAGCTTCTTTTACAGATGGATGCGCGTTTTCCATCGCATAAGAATATTCTGCTTTCTTCAGCATTTCAATATCATTCATGTAATCACCGAAAACCATGGTCTGCTGCGGACTAATATTAAGGGTTTTCTGAAGTTTTTCCAGAGCATTGCCTTTGTTGATATCTTTGTTCATAATATCCAGCCAGAATTTTCCGGAAACCACGACCTCAAGATTGTATTGTTGAAATTTCTCCAAGGCAGGATACAAATGCTCTTCAGATCCCTCCGGATGGTAAACAGCAATTTTAAAAATACTGTCATCAAGTGCCAATGTGAGATCATCCAGCTTCTGATTTCCTGTATAGAACTGAGCGATGTAGGTGATAAATTCCTGATTATCTGTTTCGTAATACGCTCTCTTTTTTCCAGAGATAACCACTGTGGCTCCGGGAATTTCTCGCACAGCATTGATAATTTCCGCAACATATTGGTCATCGAGTTTATCAGCAAACAGCTCTTCATTTTTATAAATCATGTAACCACCGTTTTCAGCGATGAAAGCCATTTCGCTTTCTATTTCACCGAAGTATTTTGTGATTCCCAGCATCTGTCTTCCGCTTGCAGGAACAAAAAGAATGTTTCGTTTTTTCAGTTCTTCATAAATTTCAGGAAACTCGGGGCTTACCTCATGTTCAGAATTAAGAAAAGTCCCATCCATATCCGTCACTATCAACCTAATATCATTCATATATTAATCATTAAAAATCAAATATAGGGGATAATAATTTGTTTCATTGCTTGAAAACAAAACATAACAATATTTTAACAGAGAGATTTATACTGCGAACATTACTTTATGAGTTTGTTATTGCTCTTTTTGTAAAGCTTTGCATCAAATTTATAATATCTTGCCGCACGGTGCGCTACATTCACTTCTATTTCCTCCGACGGAATGATGTAGTTAAATGAAGAAACTTTTTTATGAAAATTTTTAATGTCAATATATTTTTCGTTCAACGCAATGTACAGCTGATACAGCTGTCTTATTGTGAATTTCTTAGGCAGAAGTTCGAAAATAATTGAAAAGTCAGACTCGATCCATTTTCTGATTTCTATTAACGATTCATTGATGATTTTATTATGATCAAATGGCAACGACGGCACTTTATCAATCGGGCACCAGTCTACGGTGTCATACTTTGTGCTGTTGATTTTGTGATCGATTTTACATAAAGAAAGATAGGCCACGGTAATAATTCTGTCGATATCCCGCTTGTATTCCTTCTCCATCCACTGAATATCAAGTTCGTTGCTGGCTCTTTTAGGATCTGCGAAACATTTAAACTGTTTCAAAACCATCTTCTTGATACCTGTGAGCTCATGCAGTACACGTTGCGCAGCATCATCAACACCTTCATCGCTTAAAATAAGGCTTCCGGGAAGTCTTTTCTGACGTTCCGGAACATTGCTCAGGTGTCGCTGAACCAATAAAATATTCAGTTGATTTTCGCGGTCAAACCCGAATACGACGCAGTCGACAGATACATAAGTGTGGATAAAACTCGAACTCATGTGACAAATATAAAAATTCAGATGAAATAAAAAAACAAAAAAGTGACCGCGGGTTTTACAATGCAAAAACAGATTTGAGAATTTCGAAGATTTGAATTAGACCAATTTTAAGTGATGGAGTGTAATTTTTATAAATATTGTTCGTCGTTTCTTTTAAAAAGTCACTTCAACACCCCCTAATTCTCCCTCAAATTTTGATTTTATAAACCTTTTTTTAAAACTAGAAAACAAATAATATATAAAAATATAACTAACTAAAAATCAATACGATAGGATAAATTTACAGCAGAAGAATTGATAAATTTCTACGTAAAAATTTATAAATCAGCACCACAAACGTTTGGATCCATCTGTTTTCTCATCTATCTTTACTAAAGAAATTAAAAAGCGATACAGCTTTGAGATTACTTGAAAATATACGTGAATTACAAATAATTGACTTATAGATAAACTTCACACCACACAAAATCTTTAATATTGAAAAAGGCAAAGCATTTATGTTTTGTCTTTTTTTTGTTTGGGTAGATGATCATATAACTCTTCAAGCCACCAGTTAAGTAGGTAAACTTACACTGATAGAAAGATTTATTTAAAGATGATTAAGAGGTGATTGATGAAGCTCACTGTAATGCCTACTGATTAACCGTATATTTGATTTTATTCGCGACAGGATTCGCATACATTGCTAAAAAACCTTTTCTCAAAATTTCATCATCGATATCGATACGCATTTCAAGTCGGCGTTCAAACAGCTGCTTTTCTTTTTCTGTATAATTTTCTGAGTATTGATGGGTATCGTACAGTAAATCGTATGCAATAAAATTGGTTGGCCACAGCTGATAATTCTGGATGATCGACTGATCAATGATCTGCGCTATTTCCTGAAGTTGTTTGTTTTTATTGTCAGATTTAGATTCCAAATCATCGAGCTCAGCACAGAGAACATTTCCTGCGTGAAGGTGAATGCGCTTTTTCTGACCCAGTACTCCGCTCATCATAGTGGTAAAATCTTCATCTTTAGATTTCACATAGACCTCATCCTTTTGTTTGGCGACCAACTGGGGCATTTTCAGAACATCGGTAGGATCATACTCATAGGAAATCGACAGTGGAACAATTTTTAAATCTTTGAAAAAAGCAGAAGGTGAAACATGGTCTGAAGCCATGGCAAGCATTTTTAATACACCCTGCTGTGTAGCATCATTTCCGTCTTTGGTGCGGCCTTCGCGCTGTGCGATCCAGACAGAACGGTTTTCGGTTTTCAGGAGCTGGTAAATATATTCAGACATCAGTTGAGAACTTTTCAGCTGCTCACGGAGAGGCAAACCTCGCTGTACCAAAAAATTACGGTTCAGCTTCGCTAACACATGGAGAAAAGTCTGTTTCACAAGATTATCACCAATTGCTGAAGAAGTCATGATAAAACCTTTTTCTAAAAGCACCAAATTCAAAAGTGAGGTATCTAAAACAATATCCCTGTGATTGGAAACGAAAAGGTAGGCTGTATTTTTATCAAGATTTTCAAACCCTGAAGTAGTCAGTCCCTGAGAGCTGGTCTCTAAAATCTTATGTATGGTATGCGAAATAAAATTCTTCTGAAAATCACCAATTGACTCAGTTTTCTTTAAGTTTTCTGCCCAAATATTTTCATCTGTTTCCGGAAAGGTAAAATTCATCAGCGCTTTCATCATTGGATGGCGGACTATACTTTGCACAGCTTCATTGACTTCACTATCATCAAACGGTCTGATATCATCGAACTTCGACATGAAATTATTAAGGTTTAATTCAGTTTGCAAAAGAACAAAAAATTATTGAAGACTCCCTATTAACTTTTAAAGACATTTGTATGTAATGAATATGTGTGCTTTTTATGATAAGCAGTCTCAGGAAATTCAAAGCATTTTTCCTATGTCAACTTTTTTAAGTATTTTAGATTCACTGAAAATGGATATGCTGAATTTAAAAGTTGAATACATTAAAACTTTTATGAACTGTCTTCTAACCTTTTCTGTGCACGATTGATGAAAAAATATTACACAAATGTTTCGAAAAAGTGAATAAACAGACTGCTAATTTTTACAATAAATTTTCAATATTTTATCCACTGATAGACCTTTTCCTGAAACCTCAGAAAAAGAGGTTATTTCATGAAATCAACAGGCAGCCTTTTGGAAAATTACTCGAAATCGGCGTGGGTAACGGAACTCATCTGCCTCTATATAAAACTCATGCTGTCACAGGAATTGATACTTCTTTGAAAATGCTTGAGATTGCAAAAAATCACGTGGCGGACAGCACTCAACTCCTTCAAATGGACGGTGAAAATCTTTTGTTTGAGGATGAAACATTTGACTATGTGGTTTTATCTCACACTATTGCAGTAGTTGACAATCCCGGCAGACTGTTGAAAGAAGCATACAGAGTACTACAGCCAGATGGAAAAATATTTATTCTAAATCATTTTACACCCAATAATTGGCTAAAATATGTTGATTATTCTTTCCAACCATTCTCAAAAATACTTCATTTTAAATCAGTATTCCATATTGAAAGTCTGAATTCCATAAGCAAATTGAAGCTTTTGGAAGAAATCAGATTTGGTACATTTTCATATTTTAAACTGTTAATTTACTGTAAAGCATGAAAAAAAACTACATCATCATTCTGCTTGCTTTATTGATCAGTCTTTTTATCTATCTGTTCTACCGGACTGAAAATACCGTTGTTACCAAACTTGCTATTTCTCTACTTTCCCGTGAACGTTTTGAAATTTTAAAAGACAGTATTGTCAGTACGGTTACTCTTAATGAACATATTATTAATTCTTTACCGGAAGGACTTTGGGTTTTCTGCATTACGCTAACTTCGAAAAATCTATATCTGAAAATCAACGATATAAAATTTGATTTACTTTTTTTACCACTTATATTTTCAGTCGGCCTGGAATTTTTTCAGCTTTTGGATCTAACCAACGGAAGATTTGATTTCTGGGACATCGGTGTTTCAGTAGTTTTTTGGGCGATTGCCCATTATTGTATTAGGTTTAATGATGAAGAACAAAATGGGCTCAAACCCTTTAACAAAAGAAGTATAATCTGTACTGCAACCTATTTCATTGTCTATCTTGCTCATGTGTGGAAGTAATCGATGAATATAAATTTATTGTCACTCAAAATTTTCGATTTTATTATTATTTTTCTCATGTGAATAATTCTTTTGATCATTATGATTCACATCTATCATTGTTTAACTAAAAATGATGCAAAAATCACATTTATAACAGCAACTTAAGCGAATTGGAATACGTTTTGTTTAGCGTAATCATCTGAACTACTCACCGATGAAAAAAAACAACTCAAGTCCGAAAACCAATCGCAAAAAATGGTTTTGGGGAATTACAATAACTGTTCTAGCGCTTATCGCAGTGTTCCCATTTGCACTCGACTTTTACCTTCAGAAAAAGCTACCGGATCTGATCAATAAAAAAACTCCTTACAAACTTGAGCTTAAAAATTTTGATCTCAGTTTACTGTCTGGTGATTTTACCGCAACCGACCTTAAAATTTCGACCAAAAATCCTGAAGATAAAAAGATAACGCAGATTAAAGGTGGAATAAAAAAGATAGAAATCCGCGATTTTGGCGTTTGGAAAGCACTTTTCAGCAAGTCTTATCATGCTGATCAGTTTCTACTGTATGATTCTACTGTGGAAATGAGATTGGCACCGAAATCTGATAAAGAAAAGAAATCTTCAAAAAAAACCGATATCCATATCAATAATATCGTATTGAGTAACGTGTTTGCTGACATCATCAACGCAGAAGGCAAGCCTGTATTTAAAGGGAAAAATATCAATATTAAACTTAAAGATATTCAGCAAAATGATGATGAAGCAAAAATCCCTCTTGCATTTAAAGAATTTAAAATAGATGCGCAGGATGTGAAAATCGGTGTCAACGACTTCTATCAAATTAATTCAGATAAAATTTTCGCGGCTAATAAAACTTTAGATTTAAGAAAATTTCATTTGGTTCCAATCCAAGACCCTTCAAAGTATAATTCTAAAAATGTTTTTGACTTTGCATCTGAACGTCTTTTGGCAAAAGATTTTAACATCAGTAAAGATTCATTGATTGTTTCTGATATCATCTTCACACAGCCCGACCTGAAGGTAACTTCAACCGGGAAAAACACCGTTGAGAAAGAGAAAAACCCGAAAGAAGTGGAAATGAAAATCGGGATGAAAAATATTGATTTTCAGAAAGGTAAAATTGTTGTTCTACAGGCGAATAAAGATAAAACAGCATCTGTAGATAATTTTAATTTTAAATTGACCGACATTGTTTTTGATAAAAATACAGTGAAAGAAAAAATTCCTTTCAGATTTACGAATCACGATATTGAGGCAGATAACATTTATTTGAAAGCCAACAGTTTGCAGGCTGTAAAAATTAAGAAGATCTCTTCTAAAAACTCTGATATTTTAATTGAAAAATTTCAGATGATCGCCCTGGGAAAGAGTGCTCATAAAGATCTTTTCAACGTTGATACAGAAGAAATAAAGATCATTAATAATAGAACCAAATACATTGGCCAGAAACTCAACGTTCAGGTAGACGGACTGGAGATTAAAACTCCGGACATTAAAATCATTTCTGCAAGCCAAAAATCAAAGCAGAAAAAATCTGACACTACTCCACCCGAATTTGCTTTAAACCTTGGATTTATTAAAATTTCGAATGGCAAATTTGCACAGACCAGCCAGGGAAAGGAGAAAATGTCTGTCGGGAAATTTGATGTTCAGCTGAATCGTATTGTTTCAGGAAATTCATATCTTAAAAATGATTTACCATTCAAAATTAATAATCATTTAATCTCTGCGCAGAAAGTCTTTCTTGATGCAGGAAAATATTACACACTGAAAGTTGGGGAGATGAAAAATACAGGGAAGCAGACAGAAATGAAGAATCTGCAGTATCTTCCTAAATATTCGCGTGCTGCATTCAGTAAGGTGATTGCGAAGGAGACAGATCTTTACAGCATTACTATCAAAAAAATAGGGATTACCGATTCGAATTCGAAATTATTTAAAAATCCTGTGATTGACATCAGTGAAGTTGACATCGATGGTCTGAACTGTAATATTTATCATGACCTTGCGCCGCCTGATGATAATGATGCGAGATACCTGTTCAGCAAAAAACTTCGTGCTGTAAAGCTTCCGATGTTCATAAAAAATGTTGCCATTAAGAATTCCAGCCTGGTTTATGAAGAAGATGCAGAAAACAGCCAAATTCCCGGGAAACTTACTTTCGACCGTTTCGCAATAAATATTGCCAATGTAAATAACGGAAAAATCAAAGGCAGACCAACGACTATAAATGCTGACGCCAATTTTGCGTTTTACGGAAGCGCTGACACTACAATTAACTGGAAATTTGATGTGCTAAATCCTGAAGATAAATTTACAATCAATGGTAAAATTCTAAAGCTTTCGGCGGATAATGTTAATCTTTTTGTTAGACCCTATCTTAACGTAACACTTGATGGGAATATTGATTACCTAAAGTTTGATTACTATGGAAGTAATGCAGGAATTGCAGGAAACTTCTATTTCAAATACAACGAAATGTATGTGAATTTACTCAACAAAAAAGGGAACGAAAGAAAGCTTCTGAGCAAAGTTGCGAACTGGTTTGTGAAAAACGAATCTACCGGCGAACCGAATCACGTTGTCATCGAGAAAAAGAGAGAAGCTGACCGAAGTTTTTTCAGCATGCTTTGGCAGGGAATTATGGAAGGATTGAAAAAATATCTCATCTAAAATAAAAAAAGATGATTAAGACCATAAGGATAACCAATAATTTACTTTACATTTGTAGAGTTATGCCATTCTAATGGTAAATTTTTTTTCATCATTTGTGTTTTTAAGCCTTCTCCAAGAGAAGGCTTTTTTTTATTATACGTGGAAGGTCGAAATGGATTGAAACCTTAATCTTGCAACTAGGAAGTGACTATGGTAAGCTTTTCATTATTTAGATTAAAATAAAACATTCCTAACAAAATTCCATAAAAATTGTGAGTGATTAAATAAAAATATTAATTTGATACATAAAGGCAAATATTAAACTAACTTTAGTAAATAATATTGAGCATTGCAAAAAACAAATTGTAAGTGTTTGCTGAAACTGCCAATTCCACAAAAAACAGAATCTTTAATCACCTCGCTGAGAGATTATAAAAACTAAAGAGAGAATGCAGACTTTGTAAAAAAAAAGACTTTTACTTTTAAATTAAAATCATCGCATTAGATAATTATTGCAGTCTTTTAAGGCTGCTTTTCTGCTTTAATAGAAGTCATATTTTAAAAACTATAACAAACCAAAAAAATGTTAGTCGACGAAAAAATCCTAATCTCCTACGGTGCCATCAATGAAAAATTCAAGTCACCTGAATTGATTTTTCATGAAGGAGGTATTCCAAAATTTTATTATCAGCTCGCTTCCGGCAGAGTGAAGCTCAACCATATTGACAGTGACGGGAAGGAGTTTATACAGACTGTTCTCACCGCCGGGCAAAGTGTCTGCGAACTGATGCTCTTTATTGACGAGCATTACCCTGTAAACGCTGTCGTTCAGACCCCTGTAAATGTCTTGAAGATACCGAAGATGAATTTTAAAAAGATGCTTGAAGACCATCCCTCAATTTCTGTCGATATTAATAAATTTTTAGCAGAGAGACTGTATCATAAATTCATTATGGTTCAGAACAACGCGTCGCTCAATCCGGAAGTGCGACTGGAAGGAATTTTAAAATATTTAAAAAGTTTTGACGACAACCAAACTCCTCACTCTTTTGAAATACTTCTTACAAGACAGGAACTTGCCTCAACCACAGGTTTACGTGTAGAAACTGTGATCAGAGCAATTAAAAAAATGGAGAGTAAAAATATGCTGAAGATAGAAAACCGAAAGATTTTTTACTAAATAACCGGAAGCTTAGTGATGAATACAGAAATTTACGTTATTATTTTCCGATAAAATGTTTTTAAAATACGATCACAAAAAAAGCGCCTCAATTTGAGGCGCCTTTGGTTATTTTATTTTCATTTGACTGTTTACTGCTTATTGATTTTATACAGTCTTCCCTCGTCGGTTACTGCATAAAGTGCATTGTCAGGACCTTGTGTAACATCTCTGAAACGTTGATCTTCATCAGCGAGCAGACGCTCTTCACCTACAACTTTATTGTTTTCAATGACTAATCTCGCAATATGTTTTCCGCTCAATGAGCCAATGAACAGGTTATTTTGCCATTCAGGCATATTATTTCCTCTATAGAATGTCATTCCACTCGGCGAAATTACAGGATCCCAATAATATACCGGTTGCTGCATACCGTTTTGCTGCTGAATTCCTCCACCAATCACAGCACCACTGTACTCGATTCCATATGTAATGGTTGGCCATCCGTAATTTGCTCCAGCCTGAATACGGTTGATCTCATCACCACCTCGCGGCCCGTGTTCACCCTGCCAAAGATCACCCGTTACAGGATGAATTGCCAATCCCTGCGGATTTCTGTGACCGATACTGTACAGCTCAGGAAGTGCTCCGGACTGACTGAAGGTCGGATTTCCAGATGCTGGCTGACCATCTTTCGTAATGCGTACAATCTTTCCAATCGCTGCAGTAACCGACTGTGCCAAAGGACGTGTAGACAGATCAGACCGTTCTCCTGTGCTCACAAAAAGATTTCCTGATGAATCAAATAAAATTCTTCCGCCATAATGAAGATTTCCCACAGATGCTGAAGGATTTGCCCTGTAAATTACAGTTGGGTTTTCAATCGTGGTTTCAGAATTTGATAATCTCCCTTTTGCGACTGCGGTTTGAGTTCCCCCTGTAACATTTTCTGTAAAAACCCAATAAACCATTCGGTTTGTTGAAAACTGAGGATCAATACATAGTCCTAATAAACCACCCTGACCTGTAGAATTTACTGCAGGAAGACCTGTGATAGGATTTCCTACTGTCCCTGTACTGGTAACAATTCTCATGGTTCCTGCTTTCTGTGTGATGAGAAGTCTGCCATCAGGAAGAGCGGTAATTCCCCAGGGAGATGAAAGTGCAGATGTTACTAATGTTTTCTGATAAGGCGTTGTTGTTTTCACAGCATTAATTCTGGTCTGTCCTGCGAATGCCGGTGCATAAGTGGTGTTTGCAGGATTGGTTTCTACCGGAGGGAAAATGTTTCCTTCTCCGATCTCAAGATCGTCTGAACAGCTGATTAAAAACATCGACGATGCCATCATTAAGTAATGCAGTTTACATTTCATAAATAAAATTTTGGTGTTTTAGTGATTTTGGTTTTAATTTAATAATCGTATTATGATTACGAAATATGTAACGAAAGCATCAAAGTTTAAGCCAATAGAGTTTTTTGAATAGATTTATAGGTGATTATTAATTTAATTTTTTCATTAGTTTTTAAGTTTCATTTCATTATTTTATTGAAAATCAAATGAAAACTAAATCTTTACAATGATGAAAAAAAATTAAAACTTCGCTAAAAAAAATCCCTTCCAAATTCACTGAATTTAAAAGGGACACTATTTTGAAATAATTTTAAACTAAAAAAACTGATCCGGAGTAATCGGAAGATTTCTGAAACGTTTACCTGTTGCATTATAGATCGCATTGGCGAGCGCGGGAGCTGCCCCGATGATTCCTACTTCACCCAAGCCTTTAGCACCGCTTGGATTTAGATTTAAATCCGGTTTGTTGATAAATGCCACCTCAATAATTGGCGCATCGGCATTAACAGGAAAATGATATCCGGCCAAATCGTTAGCGATAATGCTTCCCAACTTTTCATCGACAGACATTTTTTCCATCAAAGCCATTCCAATTCCACCGACTGCAGCTCCCGAAATCTGGTTGGCAGCAGGTTTTTGATTGATAATTTTTCCGCCATCGACCACAACAACCATTTTATCGACCACTACTTTCCCGGTTTTCGTATTTACTTTGACCTTACAGAAATGCGCAGCTGAAGAACAGAAAGAAAATTTCTTCTTTTCTTCTCCTGCCTCTGAGGTAGCTTCAACGTCTACTGTTGATAAATTGTTTTTAGCGAAAATATCCTGATAAGAAACGAAACTCTCACCTTCTTTTTGAAAGGAAATTCCTTTATCTGAAAGGATAATATCTGCAACAGCAGCATTTTTAAACTTTTGATTTGAACCGGAGGCATATTCAGCGAGCTTCAGTTTCAAAGCATCGCAAACTGCAGCAACCGCTCCACTGATGGACGACAATCCTGTACTTCCACCCTGACTTCCAGCTGGCGGCAAATCTGAATTTCCCAGTTCAATTTTTATTTTATTTCTGGAAATACCTGAACGCTCATGCATAATATTCACCATTCCGGTACCGGTTCCAGTCCCGATATCAGTCATTGCAGTCTGTAAAACAATATTTCCGTCTTTGGTCATTTTAATTCCTGCTCCGGCTTTATTTCTTCCTGCATTCCACATTCCTACAGCCATTCCGTAGCCAATTTTCCAATCGCCTTCAGTAGTTGCTCCCGGAGTTGGTTTACGTAAATTCCAGCTAATCATTTTAGCTCCTTTTTCTACTGCTTCTTTCAGGAAATTTGTAGACCAGGGCAATCCGGTTTCAGGATTTTTCTCAATGGCTAAATTTTTATATCTGAGTTCTACAGGATCCATTTTCAACTGATAGCTTAATTCATCTAAGGCAGATTCCACGGCAAAATCTCCTGTACAGTCGCCAGGGCCACGCATCCAGGTTGGTGCGCTCAGATTTAACGGAACAACCGCATTTTCAGTTTTAAGATTATCAAACTGATAGATCAATCTTGTTACCCGCGTGATTCCGTCACTGAACGGATCGTATAATGCACAGCCATTTTTTGCCTGATGCAAAACTCCGGTAATTTTACCATCCTGATTGGCACCTAATTTTATTCTCTGCCACGATGCAGGTCTGTAACCCACTGAGTGAAACATCTGAGGTCTAGTGAGCATTAATTTGACAGGTCTTTTCACCTGCTTTGCTCCCAAGATGGCAGCTAAAACATGAGGCCAGACTTTCAGGCCTGATCCAAATCCTCCGCCTACAAATTCACTGATAACCTGTATATTATCTGTGGGAATTCCGAAAAGTCCGGAAAAAGTCTTCTGCACACCGTTAACACCCTGATTTTTATCGTGCAATCTTAATTTATCATCCGCATACCAATGTGCAATCGTTGCATGCATCTCCATAGGATTATGAATTTCAGCTGCTATATTGTACTGCTGATCTACTGTAAATGGTGAATTACTCCAGCTTTTTTCGTCACCTCTTTCTTTTCCTGCAGATTTTAGTTCAACTTTATTTTTAGCCTGACTAAAATCAACTTCAAAAGGAGCAACTGTGTATTCTACCTTCACCAAAGATGCAGCGTAGGTAGCTTCTTCCAAAGTTTCAGCAATCACCATGGCAACAGGCTGTCCTTTAAAATAAATTTTATCTGTATAGAAAACCGGAAGTCCAAATTTCGATTCTTTTATTTTAGTCTCATCGGCAAATCCCGGAACTGCTGGTTTTTTAAGATGCGAAATAATATCAAGCAATCCTTCTGCCTGTTTTGCAGCATCTGTATTAATCGATTTGATTGTTCCTGATGCGACGTCACTTGTGATCAAAACTGCATGGCAAACATGATCTACTTTGTATTCGGCGGCATATTTTCCCTGTCCTTTTACCTTTGCAATTCCTTCTACGCGACCTTCAACAGGAAGTACGAAATCAGTTTTATCGTCAAAAAATCCCATGTTTTTTCTTTTTAAATTGTTAGAAATAAAACTGTTTATAATTTAGATGCATTTTGCAAAGCCAGTTCAATCGCCCCTTTCAGCATCGGAACTTTATACCCGTTGTGAGCCAGAGGTTTTACTTTTTCAGTCGCGATTTCTGAAGCTTTTTTAAATACTTGTTCAGACACCTGCTTACCTTTCAGGTAGTCTTCCGCTTCATACCATCTCCACGGTTTGTGGGCAACACCACCAGAAGCTAATCTTGCGTCTTTAATGGTATTTCCTTCCATTTGCAGAGCTGATCCTACAGAAATCATGGCAAAAGCGTAAGAAGTACGTTCTCTCAGTTTCACGTAGGCATATTTTTTATGGAATTCATTTTTCGGAACTTCAATATGTGTGATGACGGAATTCTGAGGTAAATTATTATCTAACCACGGCGTATTTTCCGGCAGTTTGTGGAAATCTTTAAATGGAATTATAAACTTTTCATTTTTAGAATTCAGTCCGTGAACATTGGCATCCAGAGCGCTGAGAGAAATACAGAGATCTGAAGGATGAACAGCAACACATTGGTCATTGTAACCCACAATCGCACTCATTTTATTATCTCCATTCAGTGCACTGCAACCGCTACCCTTCTTTCTTTTGTTGCAGGGAGTGGTTAGATCATAAAAATACGGACATCTCGTACGCTGCAGTAAATTTCCTGCCGTGCTTGCCATATTTCTGATCTGCGGGGAAGCTCCAGCTAAAACTGCTTTAGTAATTAACGGATAATTTCTCAGTAAATCTGCGTTCGTCGCCAAAGCCGTATTTCGAACCATTGCACCCAAATGAACTGACTTTTCAGACATTTTGATTTCACTGGATAATGCTGTAGTGACATCTACAATTCCGTCTGGCTGTGCAATGTTTTTCTTAAGAAGATCAACGATATTCGTTCCTCCAGCGACAAAATCGCGGTTTGCAACTTTTAATTTCAAAGCTTCAGCAGAAGACTTTGCTTTGTCAAATGTAAATGGTTTCATAATGCAGCAACTTTTTGGATAGATTCAACAATTCCGTTGTATGCACCACAACGACAGAGATTTCCGCTCATGTACTCTTTTATTTCTTCAACAGAATTGGTATGCCCTTCTTTGACACACGCAACTGCAGACATGATCTGACCGGGTGTACAGTAGCCACACTGGAAACCGTCACATTCTATAAAGGCTTCCTGCATTGGGTGAAGCTTGTCCCCGGTAGATAATCCTTCTATTGTGGTTACTTCTTTTCCGGGAACCATTGCTGCTAAGGTAAGACAGCTCAATGCTCTTTCGCCGTCGATATGAACCGTGCAGGCACCACACTGACCGTGGTCACAGCCTTTTTTTGTTCCGGTAAGATCAAGATTCTCGCGCAGAACATCCAGTAATGTTGAACGGCTGTCAGTTTTAATTTCGTGTATTTTTTTATTGACAGAAATTTTGATGGGTAAGATACTTTTCTTCGGGAGAATGAAGTCTTTTACATCCTGATAAAAAGCTTTTACAGAAGTTGGTATTGAAGCGAAAATTGCAACAATGGCTGTACTTTTCAGGAAAGATCTTCTGCTTTGATGGGTAGAGTCAGACATATCTGATAATTTTTTTGTGAGAAGGCTGAATTAATTAAATGAAATAGTTTTGAATGAATTATTCAATTATATCAAATTTAATGAAAACTTTATGCAAAAAATATGAACTGAATCTAAACTTACTGATTGACAGTCTAATTTATAATGGAAATAAATTAAAAATCAAACGATAATACGATATGTTTAAAAAACATGAATTTGGAAACAGCATGAAATCTCAATTAAAAATATTTTACTACATTTGCATAACCAGTTATATAAATAGTTATTTAAAATTTAAATTTGATCTATGGAATTTTTTAACAAGACAGGAAAAATGGCATTGGGGAGCAGACTGAGACTGTTGACAGCAAAAATGACTGACGATGCAGCAAAGATCTACGAATTATATGAAATCGACTTTTCACCAAAATGGTTTCCTGTACTCTTTGTTTTAGCCGAAGAAGGCGGAAAGACGATTACCGAAGTGGCGGAGGAAATTGGTCATTCGCAACCGTCAGTAACAAAAATAATTAAAGAAATGACTGTTGCCGGATTGATTGACGCCAATATAAAATCTGATGACAAGCGCAGAAATGTCGTAGGGTTAAGTAAAAAAGGCGTTGACATTTCAGATAAGATTATCAATGTGCAGTGTATAGATATTGATCATGCAGTTAAAGGTCTTATCGATGAGGCAACTCATAATCTCTGGGAGGCTGTTGCGGAATGGGAATTTTTACTGGAACAAAAATCGTTGCTGAAAAGAGTGCTGGATGAGAAGAAAAAACGTGAAAGCAAAGATGTGAAAATTGTTGAATACCAACCGAAATATCAATCTGCCTTCAGAACCCTGAATGAAGATTGGATTTCTAATTATTTTAAAATGGAAGAAGCTGATTACAAAGCATTAGATCATCCGGAAGAATATATTTTAAATCAGGGTGGAAAAATTTTAGTCGCTTTGTATCAGGATGAACCGCTTGGAGTTTGCGCACTGATAAAAATGAATGATCCTGATTATGATTATGAAATGGCTAAAATGGCCGTATCACCAAAAGCTCAGGGTAAAAGTATCGGAACTTTATTAGGCAAATCCGTTATTGAGAAAGCTACAGAGCTCGGAGCATCAAAATTATACCTGGAAAGCAATACGATTCTGAAACCTGCGATCAATCTTTATTATAAATTGGGATTTGAGAAAATTACAGGTAGGCCAACGCCTTATGAGCGGTGTAATATTCAGATGGAATTAGATCTGAAAAAAAGTTAATTTAAAAGTGACTTTTCCGCTATTGACTTAGCCTTTTAAAATAAAAAAACATCAAAATTCACTTTGGTTATCAAGTAAATTTTGATGTTTTCATTTAAATAATCTGATTCTTTATTTACTGAATCACATAACTTTTTTTACTTACCGTATGTGCTGAGAAATATCCCAAAGCTCCATTGCTGATATTGCTTGGCGGGTTTGATGGAGTAATTCCGCCACCCGGACCACCACCATCAATGATCTGCAACAGTGAAGAAAAATAAGTGAATACATTGGTATCAATACACTGCATTTCTACATAGATCGTATCACCAACTTTTGTTTTTTCGCTTTCACCATCTTCATCGTCATTCGGAAGCAGCAAAGGTCTTTGATTAAGCATTCCGTTGTTGACATTATCAGAAAATGCTTCAAACATCTTATGTGGATTATTATTCAACCGGTACGTGAAAAGATACCTGTTCCCTAACGTGGGTGGATCGGTAAAAACAGGCAGAAGTGTATACGATAACTCCCCTGCAACCAAAAACGAATCCTGCTGAAGATCTTCCAGTACAACCGGTGCAGGCATCGTACTGTTGGCAGAATATTCTTTTCCTTCTGCTGATACTTTCAAATGGTATGTTCTTCCTGAAACTGCCGAGAAAGAATTTGTTTCGTACATTCCGTCGCCTACATACTGTAAAGTTTCCGTCTGTCCTGTGTTATCGCTGAGCACTACGACTGCATCTGCAACAGCAGGATATGTATTATTTTCTGTAAAGGCAACTGATTTTGTAATTTTCACATAGTATGGTCCGGCCTGATCGGTAACATTTGCTTCTATTACAATATTTCCGCTTTGATCGTCTAAATCTAAGTCAATTTCTTTCTCACAACCCGTCAGAAAAAAAAGTGAGGCAATTATTAAAAATATATTTTTCATAAGTAATTTAAATGTTTTTTAAAGTTCATCCCGTAAAATCCAGACAAGTCATGTAACCGCTTCACTTGACTGATTTCTGTTTCTCTCAATCATGGCGATTTCATTGATTTAAATTTTAAAATTTGAAATTATACGTAATATTCGGTACAAACTTAAAGAGCGAAGTCTGTATCGCACGCGTGGTTCCAGGATTATTAGGATTATCTTCGAAAGCTATCGTATAGGCATTTTCTCTCCCATACACATTATAAATTCCGAAAGACCATGAGCTTTTCCAACGTTTGTTTTTATTGGGTTCGTACGTTGCGCTCAAATCCATTCTGTGATAAGCAGGCATTCTGTCTGCATTACGTTTGCTGTACTGAAAGATCGTCTGCCCTTGCAACTCATATTTTCCGGTAGGGAAAGTCACTGCATTTCCTGTGCTGTACAGAAACAATCCTGAGAAAGACCATTTCTGATTGAGTTCATAGGTTGCAACCACCGATAAATCATGGGTTTTATCCTGTCTTGCGTTGTACCAATCGTTATCGTTGATTCCGTTTATTTTTCTTTCAGTTTTTGATAATGTGTAAGAAATCCAGCCGGTAAGGTTACCGCTTTTCTTTTTTGCAATGATTTCTAAACCGTATGCTCTGCCTTTTCCAAATAACAATTCTCCTTCCACATCGGCTGCGGCATCGAAAGTAATTTCGGCACCGTTTTTAAAATCAATCTGATTCTGCATCGATTTGTAATAAACTTCTGCATTAATCTCGTAATTATTATTGTTGAAATTTCTGCTGTATCCGGCACTGATCTGATCTGCAATTTCAGGTTTTACCGAGTAGCTGCTTCCAATCCACTGGTCGGTAGGATT
Source organism: Chryseobacterium kimseyorum (assembly GCF_025971945.1). GTDB lineage: Bacteria > Bacteroidota > Bacteroidia > Flavobacteriales > Weeksellaceae > Chryseobacterium > Chryseobacterium kimseyorum. The sequence goes on from NZ_JAPDHW010000012.1 coordinate 69,118, forward strand.
TCCGCTGCTGCTGTTGCTGAGTAAGTGAAGGTTCTGAGTATTTCTCGCGTATCCACCTTTAATGCTGCTGACTTCGTTGATTCTGTAGTTAGCCGTAATTCTCGGCTCCAGATTAACATACGTTTTCCCGAATTTTCCTTTTTCTAAAAATTCACTGTCTGTCAAAACTCCGTTGTCATAGGTATTAAAAGTATCACCGCCCAAAACGCTGAACATTGATAATCTTAAACCATAGTTCAGGGTCAGCTTTTCTGTTGCTTTAAAATCATCATTGATATACAGTGCATTTTCCCAAGAATATCTTGAATTTCGTGGAAAGCTGCTCATGCTCGTTCCTGAAGCACTGCTCGGCGTAATTGTATGATAAATAGACTGTAAGCCGAAACGAATGGAATGTTTATTGCCTGCAAACCATGAGAAATCCTGTTTCAGATTCCAGTCCTGAATTTGTGAATCCAATCCGAAGGTATTGTCATTGCTCGTGAGACTTACTTTATAATCGTAATTGCTGTAAATGAATGAAGTATTGGAGAATAACTTGCTGTTGATAATGCTGTTCCACCGCAGGGTAGCCGTAGTATTTCCCCAATCTGTAGAAAATGTATTGCCCAATCCGAGAACATCTCTACCGAAATAACCTGAAATATAAAGACGGTTGTTTTCGTTGATTTGGTAATTTGCTTTTAAATTTAAATCATAAAAATAAAGCTTACTGTCTTTAAAATCATCCGTTGCTTTCAGAAAAACATCGGCATACGTTCTTCTTCCCGACACGATGAACGAAGATTTTTCCTTCTGAATGGGCCCTTCAACACTCAATCGGCTGCTGATCAAACCAATTCCTCCGTTAACGTTGTAATCTTTGTTGTTTCCGTCTTTCATTTTCACATCCATGACAGAAGAAAGACGGCCGCCATACTGTGCCGGGCTGTTTCCTTTAATAATGCTGGCATCCTTCAGTGCATCGCTGTTGAAAGTGCTGAAAAATCCTAATAAATGTGATGCATTGTAAACCGGAGCTTCATCCAGTAAAATTAAATTCTGATCGGTTGCGCCTCCTCTTACACTGAATCCGCTGCTTCCTTCTCCATTACTTTTGATTCCCGGTAAGAGCTGAATGGTTTTTAAAACATCTTTTTCACCAAACAGAACAGGAAGTTTTTCTATACTTTTGATGCTCAGCGTCTCGGTTCCCATTTGAGCTGACGTCAGGTTTTTATCTTTTTTTACAGCAGAAATCACAACTTCTTCAATCTGTGAAACTTTTTCTTTCTGCTCAGTTAAAATTAAATCTAATTTTACATTTTGATCTAGCTGTACAGTCTGTCTGTAATTCTCGTAACCACCGTAGGCCACAGCAATTGTATAATTTCCCTGTGGCAGAGAAAGCGAATAAAAACCATATTCATTAGCAGTAATATTGATGCTGGGATCTTCTTCAACTTTAATGGTGGCTCCGATTACGAGTTCACCGTTCTTTCCGTCCCGTACAGTTCCGCTGATTGTTTTCCGATCCTGCGCATAAGCAGTGATGCTGAAAACCGAAAGCCCGATGGTGGCAAAAATTCTACAATAGATTGCTTGCATTCTTCAATGTTATTAAGAAAATAGTTTATTTGAAAGCCTAAAGATAAGCTTTTATTAAGTGGACTTGAAAGTGAATAAACGGATAACTACGCTTAAAATTGCCTATATCAATATGAAATTCTGTTCACAAAAAATCCTCAAACTGTGAAATTGAGGATTTTTTTGATTTTAAAATTAGTAGATGTATTACTCACCTTTAATGTGTTTTGCCACCTTCTCCTCCAAATCTTCCAGATTAAAAGGTTTTGCCACAAAATCATCTGCCTGTGCACTTTTTGCTAATGCCACAATATCGTTATTGGCCGTAACATAGATTACAGGAATATTTTTGTATTCTTCATGACTTTTTAAAAGTTTTGTTGCCTCTACGCCACCGATATTTGGAATCCAGTTATCCATCAGGATCACGTCTGGCTGAAAGGCCGAAACTTTCTGTATGATATCATGCGACGTTTCTGAAATCTCGACTTCGTAGCCGCCTTCTTCAAAAATGATGCTGATCACTTCAAGAATCACTTTATCATCATCAAAAATCAAAATTTTCTTCTTGCTCATATCTTTATTTATTTTATTTAATTGAGATTATTGTATTGTTTACAGTTGATTAATCAATTCCGCCAGATCTTTGGGTTCAATCAACAGGTCGTAAGAAACCTGTTCCACCGCCTGTCTTGGCATATAATCAACTTCAGCGGTTTCCGGATTCTGAATCCACACCTGCCCTTTATTTTTTTTTATATATTTTAAACCTTCCACTCCGTCTGCATTGGCACCCGAAAGCAAAACTCCGGTAACATTTTCACCAAAAGTCTCAGCTGCAGACTTAAAAGTGACATCAATTGACGGTCGAGAATAATTCATCTTTTCTGAACTGTCTAACGAAACTGTAGTTTTGTTCTCAAACAGCAAATGATAATCTGCGGGAACAATGTAAATCCCGTTTTTCTGCAGTTCTGTTTTATCCTCTATTTCATACACATTCATCGACGTAAATTGCTGCAACAGAGTCGGCAGAATACTGGTAGAGTACGCTTTCCGATGAACAACCAAAATCACCGGAAACCTGATGTTTTCATCCAGCTTTTTTATGGTCTCCATAATCACCTGAAGACTTCCTGCAGATCCTCCGATGACTATCAGTTCGTTATGACTCATTTGTGTTTTCATGATGCATTTATTGATGATCAACTTTTTTCCATATTTTCTGATCTTCAATCTGATGATATGATTTATCTAAATTGGAGAAACGAAGAGTCTCTTTTGAGCCTAAAGCGAGATAACCTAAATTTTCTAAACTGGCATCAAAAAGAGTGAACACACGTTCCTGCAAAGCTTTTTCAAAATAAATCAAAACATTTCTGCAGATAATCAATTGAAAACTGTTGAATGAGCTGTCTGACACCAAATTGTGCGTCGATAGAATCAGTTTTTCCTGCAGACTTTTATCAAATCTTACGCTGTCGTAATTGGCAGTATAATAATCTGAAAAATCTTCTTTCCCACCAGAAAGTATATAATTTTCAGAATACACTTTCATCTGATGCATCGGAAAAACTCCCGATCTTGCCGTTTCCAAAACAGACGGATTAATATCTGTTCCGTAGATGAGACATTTATGATACAGATTAGCCTCTTTCAGCAAGATCGCCATCGAATATGCTTCTTCACCTGTTGAGCAGCCTGCAACCCAGATTCTGATTAATGGATACGTTCCCAACTGAGGTAAAATTTCCTCTCTCAATTTTTTAAAAAAGTGAGGATCACGGAACATTTCTGTAACATTCACCGTAATTTCTTCGATGAAATGTTTGAGATAATCCGGATCATTCATAATTGTATACCGCAGTTCTGCAAAACTGGTAAAACGGTCGATCAGACAGATGCGGTTGATGCGTCTTTTGAACGAAGCTCTGCTGTACAAAGAAAAATCGTATCCGTACAGATCGTACACATCTTTGATCAGAAATTCAATTTCTTCGTCCTTTACGATACTTGGCTCCAACATCTAAAACAGTTTTTCTATGGCAGTTAACAGCACATCAACATCAATCGGCTTTTTCACATAATCCTGGGCTCCTGCATCCAGACATTTCTGCCGGTCTTCTTCCATTGCCTGAGCGGTCACTGCAATCACAGGAATATGCTGAATAGAGGGTGTCTGACGGATAATTCTCACCGCTTCATAACCGTCCATTTCCGGCATCATCATATCCATTAACACCAAATCAATTTCAGAATCATTTTCTAAAATCTGAATAGCTTCCTGAGCCATTGTACTGGTTTCCAACTGAAAACCACGTGATTTTAATGTTAATTTCAGAGCAAATATATTTCGTGGATCATCATCCACAATCAAAATTTTCTTTTTCATGAGAGTATCTGTGATTTAACTTTCATATAACCAAACACGCAACAGAGACAGCAACTGGTCGATATCCACAGGTTTTGTGATATAATCTGACGCTCCAGCCTGAATACATTTATCACGGTCACCAATCATCGATTTTGCAGTCACTGCTATGATTGGAAGTCTTCTGAACTTCGGCATCTTTCTGATTTCCTGAATGGTTTCGTAGCCATCCATATTCGGCATCATCATATCCATTAAAACAACATCCACATCAGGATGCTCTTTAATTTGTTCCAAAGCCTGAACGCCATCCATCGCAAGTACGACTTCAACTTTATATTTCTCCAAAGCTTTCGTTAAAGAGAAAATATTGCGGACATCATCATCAGTAATCAGGATTTTCTTGCCGCTTAAAACTTCCGTCAGTGAACCTAAAGTTTTATTTCTAATCGTTTCTACGGAGCTGTTTTTTTCCTCGACCAAATGTAAAAAAAGACCTACTTCGTCTAAAATTCTCTGATAAGAATGTGCAGTTTTAACAACAATAGAATCTGCGTACTGCTTGATTTGCAATTCTTCAGAAGTGGATAAATTACGTTCAGTAAAAATAATGATCGGCAGATTTTCTAAACCTTCATAACTTTTAATAGACTCTATGATTTTATATGCATTTCTTCTGTTCGCTCCAATATCCAAAATAACACAGTCTACACCGTCTGTATTGAAGGCTCTTACACTATCTTCCACATTATCTTCTACCGACAGAGAGATATCAAAATTGCTCAGGAAATATGAAAGTGCGCTTGCATGCTTGGCATTTTCTTCAACAATTAAAACTTTCTGCGGAGACTTCTTCAGTGCATCTTCAATTTTTTTGAAAACATCTGTCATCTGTTCCATCGCAACAGGTTTGTTGATGAAATCAATAGCTCCTTTCATCAGACTCTCCTTCTTCACATGAAGTGATGACATCATGTGTACCGGAATCGGTTTCGTCTGAGGATTAGATTTCAATTCATCCATCACTTTCCATCCATCTTTTACTGGAAGCTGAACATCCAGTAGTATTGCAGCCGGGCGGTACTGCATCGCTGCCGACAGAGCCTGATCACCACGCACAACTACAACACCTTTATAGTTTTGCATTCTGGCAAACTTCAGTAAAGCTATGGCAAAATTGGTATCGTCCTCAACAATCAAGATCACCTTATCATCCTGCGATATGCTGTGTCGGTCGTCATCTACATCTTCGGGAATTTCCAGATGCTTGAATGCCGTTTCGATTTCATTTTCCTGATAATCAATAATCTGCTTAATCTCTTCGACATCTTCTAAAATGACATCCACCAGGTTCTGATCAGAATTACCCGTTGGAACATTTTGATTTCCTTTTAAACTTTCATTCATTGGAATAATCAGACTGAACTCGCTTCCTTCATTGACTTTGCTCTTCAGATCTAAATAACCTCCAAGCAGTTTGGCAATTTCACGGCTGATTGATAACCCTAAACCGGTTCCTCCAAATTTACGTTGCGTAGATCCGTCAGCCTGCTGGAATGCTTCAAAAATAATCTTCTGCTTATCTTCCGGAATTCCAATTCCTGTATCTTTAACTGAGAAAACAATGAAGTCTTTATTTTTAGTGTCTTTTTTAATGTTTAAAGCTACACTTCCCTCTTTTGTAAATTTCAAAGCATTAGACAGAAGATTTCTTAAGACTTGGTCCAAACGCAGACGGTCTGTTTCCAAGGTTTTTGCCAGATCTTCTTCAATATTGATGTTAAATTCAATTCCTTTTTCGTTAACCAGAGGATTCATTAAATTTTTTAAATCTCTTACAACTTCGTTAATCTCTACATCCTGATATTCAAGAGACATTTTTCCGGATTCTATCTTGGCTAAATCTAAAATCTCGTCTATCAAAGTTAACAGACTGCTTCCGGAACTCTGAATCACCTTTGCAGACTCGATCTGATCTTCATTAAGGTTTTCGTCAGGATTTTCAGCCATCAGACGAGATAAAAGTAAAATTGAATTCAGCGGTGTGCGCAATTCGTGCGACATATTTGCCAGGAATTCAGATTTGTACTGTGTGCTTAAAGCCAGTTCCTCAGCTTTTCTCTGAATTTCAATATTCCGTTCAGCGATCAGCTGATTTTTTTCTTCCAATAATTTTGAACGTTCTTCAAGTTCAGTATTGGTTTGCATTAATTCTTCCTGCTGCACTTTCAGTTCTTCTTCTGAAGCCTGTAATTTTTGAGTCTGTGCCTCAAGTTCTGTATTCAGATTTTCGAGTTCAGAATGCTGAACCTGCAATTCTTCTGACTGTGCCTGAGTTTCTTCCAGCAAACGCTGTTCTTTCTCACGACTTTTTGCAGCACGCAACGCAATGGCTACATTTCTTGCACTTTCTACAAAATAATCAATTCTGTCGTGATCGAAGTTTTCATTAGAAGAAACTTCTAAAACACCCACCGTCAAACGGTCAGACATTACAGGAACCAATAAAATAGCATTGATTTTCACTTTACTGCTTGCAAAAGTAACTGCGAAATCATTTTCATCTAAATCATTATACGCTTTCGGCTTTTTCTGTGCAAAAACCTGTCCCACCATGCCTTCACCGGACTCGAAGATCTGCTTCATGCTATTTTCTAAACCGAACGAGCTGCTCAGCTTCAGTTTTCCGTCATCAAGCAGATAAATGGCGCCGTTTATACAGTTTCCGTAATCAATAAGTTGATTTAGAGCATCGCTGGTAACCTGTTTTACCGATTTATTTCCAACTAAAGATTCATTTAATAAAGCTAAACCTTTCTGTCTCCAGTCACTTTTATTTATTTTGTCGAATGATGTTTTAAGAGACTCTGTCATGTGGTTCAGTGAGTCAACAAGGTCACCCAAGTCTCCATCATACTCATCTGCAACCCTTTGACTGTAATCACCGTTCGAAACTCGGTTTGCAACCTGCTGAATAACGTTGACACGTTTTGAAATTTCCAGATCTTTTGCTTTCAGCTGTTTCTCCAGTCGATCTCTGCGAAGTAAATCGTTGCGTAATTTAACATAGAAAAATATGGTCACCAAAATTGCCGCTAAAGAAGAAAAAATGATAAACCAAACCGTAGTTTTTGAGGAGCTGTCAAGATCTTTATTCTTCTTTTCGAGACCGTTTTCTTCGAACTGAACAAAGTCCTGAACAAGCAAACGGCATTTATCCATGTACAGTTTGCTCATTTCAATCTGTTCCTGCGTCATCGCAATTCCTCTTCTCCTGTTTTCAACAAAAAGTTTAAGGTTTTTAATATTGCCGTCAACATTTTTTTCCAAATCATGAAGACGGGCTAACTGAGAAGGTTCTGTAATATCAAGAGATTTAGCCTTTTCAATTGACTCGGAATAGGCTTGCAGACTTCGGTTATAAGGATCGAGAAAACTTTCTTTTCCGGTTAACTGGTAACCACGGTTTCCGGTTTCGGCATCCAGAAGTGCAATGAGAACATCTTTCACAGCTGTGACCGAACGACGGCTTTTAGAAACACTTTCGCGGTGTTGCATCTGATTTTGGATGCTTAAATAGGATGCGACCGAACTCGCAATTAAAATTAATAGAGAAAACCCAATTCCGAACTGGAGGTTTCTTATCACTTTTTTCGGCATAAAATTAATTTAAAGGTAATGTGAAATAAAATGTAGAACCTTCTTCTACTTTACTCGAGAGACCAATAGTTCCATGGTGTTGCTTGATAATTTCTGAACAGATGTAGAGCCCGATTCCCATTCCCTGAAACTGTACTGAAGACTCTTCAACACGGTAAAATTTACGAAAAACCGCGTCCTGCTTGAAATCAGGAATACCAATTCCGAAATCGGTAACGCTCACTTTCACTTCGTCGTCGTCAACAAATGTGGTGACAATCACCTGATTATTTTTCGGAGAATATTTGATAGCATTGGTAAGGAAGTTGATTAAAACCTGTTCTATACGGATCGCATCAAAAGGAATAAGTTGATTGATCTTTCCGATATGGCGGTCTATTTTGACGTTAGGGTTGTCGTCGGTCTGCAGTATAGTATCAATTGTATTATTGATGAGTTTCTCTAAATCTGCTGGTTTTTTATTGATTTTCAGCTTGCCGTTTTCAATTTTTGATACATCTAACAAATCGGTAATCAACGTATTGAGCTTTTCAATCTGATCTAAAGCTTTCGTTACAAAAACTGCTTCACTATTTTCTGTATTCAGTTTAAGTTTTCGATCCAGCAACTGCATGTAAGCTTTAATACTTGTGAGAGGTGTTTTCAATTCGTGGCTGGCAATACTCAGAAATTCATCCTTTTCTTTTTCCACTTTTTTCTGATCTTCAATATCTGTGAAAGTTCCTACCCAGTTTTTCACTTTTTCGTTCTGATAAACGGGCGACATTCTCAACAAATGATATCTGTAATCTCCGGTATTTCTATTTTTAATTCTTATTTCTAACTCAAGAGCTTTTCCCTTTTTTCTGCAGCGCTGAAATTCTTCTTCAATATTCAGATCATCGATGTGCGTTTCAGGAAACTGATGATCAGATTCAGAGTATTCAAACCATTTCCTGTTGACGAAGTTAACGATTCCATCCTCATTTAAAGTAAATGCAATCTGTGGTAAAGCTTCGAGCATCAGATGAAAATGATCAATCTCAGATTTCATTGATACCTGTGCCTCCCGTCTGCCTTTAACCTCTAACTCCAAACTCTGCTGAGTCTTCTTCAAGGCAAGATTAGTCTCCTGAATATTGTAGAATGTTTTCACTTTCAACATCAGAATTTCAGGATCGATAGGCTTTGTCACATAATCAATACCTCCGGATTTGTATCCCTTGGTAATAAATCTTTTGTCTGTATTGACAGCTGATAAAAATATGATAGGAATTTCTTTAGTCTTACTGTATCCTGCAAAGGTTTCGGCAACTTCAAATCCGTCCATTCCGGGCATCTGAACATCTAAAATAATCAGTGCATAATTATTTTTCAATGCTTTACCCAAAGCTTCTTCTCCTGAACTCGCAGTATCGACTTGGAAGTCTTTAGACTCTAATAATTTTTTTAGCGAAAAAATATTGTTTTGGTTATCATCAACAATTAAAATCATAAGACGTAAAATAATCTGGCAAACAAGTTACACTTTTATTAAGCTACCAAAAATACTCACAAATTTTCAGAAAACACAGTATTATTTTAGGAATATTAACACCATAAACCTAAACTCATAAAATTAAAAAATAGATAATAATTTATTTATACATGATCAATCACGAAGCTTCTAATAGCTTTGATACCACAAAAGCAAAATTTCATCATTAATTAATATTTTATGCTACTAATCCTTCAATTACGGATTGAGTAAGAAAAACACGTGAAATATTTTTGGCACAGTTGTTCTATCACATTACAAATATAAAAATCGAATCATGACTTATCAAGAAGCTGTTCAACACAAAAAAGAATCCGTAGAAAAAGCAGATGAATCTCTGCTGAAATTATATCACATCGTGATAACACCTGCGAACACGGACGAAAGTTTCAAACACATTGAGGAATTTTCAAAAGATCCTGACGCTTTTGATGATGAGAGTTGCAAAAAATACTGTACTGATGAAGATTATCAGGTGGTAAGTTTCAAGAAAGAAGCATAGAAATTTAGAAATTATTCAACATACAGAAAGTCCGTCTCACTAATCGTGAGTCGGACTTTTTTTGTTTCTGTCAGTTACTACTTTTGAAAATGTGTCTAGCTCCATTTTCAGTTTTAGAAAAACTGACCATCGAAAAGTTCAATATTTTTACTGACAATCAAACCGGTAATAAAACCATTTTCAAAAAATAAATTGAAATCATAGAAAATCTTTAAGTATTTTCCATTTACTTTAAACTATCTTGTACTATCCTGCTTGGTTGATTTTTATTTCGAAAAAATATTATACATTTAAAAAGTTAAAGACGTAAAGCAAAATAGGAAAGCATTGCCTGAAAAATTGACTATGCAATCGATTAACCTAGTGATAATGTAAGCTGAGTATAATATAAAAAAACAAACCAAATCAATGAACAACACCAATTCAGGAAACTCCGTTTCTTCTTCCTCAAAAAAAAGAAATTATGGTTTGCCGCTCATTCTGATCACAAGTTTGTTTTTCTTCTGGGGTTTTATTCACAACCTCGATCCTATTCTGATCAAACATTTGCGAAGTGCATTTCAGTTGAATCATTTTCAGGCTTCGTTAGTAGATTCTGCAGTTTTTGCCGCATACTTTTTACTGGCAATTCCGGCAGGGATGATCATTCAGAAATATGGTTACAAAACAGGAATTCTGGTCGGATTATTTTTCTTTGCAGCAGGATGCTTTCTGTTTGTTCCGGCTGCCAATACCGTGAGTTACCCGTTTTTTCTTGGGGCTTTATTTGTTTTATCCTGTGGTCTGGCCATTTTAGAGACTGCAGCCAATCCGTACATCACCGTTTTGGGACCGCCTGAAAAAGCCACACAGAGACTGAACTTTGCGCAGTCTTTCAACGGTTTGGCGGCTTCAATTGCTCCAATCGTTGGCGGAATTTTCATCTTGAGCGAAGAGCCAAAATCGCAGGAAGAACTTGCGACGCTCAGTCAGGCAGCAAAATTAGCGTATATTCAGGCTGAAACTTCGCTGGTTAAAGGACCTTACATTATTTTAGGACTGATTCTTTTATTGGTCATGTTTTTGTTTCTCTTCATCAAACTGCCTGATGTAACGGAAAACGATGAGAAATCTACAAAGAACTACTTTCAGGTTTTAGGCGTGAAAAATGTAGGATGGGGAGTTTTAGCACAGTTTTTCTACATCGGTGCGCAGATTTACATCTTCAGTTTTCTTTTGGTTTTTGCCGAAGATGCTATTGATATGAAAGGTCAGGAAGCTAAATATTACGCTGGTGTAGCAGGATTTTTATTTATGGTCGGGCGTTTTGCAGGAACCTTTTTGATGAAATATGTTTCGCCACAAAAACTTTTAAGAGTTTACAGTGTGATCAGCATTGCTCTAACGGTTTGGGTCATCTTCGGATCAGGAATTTCAACTTTGTACGCATTGGTTGGCTTGACATTCTTCATGTCCATCATGTTCCCGACGATTTTTGCTTTGGGAATTGAAGGTGCCGGATCAGATACAAAACCTGCTTCAAGTTTACTGATTATGTCGATTGTAGGTGGTGCAATCATTCCGCCTGTTGCGAGCAAGATTACAGATATTTCGGGGAATATTCATTTTTCTTATGCAGTTCCGCTCTTATGTTTTGTAATAGTTTTAATGTTTTCTTTAAGATTCAGAAATAAAAAGTCTTCAATATTATGAATGAAAAAAAATATCGATGATCTTGGTTAAGTGAAACGCCTTTGTGAAACTAAAAACAATAAGTTGAAAAAAACTTAGAGAACTTTGTGTTCGAAAAACCAACACAGCAGACATTCAATTTTAACTAAAAATGAGCAATTTAATTTTAAAAATAAATCCAAAAGACAACGTTTTAGTCGCGCTTCAGGATATTCCTGCGGAAACTGAAATTGTCTTCGAAGGAAATACATGCACTACTTTGGAAGCCATCCCTGCCAAACATAAATTTTTTATGTATGATATGAAACAGGGCGATGAAATTTTCATGTACGGTGTTTTGGTAGGGAAAGTTCAATATGAATTGGCATCAGGAACGAGAATGACGGTGGATAATACAAAGCATGCGGCTGATCCGTTTTACTACCGTGATGTGGATTATCAATGGACAAAACCTAATGTCTCCAGATTTTTGCATAAAACTTTTAAAGGATATCACCGTTCAAATGGTGATGTGGGAACGGCCAATTACTGGCTTTTTATTCCGACCGTTTTCTGTGAAAACCGCAATCTTGACATCATAAAAGAATCGCTGTACGACAGTTTGGGATATGCGGTTGATGCAAAATACAAAGATTACACGCATCAACTGGTAAAAGCGATTTCCCAAGGTGATAATTTGGATGAGCTTGATTTTTCACCATCCAATATTCCCACGAAAGAACGAGTTTTTAAAAATGTGGATGGCATTAAATTTCTAAATCACACCGGTGGTTGCGGCGGAACAAGACAGGATTCCGATTCCCTGAGCAAACTTTTGGCAGCTTACGCAGATCATCCCAATGTGGCAGGAGTAACTTTGTTAAGCCTCGGCTGTCAGCATCTTCAAATCGATAATTTCAAACGGGATTTGTATAACCGCAATCCTGATTTTGATAAACCTTTACTCGTTTTCGAACAGCAGAAAGCGGTCAGTGAAGAAACCATGATCAAAAATGCGATTTTTGAAACACTGAAAGGTCTTCGGGAAATTAATACAATCGAGCGTGAAGATGCACCGATCAACAAACTCTGTGTTGGTGTTAAATGTGGCGGAAGCGATGGTTTCAGCGGCATTTCAGCGAATCCGGCGGTCGGACATCTTGCAGATATTCTCTCCGTTTTGGGAGCAAAAGTTTTGCTTGCCGAGTTCCCAGAATTGTGTGGAGCCGAACAGGAACTGATTGACAGAGCTGTAGATCAGCCCACTGCAGAAAAATTCATCAGGCTGATGACCGAATATGATGAACTGGCGCACGCTGTCGGCTCAGGGTTTTACATGAATCCGTCGCCCGGAAACATAAAAGACGGACTTATTACGGATGCCATCAAATCTGCAGGAGCAGCAAAAAAAGGAGGTTCTTCCCCTGTTGTCGATGTTTTAGATTATACTGAACCAGCGACTAAACCAGGGTTAAGTTTAGTCTGCACGCCTGGAAACGATGTGGAAGCAACCACGGGAAAAGCCGCTTCTGGAGCGACTTTGATATTGTTTACAACAGGACTAGGAACACCTACTGGTAATCCGGTTTGTCCCGTGATTAAAGTTGCGACCAATACTGTTTTGGCTACGAAAATGTCAGATATTATTGATATTGATACCGGTGCAGTTGTTCGCGGCGAAAAAACCATTCAGGAAATGGGAGAAGATATTTTGGATTTCTGTATTGATGTGGCAAGTGGAAATATTATTCCTAAAGCGGTGGCGTTGAATCAGGATGATTTTATTCCATGGAAACGAGGGGTAAGTTTATAGGAAAGAGCCAAGTAAAAAGTAGAAAGAGCCAAGGTAAAAAATGCGCTTAACTATTCTTCTCATTTTAAGGGGTGGTGAAAAATATTCGATTTTTTGACGGGGTGGTTTTTACTGTTAGAATTATCATTACTAAAAATATACAGAACGCTATTAAAGAGAATCTTTGCACACTTTGCGTTAAAACAAAACATAACAACAGAATTTAATAATTAAAATATAAAAATGTTTTCTTTAAAAAATAAAAAAGCCGTTGTAACCGGCGGAGGAAGCGGGATTGGACAAGCAATTGCAGTTCAGTTGGCTGCGAATGATGCGGAAGTTCATATTCTTGAAATTACAGAACAGAATGGACAGGAAACTTTAGAAAAAATCAAATCAGCGGGAGGAAATGCGAAAGTTTATGCCTGTGATGTTTCAAAACAGAAAGATGTCTTAGCGGTTTTCGATCAGATCGGAGCGATCAACATTTTGGTCAACAATGCAGGAATTGCACATATTGGTAAAGCAGACACGACCTCAGAAGAAGATTTCGACAGAATTTATAATGTCAACATTAAAGGAGTTTACAACTGTCTGTTTGCTGCGATTCCACAGATCAGAAAATCCGGTGGCGGTGTGATTATCAATATGGCTTCCATTGCCGCATTGGTAGGAATTCCTGACCGTTTTGCGTACAGCACGGCTAAAGGTGCGGTGAAAGCAATGACGATGAGTGTTGCCAAAGATTATATCAGTGAAAATATCCGTTGCAATTCGATCTCTCCAGCGAGGGTGCATACGCCTTTTGTGGATGGATTTTTACAGAAAAATTATCCTGATAATATTGAAGAAATGTTTGAGAAATTATCGAAAACACAACCTATCGGAAGGATGGCTCAGCCTGAAGAAGTTGCCTCGTTGGCACTGTATTTATGCAGTGACGAAGCATCATTTATTACTGGTGTAGATTATCCTATTGACGGTGGTTTTACTACTTTGAACAATTAAAATTTGTAAATTAAGCTAAACTTTTTATTCGGGCTATTCTCCCCTAGCCCCGATTGCAGCGGCATCCTTTTTTGTGATTGCGGTGGCGAAACAGTTCAACTTCTTATCTCGATTGTTCGCAATGACAAAAAAGATATAGCGGAAAGCGGGATTAAGCTCCTAAAAAAATGAAACATGTGGATTAAATTCTACAATCAAATATTTAACAATAATCAAATATGAAATTAATAAAATTCGGAAAACCGGGACAGGAAAAACCGGGAGTCATTATTGATGATAAAAGATATGATGTTTCTCATCTGGTAAAAGATTATGATGAAAACTTCTTTTCCGGCGACGCTATTGAAAATTTGAAATCGGAGATAAATACACAGAATTTACCCGAAATTTCTGCCGATGATAGACTTGGATCCCCTTTGGCGAGACCATCCAAGATCATCTGTGTAGGATTGAACTATAAAGATCACGCCGCAGAAACCAACGCTGCGATTCCGCAGGAACCGATTCTGTTTTTTAAGGCGACAACGGCAATTGTGGGTCCGAATGACGATCTGATTATTCCAAAAACCAGTACAAAAACCGACTGGGAAGTTGAGCTGGCCATCGTCATTGGAAAAAAAGCGAGCTATGTTTCTGAGGAAAATGCGCTGGAACACGTTGCAGGTTATGTTCTGCACAACGATTACAGCGAAAGAGCCTTTCAGCTGGAAAGAAACGGACAGTGGGTAAAAGGAAAAAGCTGTGATACTTTTGCACCAATCGGCCCTTTTATTGCGACGCCCGACGAGATTGAAGATGTTCATAATCTGCGTTTGTGGCTGAAGGTGAATGGAGAAATTTTGCAGGATGGAAATACTTCCAATCTGATTTTTGATGTGCCTTTCATTGTCAGCTACATCAGTCAGTTTATGACTTTGCTTCCCGGGGATATTATCAGTACAGGAACGCCTGCCGGTGTCGGTTTGGGGCAAAAACCTGAGCCCTTGTATCTGAAACCAGGCGATGTGGTGGAATTGGGAATTGACGGTTTGGGTAGTAGTATCCAGAAAGTAAAAGCATACGGTGAATGAAAAAATTCTGTCTCGCTCTCGACTTAATTGATGACCCCGAACTGATTGCTGAATACGAAAATTATCATCAGAATATCTGGCCAGAAGTCAGACAAAGTATTTTGGATTCCGGAATTATAAATATGGAGATTTACCGTGTTCAAAATCGGTTATTCATGATCATTGAGGCTGAGGACAGTTTTTCTTTTGAGTCTAAAAATAATTTGGATCAAAACAATCCGAAAGTTCAGGAATGGGAAGAATTGATGTGGAAATTCCAGCAGCAGTTGCCTGATTCGAAAGCTGGAGAGAAGTGGCGGTTGATGGACAGAATTTTTTCGTTATAAATTAGATTTGAAATAAATGATTATAGATTCTCACGTACATTTTTGGAATTTTGATCCGGTGCGGGATGCCTGGATTACGGAAGAAATGACGGCAATCCGGAAAGACTTTTTTCCCGAAGATTTTTCGTTGCTTTTAAAAGAAAATCAGGTTGATGGATGTGTTGCTGTTCAGGCTGACCAAAGTGATGACGAGACTGCTTTTCTGTTGGATTTAGCTAAAAAAAATCCGATGATTAAAGGAGTTGTCTGCTGGATTGATTTGGCTTCTGACAAACTTGAAGAGTCGCTTGAAAATTATCAGTCTGAAAAAATAATTAAAGGTTTCAGACACGTTGCAGAGGGAGAAGAGATCGGTTTTTTACTGCAGAAGAAGATTCTAAAAGGAATTTCTACACTTCATCAGTATAATTATACTTTTGATATTTTGTTAAGACAGGATCAGCTTTCAGATGCTGTAAAACTATCGGAAAAACTGCCTGAGCAACCTTTCATTTTGGATCATTGCGGAAAACCTGATTTGAAGACCAATGAACTGAAAGACTGGAAAGAAAATATTTCAGAACTGGCTCAAAACCCAAATGTCTATTGCAAAGTTTCGGGACTTTTGACACAGGGAAACTGGAATTTAATTGATGAAAAATCGATTTTAGAAGTTTTAGATTTTGTTTTTGCAAAATTCGGAATTCAACGGTTGGTTTTTGGAAGCGACTGGCCTGTGATGTTGCTGGGAGGAAAATATGCTTTGTGGTTGGAATTGATTTCAAAATATTTGGAACAATTTTCAAAAGTAGAACAGGAACAATTTTTTTTTGGAAATGCTGTGGAATTTTACAGACTATGATTTTAAAGGCACAAAAGATTTTGACACATAAGTCACATTAGATTTAAGTTTAATGCTTTGAGAATATTTAGAGCAAATAAGTTTAAAAATCAAAGATTTTTGTATTGGAATGTAAGTTTCTGAATTGTTCTGTGCTGATTAAAATCTAAGTTTTGAAATAATCAAAAGCCCTTCCGAAAAGATAAATTTATAAAACAATATTAAAAAAATCTTTACGCTTTTTGCGTTTAAAAAACATAATCCAAAATTATGAACCTACACCTAGACCATAAAGTAATCATCGTAAGTGGCGGTGCGAAGGGCATCGGAAATGCCATTGCGAAAATATTAGCTGAAGAAAAAGCATTGCCAGTAATCATCGGAAGAAATGAAGGTGACAACAAAAAAGCTGTTCAGGAAATCATGGAAAATGGTGGAAAAGCCGACTTCGTGACCGCTGAACTTTCTCAACCAGAAGAATGCAAAAAAACCATAGATGAAGTCGTGAAAAAATATGGCAAAATCGATGGAATTGTGAATAATGCAGGGGTGAACGACGGTGTCGGTCTTGAAAATGGTTCCTACGAAGGTTTCATTTCATCCTATCATAAAAATGTGGTGCATTATTATCTTTTGGTGCATCACGCACTTCCCTATCTGAAAGAAAGCAAAGGTTCCATTTTAAATATCGGGAGCAAGACTGCAGAAACCGGACAAGGCGGAACTTCAGGTTATGCCGCAGCAAATGGTGCCAGAAATGCCCTGACAAGAGAATGGGCGGTTGAGCTTTTGCCTTACGGCATCCGTGTGAATGCCATCATCGTTGCAGAAGCATGGACTCCACTTTACGAATCGTGGATTTCTACTTTTGAAAATCCTGATGAAAAACTGAAAAGTATTACTTCAAAAATTCCTTTGGAAAACCGCATGACGACCTCAGAAGAGATTGCAAATATGGCAGCATTTCTTTTATCGGAAAAATCTTCGCATACTACCGGTCAATTGATTCATGTGGATGGCGGGTATGTGCATTTGGACAGGAGTTTGGGGTAAATATTTTTATTTTAACCTTTTTTAAATATAATTTTTGATATTTGAATAAATTAACCATACTATGAAAGATGATAATCAACATGAGTGTATCAGTAAAAGCGACTTAATTGAGCAAACCGTCCAGAATATTGATAAGTTTGGACTTCAAGTGATTTTGGTCGATTCCACAGATTATCTACCATCATTTGCATATAGTATCGGTCTGCAGAAATCTTACAACCATCCTGAAATAATATGCTTTGGACTTCCTAAAAGTTTAGCTCATGGAATAATTAATGATATAGCAGAAATTATAAAAAATGGTGAGAAAATTAAAAGTGAGAATGTGTATACCAACATTTTTGACAACAGTCGAGCTGAATTTTTGAAAGTTGACAAAGTAAATATTCCAGATTATTTTGGAGCGTGTTTGAATTATTATGGCAATGAAGAGTTCGATGCTTTGCAACTTATTTGGACCGATAGAAATGACATATTTCCATGGGAGATGAATTTTGAAGAAGAATTTCTTTATAAACAACCTTTGCTAGATAGAAATGGTGAATTCAAATTTTATGAGCCCAAGAATTTGACAACCTTCACAACACGACAATGGCTTGAAGAAAATAAACCTATTTTGAGAGTAGTTCATGATAATGAAGGGGATTGGCAGTTTTTGACTGGCGACCAAATGCAGGATGACATAAAAATTGTCGCCTTAGAAGAATTAATAAAAATTGATAAAACATTAAATGAGATTTTTGACCTTGATTATGGTGAAGAAGCGGAAAGAGAATATATTGGTGGGGAATGGAAAAGAAATCAAATGGATGCAGATTAGGATGATTAACTTCTGAATGTGCAATATATTTTAAAAGATTAGATTTCAAATTCAATTGATAATTATAAAAAAAAGCGGAAGATTTTTCTTCCGCTTTTACTTTATCTCAAGCCTAAAACTACATCGTCTCCATCTTAAAACTCATACTTTCAATCACTTTCAGAATAGCTTCAACTGTATCCATTGATGTTAAACAAGGTACACCGTTTTCCACACTCATTCTTCTGATCTGGAAACCGTCTCTTTCAGACTGTTTTCCTTTCGTCATGGTGTTGACAACGTACTGAACTTTTCCTTTCTGGATCAAGTCGATTAAGTTCACACTTTCCTCTCCAATTTTGTACCCGATTTTGCATGGAATACCTTTTTCTTCGAAGAATTTCGCCGTTCCCTCTGTTGCCCAAATTCTGAAACCAACTTCATGGAATCTTGATGCCAAATCTGCAGCTTCCTGCTTGTGTTTATCAGCTACCGTGAACAAAATTGAACCGTGCATCGGAACTTTTCTTCCTGCTGCAACCAATCCTTTGTACAAAGCTTTTTCCAGGGTCGTGTCTTTTCCCATTACTTCTCCTGTAGACTTCATTTCAGGGCCTAAAGAGATATCGACTTTCGTTAATTTCGAGAATGAGAAAACAGGAACTTTTACGAAAACACCTTCTTTATTAGGAACCAATCCGTTTTTGTAGCCTAAATGTTTCAGTTTCTGACCTAAAATCGCTTTCGTAGCAAGATTTGCCATCGGAACATCCGTGATTTTAGATAAGAAAGGAACTGTTCTTGACGAACGTGGATTCACTTCAATCACATACACATTTCCTTCAAAAAGAACGTATTGGATATTCATTAAACCAATCACATTCAATCCTTTAGCTAACCTTTGAGTATAATCAACCAAAGTATCTATTTCTGCCTGAGAAACATTCTGTGGCGGATACACAGCAATCGAGTCACCGGAGTGAACTCCCGCTCGTTCGATATGTTCCATAATTCCAGGAATAATTACCGTTTCGCCATCGCAAATCGCGTCGACTTCCACTTCTCTTCCTGTGATGTAACGGTCTACCAAAACCGGCTGATCTGGACTTGCATCTACCGCAAATTCCATGTAATGCGCCAATTCTGCTTCTGTGTACACAATTTCCATGGCTCTACCTCCTAAAACGTAGCTCGGACGAACCAAAACCGGGTAACCAATTTCGTTGGCAATCACAATCGCTTCTTCTTTTGAAGTTGAAGTTTTTCCTAAAGGCTGAGGAATTCCCATTTCCTGAAGGGCTTTTTCAAACTTATCTCTGTTTTCAGCTCTATCCAAATCTTCCAGAGAAGTTCCTAAAATCTGAACACCGTAAGCGGCTAATTTATCTGCCAAATTGATGGCCGTCTGTCCACCAAACTGTACAACAACACCTTTTGGTTTTTCCAGGTCGATGATGCTCATCACATCTTCTTCCGTCAAAGGTTCGAAATATAATTTATCTGAAATCGAGAAGTCTGTAGAAACGGTTTCAGGGTTATTGTTGATGATAATCGCTTCGTAACCCATTTCTTTAATTGCCCAAACCGAGTGAACGGTTGCGTAATCAAATTCAACTCCCTGTCCGATTCTGATTGGTCCGGAACCTAAAACGATGATTTTTTCTTTATCGGTTACTACAGATTCGTTTTCTTCCTCGTAAGTTCCGTAGAAATATGGAGTTTCAGATTCAAACTCAGCAGCACAGGTGTCTACCATTTTGTAAACCGGCACAATTCCGTTTTCTTTTCTGAAATTGTATACCTCTCTCTGCGTAGATTCCCATAAATGAGCAATATTCTGATCTGAAAAACCTAATTTTTTAGATTCAATTAAAATATCTTTATCGAATCTGTTTGCTGCAATTGTCTTTTCGAAGTCAACTAATTTCTTTAATTTCCAGATGAAGAATTTATCGATTTTACTCCATTCTACGATCTGTTCCCAGTCATAACCTCTTCTTAAAGCGTCACAAATGATGAACAGTCTTTCGTCATCACAAACTCTAATTCTTCTTTCGATATCTTCGTCTGTTAAAGCTGCAGCCTGTTTTGTTTTTAAACCTAAATGTCTCAAACCTGTTTCCAGAGAACGTACCGCTTTCTGTAAAGACTCTTCGAAGTTTCTTCCGATGGCCATTACTTCACCAGTCGCTTTCATTTGAGTTGACAATCTTCTGTCAGCTGTTTCAAATTTATCGAAAGGGAATCTTGGGAATTTAGTTACCACATAATCCAAAGCAGGCTCGAAACATGCGTAAGTTTTTCCTGTAACCGGATTCATAATTTCATCTAAAGTCAATCCAACTGCGATTTTAGCAGCAATTTTTGCAATAGGATAACCTGTTGCTTTTGATGCTAAAGCTGATGAACGGGAAACTCTTGGGTTTACTTCAATGATGTAGTAATCGAATGAATGCGGGTCTAAAGCCAACTGTACGTTACATCCACCTTCAATTCCTAAAGCTCTGATGATTTTCAGTGAAGCGTTTCTCAACAGCTGATACTCTCTGTCTGAAAGCGTCTGGGAAGGTGCCACAACTATTGAGTCTCCTGTGTGAACTCCCACCGGATCTATATTTTCCATGTTACAAACCACAATCGCGTTGTCGTTTGCATCACGCATTACTTCGTATTCAATTTCTTTGAAACCTGCGATTGATCTTTCGATCAGACACTGTGTAACCGGACTGTATTTCAATCCCAATTCAGCAATTTCCTTCAATTCAGTTTCGTTGGCTGCGATTCCACCACCAGTTCCACCCATTGTAAAGGCAGGACGAACAATCACCGGATAACCGATCTCTTCAGCAAAACGGAGCGCTCCTTCAACTGTTGTTACAATATCAGATTCCGGAACCGGTTCGTTTAATTCTCTCATCAATTCACGGAACAGATCTCTGTCTTCCGCTCTGTTGATCGCAGAAAGTGTAGTTCCCAAAACTTCCACCTTGCATTCTTCAAGAATTCCTGATTTCTCCAGTTCTACCGCCATGTTCAAACCTGTTTGTCCACCAAGCGTTGGTAAAAGTGCATCCGGACGCTCTTTTCTGATGATGTGACTCACAAACTGAAGTGAAATGGGCTCGATGTAAACCTTGTCAGCGATTTCAACATCTGTCATAATCGTCGCAGGGTTTGAATTGATCAAAATCACCTTGTACCCTTCTTCTCTTAATGAAAGACAAGCCTGCGTTCCTGCGTAATCAAATTCCGCCGCCTGACCGATGATAATTGGGCCGGAACCGATTACTAAAATTGTTTTTATGTCGTTTCTTTTCATTTTTAAATTTATCCTTTTGTTGTTGAACCCTTTCGGGTTCGGATGATGATTGTTTCACCAATACCATAGGTTTCAACTACGGCTATTTATATTGAATCCTGCGGATTCTTCTAATTTCCACCTTTAATTTGCAGCGAATTGCCCGCAGCCCGACTTGAGTGGAGCTCTTTTTGTGAGGAGGAGATCCTTCGACAAGCTCAGGACATGCTTACAAAAAAGCGGGAACGGAAGGCTGATAAGCTGCCCAAATAATTAATCTCCTACTTTTTAAAATCCTCCATCATCGTGATGAAGTCATCAAATAAATAATTTGCATCTTCAGGACCCGGACTCGCTTCAGGGTGATATTGAACTGAGAAGCATGGGTGAATCTTATGTCTAAGACCTTCATTTGTTCTGTCATTCAATGCGATATGAGTCTCTATTAAATCTGTTTCTTTAAGGCTCTCCTGATCAACTGCGTAACCGTGATTCTGAGAAGTGATCGCTACTTTATTTTTTTCTAAATCCAAAACAGGGTGATTTCCTCCTCTGTGACCGAATTTTAATTTAAAAGTTTTTGCACCGCAAGCAAGACCAATCAACTGATGTCCAAGGCAAATCCCGAAAATTGGAACTTTACCGAGCAATCTGCGGATCATTTCTAAAGCTTTTTGGTTGTCTTCAGGATCTCCGGGACCGTTGGATAACATAATTCCATCCGGATCCATCAGCAAAATTTCTTCTGCTGTAGTATCATGAGAAACAACAATGATGTCACAGTTTCTTTGAGATAATTCTCTGATTATTCCTAATTTAGACCCAAAATCCACAAGTACTACTTTAAGTCCTCTTCCCGGATTGGCATAAGAAGTTTTTGTAGAAACCTGCTCTACCTGATTGGTTGGGAAAGTGGTTGATTTTAATTCTTCAATGGTTGTGTTTTCGTCTGCATTTGCATTCACGATTTTTCCTTTTACCACACCTGAGTTACGAAGAATTCTTGTCAGTCTTCTGGTGTCAATACCTGAAATTCCTGAAAGATTTTTCTTTTTAAACAATTCCTGTAAAGTAATCTGAGTTCTGAAATTGGAAGGTAAATCGCAAATTTCCTTTACAATAAGACCTTTAATTGCAGGTTCGATGCTTTCGTAGTCATCACGGTTGATCCCGTAATTTCCGATCAGCGGATACGTCATGCAAACAATCTGACCGCAGTATGACGGGTCAGAAATCAATTCCTGATATCCTGTCATTCCGGTATTGAAAACCACTTCTCCTGCTGTCTCCAAATCTGCTCCGAAACCTTCTCCATGAAATACTTCACCGGACTCCAGTATTAATTTTTTCTTCATTTTAACTTTTATCTTTATTTCTATTTTTTAATCTTCTTTAATTATCTGATGTTGTTTGATTCCGCCCTTTCAGGGCTCGCTCAGATCAGATTTTCTTTCTATCTCATGGGCTTCACCCATGGCTATTGATGGGTCGCCCTTTCAGGGCTTTTCTCAATGATAATTCTTTTTAAAATTCGCCTTAATGAGTTAATTTGTCATTAAATATCAAAAAGTAAATCACTTGGCTCTTTTTACTTTTTACCTTTTACTTTAATGAAAACCCTTTCTCCTCCAAAGCATTTTTCAGAATCGCCATTCTTGCGAAAACTCCGTTCTGCATTTGTTTGAAAATTCTTGAGCGTTCACATTCCACCAAATCGGTATCGATTTCCACGCCTCTGTTGATGGGTGCGGGATGCATAATGATGGCTTCCTTTTTCATCGTTTTTTCTCTGGCTTTCGTCAGACCATATTTTTTATGATATTCCGAAGCTGAGAAACTCATTTTTGAATCGTGTCTTTCGTGCTGGATTCTCAATAACATCAAAACATCAACATCGTGAATCATCTCATCTACAGAAAGATACGTACCGTTAATTAAAGCTCCTTCGTCAAACCACTGTTCAGGCCCTGAAAAATAAACTTTAGCACCTAATCTTCTTAAAGCTTCTGCATTGGAGTTCGCAACACGGCTGTGTTTAACATCACCAACAATTCCTATTTTCAATCCTTCAAAAGTTCCGAATTCCTGATAAATAGTCAGCAAATCAAGCATGCACTGTGAAGGATGATTTCCTGTTCCGTCACCACCGTTGATCACAGGAATGTTGATATTTTTTAATTCATCAAAATAACGGTCTTTTTTATCTCTGATCACGACAAGATTTACCCCTATGCTTTCAATCGTTTTTACGGTATCATATAAACTTTCACCTTTATTGACAGAACTGTTGGAAGCATCGAACGGAACGACCTGCAAACCCAGTTTTCTTTCGGCAACATCGAAGCTCGTTTTCGTTCTTGTGCTGTCTTCAAAAAACAGATTTGAACAGAACACTTCGCCCTCAATTTTGGCAGTTTTTCCGTTGGCAAAAGCTAAAGCTTCCGTCAGTATCTTATTGATTTTCTCTGTACTTAGTTCGGTAATCGTAAACATAAAATCTTAATTTTTGAACATAAAAAAAGCGAAGAAAATATCTTCGCTTAAAATAAATAAATATCGTAAAGGGCGTCTACGCCCGGTAATTCTAATGATATAAATACTGTGTTATTCATTAGGTGCAAAGATATAACATTTGGGTAACATGACAAAGTGAAACCTCAAAAAAATTAAAAAACTTCAATCGTTGGTTATTCTCATTTATTCTTAATATTTTTGTTAGAATTCAAATACAGTTTATGGACGCAAAAGACAGGATGATTCTCAGCATAATTCAGGAAGACTCTACTTTCTCGGTGAAAGAAATTTCAGAGAAAATAGGTTTAACCTTTACCCCAACTTACGAACGCATCAAACAGTTGGAGAAACAGGGGATTATTGAGAAATATGTCGGTCTTCTGAACCGTGAGAAACTGGGTTTAAATATTGTCGTTTACTGCAATGTCCGTCTGAAAGAACAGTCAAAAAAAGTTCTGGAAACTTTCGAGAAAAACATAATGCAACACGATGAAGTTCAGGAGATCATCAGTCTTTCCGGCGAATATGATTATATGCTGAAAATTATTGCAAAAGATATTAATTCTTATAATGATTTTACGGTCAATGTGATTTCAAATATTCCCAGCATTGGGCAATATCACAGTTCTATAGTGCTGCATGAGGTGAAGAAGTCGACTAAGTTTAAGATTGATTTGGGTTAAAGATTAAAAATTTTGCTTACTAAAATAATAATCATAGTATTATAAAATGGAATTAAAAAAAAGGCATCATTATGTTTGGAAAAATTACCTTAGAAACTGGTCTAATTCTGAATATATTAACACCTATTTTATTGATTCTAAAAAAATTATTAAAACTAATCTAATAAATGT
>NZ_JAPDHW010000013.1 GCF_025971945.1 Chryseobacterium kimseyorum
TTAAGTAACCCTAATCTCCTTTTTCAACACTTAATCCATCCACTCCTGCGCTCCCCGTATCGGGACTGCAAAGATAAAAACTTTTTTTATTCCCACAAATTTTATTTGATTAAAATTTATTGGAATTTTTAAAGTTAATTCCTATTCAGAGTTTTTGTTCCTGCCTATCTAAAGGCTCTTCTGCGCTACTGACTGACTCTCGTTTTTCAGTGGGGCAAAAGTAGTACGTTTACCCCTCTACTTCCAAATATATTTAACATAATGTTTACTTTTAATTCATATTTGTTGGTAATTAACTGAAAGCGTGGGAGAAAAATTTTGGGAGGTTGAGTGGTGGGTGATCGGCGTTGGATGCTGGGTGAAGGATGCTAGATGATGGCTGGTCTGTGTGTGAGTTTGAGAGTGAACGTGTGGGATGGAGGTGTTTCATATTAAAAGATTTGTGACATACTGGGAAGCTTAGAGTTAGCAAGTGTGGTTCGTGCGCTATGAGTAATGGGTTTTATGTGTTGAACATGCGTTTGTAATTTGCTCTGCTCTTTGTGACGGTCTTACGGAGCTCTTTCTTATATACAGAATGATGATGCTACAAACATGGCGCTCCTATGGAGCTTTTTCTTCTCTCGGAAATCTGAAGCTACACACATTCCGCTCCTACGGAACTCTCTTTATATACAGAATGATTACGCTACAAACATGCCGCTCCTATGGAGCTATTGTGCAATGCGGAAAGATTTTGTACTTGACGTTTAGCTTTCTAAAGCTCTAGTAGTTACAACATCTTTAACCTGCAGACATTGTACCCCTAAGGAACTCTTATCAAATAAGAAATGATTGAGTTATTAATATTTCTCTTGCATAGAGCTATTTATACTTTTTGGAATTAATGGTAAAGACATCCCGCTTCCAACAATCTATAAACATTTGCGCAAAATCCTAATCTGTAAATATGCAGCTCCTACAGAGCTCTAACTTTTCTCGGGAATCTAAAACTACACACATGGCGCTTTTTATATTCAGAAAGATTATCCTGTAAACATAAAATAGAAATATTGAATACGAAAAAATATTATTAGACTGGAACTAAACAATTACAAACATATAATTGGGCAAAATAATGATCTACCGACCACTACCCTAGCCCAGATTGAACGGCATGTTTGAGCTCTTTTTGTAAGGCAGGGGAAGAAATGGCGCAAAAAAGCGAGTAGAGAAAGCTGGAATAAGCTCCTGATCGGGGTTTAAGTGTTTCAGGGCGAGATTATGCTCGAAAGTTGGAGTGATTGAGCGTTATAGTGGCAGAGTGTTAGAGTGTTAGAGTACAATTTTGCGTGATTATAATTCATCACACATCACATCCATATCACAAAAAAATACCCCTGAAAATTTCAGAGGTACTATATATTATATGATGCAGATTAAAATTCTGCGTTCTTTGGAGTTCTTGGGAAAGGGATGACGTCACGAATGTTGGTCATACCTGTTACGAAAAGAACGAGTCTTTCTAAACCAAGTCCGAAACCCGCGTGAGGAACCGAACCGAATCTTCTGGTATCCATATACCACCAAAGTTCGTGCTCGTCTACGTGCATTTCTGCCATTTTGGTTTTCAGGACGTCTAATCTTGCTTCTCTCTCTGATCCGCCAATGATTTCACCAATCCCTGGGAAAAGTACATCCATTGCAGCAACGGTTTTGTTATCGTCGTTCAGCTTCATATAGAATGCTTTGATCTCTTTTGGATAATCGAAAAGAACAACAGGACACTCGAAATGCTTTTCTACCAAGAATCTTTCGTGCTCAGACTGAAGGTCTGTTCCCCAGCTTTCAACAGGATATTGGAATTTTCCTTTTTTGTTTTCTTTTGAGTTCATAAGAATCTCAATTGCTTCGGTATAGCTCACACGTTTGAAACGCTTTGCGATAACATTTTCCAATTTTTCAATCAATCCTTCTTTTGCTCGGTCTTTTTCAGGTTTTGATTTTTGTTCTTCTTCAAAACGCTTGTCTAAGAATTCCAGATCGTCTTTACAGTTATCTAAAACATATTGAATCACATATTTCAGAAAATCTTCTGCCAAATCGATGTTATCTTCAAGGTTATTGAAAGCAACTTCCGGCTCAATCATCCAGAATTCTGCTAAGTGACGCGTTGTGTTTGAATTTTCTGCACGGAAAGTCGGGCCGAAAGTATAAATTCTTCCCAATCCCATTGCCGCAGTTTCACCTTCAAGCTGTCCGGAAACCGTTAAGTTGGTTTTTTTACCAAAAAAGTCCTGAGCAAAATCGATATCTCCCTGCTCGTCTCTTGGAATATTGTTTAAATCAAAGTTGGTTACGCCAAACATTTCGCCAGCTCCTTCCGCATCTGCTCCGGTAACAATCGGCGTGTTGATGTAAAAGAACTGGTTTTGGTTGAAAAAAGAGTGAATTGCAAAACTCACCGCGTGACGTACTCTGAAAACCGCTCCGAATAGATTGGTTCTGAATCTCAAATGCGCCTGCTCTCTCAACACTTCCAATGAGTGTTTTTTTGGCTGAAGAATAGTTTTATCTCTTTCTTCTGTAAAATTATCTCCTAAAATTATAATTTTTTTGGCGATAATTTCTACAGTTTGTCCGGCTCCCTGGCTTTCTACCACTTCACCTACAACTTTTAGCGAAGAAGCCGTACTGATTTTACTGATAATTTCAGCATCGAAATTTTCGAAATCAACAACAATTTGCAAATTATTAATCGTAGAACCATCATTAAGCGCAATAAAGCGATTTGAACGGAAGGCTCTTACCCAACCGTAAACTGTAATGTCATGATGTAATACTTTTTTGTAGTCTTGTAGGACTTCTTTAATCGTCTGCTTTTTCATTTGTTGATTGATAAATTTTTGTATAAAAATTAATGTCTGCAAATCTACAAAAAACAGTGTAATTTTTCTATGATTACACTGTTTGATTTAAAAATGATCATTTAATTCAGAAAATCTGTTTTAATTTAATTAAAAAGTGTACTCTTTTTTCTCTGTTTACCTTTCCTGATATTCCACGCGTGATAACAACTTGGTATATCGTATTGCCATTTTGGAAGAATTAAAATAATCAGGATGACATCAACGTGAGAAACAATCCCCAAAAATATTGCCAGATAAAATGCCCAGCCAGCCTGTTGAAAACCTATTAAGTAGGTAAAGGCAATCAGCAAACTCAAACCCCACATCTTCGAAAGCCATGCGTGAGTGCAGGTCTCTTTTTTAAATTTAATAATACTTATGATATAGTATAATGCTTCCATAATAAAAATCAGCGCTATACTCTGCCAATGATTTTTTATCACTTCAGGATTAATGAAATATGCTGCAAATCCCAATGAAAGCCAGAACACCAAATCTACCTGACTGTCTAATCTCCTCAGCTTTTCTGAAGAAACCCCTACTTTTCTGGCAATGATGCCGTCAAAAATATCTGTCAGTAATCCGATAAACATCAAAGTTAAAATTACAAATTGGGATTTTTCTCCATTAAAATAAGCTAAACTAAAAATAACCGGAGCAAAAATAAACCGTGTTGCGATTAAGAAATAAGGTATTGTTTTCATATTTAGAATTTTTGATCATGTTTAAAATTTAAAAATTAAGCTGGTTTCAACTGAAAAAGAATTAAATCCTTCCGGTGCAGTTTGTTTATACCACAACCTGTAAGGCACATAAGAAGCCTGAACACCAATTCCCACATTGTTTTTCCAGAACCGAATTCCCTGACCGATTTTCAGAGATGAAAATGTTTCACCTCCCAGATCAGTATAAAGTGTATTTTCATCATTGTTATCAGTATTCCGAGACTCATCTTTTGGGATATTTTGATCATTAAAAATCAAATTGTGAATACTTAATTCTGAAACCCATTCTATTGTAAGGTTTTTAAAATGATATTCTTTTACCATTTTTGCACCCACATTCCAAATAAATTCTTCTGTGCGAACAGGATAAAGCAAACCGTTTTTTCCATAATTAAATTCATAAAAACTTGTACTGTATCCTAAACTGCTTCCCAGTTCCAGATGAGTTTTGGTTTCGTCTGCCGGAAATCTGTACCAGTAACCAGCCGAAATACCTGCGTTGCTTTTTGTTTTAAATTTGTTGAAATTCAGAAATGATCCGACTTCAATCAGAGATCTCTCAGATTTTTCAGCGTTGACGTTTTGTGCAGAAAGATTCACACACAAAAACAGGAGTGTAATAAAAGTTCTCATGACTTAAAAATTGATTAATGGGAGTGCTCTCTTTCCGTTTTTATTCCAGAAGCCGATCTGAAGGCCTTTCATTCTCTTCGATTTGTTGACCAGCCCGATCTGCAAACCTTTTCCGTCTATATTATGATTGACCAATCCGATTTGTACACCTCTCAGAATTTCTGCATCATTGAATGCTGCTAAACTCAAACCTGTCATCTCTCTGGAAGAAACACCGAGTACTGCGACGAAGACTCCATTTCCTTTTTCGATATCAAAATTTGCAAGCGAGACCATCGCGCCATTCATTGTGTGACCATAGTTGTAAAGCGAAATACCCGCTCCGTTATGACTGATTCCTCTCAAATATCCTGCGGGAGAAATATTTAATCCATTGACCTGAACAGTTTCCACATTTTTAATTCTTGAGGGATCGTGAAAAAACCAAAACAAAATCCCCAGTGGATTAACCTCTAAATTAAGTCCGTTCACCTTCTGTAATTTTAAAGCAGTTTCTTCCTTAAAAAGATATTGTGAATCCAGACCCAAACCGAAAGCCAATCCGTTGACTGTGCTGACTTTATTATTTAAAGGTGTAACAGCAACCAATCTTGTTTTTTGATGGGTAATTTCTAAACTGTCCTGAGAGAACATAAAACTGCTGAACAAAACCGCAGCGATTAAAAATATTTTCGTTTTCATAACATTTAATTTTAAATTATACTTCAAAGCTAAATTTGAAAACGACTTTGACGAATGCGAAAAAAAATTAAAATAAATTGATACATTTGTGAAAATCGCAAAAACCATGAATCAGGAAATTCTACTGAAGCAGATTAGAAAAAAAATCGGAGACAAATCTTTGAATGACGAAATTGCCAATATCCTGAACATTAGTTACGATGCTGCACACAGAAGAACTTCGATGAAGGCGAAATTCAGTTTTGAAGAAGCCGTGGAACTGGCAAAATATTATCAGATCTCACTTGATCAGTTTTTAGGAACCGAGAACCAGCTTGTTGTGAAAAGAACAAAACCTGTAAAAACGCAGGAAGATTTACTGTATTTCTTTGAAAGTTCCCTGAAGATTTTAGACGTTTTTCAGAATATCAATCAATCGAAGGTGTACTATTCTGCGAAAGATATTCCGTTTTTTTATACCATTTCAAATACTATTCTTTCGAGATTTAAATTTTATGTCTGGATGAATCTCTTAAACGAAGATAAATTTCTCTGTTCTTTTGAAGATTTTGACCTTCCCTACCATTCGCCGAAAAATGAAATGCTCAAAGATCTCTATGAAAATCAGAATGTGACCGAAGTTTGGAATGACACCACTATAATGAGTATTCTGATGCAGATTTCTTTCTACTCAGAGATGGGACTTTTAAAATACAAAGACATCGAATTGATTTTAGAAGAAGTAAGAAATGTTCTGCAGAAAATTGAATTTAAAATTCAAAATAAACCTGACTTTAATTTTTATGTCAACGATCTGGTGATTTTAAGCAATAATATTCTGTTTAAAAATGAATATCAATCGTCATTTTTCATTCCCTTTAATATGTTTGGCTATATGATGACGAATGATGAAAATACTTGCAATGACACATTAACCTATTTTGAACATGAAATTAAAAATTCAAAATCATTAAATACGTCCGGAAACAGGGAGAGAAAAATGTTTTTCAATAAAATGTATCAGCAGATTGATGATTTGTTAGAAAAGTTAAAGTAACCCAAAACTACGGTTATTAATTATTCATTAATTTCAGTGCTGAAGCCAGTAAAAATTAATGCATCGGCATGATTTTATATAGATGTAGTGTATCATTAAACCAAATATTATGAACATTACATTAGAACAGGCTCAAAAAGCTATTGAAGCCGCACTTGAAAAATCAAAGGAATTAGGAGTAAAAATGAATATTGCTGTGATGGACAGCGGTGTAAATCTGGTAGCATTTGCAAAAATGGATGACGCCTGGCTCGGTTCGATCGATATTGCCCAAAAGAAAGCAAAGACTGCAAGATTTTTTAATATGAACAGTGGTGAAATTGGAAAACTTTCACAACCAGGACAGCCTCTTTACAACATTGAGCATTCCAACAACGGACTGATTACTTTTCCTGGCGGAGTTTTAATTAAAGATTCTTCCGGAACTGTCATTGGATCAATTGGTGTGAGTGGAAGTACCGTAGATGACGATCATGAAGTTGCCACTGCAGGAGCAGAAGCTATAAAATAAATTTAATTTAAATATTTTTGAAAGTTGGTTTTAAGAGCCAGCTTTTTTTGTGAAATTAATCGAGGAATTATTCGTCTTTCTTCGAAGGCACCAGAAAAACATCAAGCAAACCTTCAGGAACCTGCATTTTGATAAACCTTTCTTCACGGTTAACTTCAATAATCCAGTCTTTGATCAGAGGAATTACAACTTCTTTCCCTTCAAGATTGGTTACAAAATAATTCTGTGCGGTCTGATCATTTATAGATCTGATTACTCCACAATTATTGTCATCCTGATCAAGAATTTCGTAGCCGATCACTTCATGATAATAAAACTGATTACCTTTCAATTTTGGCAAACTCGTCAGCGGAAGGTAAACATCTTTATTCAAAGACTGATCTACCAGGGCTTCAGAAGAATTTTTAAATGCAATGTTCACAGCATCGAGTTTACTCCACGATGTTTTTTCAACAAAAAAAGGAACCAGCAAACCGTTGATTTCAACAAAAATAGAATCAAGGTTTCTGTAAAGTTCGGGCTGATCTGTATCTAATTTAAGGATTACATTTCCGGCAAGACCGTGTCTGCGGGTGATTTTTCCTAATAAATAGCAGTCTTCTTTTTTCATAATGTCAAAATTAGCAAATTTCCAATTAATTTCTTCTTCCGGGAATCTATAGAAAGGAAGAAAATGAATCTATTTCTTTAGGGACGAGAAACAAATTTATTTATTTTTAAAACAACAAAGACACGAAAAAATCGTGCCTTTGCTTTGTATTTTTAGAAGAACTAAGCCTGAGTTTCTTCAGTTCCTTCTGCATCAGCAGTTGGCTCTTCAGTAGTTTCAGTAACTTCTTCAGCAGGTGCGTTAGCAGCTTCTTCAGCAGCTTTAGCATCAGCTTCCAATTGAGCAGCCGCAGCAACTCTAGCTTCGTTTACTTTAACTTCAGCTTCTAAAGCAGCTTTTTTAGCATCAGCCTTAGCTGTAGATAAACCTTCTACTTTACCTTGTACTTTTTGTTCTTTAGATTCTAACCAAGCACCAAATCTTTTTTCAGCTTCAGCCTCGTCAAAAGCACCTTTAGCAACACCACCTTGTAAGTGTTTTTTGTAAAGTACACCTTTATAAGAAAGAATAGCTCTTGCAGTATCAGTAGGTTGAGCACCGTTGTTTAACCACTTTACAGCAGAGTCAACGTTCAAATCGATAGTCGCAGGGTTAGTAATTGGGTTGTAAGTACCTAGTTTCTCGATGAATCTACCATCTCTTCTAGCTCTAGCATCTGCAACCACGATATGGAAAAAAGGTTTTCCTTTTGATCCGTGTCTTTGTAATCTGATTTTTACTGACATAATGTATGAATTTTAAGGGAACTCGTCCCGATTAAATATTTAAGTGTGCAAAGATAGTAAAATTTTCACAATTAGTTTTTAAATAACAAAAATTTAGGTAAAAAAAACGAACGGTAATAAAGTCGAAATAATGACAGAAATAAAAACGGCCAGAAAAACAATCAAATTATCTCTGGTTTTGCCTGTTATCTGCCTAATTAAAAAATAGTTAATAATGTAGAGAGGAACAAGTAAAAAAAAGGAAAATACACCAGTGATTAAAATTGTTGTCAAAAAAAATAATAAACCAATAACTGATGAAATAAAAACTCCCAAAATACTTTTGAAAATTGTATCTCTATCTATATTCCTATTCACTTTGACTGAAGAAAATTCATTGAATTTTAAAATTATAAAATTTTCAAGTTCCTGATTATTTAGTACAGTTGAAGAAATATTTTCAAAAACAGAATCCAGATCTGAACCTTGTACTACCAGTTGATAAATTTCATACGATATCCTTCCCTTTTCTTTGACCAGCAACGTTTTATTATCTGCTTTACTTATAAAATCATTATAATTAAATTTTTGATTTATGGCTTCAGTCATCTCTTCATTTATTTCTCCAGTATGTTCCTTCATATAAAGATAAGCGGCAATCAAATCTTCTTCATTAAAATTTTTGTAAAAATTTTTCATCTTAAATATTAACCACTCCCATATAGAAAAGCCCCAAACACTTTTGGTTTTCCTCTATCGTTAGAGAGTTTTTCAGATGGTCAACAATTTTCGGTGAACTCCAATAGCACCCTACCCCATTTGCGGTACAGGTAAGATACATATTCTGAACTGCCATTGAAACGGCTGCAATTTCTTCCCATTCAGGAACCATTCCGCTGAAATTGACAACGATGGAAACCACAGCATCTGCTTTATTGATTTTAAAACCAATATCATTATATTTTTTCTCTAAAAAAACTTGGGGAGCCTGCGTCGACTTGTAGATTTCCTGCATTTCAAAAGCAAGATTTGCTTTTTCTTCGCCCTTGAAAACTTTAAAACGCCAAGGTTTTGTTCTCTTATGATTGGGAGCCAATGTGGCTGAATTCAGGATTTCTTCCATAATCTCCTGTGAGATTTCTGTTTCAGCATAATCTTTTGGAAAAATACTCCTTCTCTGTTCTATGATTTCTTTTAAAACTTCGGCTTTATTCATGTAGACAAATTTACGGAAAAAGCATGAAGATGGAAGCTTGGTAGTGAAGATTTTGGATGTATATTGTGATTGTGATTGGTGATTGGTGATGATGAATGATGAATGATGAATGATGAATGATAGATGATGGATGATGGATGATTGATGATGGATGATGGATGATGGATGCGTAGCAAAATTAATGATTGACGTATGATCTACTCTTTTTCTCTTGAAAATATTTAAAAATCAAAAATTTTGGATGATGAGATAAATTTTAGCTCAGCGACTGATTTTAAAATTTAACAATGTTTAGAAGGTTTTTTATAATATGCGACAATCAAGGAATTTCATCTATGATTATTTTAATTCAGCCACTTCGTGGCTGTTTCATGTTAGTTAGAAAATTAAAACGCTTTTGTGCGATTATCCATGGGTTTCACCCATGGCTACTTTTGTTCAGTTCCTGACTGTGATTACCGAAATTCTTTTCGATAATGACAATCATAAAAGCATTGATTTATTATAAATTTTCTGTTGAACCCGTCCACTTTATTCTTTAAACTTTTTAATTGCTCTTTCAAAACCTATAAAACCTCAACAATTTCCTGATGAATTTTATTTAAAGTAAAATCCTGCCCTGATTTCATCCCCATCATCTTTTTCGCCATTGGACTTTCTGCAGAGATGGCATAGAAACGGTCGCCTTCAAAAAAGAATTCGCCCAGAGAAACGGATATGTAAAATCTTGCTTTATTGGTGATAACCAATGAACCCAGCTGTACTCTTTCGGTAGCTGCCGGAAGCACTCTTGCCATATTGGTTTTCAGATCATTCAACGCAGCAAGCTGTCTTTGCATCTGGTAGATTTCCTCCTGCATCTCTTCGCGCATGCTGTCATATTTCGGCGTTTTCTTGATATCTCGGCTGGCTTCTAAAGTAAATTCTATAAAATTCTTAAGTTTTTCTATTTTTTCTGAAATCACGGTTTTTACATAATTTCTTATGTTATTTTTCTCAAATACTGTCTTCTCCATGTATCGTAATCTTTACATAAAGATAATATTTTTTTTAAATAATAAAATGAAAAAACCGTCTCATTACGAAACGGCTGTAAACTTTTATTTTGGTCTGAGATCTTTATAATCCATAACATCAATCTTTCTTTCATCAGCGTCACGTCTTTTTTCAAGCTGCTCAACATTTCTGTCTAAAGGGCTTTGCTTTCCTTCCATATAATTTTCATTCTGGTTGTCGGCATTTGTTTCTACTCCATACTTCGATGCACATGAGGTCAGCAAAAAGGTCAGAAAAACTGACATAAAGAAAAGCTATTTATTTCTCATCATTTTTTTTCAAAGATATATTTTTCTGATATTTCAGTTTGAAAATTTAACTAAAAATTATCAGTTTAAAATAGCTTACTAATATATCTCAACAGAAAAAATAGTGAAATTCACAAGTTTTTTTATTGTTCAGCTATCTTTTTGAGATCTCCAAAACCCTGCTCAAACATTTTACCCATCTGCATATCCATAAAGGGTTTCATTATTTTCATGGGAGTGGTTAATTCATTATCCATTGTCCAAGTTACTTTGGTTGAGTTTCCTTCGGAAGACATTATTAAATTTGAAGTTGCATCACCTTCCCACGGCTGGATAAAATGCAATTTGCTCGTCGCTTTTTGATAAGGAACAATCGCAACAATCTCCTGTTCGCCTTCTCCAACATCTTTATTTCCCCTCCAGTGATAACCGTCGCCGACTTCTCCCGGATCACCTTTGTAAGTGATTACGACACTTTTATCAGCCTTCGCAAAAGGATTCCAAACATTGAACGCTCTTGTCGAACTGATATGAGGCCACACTTTCTCTTTAGGAGCATCGATGACGACAGATTTCTCAATATGATAATCTTTGCTGAAAGCCAACATGGCAATAACAGCGTACACAATGATTAAAAGGATAATTCCCCCGATGAATTTTAAAATTGTTTTCATGATTAAGTTTTAATATTTTTTTAAATTAAGTTATAGGCTCTGAAATTCCTGTTTAAATATTTGCCAACTAGATGATTTCAGCGTATAATATTGAGTTTTTGTAAAATGTAAGATTATATATTAAATGCAGTTGATCGAAATTTACAGATGAGTACACAAGCCACGAGCAAGAACCACCTGCCAAAAGCCTTTTACTTTTTCTGCATTAAATAAGACACCAGCTTTTTAATCAATCCGTTTTCCATTTCGAAGACATCGCAGAAATCGGCGTTGAGAACATCTCCGTTTTTAAACTTTCCAATGACATTTCCTTCTGCAATGACCACATTATTTTCTTCCGTCATTCTGAAAACCGTAATTTTCGGCTTTCCGGTGAAGTTTTCATTTTCAATTTCCTTATCGAATTCTCCTTTTCCGTGGTGTTGATAAACTCCCGGCATTTCCCAGATGACGTCTTGGGTGAGACAGCTCAGGATTTTTTCATGGTCTGTTTCCTGAAAAGCATCCATGTACTTTTGCACTGTTTCTTTATTTGTAGACATGGCTATTTTTAATAATTTAGTTGTAAATGATTTAAACGCAAAGTTCGCAAAGATTTTTTGACTATAAACGGTTTTTAAGTTCGCAAAGGCGTTTCACTTAGCAAAGAACTCAAAGTAAAATTACTGAAAACCAAAATTAGCAATTTGAAATGAAGCAAATCTTTTCCTATGACAAGTTATTTGATGAATAAGCATTTTTGTCACAAATTTTCGCAAGGCATCGTTTTTGAGAATTAAATTCTAATTAAATTTAACCTAAAAATAATTCAATGTCTATTTTAACAGAAAAATTCAATACACCATATCATTCAGCGCCCTTTGATCAGATTAAAAATGA
The DNA here is from genome assembly GCF_025971945.1 of Chryseobacterium kimseyorum. Classification (GTDB taxonomy): domain Bacteria; phylum Bacteroidota; class Bacteroidia; order Flavobacteriales; family Weeksellaceae; genus Chryseobacterium; species Chryseobacterium kimseyorum. The sequence goes on from NZ_JAPDHW010000013.1 coordinate 11,862, forward strand.
AGATTATCTTCCGGCTTTTAAAGAATTGATTCAGAAATCTGAAGCAGAAATCAATTCCATTGTTAACAATTCAGAGGAGCCGACTTTTGAAAATACGATCGAAGCCTTGGCTTTTTCGGGTGAGCAACTGGACAGAGCTTACAATATTTTTTTCAATTTAAATTCAGCTGAAACGAGTGACGAATTACAAAAAATCGCGCAGGAAGTTTCTCCAATCTTAACTGAATATTCTTCAAAAATTTCTCAAAACGAAGCCTTATTTAATAGAATTAAAAAAGTTTACGACCAAAAAGAAAAGTACATTCTGAACGAAGAACAGCAGATGCTTTTGGATGAGACGTATAAAGGTTTTGTAAGAAGCGGAGCCCTCTTAAATGAAGAAGACAAAGAGAAATTAAAGAAGATCAGCATGGATTTATCTTTAAAATCGCTTCAGTTCGGACAAAATGTGTTGGCTTCAACAAACAACTATTTTAAACACATCACCAACAAAGAAGATTTAGCAGGAATTCCCGAAGCGATTATCGAACAATACGCAGAAGAAGCCAAGGAAAAAAATCTCGAAGGCTGGGTGGTCACTTTGCAGTATCCAAGTTATATTCCGTTTTTGACGTATGCTGAAAACCGAGAATTGAGAAAAGAACTGGCTTTGGCCAATGGTAAAAAATCTTTCGACGGCGGGGAATTTGACAATCAAAACCTCATCAAAGAATTGCTGAATTTAAAACAGCAGAAGGCTGAGCTTTTAGGTTATTCAAATTACGCAGATTACGTTCTGGAAGAAAGAATGGCTAAATCTCCGACTAAGGTTCTGGATTTTCTGAATGAACTTTTAACGAAAGCAAAACCATACGCAGAAAAAGAGATTGAGGAATTAAAATCTCTGGCAAAAGGTGACGGAATCGAAGAAATGCAGGGTTATGATCATGCTTTTTACGCAGAAAAACTCCGTAAAGCAAAATTTGATCTGAATGATGAAGAACTGAAACCTTACTTTCCACTGGAGCAGGTTCAGGAAGCAGTTTTTGGATTGTCTAAGCAACTTTTCGGACTGACTTTCGTGGAGAAAAATGACGTTCCAAAATATCATGAAGATGTGAAAGTATATGAGGTCTTCGAAAACCAGGAACCAGGTGCAAAGAATCAAGAACCAACAATTAATAACGATCAGCCATCAACCAGCTTCAAAGCCTTGCTTTACGTTGACTATTTCCCGAGAAAAGGCAAAAGAGCCGGCGCCTGGATGACGAGTTATAAAAATCAGTATCAGAAAGATGGTGAAAATTCACGTCCGCATATTTCTATTGTCTGTAATTTCAGCAAGCCTACGAAAGATACGCCGAGTTTACTGACGTTTCAGGAAGTGACGACCTTGTTCCACGAGTTTGGTCATGCACTGCACGGAATGATGGCAAATACACAATATCCGAACCTGTCAGGAACGTCTGTAAAATGGGATTTTGTGGAATTACCTTCTCAGTTTCTTGAGAATTTCTGTTATGAGCCGGAATTTCTAAAAACATTTGCTAAACATTATAAAACCGGCGAAGTTCTTCCCGATGAAAAGATCGAAAAAATTGCTTTGTCTAAAAACTTTATGGAAGGTTACCAAACGATGAGACAGCTTGGTTTCGGGATTCTGGATATGAACTACCACACGAAAGTTGGAGATCTGGAGAATTTGAGTGTTAAAGAGTTTGAAGACTCTTACACAAAAGCGACACAGCTTTATCCTGTAAATCCTGAAACAGCAATGAGCCCGAGTTTCTCACATATTTTTCAGGGTGGATATTCTGCGGGATATTATTCTTACAAATGGGCAGAAGTCTTGGATGCCGACGCTTTCCAGTATTTTAAAGAAACCGGAATTTTCAATCCTGAAACGGCAGCAAAGTTTAAAGTACTTCTTTCTTCGGGCGGAACTAAAGATCCGATGGAACTGTATAAAAACTTCAGAGGAGGTGAACCGAAGGTCGAAAGTTTGCTGAAGAGGGCATTTGGGTAAAAACTAATTTCAAAGTTCCCAAGACTTACATATCAAGGGGACTTTGAATTTTTCTCATTTTTAAATCTGTAATGTGAGTGTAAATTTGAGTTGTAACAACACTGTTGTGACCTAAAAGCTCCTGAATATATCTAATATCTGTACCATTTTCTATTAGATGCGTTGCAAAACTATGTCTCAAAATATGAGGAGTCACTAACTTTTGTATCTCGGCTCGTACCGCAGCTTGCTTAACAATTTGCTGAACGCTTCTTGCCGAATATTTTTCATTTTCATTTCCTTCAAAAAGATATGTTTTTGGTGAACATTTTTTGAAATATTCTCTTAGCAATGGTAAAACTAACTGCGGAAGCATCACATACCGATCTTTTTTTCCGTTGGATTGTGAAATTGATATTCTGCCGGATTTTGAATCAATATCTATAATTCTCATATTAATCAATTCACTTACTCTGAGACCACAACCGTACAAAAGACAAATTATCGATTTGTGTTTAAGATTTTCGGTTAGATTAATCATTTTTAAAATATCTTCTCTGCTGAGATATTTTGGGAGTGTATGTTCTACCCTTTTCGGATAAAGATGAGAAAGTGATAATTTTTTATCAAACATTATTTCATAAAACAATCTGATACTGCCCAAGACATGCTTTCGAAATGATTGTGAAATATTCTTTTCTTTTATCTGATTATAGATATATTTTTCAACAATACTTTCATCAACATTTTCTATCTCAATGTGATTAATTGCTTTGAAGAATGTAGCCAAAGTAGAGACGTAAGTTTTGATTGTAGATTCACTATATCTGGCAATTTCAAGTTTCTGTCTGAAAATATAAGAATATTTCATTGCAGTGTGTTTTTATCAAAACTACAAAACATTCGTCAATCCAAAAAATGTTTATTAAAAATAATTTTGTAAACTCCATTTAATCAATCTAATCAAAGCAATAGTTAATCAATTCAGAAAAACAGCTTTGCGAAAGTTATATAACCTGGATTGACGCAATGCGTAAATTTGGAAGTTAGCCACAATAGCACAAGCGACACAACACAGACAATGAAACATCACTTTGGAGACTTTTTAGACAGAACAGGCGACTATTGGACGACAATTCCAAATAGAGAAAGATTTGCATTTATTGCCGACTTTGAAATAGTAAACAAGGAAGAAGTAAAAATATTGACAATAAGCAAAACCCAAGACAAAAATCATTGGGAACAAATTTTTGACTGTCCGAACCTTGAAGAACTGACACTTCACGACCCAAGCAAAGAACAAGTTCAAGCAATTCGCAGACTGACGAACGTAAAACGTTTAAGAGTAACTTTTTTCAGAGCAGCCGACATTGAGTTTATAGGCGACTTACATAATTTAGAAGAATTAATTCTCGAATATGTTTCAGGATTTTCCGATTTGACACCTCTTGCAAAACTGACTAAATTAAAATCGGTACATTTTGAAAATCTTCGCAAAGTTTCAAATTTTGACGGACTAAAAGGAACTAACAGTTTACGTTATTTATATATCAACGGGACACTTGATTGGAACCAACCAATCGACAATTTTGAGTTTTTAAGTGGACTTCCAAATCTTGAAGTATTCTCATTGGGTTGGATTATTAACAAGTCGCCATTCCCAGCACTCATATCTGTTTTGACTTTAAAAAAGTTGAAAAAAATTAGACTAATAAGCAAAACACTTCCAACCCAAGAGTTTGCATTTTTGGAACGGGCTCTACCAAATGTTCAAGGTGCTAACAATGAAATTTGTCGAAGATTTGCATATAGTAGTTCAAAGTTGACAAGAGATGATTATCGTTCTCAACTTTCGGACGAAGTAATCAAAGAAAAACATCCAGAAGTTAGAATAATTTATGACGGAACAAGAGAAATAAACGACCCAAGTACAGAATGGTTTGAGTTTATAGGAAAAGGAGCAGGACGTGTAAAATGTAATAGCCCAAAAGCAGACGAAAAAATTGAAGAATTTAGGCAAAAATATGAACAATATAAAATTGAAGCAGACAGAATTATCCAAAGCTACTGTGGCTAACATCGGTTTGGCAATAGTGGGGCTGAACTGCTAAATTTGAACTTCGGTAATTCTAATCAACTTCGGTGCTAATTTGAGCTGAAGTGCATCAAATTCCCCACCATCGCCAAGCCGTAAACCGTTAGCGGTCAGGCTATGAACGACCGTACTAAAACAAACTAACGGACAAAAAATGAACTTTAACAACATTGAAGACATCAAAAAAGCAGGGTTTACGGGCTTTAAGAAAATGAGTGAATTATTCATTGACAGTTCTTCTATTCCTAAATCTAAAGGTGTTTATCTCGTCTTAAATCCTAATTTTGAAAAAGCTGAATACTTACAAATTGGTACAGGAGGACACTTCAAAGGTAAAAACCCAAATGTTACACTTGATGAACTCAAATCGAATTGGGTTGACAACTCACTCGTGGTTTACATTGGAAAAGCAGGAAGCGAAACAAGTAGTGCCACACTGCACTCAAGATTAAAACAATATTTTGGTTTTGGTCAAGGCAAAAATATTGGACATTGGGGAGGCAGATTAATTTGGCAACTTAAAAACTCAGCCGATTTAATTGTTTGTTGGAAGCCTTTGCCAACTGATGATCCAAGAACTTATGAAAATCAGTTAATCAAAAAGTTCGTTTCCGAATTTTCTAAACGCCCATTTGCAAATCTTGCTGACTAATGAATCCAAGACAATTTGAAGAATTTGTTTGCGAACATTTTCGCCAACAGGGATATGAAACAGAACTTACAACTTATAGCAATGACTATGGTATTGACGGCTTTGCAATAAAGGGAAAAGAAAAAATAGCAATTCAATCAAAAATGTATGGACATACAACAAGAAAAATAAATAGACAAACGGTAATGGAACTTCACGGAGCAAAAGATTTCTTTGATTGTACTAAAGCTGTTATCGCTACTGACGGAGTTTTTCTACCTGACGCATTGACTGTTGCCGAAAAATTGAAAATTGAAATTCTGTACATTAATCATTTACAACCAAACAAGCTAAAACCAAGTTCAACGAACAAAGGTGATAAAAATTTTGAGCATATTTGGGAGAATTATATTATTCCGCTTCAAAACAAAACATTGACAAGAAATAACGGAGAAACAAACCAAATATTAAAAGTAGATTGGAGTGGCATTGAAAGACTTACATCAAATGGTAATAAGGGAAAAATAAAGATTGAAATATTTAAGCAAGCTGTAAATAAACTATTGACAGACGGCTCAATAACTCGTGATTATATAAACCAAAATTATGTTGGACGAGCATCATCAGGTATTATATTAGTTTTATCACAAGTTCCATTTTTCAAATTAACCGACAAACCAACAGGACTAAAATATGAGAAATGACGACAAACAAGAAGCCCGAACCGCTAACAAGGTATTGCCAAAAGCGGGGCTGAACGTCTTCGATTGGACATATGTACAAGGTTCAACATTTGTTCTTCGATTGAACTTTAGTGCTAAAAATCCCCGCCTTCGGCAATACCCAAACCGTTAGCAGAAATTTTAACTGCCGAACAAACAAACACTAATCCGAACAAAATGGACAGAGAAAAACCAATAAATATTTCGTTGACAAGTACAAATAGTCACATTTTTAAAATCCCTCCTGGACAAGGGAGCTTCTCAATAGGCCTAGTTGGTATGGACAAGAAAAAATTTGATGTTCTTGTCGAAAAAGATTTACCAATCAATTGGAATGCCTTCGACGAATTTACAACACCAGCAGGTGGACATTGGCCAAGGTTTTTCTATTATTGGGGTAATGATATTGGTTTTATTGAATGGTCAGAAAAGAGAGCAATAGAGGATTTTTTTTGGTTTCCTACGAAAGAACTTTCGATTAATTTAACTAATGTCCAAATTCGTAGCTTTTCCATTGAGGCAATTGAAAATCCAATAAAACTGATTTTAGGAAATCAAAGTTTTGAGAATCAATTCGGTTTGAAATCACTTAATTTATCAGGAAATATTGAGAATTTTGAAATAATCGATACAAATTCAAATCCATACATTAGAATTGAACCCATTACTCAAAAAGGAAAAACAGAATTACCATACAAACTTCCTACATTAAAAAACTTAGAAACAATTACTTCCCTTGATATAACAGTTGAACCATTAGGACAGCCTTTTGATTGTGAAAGCTTATTACAATTTCCAAATCTGAAAAATTTGAATTTAACAGGCAACATTACAAATGTCAATTGTTTAAGTGAGTTTTTGAATTTGGAACGTTTAGGAATTAGATACGCCCCAAACTTAGAAAATTTTCCATCCTTAAATTCTTGGAAAAACTTAAAATCATTTATTGGGTGGAATATTGACGAAATAACAGGAAAAAGTTTAAATACAGAATTAAAGCAACTAACAAAAGTAAAAGAGTTAGATTATTCTTCGGTTTCTAAATTGAGAAGTTCAATTTGGTTTACGACAGAATACGGAATTCCATTTACAAATTGGGAAACCAAAAATGCAAAAATTGCAACAAAAGCGTATAAGACGGCTTTGAAAGAAATATCAAAAGCCAAAACAGAAAATGAAGTAAAAACTTCTATTGTAAAACTTGTAGAAATCATAAATAAGTTACCAAACATAGAAACTGTTGAAAGAGAAGACTCAGGAACGGCAATTATTCAGTTAGTTGAAACATCTAAATTGGAAATATCTCACGAAACAGCAAATAATTGGTTTGACGAAATTCGAGACTTTTAAAAAAACTTCTGCTAACAAGGGTTTTGCAATAGTGGGGCGAAACTGCAAAGTTCAACGGTATTTCTTCGATTGAACTTTTGTGCAAAATTGAAGATTTGTGCTTCGATTGCCCCACCATCGCAAAGCCCCGAAACGTTGGCGGTAAGTTTAACAAAGTAACACAGACAAACACAAATGGGACTATTTGACTTTTTTAAGAAAAAAACTTCTGAAAACAAACAAGCAGACAGACAAAAATCAGAACCTATTGACAATAATTCGTATTTAATTGATGCGCTCAAAAATCGACTGATAGAATTAGGCTATAAAGTCGAAAAAAATCCTCAATATCTTGCTCTTATCGTTAATGATGAAATAGAAATTGCTACCGTCATTATCGACAATCCAAATAATCATCCAAGTATTTTACATTTGATGATTTTGACAATACATCCAAAATACTTTCCAAATGGCATCGAAGAAAATATCGTTGGTATTGGAGTAACAATTGAAGAAAAAGTAAAATCAGTAATAAGCAATTATATTGACACAACTTTTTCTCCAATCATTGACAGCTTCACGGACAGTCATAATCCGGACTTGGATTTTAAAGCAATAATGAATGATAAAGAAGTTCTTTGGCATCCAAAATTAGGAAATCTAACTTTTCAAGGACAATGGAATGAACATCCTCAAAACGAAACATTTTTTGAAATTATCAAAGACAAACTATCGAACAAACTGACATCTAACAAAATAAATTGGTTGAAACTTTACATTTCAAAACGTTCTGATGATACAATCATTGGAGAATGTCTTTTTAACAACGAACCTTGGGAAGACGGATTAAATGGAATAACCGAATATGCAAAATCTTGGAAAATGAATAGTGACTTTCAAGGTCTAAAGCAGTTTATTGTATTTCGAAAATGTGACATAAGCGATGAATAAAAAACCTACCGCCAACAAGGGTTTTGCAATAGTGGGGCGAAACTGCAAAGTTCAACGGTAGCTCTTCGGTTCAACTTTTGTGCAAAGTTGAAGTTTTGTGCTTCTTTTGCCCCACCATCGCAAAGCCCCGAAACGTTGTGCGTTATGCTAACCCGACATTACCCGAACTGAAATCATAAATTTATGGATATAGTAAAATACATTAAACAACATACAGAAAACTTGCAAAACGGACTTGCTCACACTTCGACTGAACAAAGGCAGGATTTAAAAGTGACTACTTTAGGTTTTTACGCTCTACTACCAAACTTTCAAGAAGTTGTTAGCAAGTACATCAAAATTGACTTTGACATTAAGCAGTTGATTTCTGACATTAAAAATGAAAATGTAGAAAATTACAGAAAACAGTGTGAAAAAAGTAACGCTGAAATTGACGTGTATTCAGAGGATTATGAAGAACCTGAACAATTAGAAATTTTCATATTAGACGCATTTGAGAACTCAGTTTCTGAGACAAAAAATATCGAAAGTTTAGTTGGACTACTTATTGGAGTTATTGACACGCTGGACTATTATGAAAATTTTTCAGACGAACCCGAATATTGGAATGATTTGTTAGAGAAAGAAGTGGGATTTCAGAATGAAATATTGACCATATTAAAAACAAAAGGCACTTTTAACACTTCAATTTATCAAAATCGATATGAAAATGTTGAATTTAGCGAGCTGTAAACAAGCACAAACGCACAACAAGGGTTTTGCGTCAGGCGGGCTGAAGTACAAAATTCAACAGCAGTTTTTCAATTAAACATTAGTAATAAAACCAACTTTTGTGCTTCGATTGCCCGCCCGAACGCAAAGCCCCGAAACGTTGTGCGTTATGCTAAACCGACACAACAGACAAAGAAAAACTTATAAATGGGAGTACAAACAATAGTTCACGGTCGAATTAGTTTAAAAGGAGACTTTGAGAAAAGCAGACAATTTATAAAAAGCCTTAGTAACGATGATAAATACCCTTGGATAAGGACAGAAATGTTTAGTATAGGTGCAAGTGAACGACCATATTTCTATGATGAACCCATAATTGGATTTGCTTCAAGCTACAAAGGACTTGAAAATGATTGGACTTCTTTTATTCTCAAATTTGAGAATGTTTTGAGAAATGTTGAATTCGACACAGCAAAAATTCAAATGGAAACAGAATTTTATGGAACGTATAATTTCTTTTGGAAGTCTAAGACGAGCAATGACAAGTTTGAAGAAAAAGAAAAGCTAATAGAAACTAATGAATGGTATTTTGGCTTTGGGTATAGGTGTCGTTGGGGACTTTTAGACGAAGACCTTAAAGATGAGCATATTTTTAGTATGGACTTTGATTATCCCATAAAATTTGACACTGAAACTTTGAATGAATTTAATGAAGCGACAAAGGAAATGGAAATTAATCAAACTATAGAACTTGGTAACAAAGTAAAAAACTACGATAAACTTTATTCAATTCTGACATTCGGCTACATAAACAAAATGTTTGACTATGGTTTAGAAAGTGGAAAAGGATACTGGATAAAAAAACTTAGGCAAATTGAAATAAAATAACGAACGCACAACAGTAGTTTGGCAAAATGGCGGGTTTAGTGCTAAATCCAACGGTAGTTCTTCGATTAAACTTTTGTACAAACCTGAACATTTGTGCTTCGATTTCCGCCACTTCGCAAAGCCCCGAACCGTTAGCACCAATTTTATGAAGACACGTATAGCAACAATATTCACGACATTAACTCTGACATTTACGACAGTTTATGGACAGAAATACGCACCACTTGACTTAGCAAAAAAAATATTTGCAAAAGAAACTTTACCAAACATTGAAAATTATATTTCTGGCGAATATGAAGGCAAACCAAACGGGAAAGATTTGCAAAACGGTTCAATTACAAAATTTGCGTTACTCGGACAAACAGACAAAACAGCAGTTGTAGGAATGACTGTGTTGGACTCAATTGGAAAAGGACTTGACACGTATTTGCACTTTGAAAAAGATACGTCTTGGAAAATGACTGCATTCAGAGCATTAGCAATGACAGGAATGATTGAGCAGATAAAAATTGAACTTGAAAAAATGACACCACAACAAGTGGACGAAATGATTGAAGAGTCAAAAAAGAATAAAAATGACGACTTTGAAATGTTTAAATCAAGAGAAGATTACCATTTTCAGTTAGGAAATACAAAACTAACACTTGAATTAGACGAAAATATAATAAACCATTTTCTGACAAACCAAGCAGAATTTGACCGTCTTAAAAACCTCGCTTTAACTCAACTTGAAAAAGAAAAAGTAGATGAAGAAAGAAGTTTGAAACTAATTGAAAGCTCTAAAACTGACTATAATAAACTTTTCATTTCCTCAGTTTCGACAGGTGGTTACGAATTAGGAAATTGCATTAATTTTTTAATTGGTGGAATGCTTGACAACTCTGTTGGATATTTGTATATAAAAGACAAAAAAGATTTACCCGAAATGAACCCAAGTAGAATAATTATGATTAAAGAAATTGGAAACGGATGGTATATTTACAAGACAACATAAAAAAAACTGGTGCTAACAAGGGTTTTGCAATAGTGGGGCGAAACTGCAAAGTTCAACGGTAGCTCTTCGGTTCAACTTTTGTGCAAAATTGAAGATTTGTGCTTCGATTGCCCCACCATCGCAAAGCCCCGAAACGTTGCCAGCAGTTTTGTGAAACCGACAGAAACCAATAGACTGAACAAGCACAAACCAACCATAATTATGAATCGATATGATATTTAAATATTTAAGTTTTAGTTTTTCAATTGTATTCCTTTCGTTTATTGTTGGAATGATTTTGACAGCATCAATAAGAAAGACGAATTTCTATAATAAAAATTTATCGAATCTCAATTTTGTTAAAAATGAAATGATAAATAAAATTATTGGAGTAGGTGTAGTTAAATGGATTGTCAAAAACACATTTTTTAAATTCTTAAATCAGAAACTAAAATTTGACCGTAAAATGAATATTTCAGACGTGAAAAATATCCGAAATGAAATGAATAAATCTGAAATTGACCACTTATTCGCATTTATTTTTGTTGTCATATTTGTTATTGTGCAACTTTACAACCAAAAATATTTACTTGCTTTTATAATATTATTCGTAAACATCATTATGAATTTATATCCATCTTTATTGCAACAACAAAATAAAAGGAGAATTGACAAATTAATTTTTAGATTTGAGAAATCAAAACCGACAAAATAAACTTAAATAAAAACTTCTGCTAACAAGGGTTTTGCAATAGTGGGGCGAAACTGCAAAGTTCAACGGTAGTTTTTCAATTAAACATTAGTAATTATATCAGCTATTGTGCTTCGATTTCCCGCCCGAACGCAAAGCCCCGAAACGTTGCCTGCAAACGTAGTGCTACCCATATCAAAACACAAGACTGTAATCAAGCTGTATGGACAAAGCAAAATTGAAGTCATTTTTAGAATTGGAAATAATTTGGAAAGACTATGATATGTTTGAATTAAAAGTTACTGCATCAAATGGTCGTTATTTTGGGACAACAGAAATATATGACACGACAGAATCATTATTAAGTTTTTCACAGACATTAATTGGTTTTCCAAACGACAATAAAACGACACTTCACGAAGCAGGAAATAAAGACGGTTATGCATATTTCTCTATGAATTTTTATTGTATTGACAACGTAGGACATATTGGAGTTGAAATAAATTTAGAAGATAACGTAGCGACAGAATTTAGACACGAAGAAAAAGATAAATTGAAACTTGAAATTATTGTTGAGCCAAGTGCTATTGATAATTTTCAAAAATCATTAAGCCAACTTGCAACTACCCAGAAAGGATTAGCAATTCCTTATGGTAGAGACAATAGGCTTGACAACTAATTTTAGCCCAGCGGACAAAAACGCCAGCAGGCAACATTGCGTTGGCAATATGGCGGCTGATGAATATAGGCTCAACTGTTGTGGTACTATTTAGCTTTTGTACTATATTCGGCTGACGGAATGCTATTTCCGCCACATTGCAAAGCCCCAAAAACATTATGTATAATATAAACCAAATATAGAAATGAAAATAAAAAAAATAGTATTCAGCATATTAGCTGCTCTTGTTTTAATAATATCAATATTCCTTTATATGAATAGAGATAAATTTGTCTATGTAGGTTCAGTAGATATTATTGAAGTTGATTGCAGTAAAAAACGTCAAATCTTAAGTGAAGTTTTAGAAAGTGACCAAAGGATTAGAAAATCAAATAAACCCATTAAATACGCTAAAGAAGATCATAGGAATCAAGAATTAGTGATTAGTATTATTGAAAAGTGTGGAATGCCAACATTAAAGGAGGTGGATCAAAGACAAATGGACGCAATCTGGTTGGGACTGCAACATAGTACAGAAGAAATCAGAAAAAAGTATTTTCCACAAATAGAGAAAGCGGTTAAAAATGGAGACTTATCTAAAGGACAGTACGCATTGATGAAAGATAGGATTTTAATGGACGAAGGAAAACCTCAAATATATGGTTCACAAATAGAAAATGGCAAATTGTATAAATTAGAAAATCCTGAAACTGTGAACGAAAGAAGAAAAGAAATGGGAATGCAACCAATAGAGGAATATTTAAAGAATTTCAATATTCAGTTCAATCCGAATTAAAATACTACACATAACTTAGTATTGGTAAAATGCGGGGTTCAGTCTGAGTTGAAATTGTCATTGTTTTATTCGCAACTGCTTTTCAACTGCGTATTTTTATGTAACTTTATTTCATTGAAAAAGCATTGGCTTCGCTGGGTCGAAATTGAACTTTCAGTCCATTTTTAGCCCGCATTTCTGCAATACTCGAAACGTTACCTGCAAGCTTAAAAAAAAGAGAATATTCGGCACGGGAAACGCAGATGACAAAAAAGATTTTTCTATTAAAGTTTATGATCACGAATACGGTGCCGACTTGGACGGTTTAAGCGAAAAGACAATGATATTGGCACTACAACATACATTCAACTTTATTTGTATCGCCCAAAGAATAGCGGGGAACTGCAAGCGTATTAAATAATACCGAAAAAGGGTTTGGCACCAGCAGGCGGAAAGTCTGAAATTCACATTTTGCTCTTCGGTAGAAATTTGTATTTTAGTTCAAGGTTTCTGTTTTGGTTTTGCCTACCATCGCCAAGCGGCAAAACGTTGGTGAAAATTTTATCAAACCGAACCGATAATTAAAGAACACATTGAATATGAATGAAGATTTTGAAGAGTTTAAGAAAAATATTTCTTGGTTTATTAGCCAATCTGACAAGATAGACTTTTTAAATACTGAAACCGAAATTGAGTTAACCGAAAAGTTTTGCAATACATTTCCTATTCTTTCAAATCTAATAAGCAAAGCCCGAATTTTGACATTGAAAATAAACAACCAGTTATACAAACTTTTCTCCTGGACAAATAAAAACGGTTTGAGTTGTGGTTGGCTAAACAAAATTGAACAGAATACAAGTTCTCAATTACCCATAATTGAAGAACACAAACTTTTACTAAATGAAATAGGAGGAATCCAGGAATCCTATAACCAACCCGAACCAAGTCTTTCTAACAACCAAAATTTTATGTTTATAGAATCGGAATGTTCACTTGGGATTAATGATTGGGATGATTATTATAAAGAGTTGTGTGAAGAAGAGAATGTAGAACCAATAAACTACAAAAATCTCGTTTGTTTTGTTGTAGAGGCAAATGGAGATGCTAATACTTATGATCCTAAAACAAAAGAAATACTTCTTTTTTCTCACGACCATTGCTTTGACAATGTTGAAGTATTAGAAAATCAGCCCGAATATACATTCCATACAATAAACGGTGTTGTGAATTTTGTAGATTATGTTGAAACGTTGGCAGCTGAATGGAAAAATGAAATAAAAAAGCACGGCTAAATCAATCATCTTTCAAAAAGAAAAACAGAAAACTATATGAAAAAAATAATTACGTTTCTACTATTAAGCTTAATGACTAGTTCTCTCTATTCACAAGGGAAAGTAATATTATCCCAAACATTGAAAATGTATAACGGAATTGAAGTAAGTTTAGAAGTTGAAAATAAGCCAAATGACAATTTTCATTTTATTAAAATTGACACTCTAACTTTAACAGATGATAAGGGACAAATACTTACGAAGAATTTAATTAAAAACATTTTCAGAAGAGCCAATGTCTTGGCACGATATGAAATTGATGAAAAGAAAAAATACAAATATTTTCATATTAAAGGTGTTATAAAGTATTTCAAGCCGTCAGAAAATAAAAATTCATATTTCAATTTGGGCAAAATCAAAAATTTAGAAAAAAATATCAATCTAATCGATAAAAGTATCACAATAAAAAATCCTAACCTTTTTTTTAGTATTGTTGATTCTGCAACGTTCGAAAAAGTATTTCCAAATTTTAAATATAGAACTAACGATAGAGATGAGTACAAAAAAATTGACCTTGGGTCTTATGATTTAATTTATGCTTACAGAAGTGACAAAAAACAAGATTTTATAACAGCAGTAAACGAAGAATTTGAGCACGGTTTTAATAATTTAACGTTGAATGATCATAAAACAGGAATTAATTACAAGCTTATAAAGTTGAAAAAAGGCATGACTGCTAGTGAAAAAGAAGAAATCAAAATCGAATTGATGATTGAAAATAAAAATTCAATCACGTTAATTCCTTTTGATTTCAAAAATATTGAGCCTAAAGCTTTGTGAGTAAGCAATTAAAAGCCTCGAAACATTAGAGGTAATTTTGCAGAATGACCGTAAATCAGAAACAATATAGATAACCTAAATTATGACCAGAATATTATTACTGTTAATTTTAGTGCTACATGTTACTTCCTGTAAAGGACAGGAATATGAAGACGAAAAATTCGACTTATCAAAATTGAATTTCAATTTAAACGCTGATAAGTTCTATTCAAAATCAATGAATCGGGAAAATATCAAATTTTCAAGCTAAAAGCAGTACGTCGAAAAGGATACAATTAATGAATATGATTTAGATTGGAATGGTGATAAAAATAAGATTTTTGGAGTCCAATTTAATGTGAAAAGTTATTCAAGAAAAGATACCGTTGCTCTTTATAAAAACTTAACTTTTTACAAGCTTGAAGCAATGACAACTGAAAAAGGAGATTTAATGTTGGTATCTGCAACCGGAATGTGTTCAGACCATGACTTTCAGGTTATAGCACAAAAAAACACTGGCGAATACGGAAAACCATTAATAGAACAAAAAGAATTTTCATATTTTAAAACATACCATTATACTTGGAAATTAAGTGATAGAATTATACAGTTAGTAAGTAAAGCAAAGATAGATTTTAACCAAACGCCTCATAATATCTTTACGGAACAAGATAAAAAAGTGATAAAAGAAACATCAAAAGACAGACTTGATGAAATACACCTCTTCATTTGTAAAACAGAATGTGAAAAAAAATTGAAAGGAAAAATGATCGCAGGAGATTGGTCTGACTTTAAATAAAAATTACAGCCACCAAGAAGCTTTCATTAGGCGGGCTGAAGTACAAATGAAACGGTAATTTTCAATTGAATTTCGCTAGTGGCTTTTGTTCCTCGAATTCTCCCTGTCAAAAGCAGCGAAATATGGGTCTTAATGCTATAAAACCGAAAGAAATGGAAGAAATAATTCAAAAATTAGACAAATATTTATCGATACAAAGACCTGATTATTATTCTGAACTTAATGAACCGTTGGACGACTCTCAATTAGACAAATTAGAAGAATATTATAAAATTGAAATACCAAAGGATTTACGAACCCTTTACAAGTGGAAAAACGGACAGAAGCCAACCTGTTATGAAGCTTTCGTTAATAATTCTTGTTTTATTCCTTTACATCAAGCACTTTACGACGCTTCCGAGTTGACATCAATGACTGGGTTAGACTTTGATATTGAAAATTGGTGGAATAAATACTGGATACCAATATTTCAAAATGGTGGTGGCGATAGTATTTGCTTCGACTTGGAGGGAATTTTTACAGAGCAAAAAGGACAACTAATAGAATTCTGGCACGCAGATAACGACCGAAATGTAATTTCACCAACACTTGAAACTTTTCTTTCTAAAATAATCGACCTTTATGAAACCAAAGATAAAGAGGACTTCGATGAATACTTTGAAATTGAAGAAATCGAAAACTATCCAAAGAAATTCTTTTTAGAATAATCCGAAAAAGAATTACTGCCTACAAGGGTTTCACAATGAATTCAACTAATCAGTCATTTTTAAATTTAAAGTAAAATCACTCCAACAATAATTAGCTAAAAGCGCGTTCACTATATATTGACATAATAAATAATAACTATGAAAAAGATACTCACCAATCTTCTGATTATCTCATTTATTCTCACCACTGTCGGATTTTTAATGGATGGCGATGTGAAAGAACCCAGCATGAGCATTAGGTTTACAGAATATTTTGCGATGACAGGAATGATTTTCACAGCGATTTCTCTGATTTATTTTTCAGTAACTTTCATTTTAAGAAAACTTCAGCAGACCCTTAGCTAATCCTTTAAAAATATTCAAAAAGCAGTTCTATACTTTAAGAGTAGAGCTGCTTTTTTGTTTAAACTGTTTTAAGAATTCAGAATAATTAATTATCTTTATTCTCGTTATGATGATTAAATCTCCTGTTCAATCTATTTAAAATCAAAAAGTTTCGGACTGGAATTTACAGGAAACTGGACCTGAAAATTATGGGATGATTAAAACGCACATAAGATTTAGATTGATCCGTAACTTAGCTAATAACTTAGGATTCGATAACGAATATGATGCAGATGTTGAAGATAAAAAAGCTGATTATTAATGACGGAAAAGAAAATATTGAGTCTTTAAAATTTGGTAAAGCCGAATTAGCAATTGTAGAAGCCAAAATATCGGATTATTAAAGTACACCGCATTATTTAAAAATCTAAGCAACATTTAGAATGAAAACAGTAGCACAAAAAATGGGCGTCAAAGCAGGCTCCAGCGCATATTTTCATGAAGCGCCTTCCGAAGCTGTTGCTTCGATAGAATTGCCTGAGATAAACTTAGCTGAAAGACTGTCTGGAGAATTTGATTACATTCACCTGTTTGTTAAATCACAAAGTGAGCAGGAAAGCATTTTTCCGAAATTAAAAGAGCATCTGAAAATAGACGGGATGCTTTGGGTCTCATGGCCGAAAGGTGGACAGCTAGGCACTGACCTCAGTTTACCGAAAGTCATCAAAACAGGATACGAATTCGGACTTGTAGAAAGCACCTGTTTAAGTATTAATTCTGTATGGTCGGCTATAAAATTTACTCATCCTAAGAAAGGTAAAACCTATAATAACAGCCATGCAGAACTGAAATCAAGAACAACAAACCGCTAAAAAAATCATCCATAAATAAACTTTACAGCAAAGCTCAATAGTTTTTTTCTTCATAGAAAAAGCTTTTCAAAATACCTTTTAAAATAAATTATTAGAGAATTTTATGTTTAGATCACTTTAAATTCTTTTTCATAATTTCGATCTATCCCTTTCATCGTCACTAAAATACACACACAACTATGTCTGAAAATCGTCCCGAAAAATTCACTCCAGAAAACCCACAAACTGGTCACACAAATACGCAAACCATCATAATCAGACAGGATGAAAGTAAAACCAATGGAATTGGAATTGCCGGATTTATCATTTCTCTCATCGGGCTTTTTGTCAGCTGGATTCCTTTTTTCGGATGGTCTATTTGGTTTGTAGGTCTTGTTCTGTCTTTTATTGGGCTATTCAGAGCTCCAAGAGGTCTGGCCATTGCAGGCCTGGTGATTTCATTTATTGGTGTGATTATCCTGATCCTTTTTGTAAGTGCTATTTTCGTTGCTTCTGAAATGAATCCGTAACAGCATAATTTGTGCTTCAGAAATTTCATTATTTATCGTGACATGATTTGTTGAATTTCACTTTAATATTTATAGTTAGCAATAAAATTAAAAGAAACAATCTGATGAAAACCTCCAAAACAAATTACATCAGGCCAAACGATGTCACTATTTATTTCATATTTTTTGTAGTTGCATTGAGCCTGTATCTTATTTTAATTGGAGAACATCGGGAGTTTCTCAACAAAATCTGGAATGACCTTCCGGCCACCCGAAAAACAAACATCCATAGATTTCCATTCTTTGCAATCTTTGCATTTATGGTACTTAATGGAGTGATCGCAAGTTTACTGTCAAATTATTTAGGACAGGTAAAATATATTAAGCTCCACCCTACTTTTATAGAAATAAGAACCGCTTTCTTACATAAAATACCTAAGTTAAAAATCACAGAAGTCAGTATTACCGAGAAAGATAAAAAACTTTTACAGATTGCTTTTAATAAGCGAAAATATATCTACCCCATACACCATCCTGATGAGGATACCGTCAACAAAATCAAAGATTATTTTTACTTACAAAAACCTGATAGAATAACTCAGGATGACAAAGAAATGACGGTTACAAAAACCTATAAAGTTAAAAATATGGGGCAGTGACTTCTTTAAATGGTGATCAAAATAAATTCTTTAATCTCTTTCTGATTGCTATTCTAATGTTTTATAAATTTATATAAACGAAATGATCAATTTAAGCTGAATACCAAATGAAAAAAATACTTTTTAAATACTGGCTTGCTAACTTTTTGCTGGGCTTTTTGCTTTACGCAGTCCACAGAACTATTATTTCCATAACTGACACGACAGCTGAAACCGATTTTAAAAAATTTCTATCGCTGTTAGAAATACTTCTGAATTTAGGATTTTCACTTCTCTATCTCGCAGTCGTGTTCGTTTCATCAATTACTTTATTCCTGAATCTTTTTGCAAAAATCAGAAATAATTTCTATGCATCACTGCTTACATTTTTGGGTATTCCTATGGCAGGATTAATTTTCCTGTTGTTTATTAATTTTCAGTTAGAACATGATTCACACTATCCTACCTCAACTCTGATCATTATTTCCGTAATTTATATACTGTTTACCGGTATACAGTTTCTAATGTTCAGAAAAAAAATTGGGTCGCAGGTATACCTGCAATAAATTTCTTACTTTTATAATAATTCAAAGAACAAGGATTCATTTAAAATAATGAACAAAGAAATATTATAAAGAACTAAAATATGACTCTCAATGAAATCGCATGGAGTTTCTCCTCCAAAGTTTATCGCAGCTCAGAAGAATTTAATGAAGCAGTGTCCAATTATCAGAAAACCATTTACAAAACAGATCAAAATTGGAAACCTGATGAAATTGTCTTTGATTTCCCTGAACTGCAAATTCAGTATGAAGCCTGGATTTCCGACGCCTCGCAGTTACTGGAAAACGAAACTCTTATCGACGAAGAAGACGCTTTCGACGAAGATAACAGTGACGAAGGAATGTATCAGGTAGAGATTTTATCGCATCTGAAAGCCGACAATGGCAGGAATTTTACGGCATTAGAGTTTTTATTTAAAACCCATAATCAGCAGGCCAACAAAGAACTTGGCGATCATACATTTTTCGAAGGCACAGATGAAAATAACCTAACGACTGTTTTGCCAACTTTTTTCATCGCTTGCGGAAGCTGATTTTTATAAAAAAATAAAATAATATGAGTTACAGCATTCATTTATACAGAAAAGAAACTAAAGAACGTGAAATAGAAAGTCACTCTGACAACTTCTTTGAAAATGAAAATAATTTAGAACCCTTCACACCAGAACAGTATAAATACCTGAAGAAGCGGTTGCTTGCGTATAAGTACATACTGAGTCGGGAAAATCATGATGGGTTGCAATTTGAGCATCCTGAACATTCTGTCATCGCACTCTTGACCGACCGTGGTTTATACTTCAGTGCCGGTTTTAAAGGCGACAGTATTTTTGAAGCCGGAATGACTGCTTCCGAGTTTACAGATACAGAAGAATTTGTAAAGTACGATCCACAAAACGGTGGTTGGGAAGAATTTTAAAAACAAAAAAATAAAATACATCTGATATGAAAAATATTGAAAACAGCTTAGGCGAATATCTGCACACTGCCGAAAAAACTATTCAGGAAGTTTTGTTTGTCCCAGTTGATGAACATCCGGTTTGGGAAGATCATTCTGACATTCTTGAATTGGCCAGTAAACAAATCTTACAGCCTGTAGGAATTCTTCCCGATGAAAATATTTTCGCTTACATTGGAGTGCATTCACAAACTATTATTACCGGAAAAAGAGATAGTGTAGGTTTCCTTATCACTAATTTCAGAATCCTCACGCAAACCGATTTTTCCATAATCGGAACGGCCGAAGTTGCAGAGCAGACACTTTTTACCCAAAATATTAATCCTCAGGAGCTGTTGCCAAAAGTTTGGGAAAGTTTTATTGCTAAAAATAAATTGTCAATTCCAGGTGAACAGTTATTGGCAATGCATTCTGCGTTAAAAAATGTTCTGGAAATTATAGTTCCTCAATTGCAGCAGCTTCATTATTTGCCTGGTGAAATTGTCAAATCTGATTATATTACCGGTAGAATAAAAGAACTCGGCCTGGAAAAATCATTGAAAGCCTATGAACAAGACGAGAAAAGACTGAAGAAATTTGCCGAAAAATATAATCTTTCAGATATCCTTTTTGGGATTGTAGACAAGCCTTTTTTCGGCGGAGTTTACGGTTTGGTGATAACGCAGAACGGTATTGTAAGCAGAGACCTGATGGAAGACAGCTTCTCCAGCACCTGGCAGGAAATAAAAAACAATCCCGCTACCCTCGGAGAAAAAAATGATGTTATTCTGGCAGGTGAAAAAAGACATATTATTCCATCCCATGCTGCAGATGCTGTACATTCTCTTATAATTCTGATGAATGAACTGGCCAATGGTGAAATTAAAATTCAGAAGTAAAATACGTTGATCAACAATCATTTTTGGTAGCTAAACCGACATCAATGAAAATTTGTCAAGAGCTTTAAGTGAGATGAGGAAAAATAAATTAAAAAAATATCCTTTTTACTGCGCTTTGATGATCTGTACTGCACTTTTCGGAAATTCCTGTCAGAAAAAAGATGAAGATTCTCTTTTGTATAATTTGTTTAACGCAAAATATAAGAACGATACGGTCCGTACGGTCAATATGCCCGACAATCTTTCTGTCATAAACAATTTAACGAGAGAACTGACAAGAAATCAGATGGAAATCAATGCTTATAATGTGGATAAAACAGAGCCCGAATACAATTTCCTTAATGACTGTGTAAATCTCGTAACATATTATATAGAAAGGACCGGAATGCGTATGTATGCTGTAAAAAGTGAGAAACAAAAAGTCAGTTACAGAAGGAGATCCCAATCAAACAAACGGATTCGGGGTTACTATCAGGAATTTAAGATCTGTGTTTATGAATTTGAAAATGAGGAAACAGCAAAAGTGAATTATGAAATACTGCAAAAAGCCGCCAGTTCTGGTGACGGAAAATGCAACAGTATATTTAATACTGAATTTATACTTAAGAAAAATGAGATTTTTGAATTCTGGACGATGGACCGCAAATCTTTAGGACGTATGAGGGAATATATCAATTTTGTTGACAGACAGTAATTCACGATCATTCAGATGTTTTTTATTTTAAAGCATTCGGCAGAAATTGTATATCTTTATTCTCAATCTGTTGATTAAAACCAAATGAGAAAATTATTAACCTTTTGTAGCCTCTGTATTTTTACAATAGTGGTTTCTCAAAAAAACAATATTGAAAAAAACATCAAAGAAGAACACGAGCTAAGACAGCCACAAGATCTTAGCGTTCCTCCTCCGCCCATCAATATATTCCCAGCTCAATATTCTGGCGGAAACAGACTGTTTCTCGAAAACGTAAAAAATAATTTAATAAAGTCCAATTTTAAAATAGCTGACAAGATTTTAAAAACTAAAATTATTTTAAAAATTGATCAGAAAGGAAATGTTCTGAATATCTCAACCTACGGGAATAATACCGATTTCAACAGTGCAGTGAAAAAAGCTGCTGAAACAACGACAATGGACACCCTGTGGGAACATGCAAAGAACAAAGACGGAACCGCTGTTATTGACATTGTGAATTTGCCTTTTGAATTTAAAAATAACTAATTCCGGTGAAAATTTTCGTACAAAACCCGATCTAAATCTTTAAACTGATACTATGAAATTCTTTTACTACTCACTGATCTTTTTTTCCTGTTTTTTATCCGCAAAATTCAATGCGCAGGCTCCAAATGATACCATTGCCAACGGAATGGCTTTTAAACTAGGTTCAAAATTAACCTTAAAACTGGTGAAAAATACTCAGAATTCTTTTGATTATAAAGTGATCAAATACTCGGAATTTTCGGAGCAGTTTAAAATTTTTGAAACAGAAAAATTATTTGATAAAAGTCCCGAAAAAGAAACCATTGAAGTTATTTTCGGAATTGGATATTACAGGGAAGGGAAAGAAGATAAAGATTACCAAACAGTGATGTTATCAAGAAACAATTACAGCTTTCCGCTACAGTTTGATGCTGAAATAAAAATCTGGAACAAAGAGGAATTTGAAAGAACCTCAGTCACTCCCTTAAATCCAGGCACCAGACATACGGAACTGTGGCCGTACAAAATAGATTTTCTGGCATTAATCAATTTCAGAAATTATTCTTATCAACCAAAATAACAACCAAACACAGGCAGATATTGGCTTTGAACTGCAGAACCGAATGATAAACAAAATACAAATGGAAGACATCCAACGGGAAGACATCCACATTATCAGCCGCCACAGCGACATCGATGAACAAGGAATTTCACAGGTCCTCACAGAAAACATCTATAATGACAGAGAAGCATGGCAAAAATTTCTGCGCTTATTTTTTGTCACGCTGGGCGTCGGGTTTACCGTTTCCGGAATTATATTCTTCTTCGCTTACAACTGGGCAAACCTCAACAAATTCGCAAAAATCGGACTTACAGAATTAGTGATTATCGCAACAACATCTGTCGTCCTGTTTGCGAAAACCAGCAAAATGACACGCAATATAATCCTTACCGGAAGTTCAGTTCTGGTGGGTGCACTGTTTGCGGTTTACGGACAGATTTACCAAACGGGAGCTGACGCCTATGATTTCTTTCTTGGCTGGACTTTATTTATCGCGCTTTGGGTTATCATTTCAGATTTCGCGCCGCTGTGGCTTCTTTTTCTTTTGTTGATTAATACCACATTTATACTGTACACCGAGCAGGTGGCCAAAGACTGGTCTGTAAATTTCGTCTGCACTTTTCTTTTTTTGGTGAACGCTTCTGCAGCGATTTCGGGAATCTTTATTTCAGAATCAAAAAAAGGCGTGTCAGTTCCGAGATGGTTTTTAAATATTGTTTCACTGGCCGCGATTTCTTTCGCAACCATGGGAATTGTGCATGGATTCTTAGATGAACCAGACGCTGATTTTCATTTTCTCCTCATTTCTGCAATAATCCTCTTCGGATTGGGAATTTGGCAGTCATTAAAAGAAAAAAACGGATTTTATCTGGCAGTCATTCCCTTAAGTATCATCATTATCGTTTCCACATTACTTTTTGAAATTTTGCAGGAAGACGCAAGCTTTTTATTGGTTAGCTTATTCATTATTACGAGTATCACCCTGGTCATCTGGAATTTAATATCACTTCAAAAAAAATGGAAAAATGAGAAGTAAAGAAAATATTGATGAGCTCCTTTCTTACATTCAGAAAAAGAGCAGCAGAGAACTTTTATTTAACAAAGAAAATATACAGAAAGCTTACATAGGTAAAGAAGATCACCAATCATTGGCGATAAAAATATTATCCGTGTTTGGTGGTTTGATGTCGGGTATTGCATTTGTCGGCTTTTTATTTCTTATTGATTTTTTCGATTCTGTTGAAGGGTTAATGCTTTTCGGAAGCTTCTGCATTATCGGATCGCTTTTTCTAAATAAAGTAGCCAACAAAATCATTATTGATACGATCAGTGTGACTTTTTACTTAATTGGTTTAGTTTTACTCGGAATTGGTCTTGTGGACTCGGTGGTTAATGACGAAAGTATTATGTGCTTCATCTTTATGCTGATTGCACTTTTTTCGCTGCTTATCGTTCAGAACTACATTATGTCATTCGTTTCAATCTCTCTGTTTAACATCAGTATCGCCGCAGTACTCACATTTAATGATCTAACCTCATGGATATACATTTATACAGCCATCGTAGCGGCCTTCCTCACTTTTCTTTTTCTGAATGAAGCCAAAATACTTTCGCTGAAAAATATGCTTTCTAAACTTTATGAGCCCGTTCGCTCGGCGTTTGTTTTTACTTTTCTATCGCTTTTTCTTTACATGGATGAAGCCAGATTCACCACTTTCTCCTACAGCTATTTAGTAGTTGCATCGGTCATGATTGTTCTATCGATACTTTGTATTGTATATTATCTTTTTAAAATTTTAAATATTACAGAAATCAGACACAAAGTAATCCTGATGGTTGCGACAACAGTTATACTGATTCCTACGGCCTATTCTCCTGCGATTTCCGGAGCGATACTGATTATTTTGCTGAGTTTTATGGCTAATTATAAAACAGGTCTGGGCTTAGGAATTATTGCTTTTGTCTACTTTATCTCTATGTTTTATTATGATCTGCAGTTTACTCTGTTAAACAAATCGATTATTTTATTTTCATCAGGAATTCTTTTCCTTGCCATCTATTTATTCACCCGTAAAAAACTGACATCTCATGAAAAAATATAAGTGGCTCATTATTCTGCTCAATCTTATTCTGCTTTTGGTTTATTTTAACTGGTCGGTTTTTAAGAAAGAAAAATTGCTGCAAAACGGACAGTTGGTTTTGCTGAAACTGGCTCCGGTCGATCCTCGTTCGTTAATGCAGGGAGATTATATGACTTTACGGTATGCGATTTCCGAAAATCTGAATATTGATAAAATGCCTAAGCGTGGCTATTGCATCGTTAAATTAGATCAGAAAGGCATCGCACAGAGAGTAAGGTTTCAGAAAGAACCAATTCCTCTAAAACCAGGTGAACATCTGATACAATACAATGCTCCTGACAGTTGGAATATCAATATCGGTGCAGAGTCTTATTTTTTTGAAGAAGGACAGGCTGAAAAGTACGAGAAAGCGGAATATGGCGGCATAAAAATAGACCAAAACGGCAACAGCATTCTGATTGGGCTGTATAATAAAAATTTAAAACCGATTAATTAGTTTCATCAAAATATTATTTTTGTCAACATGAAAAAACTCCTTTTGGAAACCGACAGATTGATCATCAGAAACCTGAATCCTAAAGATGTGGATGACTTCTATTTTTACCGCTCAAATCCTGAAGTGACAAGATATCAGAGCTTTGATGTGATGACCAGAGAGCAGGCTGAAAAATTCATAGAATCGCAGAAAGACAGAACTTTCGGGAAACCGGGCGAATGGGTACAGTATGCAATTGAAAAGAAAGAAACAGAAAAATTAATTGGCGACTGCGCCATAAAGCTCGACCATTATGATCAACGTATTGCAGAGATAGGCATCACACTTTCGCACACCGAGCAGAAAAAAGGTTTTGCAAGAGAAACCATGAATGCTGTATTACAGTTTTTGTTCAGTCTGGAAGACTTCCATCGTGTTGTAGAAATTGTTGATGCAGAAAATGAAAGTTCAGTTAAACTTTTAGAAAATTGTGGTTTTAAAAAAGAAGGTCATTTTATAGAAAATATTTTCTTTAAAGGCAAATGGGGAAGTGAATTTCAGTATGCGATGCTGAGAAAAGACTGGGAAGCTTTGGTTGCAGAAGATTAAATTATATTTCACAGAGTCGACATCATTTTAAAACAGATTGATTGAAAATAACATTTAGGAAAGCCACAGAAGAGGATATTGATTTTCTATTCAATTTAAGAACAGAAACAATGACCGAGCATTATGAAAGTTCACATCTTGCGACTGATAAAGAATCCACGTTAAAACGAATACAGTATAAGTTTGATAAAGCTCAAATTATTTTATTGGATAATCAGCCTGTCGGACTGTTAAAAATCAACAGAACAGAAAGCCTAATAGAAATTCTTCAGATCCAGATTAACCCTAAATTGCAAGGTAAAGGAATTGGCAGAAGGATTCTGACGGATATACTTCGTGAAGCAGCTTCGCTTCAGAAGAGCACCAGGCTCAGTGTTTTAAAAACCAATCGAGCAAAGAATTTGTACGCAGGTTTAGGATTTAAAATTACAGATGAAGACCAGCATTCATTTCATATGGAAATAGTTCACTGAAAAAAAATTTGTCAACATTTCCCCTTACTTTATGATCTGTCCGTTATAATATTTCTCTAAAAAGAAACCTAAATCAGCGCGATAGCCAATACCTGAAGCTTCAAATTTCCAGTTGCCGTTTTTTTTATAAAGTCTTCCGAACTCAATTCCTGTTTCAATAGAGAAATCTTCGTCAAGTTCATACTTTGCAATTTCCTGATTATTGTTCTGATCAACAATTCTGATGTATGAATTTCTTACCTGCCCAAAATTCTGTCTTCGTCTTTCAAAATCTTCAATGGTTACCACAAAAAGAATTTCTTCAACTCTCTGATCTACTTTTTCGAGATCGATCATAATGGCTTCGTCGTCATCGCCATCACTGTTTTTCCCACTCGGATCGTCACCGGTATGCGCCAGGGCTCCGTCCGGGGAATTCAGGTTATTGTAAAAAACAAAATAATCTTCACTTACCAGTTTCCTTTGAGAATCGATCATAATGGCAGAAGCATCAAGATCAAAATCGTAGCCTGTTCCTTCGTTGGGATCCCAACCGAGGCCGATAGTCATTTTCGTGAGTCCGATATCAATTCTCTGTCCTTTCTGTAAGTTGATTGCCATAGTTCTGTACTTTATGCCTAAGATAGTTTTGATTTGTCACTTCTCCAAATATTCAGATTAAAAAAACATTAAAAAAGCCCGATCCATAAGATCGGGCAGTATATTTTAATTAAAATTCTAAAATTTAAACAGATTTTACTTCCGTGTCCTCTGCCAGTTGAGTTCGTGCCTTGGCCAGCATTGGGATAGACAGCAAACCGGTCGTCAACATAATGACAATTTGTAATGGGAGCGAAATAAATGAATAGGTCAAACCCATTTCGCCGCCAAATTCCGCGCTTTTTCCCATTGAGATAAACAGTGCCATAAAGCCGTACTTCATCGCCAAATTAAATGCTCCAATACCTCCACTCGCCGGGACAATCATACCCAAAGTTCCTACTACGATAATGAAAAAACCATCAGCAATGGTAAAGTCTGAAGTTTCTGGCAGAGCAAAACACACAAGATATGCTGCCATATAGTAACAAATCCAGATTCCTATGGTGTAGAGAATGAAATTTACTTTTTGTTTTAGCTTAAATATCGAAGTTAAACCTTGAAGAATTCCATCAATAAACCCGATAATTTTTCCTAATACAGGTACTGTTGCCAATTTCTTTTTAAATACAAAAAAGAGAATCGCACATAAAACCAACAGGGAAACTATTAAGATAACTTTATTCGGATTAAATTTGATTCCTGAATTTTCATAAAATGAAAGGATGGCATCATATTTAAAAACAAAAGTTAATCCTAAAAATACCATCATACAAACCAAATCTACTACCCTTTCTAAAATAATCGTTCCGAAAGACTTATCTACAGGCACTTTTTCCACACCGTATAAAGCTGTCGCTCTAGCAACCTCACCACTTCTCGGAATTGTTAAATTCATTAAATATCCAAAAGAAATTGTCCAGAATGCGTTAGAATTTGAAATATGGTATCCCATTGGTTCCAATAGCAGATTCCAGCGAACCGCTCTTAACCAGTAAGCCAAAACACCGAACACTGCAGCGATTGCTACCCAGAGATAATTCGCTTTTGACAGGGATTTCTGAACTTTTTCAAACTCAAAACCCTTCAATGCCAGCCAAAGAAAAAAGCCTGCAAATGCAAGCGAAATAACAATGGTAAGAATTGATTTTAAAGGACTGTTAGATTTCTTTTCCATCAATTAGGTAAGAAGATTAGTTTTCTCGTCCGGGAAAACGATTTTTGGCTGAAACTCTCTTGCTTCCTCAGGCGTCATCTGCGCGTAGGCGATCACGATAATAATGTCGTCACGCTGAACTTTTCTTGCCGCAGGGCCATTCAGACAAACTTCTCCGGATTTTCTTTTACCTTTGATCACATACGTATCAAAACGTTCTCCGTTGTTTACATTAACGATATAAACTCTCTCTCCCACTACCAGTCCTGCTGCATCAATAAGATCTTCATCTATGGTAATACTTCCGATATAATTAAGGTCTGAAGCTGTAACTCTTACCCTGTGAATCTTCGATTTGAATACTTCTATTAACATGGTGCAAATTTATTAATAATATTTAATAAATTGATTTTAAAATTGATTTAAGAACATGACTTAAAGACCAATTTTTATTTCATACAAATTAATATAATTCCTTACTGATTATCAAGTCAATAAGCATATTAGGAAAAAAATATAAAGTAAGCATTAAATTTAGGATTTAATAAATAGCAAATTGAATATTAATTTTTCAACAAAACCAATAAACATAAGCAGTTGGCATGATTTTAGATGCTCAAAACGTAGGTTTTTCGTGAAAACTTGAATTATGATATATTGATTGATTTCAGGGTAAATCAAAAAAAATTCACAAGTTTTTAGAAAAAATTTGCACAATTTGAAAATTGTTTTATATTTGCTACAATTACTAACTAACTTTTAATATAAAAATTATGAACAAGTCTGAATTAATCGACGCAATCGCTAAAGATGCAGGAATTACTAAAGTTGCAGCAAAGGCTGCTTTAGAATCTTTTATTTCTAACGTTACAACTACTCTAAAGGCAAAAGACGGAAAAGTGTCTCTAGTAGGGTTTGGAACTTTCTCAGTATCTGAGAGAGCTGCAAGACAAGGGATCAACCCTGCAACAAAAAAACCAATTAAAATTGCTGCTAAAACGGTAGCTAAATTTAAGGCTGGTGCTGATTTGGCAACTGCGGTTTCAGGTGTTAAAAAGAAGTAATCAATCTGATTATAAAAATGCAAACCTCATCTTTCGATGAGGTTTTTTATTTCCTGTATATTTAGTTAGTTATGATAAGAGCTACTATGATTATGGCGCCAAACGTGAAATTTCCCAGTCCATACCTTTCAGGGTATAAATAATTCGGTCGTGTAATCTGTTGGGTCTACCCTGCCAAAATTCAATCTCGTAGGGCTTAGCAATATAACCGCCCCAATTTTCAGGCTTAGGCACTTCAATATTTTCAAATTTTTCTTCTAATTCTTTTAATTTTACTTCCAAATATGCTCGGTCAGGAATCACTTCGCTCTGTGGGGAAACTGCCGCGCCAAGCTGACTTCCTTTAGGTCTTGAATGAAAGTATCCGTCACTCAGATTTTCAGCAATTTTTTCTAAATCGGCTTTAATGATAATCTGCCTTTCTAATCCCGGCCAGAAAAAATGCAGACAGGCTTTATGCGTTTTTGCAATAGCTTTCCCTTTTCTGCTGTCATAATTGGTGTAAAAAATAAATCCTTCATACGTATATTCTTTCAGCAAAACCATTCTTGTTCTAGGACAACCATCATCCTCTAAAGTGGAAACCGCCATAGCATTAGCCTCAGAAACGGTAGGATTTGATGACGCGTCCAAAAACCAATCTCTAAATTGCTCTAAAGGATTCTCTTTAATCTCACTTTCAATAAGTTGAGATTTTTCGTAGATTTTTCTCTTGTCATGAAGGTTTTCCATAAATAATTTTTATTAAATTTGAGTATGAATTACTCATACAAAGGTAAAATATTAATTTCCACGCCTGATATTTCCGGAGATATTTTTTCCAGATCAGTAGTACTTATCATAGAACATAATGAAAACGGTGCTTTTGGTCTGATCCTGAACAAGAAAAATTCTAAGATGAGTAGCAGATTCAAAAACTTTTTTGACTTTAAAATAGAAGTCTATGATGGCGGTCCCGTAGAAAACGAAAAAGTATTTTTTATCATCAAAGGAAAAAAAGTATCAGAAGTGGATACCGAAATCAATCAGGAGTTTTATCTGACCGAAGATGTGGAAAAAGTAATTAATTCTGTCCTAAGTGCTGAAATAAGCATCGATGATGTTAAAATTTTCTCAGGATATTCAGGATGGGGCGCATTGCAGCTTGACAGTGAGATCAAACGTAAGGTGTGGACGGTTGTTGATGTGTATAACCTTGACTATACCCTGCCTAACGACCAGACTCTGTGGAAATCAATTATGCAAAACCTTGGCGGTGAATATCTTCTGTGGGCCAATGCACCTGAAGATATTTCTCTAAATTAATCATTACTTCACAACGAAGCGATATACATTTAACAAATTTTAAGTATTCTTTACATAATTTTTAACATACTTTTCACGTTCTTTGAAAAACTAAAACCAAAGTTATGAATATGAAAAAATTATTTTTTGCTCCCCTTCTAGCAGTTCTCTTTTTATCCTTCAAACCTTCTGATAAAAAAATCATCGTTATAGACGCCGGTCATGGCGGCAATGACAAGGGCGCAACTTATGAAGGTATTTCAGAAAAACAGATTGTTTTAGCAGTCGCTTCCAATATCAAACAATACAACAGCTCTCAGGATGAATTTGAAATCGTTCTCACGAGAGATTCTGATCAAAATTCAACTTTGACAGACAGAACTGATATGATCAATAAGCTGAATCCGGAAATGGTGATTTCGCTTCACATCAATACCAGTACTTCTAAAGAATCAGCAATCAAGGGACACGAAATTTTCACTCAAAAATCTGAAGCTTCAAAAGCTTTGGCAGACAGAATTTCGAAAAAATTAGGAACATGTAATATTGAAGAGAAAAATCTTCACATTTTAAGAGCATCGAACGCTCCGGCAGTTCTGGTAGAGTTAGGATATCTTAATAATACAGAAGACCGTAAATATCTGACGAGTGAAAAGGGACAGAAAGAAGTCGCTCAGAAATTCATTGAAATTATTGCCGAAAAATAAAGAAAAATACACTTTTCTGATTGTATCAGAATAAAACCCGGTAAAGGACGTTATTGTTGTTTACCGGGTTTGTCAATTTAATTCGAAAAACTACTCTTCCAGCCCTCTACCAATGCGGTAAAGCGGGCGTTTTCAAAAGTTTTATTTCTAATCTTTCCAACAGAGAAAATTCCTTTCTCGTCAGAAATCATTAATATCTCTTCAGCTTTCTGAGATTCAAAAGCAATAATTTCATGCTCCTGAATATCGGCGAGATTATTTTTATGCAGATAAGTCACAAAGTTTTCGAGCAAAGGCGAAATATATGCTCCCTCCGAATGTTTTGGAACTTTAATAATATTCCCTTCCAAAAACAAAAGATTACCTGAAGTAGAGCGTGCAATTCTCTTATTTGGATTTAAAAGAATCACATCATCCAGATCATTTTCCTGTGCGTAAATTCCAGCATAGATATTCTCCGGGCAATGCACTCTTATATTGCTTAATAAGTTATTATTGACATTGATCTCTTTAATTAAATCTAATTCCAAAGGTCGTTGATGTACATTCAGAACATCATCCATCTCATCAACTTCAAAGAAATAGGAAATGGTTGACTTCGACAACGTGATTCCATCTGAATTCCGGTAAACCAAGAAATTGATAATTCCGTCTGTAACACCCTTTTGCTGAATTACCTTTTCGTTAAAAAGAGTCTGAAAAAATTCTAAAGTATAGGTCAGAGGAATATTCATCCTCATTTTTCTCATCGAAGCCATTAGAAAGAAGTAGCATTCTTCATCCATGATTAGCCGAGAATTTCTTACAAAAAATGAAACCTTCACAGCATCTCCCAAAAGAAATGCTCTGTTTTTTAACTCAAGCTCTTCTGAAGTAAAATATGTTTTGTCCAAAGTATGATTGTTTATAAAAAAATAATGAACGATAAATCGTCCATCAGTTTTACCATTAAGTCAGTACCGCTTACTTATTAAGCTGCACCTAATTTTATTCTAAGGTTTTCGATTAGATTCTCCCAGTACAAAGCATTTTCTTCTTCGTCACCTTCTTCACAGAAATCTGTAATGTTAAGAGCTAAATCTTCCGTGATATCGTCAATCGTGATGGTCATTTCAAAGAAGTTTTTGGTACCTTCATCTTCCTCCCATCTGAAACGCACGAAACCTTCAGGCTTATATCTGATCAAAGTCGCTTTTTCTTCAGAACCGCCGCCCCAACTAAAATAGAAATCGTCACCTTTCTCTATCACATCATCTGCAAACCATTCGGATAATCCCTCAGCACTAGCCAAATATTCATACAAAATCTCTGAAAGACAATGCATTGGGAATTCGTAATGGACTTTATGTTTCGCCATATAACTTATTTTTAACGTGACGCAATATATAAATTAATTTTTTTATTACACAAAAAACTAAATAGATTTTTATGCAATATGAATGATATTTATCAGAAAAATAAATTTAAATTTTCTCGCCTGGGTTTTTGTTTTTAAATTGATGATATTAATAAAAAAACCTCTTTCTCAAGAGGTTTCTGTTTATTTAAATATTTTAGTTTTCGTTTAATACATCAAGAATAATCTGGCAGCCTTCTGTAATTTCTTCTTTTGAAATCGTCAATGGTGGTGAAATTCTTAAATATTCGTTTCTGTACAGTTGCCAGAATACAATTAATCCTTTCTCCATGCATCTCTTGGCGACATCTAAGGTAAATTCCGGTGATCCGAGATTCACGGCTAACATCAAACCTTTACCATTGATATTTTTAATTTTTGGATGTACCAGAAGCGTTCGGAACAGTTCTTCTTTTTCGGCAACTTCATTCATCAAACCGCTGTCTAAAACTTCCTTTAAAGTAGCATGAGAAGCGGCAGCTATTAATGGATTTCCTCCGAAAGTCGTGATGTGTCCTAATTTAGGGGAATGAGATAATGTTTCCATAATTTTTTTTGAACTCATAAAGGCTCCTACAGGAACTCCGCCACCCATTCCTTTTCCCATCACCAAAATGTCAGGTACAATCCCGAAATGTTCAAAAGAGAACAGTTTACCCGTTCTTCCGAAGCCCGGCTGAATTTCATCTAAAATTAAGAGGGCGCCGACTTCCTCACATCTCTTTTTCAGTTTCAATAGATAACCATCATTCGGAACTAAAAAACCTGCCGCTCCCTGAATGGTTTCCAGGATAACACAGGCTGTTTTTTCTGTGATTTTTACGAAGTCATTTTCATTATTAAATTCAATAAAAGAGACCATCGGCAATAAGGGACGGAATTCTCTTTTATGAAACTCATTTCCGGAAACACTCAAGGCTCCATGCGTATTTCCGTGGTAGGAATTTTTGAACGAAACAATCTCTTCTCTGCCTGTATATCTTTTGGCTAATTTTAAACTTCCGTCGATGGCTTCTGCACCACTGTTCACTAAATATGTAATTTCTAAAGGATCAGGTGTAGCCTCTGCCAGTAATCTGCATAATTCTACCGGTTTTTCCTGAGCATATTCCCCATAAACCATCACGTGAAGATATTTGTCGGCCTGCTCTTTAATCGCAGTGACAATTTTGGGATGAGAATGCCCCAGTGTATTGGCTGAAACTCCTGCTACAAAGTCCAGATATCTCCTGCCGTCTTTTCCGAAAATATAGCTCCCCATTGCCTTTTCTACTTCAAAACCTGCTGCAAACTGCGTGGTCTGTGCCTGATATTTAAAAAAATCTTTTTGCATTTCTATAGATGAAAATTTAGGCAAAGCTAAAAAAGATAAGTCAGATAGGGAAATTTTATAAAGCTGAAAATTGAATTGCAATTAATATTCAAATAACTTTCTGTCAGCATTCCAGACATATCTTTTTTCTCTAAACTTAAGATACTTTGCATAGTTTTTTTCGAAAAAATCGGGTGAAGACATTCCATTTTCTTTGAATGATATCAGTAAATCTCTACCATTTTTAGGAAGCTCAATCGTGAATTGTGCATAAATTAAATCATCGATAACCGATTGCTTTACATTTTTATTGGTGAATTCACGAACAAGACTGTTCATAAAAACATCAAAGTTTGAACTGTAGCTTTTTAAATATCCGGTTTTCAATTCGGTTAAGACATTATTTTTATGTTCAAACAGTTTAAAATTATTTTGGAAAAAACCTCCGTT
Organism: Chryseobacterium kimseyorum; assembly: GCF_025971945.1. Taxonomy (GTDB): domain Bacteria; phylum Bacteroidota; class Bacteroidia; order Flavobacteriales; family Weeksellaceae; genus Chryseobacterium; species Chryseobacterium kimseyorum. The sequence continues at coordinate 45,933 of NZ_JAPDHW010000013.1, forward strand.
ACTTCCTCCTACACTCGAAAGTGCAACTAATTTTTTGTTTTCCAGACTCCAGTAAGCCATTTCAAAAATTTGATATCCGGACTGACCTTCGGTGTAATACTGTTCCAATCTTAGATATCCATTTTTCTCATCAATTTTCAGTGTATAAGAAATATCATCATTAGTGAATGTTTTAGTTTTTACTAACTCTTTTCTTTCCAAAACACTAAGATTATCTGTATATTCAGACGGCATATTACAGAAAATATTTGCCATAGTCTGAGCATTTAAAATTCCTATTGAACTCACAACGATGATTATTAAAAGAATTCTTCTCATTATAAAACGACTTTTTTTTTAGACATTCAAAGTTCAAATACACAGACCATTAAACGCTCACTATAATGAATTAACGATCAAGAATTTTAATCACTTTCTTTAAAACACTCAACAAAAAAAAGACCAGCTTTACAACTGGTCTCTTTATATTTATTTCCTAACCCTTTTAGGTTTCTTAGCTTCTTCAGCAGCTCTCTGCTTATCGATGATTTCCTGAGCCTGATTAAACAGTGCATCTCCAGATTCATATTTGATCTCCTCATAATTCGGAGTATCGACGAGGATATCCTGCCACTTCCGTATCCGGTCTTTGGTATTCCAGTTGAAGTCGGGGAATTTCTTTTTATCGGGACCAATCTTACTCATAGGATATGTGGAAGACAGCGCTCCAATACTGCAGGAAATAATCTGCATCTCCTGTTGCTCGAAAAATGCTCCAATAATACCGCATGAGGAAAGTGTAATTCCTAATCTTTCATTCTGCTTGGTCTTTTCGTTGTAATCATCATCAAAAGTGATTGCCTGTGCATTTCCTATTACTTTGATGTCTCTGATGTTTTTACCTTCGTAGTAAACCGCCATAAGCTTACCTTTTACCTGGTTAAACTCGTCTTTCATATTCAGAGAATCTGCTTTGCTGATAGCAAAACCATTCCCGATGACTTTTATAGAATCTATATTTTCAGTCTGTGTATTTGAATAGAGCTCAACTTTATCTCCGGTTACCTGCTTTTGACCGCTCCAAAGAATTGGATCTTTATACATATGCATCACACCGTCGGTTTCGTTGAAAGCAATAGAATCGGCTCTACCCTGAGCATTAGACTTATAAATTCTGGCTTTTTTAAATGCTCTTAAATAACTTTTTTTAATGTTCACAGAATCTAATTTCTGATAAGAAAGAATTTTTTCAGCAGCAAAATATATAGAATCTTTCTCAAGAATTTTAACTGCGTAAGGACTTTTCGTCATCATCGCCGAATCTTTCTTTTCAAAGATTTCACCGTAACCGCCTTTAAGATATCTCTTCTCAAGAGGATCATCTAAAGTAACATTTCCGGTGGCAGTACCAAAACCGGTAAGCTGATTAAAGTACATTACATCCCCCGTAAGAATCTTGTCATTATAATTGATTCGTGAATTTTTATTTAAGAAAGATTCTTTGGTGTTCAGGTTGTGCGTTCCTTTTTCGGTAAAGATTCTGTTTTTAGGATTCTTTCTGTTCGTTATCGTAGTCGGGCCATTGATGTCTACAATATTGGTGTTCTGATTCTGCACAACATTAATTCCGTCAAGGATATAATCTTTGTCTTCAATTCTTACGTTATCAGTCAGATTGATCGTTCGGTTGGTCAGATTATACGTAGCAGATTTTGAGTAGGTTGTACTTTTTCCATCATTGATGGTTCCTCCAGTATTGTAGTAGGCAAGATTTGAACCTCTGTCATAATACATAGTTTCTGTTTTTATCACCGTACCTTTAGGATCGTTCAGCACTACATTTTTTCTGGCAACACCTTTCTGAGTGTTTCCGTCATACTCCATTTCTGAAGCAGTAATTACCGAACCATCTGTATTCTGAAGTCTTGTATTTCCAACTGCTTTCACAAAGTTTTCCGCATCATACATAACCACCAGGTCAGCTGTAAGAATAGAACCCTGATGCTCAATCTGTACATTCCCCACTAAATATCTGTTTCCGTCATACTTGGTGTCTTTTTTAATCTCATCAGCATTGATGATTTTCACCTTGTTATTAAGATTCGATTTCTGTGGTTGATTTTTAACGGGATTCTGTAAAAATGGATCCCTCTGCACAGGTTTTGGATTATCCTGCGCAAATGTAAGTGTAGAAAGAAAGAGAAATAGAAAAAAAAATATTCTCATTGATTAGTCATTCTTTGTGCCATAAAAATACAGCGAATGAGAATCAATTTTTACGCCAAAAGCCTCTTCAATTGCCTCTTTAATCCCCTGAATTCTAGGGTCGCAAAACTCTATAATCTCTTCAATTTCCTTGTCTGAACCTTTTTTGTAGATCACCAAATGGTCATGCTGCTTATCAAAATATGATTTCTCATAAGAAGATGACGTCAGCGTTTTTTCGCCAAACTGGTGCTTACGGATTAAACCGGCATCTAAGAAGATCTCTATGGTGTTATAGATTGTTGCTTTAGAAACATGGTATTTCTTCTGCATCATCAAAAGATACAGGTCATCTACATTAAAGTGGTGATCCATATTATAGATCTCCTCTAAAATAGTGTATCGTTCAGGTGTATTACGAAAGCCTTTCTCTAAAAGGTAATTTCTTAAAACATCTTTAATTAAAGTAATATTTTTTTCTTTTTGTAAAGTATCCATCAAAAAATTTATACTACAAATTTATCGATTTTTATTTAAATACAATATACCACTTCAGAGAGTGTACGGCTGATCTGCTAAAAATTATATCCCTTAAAATTAGACTGCTGAATTCGGTTTGCTGAAATAGTCTCTTCAGTCAAAGGTGCAGATTCTACCTCTACGTTGTGCATCGTGACACCCCACGCTTTGAAATCATCACTTCCGATATACTTCACAAAGTTGTATAAACTTAGGGTAATTTTCTGTTTTACCGTTAAAAGAATATCGTTGATATAGGTGTTATCAATAATCACATACTTCAAATCCGGCGGAATATTGTGCGCTCTCAGAGAAGGGTGACTGCTTCGTGAAGGAATGGTACCTTCTGCCATCAGATCTTTCAGAACCATGTTGAAATAATCATTGATTCTGCGGTCTACTTTAAATCCTAAAAGGAAATTTACTTTATAGATAGTCCCCGGCAAGATTTCGTCGACACTGTATTTAAAAGTATAAGGATCTTCCTGATTCACAATACTTAAAATAAAATAATGATCAGCTCTCTTAGGCTGTTTTTTAATGATCGAATAAATAATTTTCGCCTCGATCTCATCATTTCTCTTTGCACGGCTTAGGTAAGCAAGGTTTGTACAGTACTTCGGAATGGTTTCATCCAGTTTCATGTCTTTGATGATAGAAACGTACTTATCAATTTTAACGAAATTAATGAAATTCGCCTTAATCATTCTGCCGTTATACCAAGCGTACATACACACTGCGATAAATCCTCCCAATACCATGGTCAGCCATCCGCCATCCATGAATTTTATAACATTGGCATAGAAGAATCCTGATTCTAAGAAAATATAAACCATCCCAAAACCGATGATGAAAATTCTGTTGACACGGCTTCTGCTTAACCAATAGATCAATAATATCGTGGTCATTAACATCGTAATGGTGATCGTAAGACCATAGGCAGCTTCCATTTTACCGGATTCCTTAAAGAATATTACCACTCCGAAACACAAGGCCATTAATCCCCAGTTAATCCTTGGAATATACATTTGCCCTTTGATCCCTGAAGGATATTCAATATGTTGGTTTGGCCAGAATGAGATTGACATAGCCTCGGAAAACATGGTAAACGAACCGGTAATTACCGCCTGACTGGCAATAATTGCTGCCAAAGTTGCCAGGATTACGCCCGGTAAAACTGCCCATTCCGGCATAATTCCGAAGAAAGGATTAACTCCTGTAAAAACCTGTTTATAATTGGTTAAAAGCCAAGCACCCTGACCTAAATAATTTAAAATCAACATTAATTTTACAAAAATCCAGCTTACTCTAATGTTTTTTGCACCACAGTGTCCTAGATCTGAATACAGCGCCTCGGCTCCCGTTGTACAAAGGAAAACGGCTCCCATAATAACAATGGCACTTGGCGAATGGGTAATCAGATTGTAAGCGTAAACAGGATTGAATGCTTTTAAAATTTCAATATGCTCTACAATATGTACAGATCCGAAAATTCCTAATGCAAGAAACCACGTCACCATAATAGGCCCGAAAAGTTTACCGATAGATGCCGTACCAAATTGCTGAACGACAAATACAATAAATAAAATAAAAATAGTAATAACGACAACCGGAGTTTCGGGATTGTAAATTTTTAGACCTTCAATGGCAGACATTACAGTCAGAGACGGCGTAATAACACTATCGGCAACTAAGGTTGAAGCACCAATGATAGCGACGACGTATAGCCACTTTTTCTTGAGTTTTTTGACGAGTGAATAAAGAGCTAAAATCCCACCTTCACCTTTGTTGTCAGCCCGTAATGCAATAATAACATACTTGATGGTGGTTTGCAGGGTAAGCGTCCAGATAATACACGAGATCGCGCCTTCGATATAAGCATCAAAAGGCATCGTAGAATCTTTGCTTGCATTCACAATCGCTTTCATTACGTAAAGCGGTGAGGTACCGATATCACCGAAAACAATTCCCAGTGAAACAAGAACTCCCACAAATGAAAGTTTTTTCAGGTCTATATGATGACCTCCTTCTGTAACTTCTGCCATGTCAGCTAATTATTTTGAAAGCGCAAATGTATACTAAATTTATGACCCTCAGCTCAAATAGTGATACATTGTATAAATGAAAAAACTTCCTTTCGGAAGTTTTTTTCTATGATTTAACGTACATTGCTTTTTTAATTTCCTCTTTCACTTTTTCAAGTTTCGGGAACCAATCTGCAAATAATGCTGCTGAATAAGGTGCAGGAGCATCCGGAGTCGTAATTCTCTTAATTGGAGCATCTAAATAATCAAATGCTTTTTGCTGTACCATATAAGTAATCTCTGAAGATACTGAACCAAATGGCCAAGCTTCTTCTAAAATAACCAATCTGTTTGTTTTCTTTACTGAAGCTAAAACGGTATCGAAATCTAAAGGACGAACTGTTCTTAAGTCGATTACCTCAACAGAAATACCTTCTTTAGCTAAATCTTCAGCTGCCTGAATTGCTAATTTCATAATCTTTCCGAAAGAAACCAAAGTTACATCTGTACCTTCTTTTTTGATATCCGCTTTTCCTATTGGTAAGTAATATTCTTCTTCAGGAATTTCCATTTTATCTCCATACATCTGCTCAGATTCCATGAAGATTACAGGATCATTATCCTGAATTGCAGTTTTCAATAACCCTTTCGCATCATAAGGATTTGAAGGAACTACTACTTTAAGACCAGGAATGTTTGCATACCAGTTTTCAAAAGCCTGAGAGTGTGTTGCTCCCAGCTGACCTGCAGAAGCTGTAGGACCACGGAAAACAATCGGACAGTTCCACTGACCACCACTCATCTGACGGATTTTTGCAGCATTGTTGATGATCTGATCGATCCCAACAAGGGCAAAGTTGAACGTCATATATTCTACAATTGGTCTGTTACCATTCATTGCAGCACCCACAGCGATCCCTGTAAAACCAAGTTCAGCAATAGGTGTATCGATTACACGTTTAGCACCAAACTCATCCAACATTCCTTTAGAAGCTTTGTAAGCACCGTTGTATTCTGCTACTTCTTCTCCCATTAGAAAAATGGATTCGTCTTTACGCATTTCCTCGCTCATTGCCTGCGCAATCACTTCACGAAAAGTATATTCTGCCATATTTATTTGAAAAATTTAGAGTACAAAAATAGTAATTATTTATTATTTACATCATAAAAAAGACAACTCATTGCTGAGTTGCCCAATATTTAATATTATTTTAAATTGATTAGTTAACTTTCTGCCAAACCTGAGTTCTGCCTAAAAGAGAAACTCCCATATAACCTCTTACATTCAGCTTATCACCAGATCTTGTGATGGTACATTTGTAAGTTTTACCGGTTTTAGGATCTGTAATGGTTCCGTCAGTAAATTCATCGCCGTCTTTCACCAAGCCTCTGATGATTTCCATCCCCATAATTGGCTTTCCTTTACGGTCATCTTTACAGCCTACGCAATTTGGATTTGCCGGTCTGATTAATAACTGAGAAACTTTACCGTAGTATTTACCATCAGATTTTTTCCAGATTTCAACAATAGATTTTGCCTGTTTTGTTTCGTCATCAATGGTTTTCCATTTTCCTTCGATTTGTGCAAATGACATCACGCTGAATAGAGAAAGTACGAATGTTGCTAATAATTTTTTCATAAGTAGATTTTTATTTATTTTTTGACATCTGAAATCACTGTACTTTAAAAGTATTTTAAACTTATTAAGTCCCGCGATTTTATATTATATAAGTTTAATTTTATTTATAGATTGTTTAAATGTTGATTAGTTAAAAATAGAAATAATTTTTAAAAATGCAAGAATTTTTATTATCCAAAGCATAGATATTAGTCTGAGGACTGATTTGAAGAGTTGGCGACCTTTAAATTAATTAAGCTTTCTATTCATCACCCTGTTCATATAATCCTGATACCAGGCTTTTGCAATAAGTTTTCCTTTTTCGGTTTCAGGAGTTTTCACTTTGTCGATTACATTATTTTCGAAGCCCAAATCATTTTTATCATAGATTCCAATAATTTCTTTACCGTCGAAGCGATAAATATAGTTTCCGATAATGAACTGCTCCGAAGAACCGTCAGAATTAACGATCAGTGGAGAATACTTTTTTTCACTCACCAGACTTCTTCCCCAGCTTCTTATCTGCCTGTTGTAGCCGATTAAATCTGCTAATGTCGGATAAATATCAATCTGCTGTGCAACTTCATTATTCACACCTTTTAAATTTAATTGAGGATTCGGAGAATAAAAAATCAACGGCACGGCAAAGCGGTTCATGGCTTTCTCATACTCCGGATAATAAATCTGGTTGGGATGATCTCCTGTGAAAACAAATATCGTATTATTGAACCAGGGTTGCTTTTTAGCTGTTTCAAAATATTTTTTAATTGAATAATCGGTGTACTGCATCGGTTCATGCATCTCAATATTTCCTTTTTTAAATTTTCCATTATATTTCGCAGGAATTTTGAAAGGATGATGCGAAGAAGCCGTAAATACCGTTGCCATGAAGGGTTTCGTTTTTCCTACATTTTTAGCAAAGTACTGAAGAAACGGATCGTCCCAGATTGCCCACATTCCATCGAAATCTTCGTTGTGATTGTACTCGTCTTTCCCAAAATAGTGTTTGAAACCCAAAATATTTCCGAAGCCCAAAAACCCCATTGATCCATTCGGTGCACCATGATAAAACGATGTATCGTAACCCATTTCGTTGCAAACCGAAACGATCGACTGAATTTTCTGGTTAGAATATGGCGAACTGGTAAAAGCATCCGTTAAACTCGGAATTCCCGCCAATATACTGCTCATCCCATGAATCGACTGTCTACCGTTGGCAAAAGTGTTCGGAAAAATCAGACTTTCGTTGGCTAAACTGTCGATAAAAGGAGTGTAAGAAACATAATCTTTAATGTTTTTATCTTTATTAAAAGCACCGGAATATTCCCGGCCGAAAGATTCTACAATAAAAATTACAATATTAGGTTTATCCGGAACCTGTCTGTCATAGATTTTATAAGGCTCAATATTTTCAGTGATAAATTTCTCATCAACAAAATGTACCTCTTTGAAATTATTGCTTCCCAACGTTCTGAAAAACGAAAAAGTACTGTTCAGAACAACATTGCCCTGAAGCGGAGTTTTTACAAATTTGTTGGCATCAACAAGGTTAATCGGCCGCGTACTGTGTTTGAAATCACCACGGATTCCTCCTACGATTAATACTGCGGAAAGGCAAATCGTCAGCACAGAAAGAATAAAATATGGAATGAGTTTCGCCGGCTTTCTTTCCTCAACTTTAAATCTTTTATACAGAAAAACCCACAACACCATCAATGCAATGAACCAAAAAATCACAAATGGATGTTCTTTGGTAGAAACTGTAAACACTTTTAAAATATTGGTTTCATGTTTTGCGACCTGAAAAGCGGCAGAAGTCAGTCTGGTCTGAGAAAATTTGTAATAAATAAAATCTCCGAAATTCATCATATATGCAATTCCGTTGGTGATAAAGTACAGCCAGAAAAGAATTTTCTGGTAAACTTTTTTCGTATTAACAATAACCGGAATTAAGCTCAACAGAATAAACAGTGAGTTGACATACAAAATAGCAGTAAGGTCAAACGCAATCCCATGGAAAGCCAGACTCAGGTAATCAGCAACACCATCTATTTTTATTAAATCTTTATTAAAAAACCAAAACAGAAATCTGGCAAACTGATAAAAAACAAAAGCCAAAAAAATCCTGTAACATAAAATCAGGACTTCCTGCTTTCTAAATTCTTTAAAAAAATTCATTTTAGGTATTGATGTTTTTTTATTCAAAATATTTAGAGCCTTTTCAAAGTCTTTTAAAACAAAAAAAAGTCAAAACAGTTTATTAAGAGATATGAGAATGCTTTGAGGCTCAAAAAAGGAAGTCTTTGCTATAAACCTTTTTTGAAGTTTAAAGAGATTTTCCCTTCACTATTTTCTTTTGCGACTTTTGTGGTTTATTATTTTTCAGTGCTTTTAACGAGGCTTTATTGGTCTGCAAATTTAAGTTAAATTCACAGTATTGTAATTTTTAGTTCATATTAATTAAGGTTAAAATTTTTAAAAAATGTAATTTTGCTTTCATGAATTTCATTAAAAACAATCTGGCAAATGCCATTACTCTTGGGAATTTATTTTCAGGCTGCGTCGGAGCTGTCCATTTACTTAATGGCGATTATCAGACGACTGCGATCTGTATTATCCTGTCATTGATACTTGATTTTTTCGACGGATTTGTTGCGAGAGCTTTAAAAGCCAATTCCAATTTAGGAACACAACTGGATTCTTTGGCGGATATGGTAAGTTTTGGTTTCATTCCGGGTCTTGCGATGTTTAAAATGCTAGAACCTTTCGGGAATGAACTTTTAGGGATGCAGCTTCCTTTCGAAATCAAGTATTTTGGATTTCTGATTACGCTTTTCTCATGTTTAAGACTGGCAATTTTTAATCTGGATGAAGATCAGAAATATTATTTTAAAGGTTTAAATACGCCGAGTAATACAATTTTGATTTTTGGAATTTATTACGTTATTCAAACTCTACAATCAGGAAATCAGTTTGGAACACTAAGCATCAATTTTAGCGTTGAAATTTTGTTACTTTTAACTGTAATTTCTTCCTGGCTTCTAATTTCACCAATTAAAATGATTGCCATGAAATTCAAATCAATGAAACTACAGGATAACTATCCAAAAATAGCACTATTGATTGGCGTAATTCTTATTTTAATTATATTCAAAACTGTCGGTATTCCTCTGGTGATTTTATATTACATTTTAATTTCAATGATCTTTCAAAAACAATTAAAGTAGAAAACTGGAAGTTTTCCCATTTTCAAATTAACACATTTCAAACTATAAAATAAACATAGGTGAAAAAGCCAGAAGCCAATCGCCAGCAACAAAAAGCAATTTAAAATGAACTTAAAACTCCATAAACCTCTCTGTATCTTCGATCTTGAAACAACCGGAATCAACGTCGGGAAAGACCGAATCGTTGAAATCTGTATTTTAAAAGTAAATCCTGATTCTTCAAGAGAAAGCAAAACCTGGCGTGTAAATCCTGAAATGTCCATTCCTTTACAATCCAGTGAAGTTCACGGAATTTATGATGAAGACGTGAAAGACGCTCCAACTTTTAAAGAAATTGCCTCTAAAGTGGTAGAAATGATTTCTGGCGCAGATTTGGGTGGTTTTAATTCTAACCGATTTGATGTTCCGTTATTGGCGGAAGAATTGCTCCGTGCAGATTTCGATTTTGATTTGAGTAAATTCAAATTAGTCGATGCACAGACTATCTACCATAAAATGGAACCTCGAAATCTGGGTGCAGCCTATCAGTTTTACTGTGGGAAAAATTTAGAAAATGCACATTCGGCGGAAGCTGATGTTTTGGCAACTTTCGAAGTTTTAGATGCCCAGGTTGGTAAATATGATGATGTTCCGAAAGAGATTAATGCCTTAAGTGAATTCAGTTTTCATAATAAGAATGCTGATTTGGCAGGTTTTATCGGATTTAATGATAAAAATATCGAGGTTTTCAACTTCGGAAAATATAAAGGTCAGGGTGTGAAAGATGTTTTCAAAAAAGACCTTGGGTATTACGGATGGCTTCAGAATGCTGATTTTCCGCTATACACGAAGAAAGTCTTCACCAAAATTCAACTGTCAAGTAAATTTTAAATTATGAATGATTTAGTTAAGTTCAAATTTTACGAAACCGCTCTCGAAGCCAACAGAGATAAACAGATCTTAGCTGAAAACGACATTCAGAGTTTCATTGCCAACGAGCAGACCATTCAGTCAGACTGGCTTTTATCTCAAGCATTGGGCGGAATTCAACTGCAGGTTTTTGAGAATGATTTTAAAACCGCCGAGAAAATTCTTATTGATTATCATGAAAACAATAAGTTCTCTCTGAAAGTTGAACACACCGTTGAAAATCCGAAGTTTGATTTTGTCTGCCCGAAATGTGGCTCGAATCATATTTATAAAGATGACAGCTCGACGAGTTTCTTTGGGATTTCTCTGCTTTCAAGCGATAAATACGTTTGTTATTACTGTGAGAACGAGTTTACGCATGAGTAAGTAAAACATACTTTGTCATTCTGAAAGAATCTAAATAGTGTTTTAAATATACGCTCAGATTCCTACGGAATGATAAACTTGAATGGTTATTCACAAATGTGAAAATAACAGACAAAACCCCTAGCCCAGATCGCAACGGCATCCTTTTTTGTTGAGGACAGAGCGAAGCGGAGGCCTTCCCAAAAAAGATATAGTGGAGAGCTGGAAATAGCTCCTAAAAATAATAATGCTCAATAAATTGTTCCCAGGTATTTCAGTTAATATTTCTGAATTACCATCGACAAAAATAAAAATATAACAATGAAAATAATCTGCATCGGAAGAAATTACAGTGAACACGCAAAAGAGCTGGGTAACGCCATCCCAGACAAGCCTGTAATTTTTATGAAACCTGACACTGCGGTTTTGAAAGGAAATGACTTTTATATTCCGGAATTTTCCAATGACGTTCATTACGAACTGGAAATTGTGGTGAAAATCTCAAAAGGTGGAAAGTACATTCAGAAAGAAGCAGCGAACAAACATTACGAAGAAATTGGTTTGGGAATCGATTTTACTGCAAGAGATTTGCAAAGCGATTTAAAATCTAAAGGTCTTCCGTGGGAACTGGCAAAAGGTTTCGACGGTTCTGCTGTGGTAGGAAACTTCTTCAGAAAGGAAAATTTTGACCTTAAAAATCTTCAGTTTTCATTATTAAAAAACAAAGAAAAAGTACAGCACGGAAATTCAAAAGATATGATGTTCAAGATTGATGATATCATCGCATTCGTATCTCAGTATTTCACGTTAAGAGTTGGTGATTTGATTTTCACCGGAACTCCTGAAGGGGTAGGAAAAGTTTATGAAAATGATATTCTGGAGGCTTATCTTGAGGAAGAAAAGGCTTTAGATATTCGAATATTATAAATTTTTAACAGTTTTTTTTTATATTATTTTCATATCTTTAAAAGACAAATTAAAATATAAAAATATGATCAATATAGTACTGCCAGTAGATTTTGGCGAAAAAACAGATCAGCTAGTAGACGGAGCGATAGAATTTGCGAAGAAAGTCAACGGAAAGCTTAATTTAATACATGTAGCGCCTACAGATATTGGTTTTGCAATCGGAGATATGGGTTACCAGTATTTTCCCGAGGTTGAAGAAAACGAAATCCGGGAAGAACTTGTGTTGCTCAACAAGATTAATCAAAAAATTCTTGCTCACGATATTGATTGCGAACACCTGTTGAAACAGGGCATTGCCAAAGATATTATCTTGGAATATGCAGACACCAAAAATGCAGACTTTATCGTAATGGGTTCTCACGGTAGAAGCGGAATTTACGATGTCTTTGTAGGAAGCCTAACCAAAGGAATTACAAAAAATTCTAAAGTACCGGTTTTGGTTTTACCAATTCATGACTAGACAAATTATAAGCATAAAAAGACCGATCAAATAAAACTTTGATCGGTCTTTTACTATATAACCAATTAATTAACCTTCTTTTTTGTAGATCGTAGGATCGTAATAAGGGTTTTTACCCTCAGTCGGAGAATAATACTCTTTGTCTTTGTCCCCTCCAAGCGTCACCACCAAGACATAGCACCAATATGTAAATAGTACGCAACAAACTAAGAATAAAATCCAGTTGAGTACGTTTCCAAAGTTTTCGAAAAAACCAAAAGACCATTTGAAAACCCTACTTAAGAATAGAAAGAAAGACGTCATTATTTTCCTTTTTTAAATTAACTTTGCACAAATTTATAAAAAATGTTTAGATTACTTTCAAAAGAAAGCAATATTTTTTCAATTCCTGTTTACATTGGTTTTCTTCTTTTAGTAGTAATTATATTTAATATACTGAATTTCAACTCGTACGAAGCAATAATTGCGGTTATTACGTTTTTAGGAATTGCGTTAGGTTATTTCTGTTTTAATACTATTGCGCTGAATTATCAGACGCATCTGCCGTTATTTCTGTATACATTTTTTATTTTCGGACTTTATCCCGGGAAATCCGATATCGGAATTGCGGTTGCTTTGCTGACAAATTCTTTTCTTTTGCTTCTTCTTACAAGTACTGATGAAGATTTAAGAAAAAAATCATACGTGCTGGTAGGATCTATTTTAGCGCTTAATTTCGTATTTCTGCCTACAACATGGCCGATGATTTTCTTTGTGCTGATTCACCTGATCGTAACCTCAGAGAGAATTGGTCTGAATATTTTCAGATTCTTTTTAGGAATGTCTTTGATTGCGTTAAGTTACTTTTCACTGATGTTTTTTATGAGATTCAACGACTGGAATATTGATTATCTGCCGTTTGGAAAAATGAGGTTTATTACCGATTACGCAGAACTTCTTCCTTTGATTCCTATTTTGCTGATGTTGATTTATGCAATTTATGATCACTTTAAACATTATAATAAGAAAAGCCCGGTAAGCCGGTACAAATATACTTTCCTTCTTGTATTCTCATTTGCACAGCTGGTAAGTATCGTCATGTACATGAATACCAATTATGAATATCTGCTTCTTCTGGCATTTCCGGCAACGATTATTATCAGCAGAATGCTCAGATTCTTACCGAAGTACTGGATGCAGGAGGTCAGTCTTTGGGTGATCATCGCAAGTCTGGTTGGTTTTAAGGCAGGTACCCATTTCAATTTATTTTAAAAAAAAGATTATGATTCAAATAGACGATAAATTAATTTCTGAAGATATTTTCTCTGAAGAATTTGTTTGCAACCTTACCAAATGTAAAGGTGCATGCTGTGTGGAAGGTGATGTAGGAGCTCCGTTGGATAAAGACGAGCTGGTAATTTTGGATAATATTTATGATAAAATCAAACCTTATCTTACTGCTGACGGTATAAAAGCTTTGGACGAACAGGGAACGTGGACCACTGATCCCATGGACGGAATGTACGTAACCCCTATGATTGAAGACGCAGAATGTGCCTATGTAACTTTTGATGAGCGCGGAATCACAAAATGCGGAATTGAAAAAGCCTATGAAGACGGTGCTATCGACTGGCAAAAGCCTATTTCTTGTCACCTCTACCCAATCCGTGTTACAGAGTATTCTTCGTTTTCAGCATTAAACTATCATGAATGGCCGATCTGCAACGACGCCTGCACACTGGGCAAGGAACTTCAGGTTCCTGTCTACAAGTTTCTAAAAACACCCCTGACAAGAAAGTACGGTGAAGAATTCTACTCCACTTTAAGCGAAGTCGCTGAGGAATGGAAAAAGGAGTATGGAAAATAGACGTTGGGTGACAGATGATGAATGATAGGTGATGGGTTATGAATGATCGGTGTAGAATAGTAAACAGACATAGTTTACTTTTTGATATGTGAAATTTGTTTGAGTCCCAACGGGACGATTTAGCAAAGGATAGGATGTAATCCTATTAATTGTAAATTTCAATTCAATTTCAATTCAATTCAATTCAATTCAATTCAATTCGTTCATTCTTTCATTCTTTCATTCTTTCGTTGAATCATCGATTGACAATAAAAGTTTTCTCGTTACGACAATACTTGACAACAGTCTTAACGGGACGATTTTATTAGGATAGAAGATAATTCTCGTTAAGAAAACTTAATCAATACATTTACTTAAAATGTAATTTTTAAAAAAAGCAAAACCACCGCAGAAAAATTTCTACGGTGGTTTTTATTTAATCGACTAAGATTATTTGAATTATTTTACTACAGTGGCTTTTACTGTTGCAGTTTCAGCCTTTTTTGGTGCATTTTCCCAGCCGTCTTCCGGCATCAAAGTAGCAACAATTCTGTTTTTATTAAGATATTTTTTAGCCACATCCTGAAGATCTTTTACAGTCAGGGCCTTCACTTTCTCCTGATAGTTTAAGATTTCATACTTATCAGTTCCATCCATCTGGTTTTTAGTCAATGAGTTCATCCAATACATATTGTCTCTCATATTGGTTTTATCGTCATTGTATTCACCTTCCTTGTATTTGTCAAGATCTTTCTGCTCAGGACCTTTATCAATCAGCTTCTGAAGTTCAGCAATAGCACTTTTTGTCAGCTTATCTGCATTTTCAGGTCCACAAGGGAAGCTGATGCTGAATGAGTAGCTGTTGTAAGGTACTTTTCCCATATAACCTCTTGCTCCACCACCATAAATTCCGCTTTCATCCTCTCTTAGTTTTTCTATGACTTTAATGGTTGCCACTTCACCTAAAGCTTCCAAAGCGATTGCCTCTTTCTCATTGTAAGGAGCTTCTCCTGCATAGACGATCTGCACCATACTCTTAGGATCTTTTCCTTTTTTGTAAACTTTGGTAAAGTCACCCATCATCTGTCTGTATCCAGTATCTTTATACTTGGTCTCTTTTCCGGTAGAAGGAAGACTTCCGATATACTGCAGAACTTCTTTTTTAAAGGTAGCCTCATCAATGTTTCCTACAAAATAGAAATGGAAATTCCCTGCATTGGCAAATTTCTCTTTATAGATATCATAGGCTTTTTTATAATCAGTCGCTGCCCAATCTTTTTCCATAGGAATAATACCAATAAATCTCGGGTTTTTCTGATTTAAAAACTTAGCGTGCTCACTTGAGAAGTAGAATTGTGGATTTGAAAGCATATTGTCCAACATCGCAGACTGCTTGGTTTTGAATGCATTAAACGCTTCCGGACTGTAATTTAATCCTGTGAAATACGCATAGATCATTTCCATCGCAGTACCAAGATCCTTTTGGCTTGTTCTACCGTTAATCCCTTCTGTTAATGGGCCAATAAAAGGATTTACATTTACCTGTTTTCCTGCCAGATAATTGGTAAGATCTGCTTTTGAAAAACCATTGACACCTGCTTCAGACAGGGCCGAATAAGCAAACTGTGTTTTGTTGTATTCTGCATCCGGAATGATTGAGTTTCCTCCCAAGCTTCTTGCAGTGAAAACAATCTCATCATCTTTAAAGTCAGTTTTTTTGAACGTTACTTTTGCGCCGTTTCCTAAAGTCCAGGTTGTAGTACCTAGCTTAGCATCCGTTTCTGTTTTAGCAATTTTACCTTCAGATTTGAAACTC
Organism: Chryseobacterium kimseyorum; assembly: GCF_025971945.1. GTDB lineage: Bacteria > Bacteroidota > Bacteroidia > Flavobacteriales > Weeksellaceae > Chryseobacterium > Chryseobacterium kimseyorum. Next base: position 61,830 of record NZ_JAPDHW010000013.1, read on the forward strand.
TTGACAAGATTTTTAATCGCTGCTTTTTCTTCGTAAGGTTTAAGATCAGCCATTTTCACATTATCGAAAGTCTTCAGAACCATCGCTTCTGTAGGCATCGTCACGTTATCTTTTTTAGGACCAGTAATTACAATTACACGGCTGTCCTCTTTCACCATTTTCTTAATTACCTCATTGGTCTGAGCCAGTGTTACAGACGGTAAGAATTTCTTAGTATCTTCATATTCCCATGCGATTCCCGGCATTGGTTCCTGCTCAAGGAAGTTTCTTACATATTCGTCTACCAACATATCGCTTTCTGTCTTATCGCGGTTGTTGTAAGATCTTTCTAAGTTTGATAGCACCTGAGATTTTGCTCTGTCTAATTCACTTTGAGTGAAGCCGAATCTTTTCGCTCTTTCTGTTTCCTCTAAAAGAACATTCAGCGCGCTCAGCTGGTTACCTTCTTTTACCATTGCAAATCCCTGGAATGCTTCCTTAGTTCTTGCATAAGATCCGCCATGATATACAGATCCGAAAGTGAACGGTGGATTATTTGAGTTCACCAGTTCTCTCAATCTGTTGTTAAGCATCGTCGTCGCAAGATTCTCAACAAGACTCTGATTGTACTGCTCTACCGTAACATCCGGCGTATAGGCTTCAGAATCTTTCATAACAAACTGAACCATTGAACTTGTAGCATCCGGATCAGTTTCTATAGCAACAAGAGTCTCCTGGTGATTTGGTAAATCAAAAGTTTTTCTTTCTCTTGGCTTAGATGGATTTTTATATTTCCCGAAATTATCTTTAATTTTTTTCTCGACCTCATCTACATTGATATCTCCTACCACAACAATCGCCATCAGATCCGGTCTGTACCAGTCTTTATGAAACTGTCTGATCACGTCTGGTTTAAAATTTTGCAATACCTCTTTCGTCCCGATCGGAAGTCTGTTGGCGTATTGAGATTTATAAAGAAGTTTAGGTAAATATTTGTCAGACATTCTTTTGTCTGCTCCTAATCCCAGTCTTAATTCTTCCAAGACAACACCTCTTTCTTTATTAATCTGCTCATCCGTAAGCAAAGCATTAAATGCCCAGTCTTCCATTACTTTAAGACCTGCATCAAGGTTTCCTGGTTTGTCTAAAGGTACCGGAAGCATATAGACGGTTTCATCAAAGCTTGTGTAGGCATTAAGGTGCTGACCGAATTTCACCCCGATTGACTGTAGAAAGTCTACCAATTTGTTGTCCGGGAAATTTTTGGTTCCGTTAAAGTTCATGTGCTCCATAAAGTGAGCAAGACCTCTCTGGTTTTCATCTTCAAGAATAGATCCGGCGTTGATCGCTAAACGGAAGTCTACCTTTTTCTCTGGCAAAGTGTTTTTTTTGATGTAATACTTCATCCCGTTCGGAAGAGTACCTGTTTTTACAGAAGCATCCATCGGGATATTCTGCGCGAATGCATTAGCGGATGCCATTAAGACCATCCCTAATGACAGTAGAACTTTTTTCATACAGTTGTTATTAAATTTTGCGTGATAAAAGTATAAATTAATCACAGTTACAAGAAATTTTATCCCTAAGATTTTAGTTAAAGTTGAGTTAAAGTTTATTTCACAAACAGTTGTTTAATTATTGTAGCCTAAATCGAGCTCTACCCTGATGATTACAAATCCAATAGCAGCAGGTTATCAAACAAAAAAAGACCGGATAAATTCCGGTCTTTTCTTTCTTAAAGATTTATCATTTATTTGAAATCTGCGTCGCTTACTCCAGAGTTCAAGGTTACTTTATTGGTTTTGATGGTAACTTTCTGCCCCTGACCTTCTGCTTCTATCAGCTCAGGAAACTTGATACCGTCTACTGTAATATAGCTTTTCATAATCGCATCTCCCTGCCCTGTTCCTGCTTTATAAAGCAATCCTGTAGCAGCGTCGAAATAGAATTTACCTTTATCTGAAGACAGTACGTTGTAGTCTTTACCGTCAATTTTCTCAACGGTTACCGTACTAAATTTTGAAGCATCGTATCCTAAGGCATCGATAGTTGTGCTTTTTTTAAGCTCCTCTATCTGAGCAGCAGGAATCTCAGTTTTAGCTCCCATTTGATTCATGAAACCCTTTTCACCGTCAAAAACCTGAGTCATCTCCTGTCCCATTACGGTCTGCACAGATTTGAATTTATTCCCCATTTTTTTTGTAGTAGAACTGATCTCCATGCCCTGAGCGGTAATTGTATTTTCAATGATGGTAGATTTTACAGACTCCAGTTTTGCTTTTCCTCCCAATGCGGTAAGATAGTTGTCAACAACCTGTTTTGGAGTGATCTGCGACGTTGATGCAGCTGTTTTTACGGTAGCCGTAGATGTTTTTTGTGCTACTGCTGATGTAGAAAACAATACAGCGCAGAAAAACGGAACGATTATCTTTTTCATATGATTTAAATTTTAGTGATGTAAATATAAGAATTTTGAACGGTACAGGAGTATCAACAATTATTCCATAAAAGAATATTTATCCACTACCGACATCAGACTGCATTTATTGTTTAATAAATTTTGTAGAACTCGTGTTTCCATTTCTGTCAATGATCTGCAGAATATAATTTCCTCTCGCAATATTGCTGACATCCAACTGAGAGGTTTTTCCTGTATTCTTCTGAGAGAAAATCTTCTGACCTGCCATATTAAAGATATTGAATTCTGCCACCTCTTTAGCCGATTTCACAAAAAGATAATCCGTTACCGGATTTGGATATACAGATAAGCCCCCATCTATTTCCACAGATTTTACGCCCAGTGCATCGAGTGAATTGATCTTTACATAAGAGAAGTTAGCATTCATCACATTTCCTGTACTTGCCCAACATGAGGTGAAAAGTGTTCCGTATCCTGCAGTAGAAGTTCCCGCGGCATGAGTGGAAGCAGAAGTACCATCACTACCGGTATGGCGGATTTCTATTAAAAGATTGGTTCCGGTGTACAGATAGGGAGTATTAAACACGATATCGAAAGTAAAAGCGTTTGGCGCGCCTCCTGCGGTAAGTGATCCAGCCGGAATGAGCAAACTGCCTGCCCGCACCTGAGTCTGAGTTCCCACTACATTCGCAGTGAAATTCAACTGTCTGTTTGCCGGGTCTACACTGTTACTCAGATAAACTTCATAGCTTGGAAACGTTGTATTGGCAGCCGGCCAGGAAACAGTTGCCGTGGTCGGCAGCCTGAAGGAAATAGAAGTAAGATACTTCCCTGATAAAGTAGTAAGCTGAGAATCATCAATAATCAGCTGATTGGTTCTTGCACCGTTGGTTAATGGACCTATAAAAGCTCCGGTTACACTGATATCCGGGATTACTTTGGAAGTTTGTGAATTTAAAGAAGCTGTAGTCGATATCATTAAAAATGAAATGAACAGACATACTTGCCGTATTGAGTTCACTGCTGTCTGAGCTGATTTTTTCAATACTACATCCTGTACTTGATTAAAAAGTAAAATTGTTTTCATAATGTAATTTTTTGATTATCATAAAGATAAGATTTTATTCTAAACAAAATATTAATATTTTCTGCATACTAAAACCGCTTGCCAACAGCGAAAAAATTCGCCTCCTGCCAGCTTTTTTTGTAGGTTGAAATACATCTAAACAAAAGGATTTTCCGATGACTTCGAGGTTGCGGATGCCGAACTGTCTGTCCGGTGCTCAAATTCTCCCGAACAAATTATATAGCACAGATTTTAGCCTGTGTTTTTTTTCTTCAGACATCATATTTGTAAATTTGAGAAGACATATTACGAAAGAAAGACGCAAAGTCAGGAGATTTCGTAGGTGGGTTAAATGTTTTTTACAAATTTCCTAATGGTTAAATTACTAATTCTGACAATTTTTTCTTCGCTGCTGTTATCGTGTACGAAAAATATTTATCAACAAAAAAAAGAATCCATTAAATTCAAAAATAATGGAAGACATATTTATATTAAACTAAAAGCTAACGAATATGATGAAGGAAATTTCTATTTTGATACAGCATCTGGTTGGTTTATTATAGACAGTACCTTTTATAAAAATAAAAGAATGTCTTTTAATCATTTTTCTGAATCAGAAAATATAGGGACTGGAAACAGTCCGGCGAAAATGATTCAAATTCTTGATACGATTAAATTTTCTGTAAGTAACAATACATTTTCTTCAAAGTATACTATGATTCATAATCTGAAAAAATCTTTCGGCAGGAATATCGACGGAATTGTGGGGTTTGTAAATTTTGGCAATATACCGTTTGAAATAAATTATATCAAACAGAAAATTATTTTAAACCCTGAAATAAAGGATAACTATCAAGCAATTCCTGTTAAATATGATGGAAACTACATGTATCTTCCCATGGAACTGGTGCTGAATAACGGAACAGTGAAAAAAGGAGATTTCATAATTGATACCGGTTCTTTCAAAACAATCTTAACAAGTGAGTTTGCTAAAAATGAAGATATTATTAACAGTAAAAAAGTAACTTATATCAACAATGGCGGAGTTAGCGGATTACATATGGGATATTCTATGTTTGCATCTGAAATAAAAATTGATAAATTCAAACTGGTCAACCACCAAATAGATGTTAGCAATGACAGTATTGGAGCTCTATCGAAAAACAAAAATTACATCGGTATTGTCGGCAACGATTTATTGGATCATTTTGATATCATCTATCATCCCACTCAGCAAAAAATTTGGGTAAGACCAAATAAAAATATCAATAAACCATCAGATGATTTATACAAGGCTTTTGTTTTAATAGAAACAAATGATAATGACAAACAGTGGCTCGTTGGAAGTATTTATGAAGAAAGCGATGCTTACAAAAGAGGAGTGAAACATAGAGACGAAATTGTAGCAATAAATAACGTTTCTGTTAAAAAATTAAATCTTGAAAAATTTGACCGACAGCTTACACCAAACGAGAAATTAAAGCTTAAAGTAAAACGAGGAGATCAATATTTTGAGATAGATACTTATCTTAATGTTTTCTTACGGAAAAATGAGTAAAGAGAAGTAACGTAAAAACAAATCTTTTAAATAAAAACCTACTAATAGCTGGTAAGAAGCAGGCTAAATGTACACTTAAATATTCTGCATAAAAAAACCCAGCCGAAGCTGGGTAAAAACTAATAACCATGAAAACTCAATTAAACTTGAGAATCGATTCTATTAGAAGCAATAACTATACCTAACAGTGTTAATAAATACTTAACAAAAGTTATTTGTTTGTTAAAATTACTTCCAAAATGAGATTGTTTTCACATTCATCGTAGGATTTCTGAATTAAAACAAAGTTATTGTTCTCACGATAGGTCAAAGGCGTTTTTTAAATTTGTTCAACGCCATGACGTACTGGACTAAGTGGATTTTTTCAGTAGGTCCATTTTTCTATTAGTCTAAAAAACATATTATAGGGTATAAAACAAAGAAAGCCGGATTAGATCCGGCCTTGTATAATCAGAATGTCAAATTTTAATTCAAAAATTGTGCTTCTGTACTTATTGTTTATAATCCAACGTTGATTTTGAAAGAAGGATTGATCATTAAAGTAAATTCGTCAGCCAAAAGCTTCTGACCTTGAATCTCCATAATTAAAGAGTTTTTCTTTGATCTTAAATACTCGATCAGTTCAGCGTCTTCAGTTGCAAAAACTATTTTATCAGTACTGGTGTTGTTCATTACCGTTGCAACTAATTTCTTTTCAAGCTCAGGAGTTTTAATGTAAAGTCTGGCATTTTTGATTGCATCAAGTTTTCCGTTTAAGGTAGAACTTTTTAATACTATCTCTAAAGATTCCAATTTTGCAGATGTCAGGTTATCAATAGAAAGACTGCTGTATTTCTCCTTGATTTTTGCATCAACATCAAGATCCAATGGGATTTCAGGGTAAGTAAGATAGCCGGTTGTGGTAACAGATGCAAACGGTACCGTAGTTTCTACTGATAATGGTATTGCAAATGGAACTGGAACACCGTTGTCATCATCACAACTTGTGAATGTTGTAAGCACAACAAATAACGAGAGCATCATCAAGCAAGACGAGTAGATTTTTTTAATCATAATAATAATATTTTTTTAATTTCAAATCTAACCTTACAAATATGGAACCACAAATTATTTTCCTATCATTAAATTGAAAAAAGGTGTAGATAAAAATAAAATTTCACCGTGATGTATCTGCAGATTCCCACCTCCTGCAACAAGAAAACCCACCGATTTGGTGGGTTTTAATTGTATATTTAAAAAGAAAATTACTTCTTCAATTCTTCTAAAAATTCGTCGTGCGAAATTGCAGTTTCTTTTTTAGTAGCTTTTTCAAGAATTACATCTTTCAGTTTTGCCATAGCAACTTCAGAAGAAATTTGTCTTACCTGCTCTTGGTCTTTCAACATTTCAGCAGCATATTTCTGAACTTCTTCATCTCCTAAATGGTGAATTCCGTAGATCGCCAATTGATTTCTTACCAACTGCTCAGCCTGAGCTAAAACATCAGCGTAATCTAATTTGATATCGTTATCTGACATCAATTTTCCTTCGATGATCTGATATTTCAATTGAGTTTTCTCAGCTTCAAGAATTTCTTTAGCCTGCTCTTCAGACTGGATGTTCTGATTAGAGAATACCAACCACTTCGTCAGGAAAGACTCAGGAAGTTTAACTTCTTCTTTTTCAGAAACCTGCTCCAAAACTTTGTTTACAAAGTGTACGTCTGCATTTTGCTGGAAGTATTCGTCTAACTCAGTTTTCACTTTTTCTTTAAGTTCATCCTCAGTTTTGATGTTTCCTTCTCCGTAAACTTTATCGAATAATTCTTCGTTAAGTTCTGCTAAGTTTAGGCTGTAGAAATCTTTTACTTTTACTTCAACTTCAGCGTGGTGTAAGTGCTCAGCTTCTTCTTTAGTAAATCCTAATTCTTTCGCTAAGTTTTCGTCAGAAGCTAAAGTTTCCTTAGAAACTTTCACAGACTCATCCATTTTAAGACCTTTTACCAATTTGAAAGCATCTTTGTTTTCAGCAGTAATGGTAGCATTTTTTGGATGGTGGTGGTGCTCACCTTCAGCATCTTCTTCCACAACCTGAGAAATCTCCAAGTTGATATAAGAATCTTTAGTGATTTTGTCTTGCGGAACCTGCTCTGCAAAACGTTTCTGCATGTTCTCGATGCTTTTGCTGATTTCTTTATCAGAAGCTTCTACTTTGTAGTGAGGAGCCTCATATTTAGCCAAATCTATAGTAAATTCTGGTTCGTAACCTACTTCGAAAGCAACTTCCAATTTCTCAGCATTGTGGTTGAAATCATTCACCGGCTGAGGTACTGGCTGACCTACAAGTCTTAGTTTGTTTTCGTTGATATAGTTATTCAAAGCATCAGAAACTTGTTTGTTGATTTCTTCGAATGCAATCCCTGCTTCATATTGCTTTCTAACCATACTCAAAGGCACTTTTCCTTTTCTGAAACCAGGAACCTGTGCGTTTTTAGCATAATTAATCAATTGCTTTTCTACTTTTTCTTTGTAGTCAGATTTCTCCAATGTTACTGTAAGCAATGCACTTACATCATCATGGTTTTTTGCGGTAACCTTCATTATTGATTAAAATTTTAGGTTGCAAAAATATGAATTTTTTATTAAAATAAGCCATTCCTTTTGTTATAATACGTTAAAATAAAAAAGACACTATAGAATAGTGTCTTTCAGTCTTATTAAAATTTTGTTCTCTAATAATTTTAATGTGCGTCAACCGTAATATCAACATCAGTTTCACCACCTGTAGTCTGCCCTAACTGGTTGGTTGCAGAAGGATAGTTCTGGTTAACAGTTGCCGGACCGTGGATTAATTTGATATTCATTTTTCCTGTTGTCTGTACAGAATTTACAGTCCACTCACTTCTTAAACCTAATTTTTGACCGTCTGTTCTTACAATATCATTGGCTGTTCTCAGTACGTTAATATCTGCATTAGCAGGATTAAATACAATAAAGTGGTGATCTTTTTCCTCTTCAATCTCATCTGAAGAATGATAATGATCTTCATGCGCAATCTGGAAATCCAATTCCGCCAAATACGTATCACCAGCGTGTAAATGCAAGTGCCCGTCTGCCTGACCTGCAATAACATTCACAGTCTGAATATCTGTAGCATCCGCTTTATTGGTCAGTTTTAAAACCACCTTCCCAATCTCATCATGCTCGTGAACATCTTCTGGAATACTGTCATCATCTGAACGACAAGAAAATACTAAAAATGCTGCTAAAAGAACTAATGTAATATTGAATAATTTTTTCATTTTAATTTTAAATTTTAAGTTATAATAATTAGAAATTGTACTTCAGAGTCACGACGAAATTTCTTCCCGGCTCATACATGTAATATCTGAGTCTGTTCAGATATTCGCGGTACTCTGTGTTAAATACATTGTTGATTCTGAAATTGACATTCAGATTTTTAATAATATCTGCTCCTACTGAAGCATTAAATAAAGTGTAAGCAGCGGGTGTCGAACTAAAATCGACAGTTTCGCTTCTCTCCACTCCATCTTTGATAAATGTTACGGGAAGATCTCTGATTGGGAAACGGTTCTGTTTAAAAGCATTCTCGTTCTCCAGGGTCACATAAAAATGAGACGGCTTACTCAGATTAAGCTCAATTGAATTTCTCAGCTTTGCCGGCATCATTAAAATCAGAGGTTCATTATTCGAAAGATCGTCACCTTTCAGAATACTGAATCCTGATTTCCATTTCAGATTATCTAAAATATTGAGTTCCGCATCGGCATCCAACCCGTAAATCCTTGCTTTGATCTGCTGATAAGTCCAAACCGGGAATACTCCTCTGTTGGTACTCATCACGCTTGTCGGAATCTGATTCACAAAATTATCAGACATCATTAAATAAGGATTCACCTCCAGATGAAGACCTTTTAAAACATCAAAATGACCTGCCACTGAAAGATTCACATTATAAACCGTTTCTTTTTTAATATTTAAATTTCCCTCTTCCATAATTGCAGCAGAGTGATGAAGTCCGTCTGAGAAAAGCTCTGCAGGATTCGGCGTTCTGTCTGCTCTAGAAAGATTTAATTTAAACTCAAAATTCTGCGTTGGCCTGTAATCTAAACCAATATTGGCAGAGAAATTATGATAATCTAAAATAGGTCTCGTCAGAATTCTGCTTCCCGATTCGTTCACAAAAAACTGAGGAAAAGTATCCGCGTAATTCGCATTCCACTTATCTGAGTCGTAATATTTGTAAGCGTCATATCTGCTGAAATCATATCTTGCTCCGGCTTCAACATTTAACTGGGTATTCAGACGGTATTTAAATACAGAAAATGCTCCTGCATCATATCGGTAGTAATCCGGAATTAAACGTCTAGCCTTTGTAGAAGGATTGGGATAGTTATCCTGAAAAGTTCCGGAAATTCCACTTTCTAAGCTCCAGTTTGAGCGTTCGATCAAATGAACCAAACTCGCAGAATGCGTAATCAATCTCAAATCCATTGACGGAAGATCATTAAATTCGCCCCGTCTGATGTCATATTCTTTTCTGCGGTTCAGCTGAAAGCTGTACTGGAACGTTAATTTCCCAAAATCCGCAAAACGTCTGTATGCAGACAGCTTGGCAATATGATGTGCCACTTCCTGCTTCGGGTTATCAATATCGTACATAAACTGATCCAGATAATAAGACTGACCGAAGTTTACTGCATTATAAAAGTCTTCAGGACTTGCCAAATGCGCGCCTCTGTAAATCCCGAATTCCTGATTGATTCCGCTGTAAGAAACATCAAAGCCCTGCATAAAACTGTGCTTCCCGAAAGAGAAGTTAAAAGAGTTAACCTCAGCTCCTGTATTCTGCAATGTATGATGCGGAACATACAGATCGCCAAGCTTCTTATAACTGCCACCGGTTTTTACAAACCATTCGTTTTCCCATGATTTTAAAACGTTAGTGGAAATCTCAGCACCTTTCCCATTGGAAATCCCTGAAAGTTTAATGTTTCCCATGAGTGTATCTCTTTTTGGAACCGTGGCTGGCTCAAGAACGACCACTCCGCCTACGCCTTCGTTTCCGTATTTTAATGCTGATGCTCCTTTAATGACATCAATGTGTTCGAAATCATTGGTATCAACATTTGGTGCATGCTCTACACCCCACTCCTGTTCTGCCATCTTTACGCCATTATTCAGAATAGAAATCCGGCTTCCGTACAAACCGTGAATTACAGGTTTCGAAATATTATTCCCTGTCTTTAAAGCTGTAACACCCGTCATTTTCGAAAGTAAATTTCCTAAATTCTCAGTAGAATTTCTCTCAATATCGGTATGGTTCAGCGTCTGCATAATCACCGAACCTTTGGTTTTGTGACTTCCATGAATAGTGACGGTTTCTATTTCACCAATATGGTGTTCTAAAGTAATGGCTAAATGAACATCCTGTGTAACTCCTACATTTTCAGTATAATCATTACAATCAGGATGCTTTGCAATGAGTGTGTAATTCCCTGAAGGAATTTTATTGAAAGAAAACTTTCCGCTTTTATCTGTTCTCGCAGTGAAATCTCCCAATTTTACCACAGCATTTTCGAGCATGGTTTTATCGTGGAAATCCTGAACTGTCCCCTGAACAGTGAAAGTTTTCTGTGCATTCGTAAACACCAATCCACAAAGGATCAGCATTACACTATAAATCAGTTTCATTGTAAATAGCTTGATTGTATACTTTTTTGCCATTGGCTATCTGCTTTTCGCTTATAGCATTGAATCAACATCAATGATGATTCGTCGCAACTGTAAAGTATTTTTCGTTAAAATAATTGATTGGATTTTCTTTAATAGTTTAGGCAAAGAATTCATCTCCGAATGCTCTGATTTTAGAAAATGAAGAATTAATCGGCTTAAATGCAAAGCATCAATATCTTTCTCAAGAAAATTTTGAAAGGAAATTTGCTTCGAATGTGAATTCTAAATGTAAAATATTTTTGATTACACTAAAATTCAATTCCTTAATTCTCCTTATCGCTTTAAACATAGTATGGTTTTAAACAAAACATCACGCATTTAAAACTCATTTAAATTCTAAAAATTTAAACTAAAAAAAATCCGGTAAGTAAACTGGTAATTAAGAAATGGTGGGTGGACCCCGAAGTTGGAAGGTGAATTTAGTCTGAGACCAGATTCTCTCCTGAACAGCGATTATTTGTTCTACCTCATGCGTATAGCTTTCGAAAGCAAAACTAAATTCTTCAGGAACCAAAGTATTTCCGGTTGCTAAGAAATGACAGGCCAAACAGTCGCCGGCTTTTTCTTTAGCATCAGATTTTGAAATATTGTTCTCTGATTTTTTAAGATTAAAACCTATAAAAACATCAGCAGATTCATGACTGTGAAAGCTTGAAGAAAACAATGCAAAAAAGTATATCCCAAACATCAGTTTAGAGATAAAGCTTTTTAATTGTCTGCTTTCTTTGAAAATCATTTGGCAAAAATAAGAATAATATTTTAAAGGATTTTAATTAAACATTAAATTATGGTTATTTAATGATGATTTGTTGCGAACAGTGTTGCTCCTACAGAGCTTAGAATTTTTAACGTCATCTTATTCTACAGACAGACCGCTCCTACGGAGCTCAAAATATATTCTAAAAACATGTTGCTATTAACAGATCGCTCCTACGGAGCTAAAAATTCTTCCTCCACTATTTCTCATACACGAAGCTTCTACGAGAATCAATATTCGGCGGATTTTTAACTACAAATATTGCGCTCCTGCGGAGCTCAAAATTTCATAAGAGAATGTTTTTTCTACAAACAAAGCGATCCTATGGAGCTCACAAACTTCTGATCTACACACATAGCGCTCCTACGGAGCCTACAAGCTTAAGAAATACGAAAATTGGTTTGCAGGATTTTATGTTCACAAAAAAAGGATGAGCCAAAAACCACCCATCCTTATCTTTTACATTTCGTTAAAAATCAATCTAACTGTGTTCCCAAATGCTCCCACTCCTGCAATGCAAGATCAAGATCTTCTTTGGTTTTATTGTATTTTTCTAAAGTTTCTTCAGAAGGATTTTCTTTGGTGAAAGAGGCTTCGTAGTTTTCGATCTCAGTTTCCAGTTCTGAAATTTTCTCTTCCACTTTTTTCAGTTTATTCTGAATACTTTTTTGTTCTTTGCTTACGATGGTTGTGGAGGGAGCATCAACTTTAGGTTCAGATTTCACTTCAACTTTCACCTTTACATCGTCGCTGTGAAGTTTTGCTTTTTCAGCAGAAATTTCACGGATGCTTTCTTTCTGTCTGAACTCAAGATATTCGTTGATATCACCTAAGAATTCTTTCATATGCCCATCACGGAATTCGTAGATTTTATCACAAAGTCCCTGCAAAAATTCTCTGTCGTGAGAAATCACAATCAAAGTTCCTTCAAATTTCTGTAAAGCCAGCTTGATAATCTCCTTAGACTGAATATCCAGGTGATTGGTAGGCTCATCCATAATCAAAGTATTGAACGGACGCAATAATAATTTACAAAGTGCCAGACGGTTTCTTTCACCTCCTGAAAGTACTTTTGTCTTCTTATTCACCGCTTCACCCTGAAACAGGAAAGATCCCAAAAGATCTCTAACTCTCGGTCTTGTTTCTTCGGTTGCTGCATCTTCTGCCTCTTCCTGAACAGTTTTGTTTGGCGTTAAAACTTCTTCCTGGTTCTGAGCAAAGTATCCAATATTGACGTTGTGACCTAAGTTCCAGTTTCCGGAATAGTCTTTAATATCTCCTGAAAGAATTTTCGCCAAAGTTGTTTTCCCCTGTCCGTTCTGTCCAAGAAGTGCAATTCTGTCGCCTCGCTGAACGATAAAGTCTACATCGTCAAAAATCTGCTTCTGACCGTAAGCTTTCCCAAGATTTTCAGCCTCGAAGATCACCTTCCCGGGAACCTGAGACTGTACGAAACGGATATTGAATTTAGAAACGTCTTCGTTATCCACTTCAATACGCTCGATTTTATCTAATTTTTTAATCAAAGACTGCGCAAAAGAAGCTTTGGTAGCACTCGCACGGAATTTGTTGATGTTATCTTCCATCTGCTTGATTTCCGCATCCTGATTTTTCTTAGCCTGAATCAGTTTTTCACGGCGGTCTTCACGCATTACCAAATATTTAGAGTAGTTGGCTTTATAATCGTCTACTTTTCTGTTGTTGACATCAAAAGTTCTGTTACAAACCGCTGTCATAAACTGTTTATCGTGACTTACCAAAAGAATTCCTCCGGGATAATCTTTCAGGAAGTTTTCCAGCCAGATAATAGATTCCATATCCAGGTGGTTGGTGGGCTCATCGAGAAGCATCAAATCGTTCTTCTGAAGAAGCAGTTTTGCCAGTTCGATTCTCATTCTCCAACCTCCGGAAAATTCATCAGTGATTTTTTGGAAATCATCAGCTTTAAAACCCAGTCCAAACAATACTTTTTCAATATCACCTTCCAGATTATAAGCATCATGATGCATCAAAAGATCATTCAGATCAGTCATTCTGTTGATGAGATCTGTATAAGCATCACTTTCGTAATCGGTTCTTACCGTTAATTGGTGATTGATTTCCTCCAGTTCTTCTTTCCACGCATTGATTTGCTCAAAAGCCTGCATGGTCTCGTTCCAGACAGTTCGGCCTTTGACGAAATCAAGATCCTGCTTTAGAAATCCGATGGTAATATTTCCTTCCGGAACTATGTTTCCTTCGTAGAAAGTAATTTCGCCGGAAAGCATTTTCAGAAGCGTAGATTTCCCCGCTCCATTTTTACCAACCAAACCAATTTTATCATCCTTTTTAATGGTGAAATTCACGTTTTGAAACAAGTAGTTTCCCGAATGATGTAAGCCTAAACCTTGAACCGAAAGCATCTTTATGAGTAATTAATGATGAATAATGTGTACTGAATATTTTTCGGGTGCAAAAATACGCAAAATAAAGGACTTTAAATTTAATAATTCCTTACGGTGATATGAAAACAGCTTTGCTGGCGTTCTTTGATATAATAAATCCTTCCGGCATCGGCATAGTATCTTAACACTTTTTCTAATGCAACCTCCAATTTAGGGTTTGTTTTAAGCTTATTATTAAACCGCACGTAAGAAATATCGAAAGAATTTCCATAATTGTGCGAACTTATTCCCAACGATGCATTGGCATTAACTTTTCTTAATCTGCACTGATCTTCCAGTGTTCTGGTGATCGATGAAACCGTAAATGTATGTCCTTTGGTTTCCTTACTGAATCTTGCACCTATTTTCTCTAAAGTCGCCTTGGCTTTAGAAACTAAATACGCTCTGCTGTAATCTAATTTCTGAACCCTGTACCCTTTTCCAGTTTTCTTGACTGTATGAAATTTTCCTTTGTTGATGTATTTCTGAACTTGCGAAGTATTTTTAAGAATATTTACATTAAAACTTCTCGACGCGTCTAAATGTGGCTTGTACAGCGGAGTCGGCTCAACTTTTAAAACCTCGGAAAAATCGTAGCAGGGTATCTTTTTTTTTGACATCTGACAGGATAAAATCTGATAAAAAAAGAATAGAATGATGTACAGTAGCTTCCTCATTAAATACTATTTTGAAACTTTAAACGCAAAAATACAGTTTTTGTTACTCAGATACTGATCGTTGGAATCAGTACATAAACATTTATCACTATAAATTAATTCATAATTTTTGTTAATAATTCATATTAAAAATAATCAAAACCCTAAATACTGACACAATATTTATTTTATTTCGGTTAATTTTGAATAATTAATTTTTGTAAGTTTGCCACTCAATTAAAATACAAAAAAAGATGATTACAAAAACTTCAAAATTTGTTGCCGAGATGCTCGGCACAATGGTACTTGTTCTAATGGGCTGCGGTAGCGCAGTAATTGCAGGCGCAGACGGCACTACAGGCGTAGGATTTCTGGGAATTTCTTTCGCTTTTGGTCTCAGCGTTGTTGCAATGGCTTATGCAATTGGGCATATTTCAGGATGTCACATTAATCCTGCTATTTCTATAGCAATGGTCGCAGCAGGCAGAATGAAAATGGATGAGGCAATCCGTTATATTATCGCGCAAATTATCGGTGCCATCATTGGTGCAGGAATTCTTTACGTACTTTTCATCAATCATCCAGGCGGTGTAATGAAAGAATGGGCTCTAGGTTCAAACGGCTGGGGAACAGGATATTTCGACGCTTATAATATGACCGCGGCTTTTGTCGCTGAATTTGTGTTTACATTTATTTTTCTGATGGTAATTTTAGGATCAACCTCTACTAAAAACATCAACGGTGGTTTTGCAGGTTTAGCTATTGGTTTTTCGCTGGTTTTAATTCATATTGTTGGAATTAAAATAACAGGAGTTTCAGTAAATCCTGCAAGAAGCATAGGCCCGGCAATTTTCGCACAGGGCGCTGCACTTTCACAGTTGTGGTTATTTGTTGTGGCACCGGTTTTAGGCGCAATCTTTGCCGCTTTCACTTACAATTTATTGATGGAAAGACCGGAACAGGCAAAATAACGATTACAATATTATTCAAAAAAAAATCCTGTCTCTCGGCAGGATTTTTCTATTTTATCTTTTTGATTTCGAAAGGATTTCTGAAAATAAGCTCTTCATGTCTTCCTTTGATTTCTAATTTTCTCTGCAGTAAATTCAAAGCCATTTTCCGGATGAAAAGATCTTTATCATTTAATTTCCAGTAAGAATCTTCATGTACTTTTTTAGGTTCTCTGATGAGATAAAATTCAGTATCCCAAGTGTCTGCATTGTGATAAAATTCGATAATTCCGCAATGTTCGGGAATCTGAGAGTGCTCAATCATCCCCATCGGAAGCAGAAAACTGAAGGCATTGCAGACATAGTCTCCACAACAGATTTTGTCGTGTTTTAAAAATTTTTCGCCGGTTTTTGTATTGATATATGACTTTTTAAAATCATTTTTAAAATCACTTTTCGAAAGTTTGATTTCAATCTCATGACTGAAACCTTCGGAATCTATGACCAACATATCAGCTTCCCAATCTGAATGGAAGTGATTACTCAATACAATTTCCTTTTCAAAATCGCAGTTTGCATGAATGTATGCATGAACGAGTTCTTCTATCTTTAACACTTTTTTTGATGCTTTATTTTTAACGCAAAGTTCGCTAAGTTTTTTAAAAAAATTACTATCTACATTTTTTTTAGAAAGGCGCTTCACTTAACGTAGACCGTAAGTTTTTTAACTTACTAACAGGCTACAGCCGCGGATGTCCGAATGATCAATCCTTCCCAACACCTGAAATTTCTTTTCATCTTCAGTCAACAGTTTCCCTAAATCCTGCGTGGCAATAAACGAACAGGAATGAATATTTGCCAGATCAATTATATTGATCGCACCTGTTTTTCCCGCAGTTTCGTAGCTCAGAGGATCCTCCACATTTCTGACCAAAACGCGCATCCATTCGGGACATTCATATGTATTTTCACCTAAAGAATATGCCTGTGAAAGCAGTTCGGTCATTGAATATTCTGAATAAATCTTTTCGGTCTGAAAACCCTTCTGAAGAATTTTCAGGAGTTCATCTTTGGTCATTTCTTCTTTCCGTCCTTTCATTCCGCCAGTTTCTATAACTGTCAGAGCGTCGGAATTTTGAAATACTAATGAGTTTGAGTCACAAAAATCCAGAAAATCTAAAAGCGCAAACGAAACTCCAAAAAGAATAACTTTCTGACCTTTTATTTCATTCAAAAGTTTAAATAAATCTTCGTGATTGTAGAGAAAATATCCGTTTTCAGGCTTGTCTGATTTTTTCATCAGATAATCTACCATATAGATCAGTGACGAATTTTGTTTCTCCAGGTAACTCGGTAGCAATCCTAAAAAAATATAATCTTCAGGTTTGCCAATAAAAAGCTCGAAGCTTTTGTAGATGCTTTCCTGATAGATATTTTCGTTCGCAATATAATGTTTAGACAAATTCATCTGCGTGGTTCCCGAACTCTGAAAATACAGATCAGTGGAAATATTTTTGTCTAAAATCTGATGATTTTTAAACATTTCAATCGGCAGAAAAGGAATCTTTTCTATAGACCTTACCGCTTCTACGTCGATATTGAGATAATCCACAAATTTTTTGTAAACCTCAATGTTTCTGTATTGGTACCGAAAAGTAGTCAGCGCCACATCCAGAAATTCTTGTTCGGTCTTTATGTCAAATATACTTTTCAATTTAATTAAGAATAATTTTAATGCCTTATTGATTCATTCTGAATCATTTAGGAAGCCTGAAATCTTTTTTAATGTTAATTTAATATGTAAAACTAAAATTTGGTCAGGTTATTGTAATTCAATCTGCGGAATATGGATTAGATATAACAGCCGTAGAAACTGTTATTCAGGAATTACCTCTTTGGAGGTAATTTTTTTTATTTCTGCTCAAAAGTTTTCAATTCAAAATCATTCTGAAAAACACCATACGTGAAGTAAGAAATCCAGTCTCCAAGATTGATATATTTTGACTTTTGTTCTAAATCTAAAACCATCGGCAAATGGCGATGACCGTAGATAAAGTAGTCGATCTTTTCGGTTTTCAGCTTTTCTTTAGAATAAATAATCAAAAACTCTTTGTCTTCTCCCAAAAAAGCTTTGTCTTCATCTCCGGAAATCATTTTGTTTTTCTGAGACATATACAGTGCAATCTTCATCGCAATATCCGGATGCAGCCATTTGAAAAACCATTGTGCAACAGGATTGGTAAAGACTTTTTTCATTCTTTTGTATCCTTTATCACCAGGTCCCAAACCGTCACCGTGAGCCAGCAGAAACTGTTTTCCTGCAATTTCGAAATATTGCTTTGTGTAAAATACCGTGCAGCCAATTTCTTCCTCCAGATAATCTTTCATCCAAAGATCATGATTTCCCACAAAAAAGTACACGTGAATCCCACTGTCTTTCAACTCAGCAATTTTTCCGAGAACACGCACATATCCTTTCGGAATTACGTGTTTCCATTCGTGCCAGAAATCAAACAGGTCGCCCATCAAAAACAAAACCTGAGCATCTTCTTTGATCTCATTCATCCAACGGATAAATTTTTCTTCCCGAATTTTACTCTGTTTCGTATCAGGCGCACCAAAGTGCTGATCTGAAGCAAAATATACTTTTTTTCCGGGTTCTAAATGAATGGTCGTCTTTAGCACTTTTCTATATTAAATTCGGAAATTTTATTGATTATCTTCTGCAAACCATTCTCCATAAGAGTTTTCAGTTTCGTGAAGCTTTAAATATGCTAAAGAAACATCAGCAGGAAGTTTTGATTTTATTTTTGCAGCGATGGCATACAACATATTTTCGCAAGTCGGCTGAAAGTTGCAGTAAATAACTTTCTGACCTTTATTTTCTAATTCTTCACCCATTTCTCTGTGCGGAGAAACACCGTTGATCAATACAGAATGATCCCAGACATCAACAATTTCAGCTTTCACGATCGCCTTAATATCTCCAAAATCTACCACCATTCCGTTCTTAGGATTTTCCAGATCATTGATTGGTTTTCCCTTTACCGTAACGAAAAGTTTATAGGAATGTCCGTGCATATTTTTACATTTCCCATCATAGTTGTACAGAACGTGAGCAGTCTCGAATGTAAAAATTTTTGTAATACGTATCATAGTGCAAAGATAGAGATTTTGATTAGAAAATTGGAATTTCATCCGCACCGCTTTTGTATTGAATTTTTTATTACATTTATATTCAAACACACACAGATGATTTTAGATTTACTCTTCCCCAACCGTTGTATTCACTGCAACAGAATCATTGATGGACATCTGATTGTCTGTGACATCTGCTTTGAACAGATTCACTTTACCCATTTTGATTATTCTTCAGAGAACAGCTTAAAAGAAAAATGTAAACTTCTGTTTCCTATTGAGAATGCTTATGCTTTGATGCAGTTTGAACAGGAAAATCTAAGCCGCAAAATCATTCATCAATTAAAGTACAGAAGTCGGGAGAAGACAGGAAAGATTCTTGCAGATTGGGTAACAGAAAATTTAGATTTCAAAAACAAAAAACCTGATTTGTTGGTAAGTGTTCCACTCCATCCAAAGAAAGAAAAGGAAAGAGGCTACAATCAGCTGCATCTGTTTACGAAAACTCTTTCTGATTTTTATGGAATTCCTTTTGAACATCATTTGCTGAATCGAAATCATTATTCAAAAGCACAGGCATTAAAAGATAAAAAGCACCGTTTGGAAACTCAAAATACTTTTTCCCTGACCAAAAAGATTTCAAATCAGCACATTCTGCTGATCGATGATGTTTTCACGACCGGAAATACTTTAGCAACGATTGCGTGGGAAGTTTTAAAAGAAGGGAATAATAAAGTGAGTATTTTGGTAATGGCAGTTGATGAATAATAATCTAATCTACGTTTTGATTTTATTCAAAATCTAAGTTTAGAGAAATAAATCTTTTGAAAATTGTATTTTTAGCGTTTTCAAAAAAAAATAGACAAAATAAACACACCATGAATTTTGAAAATTATACTAAAGAAGCAAAAATTATCGATTTAGTTGTCGCCAATAAAGTTGCTCTGAAATATTTTTCTGTTTTCAGTTTGGTTTTCGGGCTCCCGTATTATCTGCTGTGGGGATTTAATTTATCTTCATTCCTGATGAAAAATCATTTACTAAGCGCTATCCTTCCATTCCTGGTATTGCTTTTAGGCATCATTGTTCATGAGTTAATTCATGGAGTTTTCTTTTCAATTTTCGCTTCAAAGGGTTTCAAATCAATAAAATTTGGAATTCTGTGGAAAATGCTGACACCTTACTGTCACTGCAGAGAACCCTTAAAAATAAAACAGTACATCATCGCTCTTTTGGCACCACTGATTATATTAGGAATTGTTCCTGCCATAATAAGCTTATTCATCGGTAATTTACCGCTACTGGTTTTTGGAATCTTCTTCTCAGGAGCCGCCGCTGGTGATCTAATGATCTACTCTTTAATTAAAAAAGAAAATCATGAAGATTACGTTCTGGATCATCCGTCAGAAGCTGGTTACTATATTTTCAGGAAGAAAATAAGTACATAACTTTAGAACCTGCTTAAATTTCATCAAAATTATTTCCCCGACCCTTAAGTGAGTAATTTTGATGAAATTTTCAAGGCGTTTTTACACCTTTTAGGGTGGAAAAAAAAAAAAAAAATGCTTTGAAAATTTTATTTTTTAATCATTTTTAAACAGCCTCTTAAATTGGTAATTTATCGCTGCAGTTTTTCTCCGTAGCTCAAATCTCCGGCATCTCCTAAACCTGGAGTAATATATCCTTTCGCCGTTAAATTTTCATCGATAGCTCCAACCCAGATTTTTGCCTGTGGATAGGCTTTTTCAATTGTTTCAACACCTTGTTTTGACGCGATCGCCGCAACGATGTGCAGTTGGGAAGGAGTTCCGTTAGTCAGTAAATCTTTGATCGCTTCAATCAAAGAAGCTCCGGTCGCCAACATGGGGTCTGCAACAATCAAAGGTCGTCCGTCAATATTCGGACAGGTTAAATAATCCTGTTTGATGGAGAAATAATCATTTGCATCATGCTTTCTGTACGCCGCCACAAAACCGCAATCTGCTTTGTCGAAATAATTTAAAATTCCTTCAAACAAAGGAACTCCGGCTCTTAAAATCGTGGTGATTACTGGCTGAACGGCAATTCCCTGTACTTTTATCGTATCCAAAGGAGTCTGAATTTCAATTTCCTTTGTTTCTAAATCTTTCGAGATTTCAAAAGCCGCAATTTCTCCGATGCGCTCCATATTTCTGCGGAACCTCATTCGGTCGTGCTGGATTTCTACGTTTCGAAGCTCGTTAATCCATGAATTTACTAAAGAAAAAGTTTTAGAAAGCTCTAGAGTCATAATATTGATTATTCTGATAACAAAACTATGAAATTTAAAATAAAATCCCTCTCAGAAATTTTCTGAAAGGGATCGTTTTATCATCTTAACCGTGCTTATTACGATTATTTCTGTCTGAAATATATTTCGATAGGAACTCCGGTGAAACCGAATTCTTTTCTCAGCTGATTTTCTGTAAATCTTTTGTATGCTTCTTTCACGTACTGCGGAAGATTACAGAAGAATACAAATTGCGGCGACGGCGTCGGCAACTGTACACAATATTTAATTTTGATATATTTTCCTTTGTTTGCAGGCGGTGGTGTACGCTCGAAAATAGGGAGCATTACTTCATTTAACTTTGAAGTTTTGATTTTCTTCTTACGGTCTTCATATACGACCATTGCCATTTCCACGGCTTTTAAGATTCTCTGCTTCGTTAAAGCGGAAACAAAAAGAATTGGAATATCGCTGAACTGTCCGATTTTATCTCTGATCGACTGCTCGAAATCTCTTACAGTATTGGTTGTTTTATCTTCAATCAAATCCCATTTATTGACAACGATCACGATTCCTTTTCTGTTTTTCTGAGCCAAACCGAAGATGTTCATATCCTGAGATTCCCAGCCTAAGGTTGCATCAACCATAATGATGACAACATCAGAAAATTCGATTGAACGAATCGATCTCATTACGGAATAGAATTCCAAATCTTCATTTACTTTAGACTTACGGCGCATTCCTGCTGTATCAACCAATACAAACTCATGTCCGAATTTATTGTAAAGCGTCTGAATACTGTCTCTTGTAGTTCCTGCAACATCTGTTACAATATTTCTTTCTGCATCAAGCAAAGCATTCGTCAAGGTAGATTTCCCCACATTTGGACGACCTGCAATGGTGATTTTAGGAAGACCTTCAAACGGATCTTTGTAATCTGTCGTCGGGAAATCATTAATTACAGCATCAAGAATTTCTCCCGTTCCTGAACCTGTAGCTGATGACAAAGTGTAGTATTTTTCAATACCTAACTGATAAAATTCTGTAGCAGCCAATTCCTCTTTTGAAGAGTCTACTTTATTAATTACATGATAAACCGGCTTATTTGACCTTCTTAACATTTCGTGAATCTCGTAGTCGGTGTCTGTAAGACCTTCCTCAACGTTCATCATAAAAATAATTGACGTTGCCTCATCAATAGCCAGCTGAACCTGTTTTGAAATTTCTTCCTGAAAAACGTCTTCGCTGTTTACTTCATAACCACCTGTATCGATAACGGTAAAGTCTACTCCGCTCCAGTCAGATTTCCCGTAATGACGGTCTCTGGTAACACCGGAAGTAGAATCTACGATAGCTTCTCTTCTTTCCAGTAAACGGTTAAAAAGTGTGGATTTTCCTACGTTGGGACGTCCAACGATTGCAACAATATTTGACATAAAAAATGTTTAATAACCCTTGAGAGTGCACTCAGGATCAGATTATCAATGGGTTACTCCAACTATTGGAGCCCAATTTTTTTTGCAAAGATAAGGTTTTAAAAATTAAAACACCTATTCATCTTACCTAAACAGTTAATTCACAAACAAATACTCACTATTTTTTACTAAATTTAAGCTTTAGGCACGAGATGTGATTTAATTTAATGTCTTTTAAAATTCATGGTATGAAGAGAATACTTATTATTGTTTTGGTTGCTTTTGTCATCATTCAGTTTTTTCCTATTGATAAAACAAATCCACCTGTAAATGAGGGAATGGATTTTCTGAGAATTAAAAACACTCCGGAAAATACAGCAAATATGATTAAGACTGCCTGTTACGACTGTCATTCCAATGAAACAAAATATCCCTGGTATTCCAGTATTGCTCCATCTTCATGGTTTTTAAAGAACCATATCAACGAAGGACGACAGCATTTAAACTTTTCTATTTTTGCAACCTACGAACCCAAAAGACAGATTCATAAAATGGAAGAATGTATTGAGATGATTGAAAAGAAAGAAATGCCATTAGAATCTTACTACATCGGTCATCAGGATGCGAAGCTGACAGATCAGCAAAGACAGGAACTCATTACCTATTTTAAAAGACAGATAGAGGACACGCAGATAAAAAATGCAATAAAATAATTGAAATCATGGAGGAAAACTGGAAGGACAAACACATTGTATTTTTTGACGGCGAATGTGGCGTCTGCAACTTTTGGGTACAGTGGATTTTGGAAAGAGATCAAAAAGACCAGTTTATGTTTGCATCACTGCAGTCAGAATTCGGGCAAAAATTTCTTTCAGAGCGTGGTCTTGAAACCAAGCAGTTCAATACCATGTATTTGTGGAAGCCTAATTCCTATTATCTTATTAAATCACACGCTGTTTTGAAAATCGCCAATTTATTAGGCGGAATCTACAAATTGTCTGTGCTGGGAAAAATTTTCCCTTCATTTTTTAGAGACAAGATTTACGATAAAATTTCTGAGAACAGGATGAAAATGGCCAATCAGAAATGCTACCTGCCAACTCCTCAACAGAGGAAGAAGTTTATTGAAATTTAATTGGTTGATCATTTAGTGGCTGAAATACAGTAAAAAGCTTTAATTTTTCATTAAATTATGACAAACATTTAAGTTTTTCTGACTGATTTTTTTATTAATCCATATATTTGCACATTATGGAATATAACACTCAAAGAACTCAGCTTAATATGCCGGAATACGGCAGAATCATACAACAGTTGGTTGAGCGTTGCAAAGAGCTTTCTACAAAGGAAGAAAGGAACGAAATGGCAATGGCAATCATTGATTTTATGGGTCAAAGAAACCCACAACTACGAGACGAAGAAAATTACAAACATAAACTTTGGGATCACTTATATATTTTGGCTAAACACGATCTTGATATCGATCCTGTATATCCTTTCCCAACCAAAGAAGAACTTGAGGAAAAACCAAAAAAAATGGAATATCCGAAGCTTCAGGGTGATTTTAAATTTTACGGAAAAAGTATTCTCCAATTAATAGAAAAAGCAATCGAACTGGAACCGGGAGACGAAAAAGAAGCTCTGATCGAAGTGATTGCCAATAATATGAAGAAGTCTTACAATGTTTATAATAAAGAACATGTAACTGATGATGTGATTTTCCGTCATCTGAAAGAACTGTCATCCAACAGGCTTGATTTAACTAATATTGAATCTCTTGAAAAAAGTAAGATCTATTACGCAACCGCAAACCGTAACAATCTGAACAAGAGTAATAACAACAGAAATCAAAGCAATACTAACAACAATATTAACAAAAGAAGATTCACAAATAACAACAATAATAAGAATAGAAGATAATGAGTGGGACATTTCAAATAAGAGGAGGAAAAAGACTGCAAGGTGAAATTACTCCACAAGGGGCAAAAAATGAAGCTCTCCAAATCTTATGTGCGGTTTTGTTAACGGATGAGGAAGTAAGAATTAAAAACATTCCGGATATCCATGATGTCAACAGATTGATTGAGATTTTAGGAGATTTCGGGGTAAAAGTGACTAAAAACGGTCATGGTGACTTTACATTCAAAGCAGACAGTGTCAATTTTGACTATATAAAATCTGACGAATTTAAAAAAGACGGTGCCAAACTTAGAGGTTCGATTATGTTGATGGGCCCAATGTTAGCACGTTATGGTGAAGCGTATATGCCGACTCCGGGTGGTGATAAAATCGGAAGAAGAAGATTAGACACCCATTTCCAGGGATTGGTTGAACTGGGAGCAGAATTTAATTACGATGAAGAAGAATATTTCTATTCATTAAAAGCAAAAGAACTTAACGGAAAATTTATTCTTTTGGAAGAAGCTTCCGTAACAGGAACTGCCAACATTGTAATGGCAGCCGCTTTGGCAAAAGGAAAAACAAGAATCTACAACGCAGCGTGCGAACCTTATCTGCAACAGCTCTGTAAAATGCTGAACAGAATGGGAGCACAGATTTCAGGTATCGGCTCTAATTTATTAACGATTGAAGGAGTTACCCAACTGAACGGAACAGAGCACACGATGCTTCCTGATATGGTGGAAATCGGTTCCTGGATTGGTCTTGCAGCCATGACAAAATCTGAAATTACCATTAAAAACGTGAACTGGAATCAGCTTGGTGTGATCCCGAATACATTCAGAAAACTGGGAATTCAACTTGAGCAGAGTGGAGATGATATCTACATCCCATCTCAGGAACACTATAAAATTCAGAAATTCATTGACGGATCTATTCTTACGATTTCGGATGCACCTTGGCCAGGATTTACACCTGATCTACTTTCTATCATTTTGGTAGTGGCTACGCAGGCGAAAGGAAGTATTCTGGTTCATCAGAAGATGTTTGAATCAAGATTATTCTTTGTTGATAAATTAATCGACATGGGTGCACAGATTATCTTATGCGATCCGCACAGAGCAACCGTAATCGGTTTAAATCAGGAATCGCCACTTCGTGGAACTACGATGGTTTCTCCGGATATCAGAGCCGGAAATGCACTTTTGATCGCAGCATTATCAGCCGAAGGAAAATCTATCATTCATAATATTGAACAAATTGACCGTGGTTATGAAAATATCGACGGAAGACTGAAGGCGATTGGAGCGGATATCGAGAGAATTTAGAAAAAAGCAAATGGGAGCTGGATGATGGAAGTTTTTTGAAGTCTACAGAATCTTAAGAACCTTTAAAAATATTAAAAAGCGTTTGGAATTAATTTTCTGAACGCTTTTTTAATTTTAATTTAAAAATTCAAACACGAATGTCACGGATATTTTTCACGAATAACACAAATAAAATTTCGTTATCAGATGAAGATCTTTTTAAGCTTATTACATCTGTCTTCATATTTTGCTTTGATTGAAGTAATTTTAAAGAGGACAGATCTTAAATAATC
>NZ_JAPDHW010000014.1 GCF_025971945.1 Chryseobacterium kimseyorum
GTATATATATTAATTATAGATTTTCAATTTCTCCTGACAGAAAAGAGATAGTTGAGATTACTGAGAAATATATTAATAATGGTTCAAAAGGCGGCAAATCGTATGAAATTTTTATTAAAACCAGATTTGACACGAATGAAAGACTGGAAATATCCCGAAGATTCTACGATGAGATTTCTAATATTAATCAAAATGTAGAACTCACTTTGTCGAAAGGTGTTTTAGGATATGATTATGTAAAAAAAATAGAAAAACATTAATTTTAAAAATTTAAATTAATCTTATGACCTGGACCGAAATTTTAGCCCCAATAAAAAGCACGCCTTACTTTACCAATCTTTGGGAGAAAGTAAAACAGGAATACGCTACCACGAAAGTTTTCCCTCCAAAAAATCAGATTTTTAGAGCATT
The DNA here is from genome assembly GCF_025971945.1 of Chryseobacterium kimseyorum. Lineage (GTDB taxonomy): Bacteria > Bacteroidota > Bacteroidia > Flavobacteriales > Weeksellaceae > Chryseobacterium > Chryseobacterium kimseyorum. The sequence goes on from NZ_JAPDHW010000014.1 coordinate 412, forward strand.
GGAAATTACGCCTTTTGAGGATGTTGAAGTGGTAATCATAGGGCAGGATCCTTATCATAATGATTTTCAGGCTAATGGTCTGTGTTTCTCTGTTTCCGAACAGGTTACTGCGCCACCATCCCTGAAGAATATTTTTATAGAATTAAAAAGCGACCTTGGAGTTGAAAGAACTTCAAAAGAACTGGATGACTGGGGAAAACAGGGCGTTCTAATGCTCAATGCAACTTTGACGGTTCGCGCACATTCTCCGAATTCTCACAAAGATCTCGGTTGGGAAACATTTACCAATTATATCATCAAAGAAATTTCAGATAAAAAAGAAAATGTAGTCTTTGTTTTGTGGGGAGCTTTTGCACAGAAAAAAGCCGAACTCATCGATCCGGCTAAGCATTTTATTTTAAAATCGGCGCATCCGTCACCATTTTCGGTTTTTAAAGGTTTTTTTGGAAGTAAACCTTTCTCGAAAATCAACGAATATTTAGTTTCAAAAGGGAAAAAACCTATTTCGTGGTAGGGTTTTCTCCGCCTTTGGCAACAATAATTCCGATTCTGTATTTTCCTGCAAGTGATTTTGCTCCTTCACCTGAAGTGGCAGCGGGAGTAACTTCTACCAAAGAAATCGTATAACCGTTGAAAACGGTTGACTTGTGGTAATTCCTTCCTGTATTTTCTGTGGTTGCTAAAGGAATGGTCATAGGTCTTGTCGTGGTTCCCATAAACTCAACGTTGGCAACAGCAGCACCCTGCCAAACGCAGGTCACGCCTTCCGGACAACGGCTGTCTTCAGAAATGTTTTTGAACGTAACATTCATCTGATATTCAGGCAGGAATTTATTTTCTCCCTCGGCGAAATAAATGACCTTACCTTCAATTTTCTTGTTTCTGGATTCTTTCATGGTCACTTTTTCAGAGCTTTTGCTTTCTTTCTGCGCATTGCAGTTTGTTAAAAACACTAATGCGAAACTTGATAGTATAAATTTGTAAAACATATCTTTTAAATATAATCAGTTGTGATATCCAAAACTACAACAAATAACATTGCCAAACCAACGACAAGACTAAATCCTGTTCCGTAGATAAATCCTATAAAAGCTCCTTTCGTTGAGCGCAGTGCTTTATTCATATCTTTACTGTCGTGCAACAATTCTCCAATGAAAACTCCGGCAAACATTCCGATTAAAAAACCTAGTGGTATTGGAATGAAAAGCCCCACAATGGTTCCTATGATCGAGCCGATACTTCCCCAATTTGTTCCGCCATATTTCTTGTTGGTTTTTGCGGGAATTACATAATTCAGGACGGCAGAAGCTAAAGTAAGAATAACAAATGCCCAGATGTAGATCATGGACATGTCTGAATCTGTTCCGTATTTATAAATTAAAAGTCCACCAAGGCTTAAAACCAATCCCGGTAAAACCGGTAAAAAAGTTCCTAAAATCCCCAGAACAAGGAGGATGATGCTGATAATGCTTATTAAAGTTGTGTCCATTTTTTTTTCAGTTCAATGCAAGTTAAGAAAAAAGAAAGTTATTAAATTCAATTCAAATTTGGGATGATAATTGCTGATAATATTCGGATTCATCAACCAAAATCATTCCTAATTTCCTAAATTTGCGATAATGAAAGACGAAATAAAAGATACCAAAAGTTTTTTTCAGGAACTTAGCGAGCAGCTATACATTTATATCACGAAAATTTCACCGACGGGATTTGACTGGATTCTTCATATAGCTGTAAAGATGGCGTTGCTGGTTGGTATTTTCATGGTTTTAGATCTGCTTTTTAAAATCATTATCAACTATGTCTTCCGCTTTTTTCACAATGAGGAAAAATTTCCTGTTATAAAATCAATCTATCAGTCGCGTATTACCAATTCAGTCGCGCATTTTGTTGCTTTGGCAATCGTAGGCTCCGTGCATGAGTCCATATTTGTCGGAGCTCTGAAACAGACGACTATCTTCATTCATAGATCAGTTAATTTAGGATTGGTTCTTATTCTGGCAGGTATGCTTTACCGGTCATTAACAGGTTTTAGATATTTCTTTACAATAAAACAGGATTATTATAAAGTAATGGCCATCAACGCTATTTCTGAAACAGTAAAAATTCTGGGTATTTTTGTATTTTCAATTGTAAGTATCTGTGTGGTTTTCGGGATTAAAGGAACTACAATTGTAGGAAGTTTAGGAGCGATTACGGCAGTTCTGGTTTTGGTTTTCAGAGATACTATTTTAGGTTTTATCACCGGAATTCACGTTGCTACTTCCCGAAGTCTGAAGGTTGGCGACTGGATCGGGATCCCAAAATACAGTATTGAAGGAAATATTCTAGAAATCAATTTGCTGACTACAAAAATCACGAATTTTGATAAAACAATTTCCTCGATTCCTACGTACGACTTACTGACTACAGAGATTAAAAATCTTCAGGTCATGTCTGAATCGAATACGAGAAGAATTAAAAAATCGATCGTTTTTAATATTAATTCTTTTAAATTTCTAAATAATGAAGATATTGAGCGTTTAAAAGATATAAATCTTATTTCAGATTATTTAAATGAAAAAACCTCAGAAATTAATATTGAAAAAGCATCAATAGATCATAAAGACAAAGTCATCAACGGACGACAGTTAACCAACATTGGGGTATTCAGATACTATGCTCAGAAATATCTGGAAAATGATCCGGAGATAGACAAAGAAAGTCCAATCATGGTTCGCCAGCTGGAGATTACTACCCAAGGCCTACCAATGGAAGTCTACTGCTTCGCGAATGATTCAAAATGGGTAAAATTTGAACAGATTCAGGCAGATATTTTCGATCATCTTTTGGTGGCATCTAAAGAATTTGATCTTCAGATTATGCAGATTGGATTGCCTAAATAAAGTGAAATATTAGATCAATTAAAATATAAATTTTAAGTAATTAAATTTAAAAAATCCGATGAATTTCAGAAGCAGTCAGCTTCCAACAGTCATCATCCAACAACAATATGACAAAACTAAGTGTAAACATTAATAAAATTGCAACCATCAGAAACGCAAGAGGTGGAGAAACACCAAGCGTAACAGAAGCTGCAGTGAAAATTCAGGAATTTGGTGCTCACGGAATTACCATTCATCCAAGACCGGATGAGAGACACATTACCAGAAAAGATGTCTATGACCTGAAACCATTGGTTCATACCGAATTTAATATTGAAGGAAATCCGCACAGAGATTTTATCGATATGGTTTTGGAAGTGAAGCCTGAACAGGTTACTTTGGTTCCTGACGCTGATGACGCCATCACATCCAATGCAGGCTGGGATACGAAAAAGCATCTTGATTTTCTGACTGAAATTATTGGTGAATTTAAGAATGCTGGAATCAGAACTTCTGTTTTTCTGGATCCAACACCTGAATTGGTAGAATATGCTTTCAAATCGGGAGCTGACAGAATCGAGCTGTACACCGAAGCTTACGCTAAAGATTATGTAAAAAATAAAGAAGCGGCGATCAAATCTTATTATGATACCGCGGTTGTTGCCAATGAATTCGGTTTGGGAATCAATGCCGGCCACGATCTAAGCTTAGACAATTTAAAATATTTCGCAGACAACATTCCGAATTTACTGGAAGTTTCCATTGGACATGCTTTGGTTTCAGAAGCCTTGTACATGGGCATGGAAAATACGGTTCAGGCTTATCTGAAAAGATTGGCGAAGTGGTAATATGTCGGAAGCTAAGTGGTAGAAACCAGCATTTAAACAATGTAGTTACTAACATCCAGCATCCAGCTTTCATCCTTTAAAAAAATGTATATGGAAATTCTTCATTCAAAAATATTCGGCGAAAACCTTTCGTCAACACCACTTTTAGTATTTCACGGTTTGTTTGGAATGCTCGATAACTGGGGAAGCTTCGGGAAAGAACTGGGCGAATTTTTGCCGGTTCATTTAATTGACCTCAGAAATCACGGCCGGAGTTTTCATTCCGATGAGATGTCACATGATGACTTAGCAAACGACATTGCCAATTACATGAGTCATCACGGGATAGAAAAAGCCCACGTTTTAGGACATTCTTTAGGTGGAAAAGCCGTAATGCAGTTTGCATTGAATTATCCTGAAAAAGTTGAAAAACTCATCGTCGTAGATATTGCTCCAAAAGCCTATCCGCCGCATCACCAAGGCATCATTAAAGCCCTGGAAACGGTGAATTTTGATGAAATGAAATCTAGAGTAGAGGTTGAAAAAGTCTTAACAGAATATATTCCTGAAAAATCAACAATTCAGTTTTTGGCTAAAAATCTTTATTGGGAAGAAAACGGAGACACTAAAAAGCTCAACTGGAGATTTAATCTTAAAACACTCTCAGAAAAGTACAATCAGTTTGTATCAAACGCAATTAAATACGGAGTTTTCGAGGGTGAAACATTGTTTATAGCAGGCGAAAAGTCGAATTATATTTTACCTCAGGATAGCTTTGCTATCAGACAGCAGTTTCCGAAAGCCGAAATCGTAAAGGTGAGCAACGCTGCACATTGGGTTCAGGCGGATAATCCTGTAGAATTCAGTGAGGTAGTTAAAGAATTTCTTGGAATTTAATTACTGTTAAATGTTTTCACTTTAAAGGTTAAATTTTTCATAAACCCAATATTTTTTATTTCCTGATATAAATTTTTTGTAACTTAGTTCTATCAAATCAATAAAAAAAATGTGTTATGGAAAAGAAAAAGTTAAAAAAACCATTCTTTGCTTCATTTTTAGAAAATCAGATTAAAGATCCCAAAGAGGTGAAAGGTGGAAGCAGCAGCGTTGGAGCGACAAATCCTCTGCGCGACGGCATTACAAAACCTAGTCTCGACAGTCAGCAAACGATGAAATATCCGTCTGACGGTGACGAATCTACGGTATAAAAGCCGGTTCAATATTATTCATATTAACAAATTGATATTTGAGGAAACTTACCGCTAAGTTTCCTCTTTTTATAAAGGACTATCATGATTCTCTGCATTACCCATTCTCAGGATTTTTATACGGTTGATCTGTTCTTTGAGTATCTGTCTTCGAAGAATATTTCTTTTTACAGGCTCAATTCTGATCAGCTTAATCACAGTCAGAAGATAAATGTCAGTCCGAATTCTTTTACCATTACTGATCTTAACGGGAATACTATATATTCAAAAGACATAAAAGCAGTCTGGCACCGCAAAGCATGGAGGGTGAAGCCGCCAGAATATCTTGATGAAAGTTTCAGCGATATTTTTATCAGTGAATATGAAACACTCAAAACCAACCTTTTCAGTCTTTTGGAACATCTTCCGTGGATCAATCCTTTAGAAAACGAAAAAAAGATTGATGCCAACAAAATGCTTCAGCTTAGTATAGCAGAAAAAAATGGGTTAAAGATTCCTGAAACTCTTTTCTCGAACGATGAAGTTCAAATTCGAAATTTTTTGAATGAAAAATGCAACGGTAAAGCTGTTGCCAAGCTGCATGGCGTTTTGTCTAAAAACATGAGTGGAGAAAATATGGTTTCCACAATGATCATCGGTCAGTCGAATATTGAAAATCTTTCGGATGTCATTTACAGTCCGATGATTTTTCAACCGTATATTGAAAAAGAGTATGAACTCAGAATTGTGTATCTTGATGGTGAGTTTTTTGCTGGGAAAATCAACAACAGTGAAAATACCGACTGGCGTGTTACTCAGGAAAATTATTTCTGGTCTGTTGATCATCTTCCTCAGGATATCGAAATGAATCTGACATCTATGATGAAAGAGATGGAACTGTATTTTGGAGCCATCGATATGATTAAAAGTACAGATGGAGCGTATTATTTTCTTGAAGTCAATCCACAGGGAGAGTGGGGAATGCTGCAAAAAGAGCTCGGATTTCCTGTTGCAGAAAGAATCGCCGATCATCTTTTAAAAAGAATAGAAGACCATGAAGAATAAAATTTTAATTATAACCCATACTGAAGATAATTTCTCAATCGATAAAGTCACAGAATATATCGAAGCAAACGGTTTCGAGGTGATCCGTTTTGATGTTGACCTTTATCCTTTACACAATAAACTGAGCACAGGCTACCAAAATGGAAACTGGGAAAGCTTTCTGGAAAATGCTGATGGAAAATTCCGTCTTGATGACATCGCCACCGTTTGGTACAGACGTGCCTACAATATCGGAAATGGACTGAAAGAGGAACTTGAAGATAAGTTTTTCGGCGCTGCCATGGGCGAAATCAGAAATACACTTTTCGGATTTCTGGAATCTCTGGATTGCTATTCTCTCGGGAAACCGAGTGTTTACAGAAGACTGGACAGCAAAGAAGAACAGTTGAAAATAGCTTCTAAAATTGGTTTTAAAATACCTGAAACCTGCATCACGAATAATCCTGACGAAGCCAGAGCATTTATTGCCGAAAACAAAGATGTGATCACCAAGATGCAAACTGGTTTCGCGATCTACGAAGATGGTGTGGAAAACGTGGTTTTTACCAATCTTATTAATGAAGATAATTTAGAGGAACTGGATGGACTGATATACTGTCCGATGCAGTTTCAGAAGAAGATAGACAAGAAAAAAGAACTGCGTGTGACCGTTGTAGGACAGGATATTTACGCTTTTGAAATAGATTCTCAACAGTCTGAAGATGCGAAAGTGGACTGGCGTAAAGATGGTGTCAATCTTTTACAGAAATGGGTTAAGACTGATCTTCCGTCCGAAATCGAGAATAAAATCATCAGATTGCTCGATGTGTACAATGTTGATTACGGAGCCATTGATATTATTCTGTCGCCCGAAGATGAATATTATTTCATAGAAATCAATGCTGCCGGTGAATTTTTCTGGCTAGATAATTTAACCGAAGACAATCTGATCTCAAAAAGCATTGCCGATTTGCTGTGTCACAAAGCGCAAAGACGAGACAATACAGTTCTAATCTAAATTGACGTGGCAAAAATTACCTACTACAGACAGTTGGATTCGATGGACTGCGGACCAACCTGTCTCAGGATAATTACTCAATATTTCGGTAAAAAGTTTTCCTCCGAATACCTCCGGCTGATCACGTTTCAGTCGAGAACGGGTGTGAGTTTTCATGATCTGATTGCCGCATCACAGGAATTGCGTCTGGAAACTTTGGCAGTCGAAATAAGCTTCGGAAAACTGATGTCTGAAGCACCCAAACCCTGCATTCTTCACTGGAAGAACGATCATTTTGTTGTTCTTGTTCCTCAGCAAAAATCAGGAAAAATTACGGTAGCCGATCCAGAATATGGCAGACTTGACCTTAGTGAAGAAGAATTTAAAGAAAACTGGCTTCAGGAAAACAGTACGGGAAAAGCGCTTCTGTTTGAAACGACCGAAGCTTTTTTTCAGAAAAAGGAAGATCAATCTGTCAACGGATTTAAGTTTCTTTTTAAATATTTAAAGCCTCACCGCAAAGCTCTTATTTTTCTTCTTTTTACTTTGCTGATTACGAGTGTGATCACACTTATTTTTCCGTTTCTCACGCAGAATTTGGTTGATAAAGCCATTAAATTTAAAGATAAAAATCTTGTTTTAATGATTGTCGGCGCCCAGATTGTGCTCTTTCTGGGAAACAGTTTTATGGATCTGATCCGGAGCTGGATTATGCTTAAAGTCAATACAAAAGTCAACATCAGACTCATCAGCGATTTTATTGGCAAACTGATCCATCTGCCGGTGGCGTATTTTGAATCGAAAAGAGTAGGAGACATTCAGCAGCGTATACTTGATCATCAGAGAATAAGTTCGTTTCTGTCAACCAACACTTTGGCAATTCTTTTTTCATTTATCAATCTTTTGGTTTTCTCGGTTGTGCTCGGAACGTACAATCTCATTATCCTGATTTTGTTTTTCACATTCAGTTTTTTATCGGTTGTCTGGATTTTCATTTTTTTAAATAAAAGAAAAGTTTTAGACCAGAAAGAATTTATTCTCAACAGCCAGAATCAGAATATTTTAAATGAAATGGTTTTGGGAATGGCTGAGATTAAAATCAATCAGTCTGAAAACTTTCAGCAGGCAAAATGGGAAAATGTACAGCAAGAACTCTTTGAGCGGAACAAAAAAGCACTGAAACTTTCACAGTATCAGATGATCGGATCGGGTTTTATTTCTCAGCTTAAAAATATTCTGATCACCGGATTTTCTGCCTACGCCGTGATCGACGGAGATCTGACGCTCGGGATGATGCTTGCAATCAGTTTTATTGTGGGTCAGATGAATTCGCCTTTTGATCAGCTTTTATACGTTATTCAAATTACGCAGGATGCCAAATTAAGTCTGGAAAGGATAGCCGAAGTACACACCAAACCTGTAGAAAATACCCTTGAAGAAAGTCGCCAAACGATTAACAATGAAGACCTCGTTCTCGAAAATGTCGATTTTGGATTTGGTGATTTTCAGATTTTAAAAAATTTAAACGTAAAAATTCCGAAAGGCAAAATCACGGCAATTGTCGGCGAAAGCGGTAGCGGAAAAACAACATTATTCAAACTTTTGTTGAGGTTTTACGAGCCTGATCAGGGATCGATCACTTACGGTAACCAAAATCTATCTGAAATTCCTCTTGCTGACTGGCGTGAAACCACCGGAACAGTAATGCAGGAAGGCTTTATTTTCTCAGACACGATCCGCAAAAACATAACGTTGAAAAGTGATAATATTGATGAAAATCTGTTGACTTACGCAGTGAAAATTGCGAATCTGGAGAAATTTGTACAGAAGCATCCTCAGGGTCTGGATACTTTGGTGGGAAACGACGGAATAAACTTGAGCACAGGGCAGAAGCAGCGTATTTTAATCGCCCGGTCAGTATACAGAAATCCGGATATTTTTCTTCTTGATGAGGCCACAAGTGCACTGGATACTCAGAATGAAAAGGAAATCATGGAAAACCTTTTTGAATTTTTTCAGGGAAAAACAGTTTTGATAATTGCGCACAGACTCAGCACTGTAAAAAATGCAGATCAGATATTGGTACTTCATGACGGAACTTTTGTAGAAAGTGGAAATCATCAGGAATTGCTTGAAAAGAAAAGCTACTATTATAATCTGGTCAGCAATCAGCTCGGAATCTGATGTTCTACTGCGTTCTTATTGAAGAAAAGAACTTAGTCATTGATATATTCAAAATTTTCTATGTTATTTGATGTAACTTTCTTATTGTTAGTTTGTTATTCGCCTGAAATTCTTCAAATCTTATTAATCATTAAGTTTTTTTTAATCAAACAATAACATACTGTTTACAAATGGTCTAATTTACAGGCTTTTCGTAAAGGTTTGTTCATCTAATCATAAGGTTGTATTAAACGGTAACAGTCGTGATTCTTCTAGTTTTGTGCTATCAAAATTTTAACTATGAAGAAAGTTTTATGCACTGTTTTGCTTTGTGCTTCCATGATTGTTTTCGCGCAGAAAGGAACAGTCTCAGGAAATATCAACGATAATTCTCAGATTGCACTGCCGGGTGCGAAAATTACTTTAAGTCCGGGTAATATTTTTACGGTTTCAGATGAGCACGGTAACTTCGTGTTTTTGGATGTGCCATCCGGAAATTACACATTACAGGTTGATTATATAGGATATGGTAAGAAGGAAATTCCCATAGCTGTAGATTCAGAAAAGAATACAAAACAGAATATTGTTTTTGGCAGAAAAGAACAGTTGATTTCTGAGGTGAAAATAAAAGGAATTGCCCTGCAGAACCAAGCCCGTGCTCTGAATAAACAGAAAAGCAACGCGAACATTACGAACGTCATTTCAGCGGATCAAATGGGAAAATTTCCCGATGCCAATATTGGTGACGCTCTGAAAAGGGTGCCCGGAATCACCATGCAGAATGATCAGGGCGAAGCGAGAAATATTATCATCAGAGGTTTGGCACCTGAACTGAATTCCGTAACCTTAAACGGAAACAGAATTCCGTCAGCAGAAGGTGATAACAGAAATGTGCAGATGGATTTGATTCCATCGGACATGATTCAGATTGTTGAAGTGAATAAAACGCTGACTTCCGATATGGACGGCGATGCTATTGGTGGCTCTGTAGACTTGATCACCAGAACCGCAGCGGCTAAGGAGAGAATTTCAATTTCTACGGCTTCAGGTTACAATCCCATTCGTTCAAAAGCTCTGTTTGCTGACAGTTTTGTTTACAGCAACAGGTTTGCCGGCGGAAAATTAGGATTGGTTTTAAATGGTTCTTACAATAACAATGATTACGGTTCTGATAATGTGGAAGGCGTCTGGGCAAAAGATGACGCGGGAAATATCTACATGGAAGAAATGGATATCCGAAAGTATGATGTAAAGCGTGAAAGAAAAAGCGTAGGAACAGATCTTGATTTTAAATTTAATGATAAAAACAACATCAGAATTTCAGCTTTGTATAACTGGAGAGACGATTGGGAAAACAGGTGTCGATTAAGATTTAAAGATATCGAACCGATTTATTCTGATGCAGCAGAAACAAACATTTCAGGCTTTAATGCGGTACTGAACCGTGAAACCAAAGGTGGAATCAATAATAAATTAAATGATGCAAGACGTCTCGAAAGACAGATTATGCAGAATTATTCGATTGTCGGAAATCACGTCATCGGCAGCAAACTGGAAATGGATTGGGGTGCCTCTTACTCAAAAGCAGAAGAGCAGAGACCGGAAGAAAGATATATTTCATACGAAGCTGAAAATGCTGATAACGGAGAAAGCATTAGCTTAGGAAGTAATTTTTCTACAAAAAAGCCGATGTTTATGATTCAGAATCAAGTAGGGCTCGATCAATATGCTTTTGATGGATTAAGCCAGCAAAACGGCTTAACTTATGAAGAGGAAATCACAGGAAGATTGAATTTCAGAGTACCGTTTTCTATTATTGAAGATCAGAAAGGCCGTTTGAGATTTGGTGGAAAAGCCAGATTAAAATTCAAAAAGCGTGAAAATGATTTCTTCTCTTATGAACCTGCCGGAAATTTTATGGATCATTTAGGACAGGCTGATCTTGTTAATTGGAATGGTAGATTTAATCCCAACTCAGCTTACGCTCCGGGATTTTTTGCCAGCAATACCTATTTGGGGAATCTAAACTTAAACTCTTCAGCATACGAGCAGTCAAGTGAGCCTTCAGAATTCCTTTCAGAAAATTATTCTGCAAATGAAAAGATCTACGCGGGATATCTGAGATGGGACCAAAATTTTACCGATCAGCTATCAATGATTGTCGGAGTCAGAGTTGAAAACACACAGATCGATTATACCGGAAACGTGGTGGAAGACGAGGAAAATCTGACGGGAAGCAGAAATATCGAAAGTCAGTACACCAACTGGTTGCCGAGCATCGCATTCAAATACGCTCCCAACAAGGATGTAGTTTTGAGAGCTGCTTATTCCACAGCTTTGGCAAGACCAAGTTATTATAAAATTTCTCCGTACGTCAATATTTTACCGAATGACAGAGTGGTTTCTGCTGGTAATCCTGATTTGAAAGCTTCTTATGCTCACAATTACGATGTAATGGGAGAATATTATTTTAAATCGGTCGGAATCTTGTCTTTGGGCGGTTTCTATAAGAAAATAAACAATTTTATTTACGATTACAGAGATCAGAGTTTCAATAGAGAGAAATTTGCACAGATGTTTCCGGATATCTCGAATACTTTAGAAGACGGACAGAATTACACCTTGGTATTGCCACGCAACGGTGAGTCGGTTCAGGTGTATGGTTTTGAAGCTGCGGTACAGAGACAGCTTGATTTCCTTCCGGGCTTTCTTTCACATTTTGGAGTTTATTTAAATTATACTTACACCAAATCCAAGGCAAAAGGCGTTTACAATGCGGATGGAGATTTAAGAACGAACGTGATGTTACCGGGAACGGCACCTCATATGTTTAATTCATCGTTATCTTGGGAGAACAAAAAATTCACAGCGAGACTGTCACTGAATCATGCGGCAGCTTATCTTGATGAGTTTGGTTCTACAGATTTTGAAGACCGTTATTATGATAAACAAACGTTCTTAGATGCTAATGTTTCCTACGCGATTACAGGTTTTATGAGAGTTTTTGCGGAAGCCAATAACTTAACCAATCAGCCGTTGCGTTATTATCAGGGTGAGAAAAACAGAACCATGCAGATGGAATATTATATGCCGAGATATACGGTGGGATTAAAATTTGATTTTTAATAAAATGAATAAAAGAATATCTATCAAAAATAGTTTTGCTGTGCTTGGAATGTTGGCTATGCTAACTTCCTGTTCAGTATTTAAAAATAATAAAAATGCTTTAAAGCCTGACATTGTTACAGAAAAAGTAATGTTCGATACCGATGACCCAGCCATCTGGATCAATCCTGATGACGCGTCGAAAAGCATTATCGTAGGAACAGACAAACAAACCGGCGGCGGATTGTACGCTTTCGATCTGGAAGGAAAAATCCTCAATAAAGTAACAGGATTGGGTCGTCCCAATAATGTGGACATTGGATACGGACTTTCTCTTAATGGAAAATCCATAGATTTTGCAGTAGTTACAGAACGCGATACGGATAAAGTAAGAATTTATTCGGTGCCTGATTTAAAGGAAATTGGTGAATTTTCAGTTTTTGATGGAGAGGAGCTCCGTTCACCAATGGGAATTTCTTTATACAAAACTCCTGAATCTAATGAGATTTATGTGATTGTTGGAAGAAAAACCGGCCCTAGTGGTCAATACCTGTGGCAGTATAAACTTTCTGATGACCAGGGTAAAATCAAAGCTGAGGTTGTGAGAAAATTCGGACAGTTCAGCGGATTGAAGGAAATAGAAAGTATTGCTGTTGATGCAGAATTAGGTTTTATTTATTATTCCGATGAAATGTTCGGCGTGCACATTTATCAGGCAGATCCGGCAAAAGGTGATGAGGAAATTTTATTGTTTGGAAAGGGAGATTTTAAAAGAGATATCGAAGGAATTTCTATTTATCCGACAGAACCCGGGAAAGGATATATTTTAATTTCCAATCAGCAGGCAGATACTTTCAATGTTTATCTGAGAGAGAATCCTGCAAAAGGAAAAATTGCAGAAATACCATTCTCAACTAGTGAAAGTGACGGTTCTGATGTTACCGCAATCCCATTAGGAGACCGTTTTCCGAAAGGCGTTTTTGTAGCGATGAGTAACGGGAAAGTTTTTCATTATTACGATTGGCGCAAAATTGAAGAGCAAATAAAAAAGGCGCAATAATTTTTTTTACACAATTTTGATCTTAAGTCCTGTTTCAGAAATGAAGCAGGATTTTTCATTATATTTGTCGCATGATTTTCGTAACAGGTGCTACAGGAATTTTAGGCAGAGTAATCGTTTTGGAACTTTTGAAAAAAGGTGAAAAAGTGCGTGCTGCAAAAAGACCGTCTAGCAACATCAGCGAAGTAAGACATTCTTATCAGTTTTACACTGAAAATTCCGAAGCTTTTTTCAGGCAATGTGAATGGGTCGATGTTGATTTTGATGATATTCATGCAGTCGAAGCTGCCCTGAAAGATGTTACCGAAGTCTATCACTGCGCTGCAAAGGTGAGTTTTCATCCAAAAGATGAAAAGGAAATGAATCACACCAACATCAAAGGGACAGAAAATTTACTTTTCGCCTGCGAGGGTTCCGGTGTTCAGAAATTTATGCATGTGAGTTCGATTGCGGTTTTAGATAGTTTTAATGATCAGAGAGAGTTGGATGAAGATTCAGACTTTAATCCTAAAATTGAGCATTCGGCGTATGCCATTTCAAAATATCTTTCTGAAATGGAAGTTTGGAGAGCTTCTGCCGAAGGTTTAAATACTATTATCATCAATCCCGGAATGATTATCGGAACCGGAAATTGGGGAAAAAGCAGCGGCGATATATTTCCAACCTTTGAGAAAAACGCTTTTACATTTTCTGGCGGATCAAACTATGTAGACGTTCGGGATGTTGCAAAAATCGCCATTGATTTAATGGAGAGAAATAAATTCGGAGAACGGTTTATTTTGATCTCTGAAAACAAAAAATATACAGAAATCGGGAACCAGATCAGAAGAAAATTAGGTTTGAAAGATGCGAGCATTCTTTCCAACGGAATCCTCAATACGGGAAGATGGCTTAACATCTTTTTTGGATGGTTGATTCCGCAACTGAAAATGGCAACCAAAACCAATATTGAAGCGGTGACTTCTTCAAGCGTTATTTCAAATAAAAAAGTGAAAGAAGTTTTAAATTTTGAATTTATTCCCGTTCAGGAAAGCGTAGATTTTCATCTCAACAATTATATTAACGACAAAAAGCTGACTAATAAGTAATGAATCTTGCAGAGGCAATTATCAGTAAAAATGCTGAAAAACATCCGTATAAATCAGCTGTTGGTTTTAAAAAGAAAGAAGGATGGAAAGAATTGAGTTGGAAAAAATTCAGCGAAATTATTTACAAAACCGCAAACGCATTAAAAAATAACGGAGTAGAAGACAACGACAAAGTCGCCATCTACGCAGATAATTCTGCAGAATGGCTGATTTTTGATTTGGCAGCAATGTCTATCGGAGCCATTACGGTTCCCATTTATTCTACCAATAATGCCGAACAGGCAGAATACATCATCAATGATTCTCAGGCGAAAATTATTTTGGTTGGAAATCAGGCTCAGTATGATGCCTCTTTTGAAATTGTTCAGAAAGAAAACAGTCTTCAGACTATTATCGTTTCTAAAAAAGCAGTTTGGGTAAAAAAAGAACACACTTTTTATTTAGAAGATTTCATTGCCAAATCTTCCCCGAAACTTGAGATTGTCAAAAAAGAGTTTGATGACTTGGCAACGATTATCTATACCTCAGGAACTACCGGAACGCCGAAAGGTGTGATGCTTACGCACGGAAATTTCATCAAGGCTTTCGATGCTCATTTTGAATTTTTTAAGTTTAAAAATTTCGAGGAGGAACTTTCATTAGCCTTCCTGCCTCTTACTCACGTTTTCGAAAGATGCTGGAGTTTACTGTGTTTGTATGGTGGCGCAAGAGTATACTTTCTGGAAGATCCGAAAGATATTGCAAAAACATTGGTTGAGGTAAAACCAACGATGATGTGTGCAGTTCCGAGATTTTTTCAGAAAATCTATGCCGGAGTCAACGAGATGGCGGCAGAATCGTCATCATTAAAAAAGAAAATTTTCAATTGGGCTTTGGAAGTTGGTAAAGAAACCGCCGAGCTCAGAAGAAAAGATAATGCGATTCCTTTTGGTTTAAAATTAAAAGAATCTTTAGCGGAAACATTGGTTTTTGGTAAAATCAAACAGAAAATTGGTGGCCGACTGTGGTTTCTGCCTTGTGGCGGAGCTTCTCTGTCACCGGAAGTTACTCAGTTTTTCGAGTCGGTAGGAATTCATGTAACCGTTGGTTACGGATTGTCAGAAACTACCGCAACTCTAACAGCGTTTCCATTTACGAAATTCGAGCATGGATCTTGTGGAAAACCTTTGCCAGGCGTTGAAATCAGAATTGGTGAAAACGACGAAATTCAGGCGAAAGGAAATGGCGTGATGAAAGGCTATTACCAAAAACCTGAAGAAACTGAAAAAGTTTTCACGCAGGATGGTTGGTTTAAAACCGGCGATGCCGGAAAGTTTGATGACCACGGAAATCTTTTCATTACCGACCGAATTAAGGATTTAATGAAAACGTCCAACGGAAAATACATTTCACCACAACAAATCGAAAATGTTCTGACGAATAATAATTTTATCAGTCAGATTGTTCTGATAGCTGAAGGCAGACAGTTCGTTTCAGCACTGATTGTTCCGAATTTTGAGTTTTTAAAGGATTATGTGAGCAAAAATAATATTCCGTTTACCAATTGGGAAGACGCCGTTCAGAAGAAAGAAATCATTGATTTATATAAAGATAAAATAAAAGAATTGCAGCACGAACTTTCGGATTATGAAAAGGTGAAAAAGTTCACTTTAATGCCTTCAGAATTTGAAATCAGCAGCGGGGAAATAACGCCGACATTGAAAGTGAAAAGAGCTGTGGTTCTGAAAAAATATGCCGATTTAATTGAAAAAATGTATTAAGTTTTAAGCGAGCCCTGAAAGGGCGGTAATCAACAGCATTGGATGAGGCTCAATGCTTACATAAACTAGATTTTATAAAATCAGCCCTGAAAGGGCGAAATCAATTTTGTGAGATGCGTAAATAGTCGCTTACAAAAAAATAAAATTTTTATATTTTAAATTATGACAACACAAGAATTCTTGGGAAAAGAAAATTTTAATATACAATCAACAGCAGTTTCAGAAAGCTGTCCTTCTAATATTGCCTTGATTAAATACTGGGGAAAATACAAAGATCAGATTCCCGCCAATCCAAGCATCAGCTACACTTTAAATCACTGTAAAACCAATACAACAATTGAATTTTTTGCCAATGAATCATTTTCTGTTCAGACTTTTCTGTCCGGAAATGAAGAAGTGAATTTTGCCGAAAAAATAGAAAAATATTTTAAAAATATCGAACAGTATCTCCCTTGGATTTTAAAAGGGAAATATATCATTAAAACGGAGAACACCTTTCCCCACAGTTCAGGAATTGCAAGTTCAGCTTCAGGCTTTGGTGCGATCGCCAAATGTCTGATGAAGTTAGATGAAACATTTTCAGGTAAAAATTCTGAAGAAGAATCGCTACAAAAAGCATCATTTTTAGCAAGATTAGGTAGTGGAAGCGCATGCAGAAGCCTTTACAACGGATTGGTTGTGTGGGGAGAATCTGATGAAGTAAACGGAAGTTCAGATTTATTTGCCGTAAAATATGCTGATGACGAAATTCATCCGATATTCAAAGATTTCAATGACTGGGTTTTATTGATTCATGAAGGCGTAAAAAGTGTTTCTTCAACAGTCGGACACGGTTTGATGAATACCAATCCTTACGCTGAAAGAAGATTTCAGGAAGCGAGAGAGAACTTTGTTCCGATGAAAGGAATCTTGAAGAGCGGTGATCTCACGGGCTTTATTAAATTGGTGGAACACGAGGCGTTGACGCTTCATGCGATGATGATGATGAGTGATCCTGCTTTTATTTTAATGAAAACCGGAACCTTAGAAGTCATCAATAAAATCTGGGATTTCAGAAGAGAAACAGAACTGCCATTATTCTTCACTTTGGATGCAGGAGCAAACGTTCACCTCTTATTTCCAAATGATGGGTCAGAAGAACAAATAAAATCTTTTATTGAAAGTGAATTACTGCAACACACTCAGAAGAATGGAGTAGTGAAGGATGTGATGAAATTTTAGTAATCTCAATATTAACAAAAGCGGACTTAGGTCTGCTTTTTTTTGCATTAACTTGATATTTTTGTGATGGATTATTAATCAATTTATTGCTTAAATACATATTTTGTTTGTCATTCCGTAGGAATCTAAACAGCTTTAATGTCTTTTCCTGAAAAAAAAATCGAAGTGATTTAAGAAGATATTCGTCCTGATTTAAATTTCTAAAATTATATAGTTAAATGATTTTGACCGGCCTAGATTAAATTGAATGACAAACTTTTAAAACGTAATAAAACGCGTTAACAAATCAATCCTCAGTCACCACCGCATCACGTTCTCCGTCTTCTTTTTTTCCTTCCTCAATAATTTCTTCAGCTTCGGCAATTTCTTCAGCATCTGCCTGTTCTACGCGTTCTTCCTGATCGTCATTATGATGGTCGATAAAAAATTCACAATAAACTGGAAGGTGGTCTGAACCGAAATTTTCAAGTGTTTTTAAATCTTTAATAAAAATATCTTCACTGTGAAACATCAGGTCAATCGGGAATCTCAGTAGGCGTGATTTGGCATGAAACGTAGATACAAAAGCATGACCTACACGGGGATCAATCAGATGACTTGTTTTTCTGAAAAGAATAGATGATTTTGACCATGCAACATTATTAAAATCGCCCACCACAATTACAGGTTTATGAATGTCTTTCACACGTTTTGCCACGCTCAGTAAGTCACCGTCGCGTTCTTTTGAAGTTTCTTCCTCGGTTGGACTTGGCGGTGGCGGATGCACACCAAAAAACACAAATTCAAAACCGTCTTCAGTCTTCAAATGCGCTTCAATACTCGGGATGTCATCAGCGACAAAAAAATGAGTTTTTGCATTTTCAATTTCCATTTTCGAATAAAAATGCATACCGTACGTGTTTTCAAGCGTCACTTTATGTTGATAGGGATAATCTTTTTCCACAACCTGCAGTGCTTTTTCCCAATCGCCATTGCTTTCCATAGTCAGGAACATTTCAGGCTTATTTCTGTTAATCAGGCTGATGAATTTATCAAATTCTGTATTAAACTGATACACATTGGCAGAGATGAAATGGTATTTTTTAGAAGAATTTTCAGTTCGTGGGTGCTTTTTGACTTTATACAGTGGTGTGTATTTGATCAGAGTGATACCATGGAAAATAATCATCGCCAATAGCAAACCCTGCAAATACCAGAAATATTCTGTTCTTTCAACAATAAATCCTAAAATAAAAGTGATGATCGTAAAATAAGTAATCTGAATTTTACCAAAATCGGGAAAGCGGAAAATCCAATGCGGGCTTGGAATTTTAGGTAATACGGTTAAAATCAGCAATAAAGCACTTAAAACAAGGTAAGTTTCCCACATATATCATAAAATAAACAGATAAAAATAAGATAAATTTGCACAACTTCATATCTGTTTTTATTTAAACTTTGTTAATAACTATGAATGCAATCATTTATTTATTAATTTTAAATTTTAAAACGGTAATCTATGTATAAAATTTCCTTCATCTTTCTGTTCTGCATTTCCTTCTGTTTTGCTCAGACAACCGAAAAAGATCTTGTTAAAGAAAGTGTCGAAAAGCTTTTTACCGGAATGAAAAATGCCGATACTGTGATGATGAAATCTGTTTTTGCTGAGGAAGCAATTCTGCAGACCATTACAAAAAACAATACTCTAAAAACTGATCAAGTAAAAGATTTTATAGACTCAATTTCAAAGTTATCAAAGAATGATGCAGAGGAAAAGATCAAGTTTGAAGCCATTCATATTGATGGAAATCTGGCAAGCGTTTTCACACCTTATTCATTTTATTTTAAAGGAAAATTTTCGCACTGTGGCGCGAACAGTTTTCAACTGGTGAAACAGAATGAGGTCTGGAAAATTCAGTATTTAATCGATACCAGAAGGACAAATTGCAATAAATAATTAAAAATGAAAATACATCACATTGCCATCATCTGCTCAGATTATGAAGTCTCAAAAAACTTTTATACCGAAATTTTAGGTTTAAACATTCTGCGTGAAGTGTACCGTGAAGAAAGACAGTCCTACAAACTGGATCTGGGGATTGGAGATCATTATGTGATTGAGTTATTCTCATTTCCAAATCCTCCTGAACGACCTTCAAGACCGGAATCGTGTGGCTTAAGACACCTGGCTTTCTCCGTTAAAAATGTGAATGTAAAACGTGAAGAATTAATTCAGAAAGGTTTGAACTGCGAAGAAATCCGCATCGATGAATTTACCGGAAGAGAGTTTTTCTTTACGCAGGATCCTGATCAATTGCCGCTGGAGTTTTATGAAGAGTGAGGTTTACTATTTTGAACACAGAGTGCAACAAGTTTTTCTACAATAATGCTGCATCTGTTTCACAAAGCCGTTTCACTTAAATAAGAAAGAGTTTTTGAGCCTACACAAATTTCAAATCTTAAACTTCAAATATCAAATTTTAATGCGCATAACCCGTAAAAAAGCTCACCGCCATAATCGCCAGCACGATGGATGAAATAATCACATAAGTGTAATCTTTTTCTTTTAAATATCCAATCAGAGCAAAGATAATTCTCATCAAAGGCGTGAAAATCAGCATCAGAATTCCCAATTGTATGATGGCCATGCCTTCGCCTTTACACAATGTTTCCCAGAAATGACTCCAGACTTTTTCCGAAGATGTTCCCATGTCGAGAAGCTTGTATTTTCGGGGCATTTTAAAACCTTCCATGAACAGTTTAATAAAACCAATCAGGGAAGTGATAACCGATAAAATTACGCCTAAACGGAGGAGATTTCCAACGGAACGGTTCAGGTCTACATCAGTGAAATTCTTTCTCATGAGAAATTGTTTCTAATTCCGTTATACATCATATACACTGAAAGAATCGTAATCACGATGGCAAAAAATGTTTTCAGCTTTTTCGTTTTAGAAACCATTAAAGTTTTTGAACCGATGAAACTCCCAACCACAACGCCTACCAAAACCGGAGCAACGATAACGGGTATGATTTCACCTCTCTGGAAATAAATTAATGAACTCGCAACGGCAGTTACGCCAATCATAAAATTACTCGTCGTGGTAGAAACCTTAAACGGCAACCTCATCATATTATCCATTGCCAACACTTTCAAAGCACCGGAACCAATTCCTAAAAGTCCGGACATCGCACCGGCAAACATCATCATAAAAAATCCCGGAACTGTATTTCTCGCAGAGTAACTTTTCAGAACACCTTTATCCGGAAAAGTTCCGTAGAGTTTTAATTTGTCTTCTAAAGTTCCTTTAATACGCGGTTCCTGATGGTCTGGTTTTCCTTTTAAATTTAAAACAACGGTAAGCAGGAGAATGCTTGCGAAAATAATTCCAATGGTATTCGGATTCAGCATTCCTGAAACGAGGGCGCCGGCAATTGCTCCCGCAGTGGTGGCAATTTCCAGAAACATTCCTATTCTCATATTGGTAAAGCCTTCTTTCACAAAAGCGACTGCTGCTCCGGAAGAAGTTCCGATAACGGAAATCAGTGAAGCACCGATTGCGTAATGCATCGGAACGCCAAAACCCAGCGTTAGCAGAGGGATGATGATAACTCCTCCTCCCAAACCTGTAAGTGAACCTAAAAGACCTGCTGAGATAGCGCCAAGAAAAAGAATAATGATCTCCGACATGCTACAAATATAAAACCTTTGAGGTTTTCAGGCAAACATTCACTCAAGATTATTTTTTGTCATCTTTGATGAAGCGTGAAAGCTGGTATAAGCCGTTTTGGTTCTGTTTAAATTTAAATTTTAACGGTTTAAAAGAATGAATTTTTTGCAAATGAAATAAATAAAAATCCCTAAAAAACATAATACGTAAGTCTTAAACTCGGGTAATAAATATTCCCCAAATATTTCAGCTGGTGTACATATTCTTTACCTTTATAACTCCATGTGTATTGAAAATCAGATTCTTTGGTTTGAATTTTTTGAAACGGTACATTCATCGATATTCCTAAGTCAAATTGATTTCTTAACCCAAAATTGAAACCAAATCCTATATTTGTACTGATCGTATAGCTTTTCTCACCAATATTGCTGTTGTAAGAACCTTCATAGTAAATGGTTTCGGTAAAGGCATCCTGCGATTGGCCATTTCCCCTGTTGTAGCTCATTACATTGTTGTTATAATCGGCACCCACACTTCCTTCGACATAAATGAAGCTTTCCCTCCATGGAAATAATCTTCTGTATCCGACGTAAATTGAAATGCAGTCATATTTCTGTCCAAAGATTTCCTTATTTGTAAATGGAATTTCCGACTCAATGAGGTTATACTCATATTCTATTTTCTTTCTTGTGATCAGAAGGTCCGCGAACAATTTATTTTTGTCGTCTAAATTTTTCACCAGTTTTCCTCCAAAATAAAATGAAAAAGGTTTGTTTGAACTGAACTGGATTTTGTCAGTGGATAGATTATTTTTAAAAATATTCATGCCTGAACCTACCGTAATTCCCAAAGAGTAATCAGATTGGGAATAGTATTTTTCCGACAAAAGGAGCAGTGCTATTGAAGCAGTTTTTAATAGAAGTTTCATGTGTTATTGAGAAGTTTTTCATCTAACGCAAAAAGTGTATTTAAATTTTAAAATGTAAATCTTTTCGTTTCCAAATCAAGTAAGCAACTGGACAAGATGAAAACAATCCTTTTTACAAAGATTTACGATTCTCAGATTTCATTATGGTAAAAGTACTGCCGTTTTCATGCAAACATTCACTCAGGATTATTTTTTGCCGTATTTTTGCAAAAGTAAAATTCAAAAATGAAGTTATTTTATATCATTCTCGGAGCTACGCCCAAAGGTAGAAATATCGAACAGCACGATGTGTTTTTCGGAATTGCAGAAACTTTAAAAGATCTGGTACCCGCTATAAAGGATTTCTGGCCAGAAGCTAAGGGAAAGATTCACATTGACGCGTATCAGGAAGTGAAGTTTGCTGATGGATACGAGATTTTGGTAGAGCCTAAAAACAGCTTTGAGAATGAGGAAAAACTTTTTTTCGTCAATATGGGAGGTTACAAGGCAGACCATTTCAAAGAGTTCCACGAGCAACATCTGATGGTGGGGAAAACGCTGGGTGAAGTCGTAAAAAAATCAAAAGCGACAGAATTTTATCAGACCATGGGATTCAAAGGTGCCGGAAGTCACATCGATGAAAAATTCGGGGTTGATATTGATGATATTTTCAGTGTGAATGAAATTTTACCTGAAGAAATGAAGCAGAATTATTCTCTGAAAATCAGAAAATCAGAGGTTGAAGATCAGCAGAATTACACTTTTCTGGGTTACCTGATGCTTGATAAAATCAAGTAAAAGCTGAAAATAAGGAATTGATTTTGGCTTAGATTATTTTAAAACTTTAAGCAGTTTAATCAAATTAAATTTTAAAAAATAAATCAAATAAAAATGAAAATAGGAATTTTAGGAGGCGGACAGCTCGGGAGAATGCTGATTCAGGAAGCGCTGAAGTATGATGATGAATTTTACACTTTAGATCCGGCTGCTGATGCACCTTGTCACAATATTTCATATTTTACTCAGGGAAGTTTCAATGATTACGAAACCGTTCTGGATTTTGGACGAGATAAAGATGTGGTAACGATTGAAATCGAACACGTGAACGCAGACGCTTTGGCTGAACTTGAAAATCAAGGGGTGAAGGTAGTTCCGAATTCTGCTATTATTAAAACAATTCAACAGAAAATTCTTCAGAAGAAATTTTATGAAGAAAATAATATTCCAAGTCCTGAATTTGAAATTATGGATGGAACGGAAGATGAAATTAAAATCGCACTGCCCTTCGTACAAAAGCTGAATACTGGCGGTTACGACGGAAAAGGTGTACAGGTCATCCGCACCAACGAAGACCTGAAAAATCTCTGGACTCAGGATTCTGTTCTGGAAAAACTGGTTGATATTGATAAGGAACTTTCTGTAATTGTAGCCAGAAACGAAAACGGAGAAACACAGACTTTCCCAGTAACAGAAATGGTTGCCGACCCGAAATTAAATTTGCTTGATTTTAATATCTGTCCGGTTTTCTTAAGTGAAGAAATTGAAAATCAAATAGATTCCATCACCGAGAAATTTTTAAATGCTGTAAATTCACCGGGATTGTTTGCTATTGAATTGTTCTTAGACAAAGAAGGGAAAGTCTGGGTGAACGAAACTGCTCCGAGACTGCACAATTCCGGACATCAAAGTCAGGAGGGAAATGCCAATTCGCAGTTTGAGCAAATGTACCGTGTGGTGAAAAATTTACCGTTAGCCGACACCGACGCCATTATTTACAGCGGCATGCTGAATTTGGTCGGTGCAGAGGGCTTTTCAGGAAAAGTAATTTATGAAGGCATGGAAGAAGTCTTAAAACTTCCTGAAACTTACGTTCATCTTTACGGAAAAACAGAAACCAAACCCGGCAGAAAAATGGGACACATCAATGTTTTAGCGGACTCAAGAGAAGAGCTGATGGAAAAATTAATAGAAGTGAAAGCGATGGTGAGAGTGATTGCTTAAGATTTTTTTTAAAAATATAATGAGAAAGACTGCTTTTGGGCAGTCTTTTTTTTTTATTATTGAAAAATTTTAGGAAAATCAACTGTCCATTTTTTCTCCTGTGAATTCCAAAGTAAATACGGGCCATCGAAACCATCGATGTAAACGAGCTCATAATTTCCATCTACATCTGCGGTGTAGGTGGGCTTTGCAGATTCATCTTTTTTAAATCCTAATTTTTCTAAAGTCTGCCAATCATTGGTTTCAGGAAGCTTTCCATTGATTTTTTTGTAATTTTCAATTTTTTCAATTAATTCAGTTCCAAATTTAATGTCCGATTTTCTGGTGACTTCAATTGGGAGATTCCAGTAAACCACTATTGATAAGATAATGAGAATGACGACTGAGATGGAGATGAGGAGTGTTTTTTTCATGAGCTGTGCTTTTTTTATTTTATGAATTTAATATCTAATTTTCTCATCTTTATTGTGCTTTTTATCGAGTTCATAGATGATTCTATCAGAAATTTTAAAATCAATATTGTTATTTATACAAACAGATTTTAGTGTTTCTAAATAATCTACATAAAGCTCAATCTGTCGCTCAATATTTGGGAAATAAATAGGCAAATTTTCCCCTTTAATAAATCTGTAAACTCTTTGATCAATGATTTGATAAATGTTTGGATTTTTAAACCTCAAAATTGTTGAAGCCATTGCTAACTGAATTCCTTTTATTGAAAGAAGTTTTGCTAAAATCACCTTCGTTATATCAATATTGATATTGGTGTCTTCTTTTTTTATTTGATTTAAAAGATTGAATGATTCATTATCTAAAGAAGAATATCTATTGACTTTTTCCACAAAACAATTTCATTGATGATATTTTGATTAAAATCGCAATCAGTTTCACCTAATTTTTCTGTCAATGTTCGTTGAAAATTGTAATTTTCATTTTGTAAATCTTTTTCTGTTATCTCAATACTAAAAATTGTATTCATTAGTCAAGTCATTTTCGTTAAGATGATTTAAATTTATTAAAGCTTGAGTTTTCTTTTGTAAATACTCAATAATTTCAACCAAATGCTTTACGTTCGGGTCATCTACTGATTTTAGAAGTTCCAGATTAAAAACAACTTCATCACTTGAATTAAAAGCTTCGTCTAATTTTCTTAATTCTCCAAACATACAAAGGTTTAGTGCGCTTGTAAATAGTATTTGTTCAGTTTTAATTAAATTTTGGACAGACACTATTAAATGAGTTTTATAATCCATTTTTTTTATTTAAAAATCTTCTTAATCACATTTCCAATCTCGATGAAATCGTCATGATTTCCTACAGAACGCCTTTCGGTAATGTCCTGTTTAAATTCTGAATATGGGAAGATCAGTAAATAATTATTATCATGAAGTTTTCCATTTAAAAGCTCAGGAATCAGTCGCATTCTTGGGATGTAAGACTGCATTCCTCGTTTGGCCATAAAAATTATCAACCCTTCATCTTCTTTGATTTGGGCTGCTGTTTCTTCGCCGTCTCTCCAAGTATTCATAATGATAAACTCAGCTTCGATGTTTGCTTTTTTAATGATTTTCTGTAAAATATCCAGAATGTTTTCAGGAGCATAAAATACAATCGTGGCGCCCGAATTTCTCGCGATATTCCAAACACGGACTAGAGCATGGAAAAATCCTGCTTCTTTGTGTGCATTTTCAGGAATCATTACAGCATACTTTTTAATAGTTGAAAGCGGCTGTGCAGCGTGATACACGAAAACATTCACATCATCATTCTGCAGATATCCGTTGTACAGATTATGCGCAAACGAAGTTGAGAAACCTTTTTCATCCTCCAACCCGATAATCAGATCAGTAATTTTCTGTTCTTTGATCACATTGTTGACGCCATTGATGACGTCGTTGTCATATCTTTTTAAAGCCTGCAGTTTTACGTCCGCCGAAGCTGCAGTGTCGGTTGCCTGATGCAGAAGTTTTTCGGCATTTTTTACAGAAGATTCATTTTTATCTTCATTGATGACATTTAAAGCAAAAAAGTCTTCGGTATTGGAATGAGCTTTAATTAAAATCCCCAAATTCACCATTCTCTCAACGGTGTTGTCATAATTTAAAGCCAAAAGAATATTTTCCTCCTCGTGATTATTTCCTGAAACAGTATCTTCATTGTCACTTTCAGCAATTTTCTGAGCGCTCGACATGGAGACGAAAGATGAAACGGTGCACGAGATTAAAATCAATAAAATACTTCCGTTCAGAACGTGCTCGTTCAATAATCTTACGGGTTCCCCGGTTTCACTTTCAGAGAGAATAATGTTGTAACCGACCATCACCGCTGCCAAAGTTGCAGCTGCAGAGGCTGAACTTAATCCGAAAATAAGTTTACCTTCTTCTTTTGTAAGCTTAAATGTTTTTTGGGTGGCCACCGCAGAAACGTATTTCCCAACAATGGATGCGACCAGCATCACGGCTGCAACTTCCAACGTTTCCCAGCTTTTAAAAAATACTTTAAAATCAATCAGCATTCCTACGCTGATCAGGAAAAAAGGAATAAAAATCGCGTTTCCAACGAATTCCACGCGGTTCATCAGTGAAGATGTGTGAGGAATCAGTCTGTTTAAAGCCAGACCTGCAAAGAATGCCCCAATAATCGCTTCTACACCAGCCAATTCAGCTAGTAACGCGGCCAGATAAATCATTACCAATACGAAAATGTACTGTGAAATTTTGTCATCCACTTTCTTAAAAAACCACCTTCCGATAATCGGGAAAACCAGCAAAACGATCAGTGCAAAAACTATAAATGAAACCGATAATTTCACCCAAAAAGCGGTTCCCACATCACCCTGCGACATTCCAACAATAATGGCTAATACCAAAAGGGCAAGAACGTCGGTAATCATTGTTCCGCCGACCGTAATGTTAACAGACAGGTTTTTTGCAATTCCTAATTTACTGACTAGAGGATAGGCGATCAGGGTATGAGAAGAAAATAAACTGGCAAAAAGGATAGAGGTTAAGACAGAGAAATCTAAAATATAATATCCGCCCACAAATCCCAAAACAAAAGGCACAAGAAAGGTGTAAAGACCGAATGTGAGACTTTTCCATTTGTTTTTCTTAAAATCACCCATGTCGATCTCGAGTCCGGCGAGAAACATAATGTAGAGCAGGCCTGTTGTTCCCGTAACCACAATGCTGCTGTCCCTTGCGAGAACATTAAAACCGTTCGGGCCAATGACGGCTCCGGCGATAATCAATCCTAAAAGATGGGGAACTTTAATTTTATTTAAAAGAAGCGGCGCTGCTAAAATAATGATCAGAACCAACAAAAATTTGAGAACAGGATCTTCAAATGGAAGACTGAGGTTGTGTATACTTAAAATCATAGGTGTTTATTTTGAAAGACGGGTCAATTCTACAGAAAACTTTGCTGTACATTTGTTGTCAACGCTTACGGTACGTGTTCCCCGAATTTTATTTGCTGAAATTTCGTTGAGCAGAATATTCATTTCCACGCTTTTTTCTGCAGTAGAATCTGTTTTGTAATTCAGTTTTACCTCATTATTTTCAAATTTCCCGGAATATAATCTGACCAGCTTATTGTTGTTCACAATTTTAGAAACCAGTTGGGTAGAGTCACTGTCAAATTCCCATGTATCAATTCTTTGGTCACCAATTACGTAATCGCTGCAGGAAGATTCTGTACAGATAACTTTGCCCGTCCAGGCTCCGTAAACTTCGGCCGGCCATTCTTTGAAGATTTCTACAGAGTCTTTTTTATTAAATAAACTGTCTCTCATTTTAATAAGAGATTGGTAATCAGATTCTTTTTTGGCGAATAATTTTTCTTTTTCCAGAAGGGCATTTTCGCGGTCAGTAAGCTGTTGACTTTTTTCTTTGTCATCGCAGCTTTGAAAAATTAAGAATAAAGCCAGAAGTATAATGAGAGATTTTTTTGTCATAACGCACTAATTATTTTAAAAATATAGGCAAAAATTATGACAGCAAAAAATAAATAAAAGACTTTTAACTAAGAAATTTATTTCTTCGGTTTAATTTTTTAAGCATAAATTATCCCTCAATCTTCTTTCTTTTAAAGAGTTCCGGATTATAATTAATGATAAAAACGCCCAAAATAATCAGTATAGCTGCAATGATAAATTTGGCCGAAATTTTTTCGTCTAAAATTAACCAACTTAAGAAAATAGAAATAATGGTATTGATATAAGCCAAAATAGAAACTTGTACCGGAGAAATTTTAGTGAGTGCATAGTGGAACGCGAAAAATGCAGCTACGGAACCGAAAACAGCCAGATAAAGCATTGCCGAAATACTTATTCCACTCCAGTTTTCAAAATTGTAATTTTCGGAAAATAGAAAAGCAAAAATAAGCTGAATAATTCCTGCAAACATAAACTGATAGAAAAGATTAAGCGTGATATTTTTGCTCTGAAGATTCAGTTTTTTAGTGAAAATTGTTCCCGATGCCCAGCCTAAAATTGCAATGAACAGGAAAATAATTCCCATCAGATAATCAGGATTCCCCAAATCTTTCAAACCATCCCAAAATATAAAAAGAATCCCGCTGAAACAGAGGATAATTCCTATCAAAGCCCTGAAGCTGAACTTTTGTAAACCAATCGCTACGCTACCAAGAAAAACGACGATGGGCGAACAGGCGCTCATTAAAGATGCCAAACTACTCGTGACAGATTCTTCCGCAACCGTGGTCATTCCGTTGGCGATAATGAGCATTAGCGTAGAAAATATTAATTGATACTTTAAATTATTCCAGCCGATCCATTTAAACTCCTTTCGGTACAGGAGAATCATTAACATAATAATTCCCGCCAAAAGCTGACGGATTCCTGCAACAAACCACGCCGGAATAGTTTCTACCGCCACACGAATGGATAGAAAAGTGGTTCCCCACACAATGGCTACAGTGAGAACGGCGAAAGTAAGTTTGTAATTTTTCAATGGAATAGGGGAAATCGAATGGCAAAGATATTTATTTTGAACTGAAAAGATGTCAATTCTGCTTCACAAGTGAATCAGTGAATTGTCAATTCGCTACGCTGTCAATTAATTTGTTAAGTTATAAAATGCACTATTGATTATTCACTTGCGAAGCAAAATTCACTTTTTATTTTCACCCTTTTTTAAAATCCTTATCTTTGAAACATCTAATAAAATTGAAAAAATGGTAGGAATTATCATGGGAAGTCAGAGCGACTTGCCAATCATGGAACTGGCAGCGAATTTTTTAAAGAGTTTAGACATTCCTTATGAACTGACGGTAGTTTCGGCGCACAGAACGCCCGAAAGAATGTTTGATTATGCCAAACATGCCAAGAAAAGAGGTTTGAAAGTAATCATCGCTGGAGCTGGCGGAGCGGCCCATCTTCCGGGAATGGTGGCCAGTTGTACGACGTTACCCGTAATCGGAGTTCCTATCTTATCAAGCAATTCGATCGACGGTTGGGATTCTGTTCTATCGATTCTTCAGATGCCGGGCGGAATTCCTGTAGCAACGGTAGCCTTAAACGGAGCTTTGAATGCCGGAATTTTAGCTGCGAAAATATTAGGAACAGGTGATGAAAGTGTAGCTGAAAAACTTCAGATTTATCAGGATACTTTGAAAGATAAAGTCTTGGGAACTGTGGATGATATCAAAGCTAAGCATCCGAATCTGTATGATCTTTAAAAATTCCTTTATATATAAGAAAATGCCCCGAAATTTGCGGGGCATTTTTGTTTTTATTTTTTAATGAATTTATAAGTCTGAATATCGTTTCTTGTGATAATCTGTAAAATATAATTTCCCGGTGTAAGATGCTGAATGTTGATTAAATCTTTTGACAGAGTATTTTCTGTGATCATCCTTCCGCTTACATCGCTGATAATATAGCTTTTTGCATCTTTAATATTTTTTAAATAAATAAAATTTTCTGCCGGATTTGGGTATATAGATCCTTTATTTTTTAACTGACTTTCATAGGTTGATAATTTTCTGCATTCTCCTACGGTATCACCGGTCATTGACCAGCCTTTACTGAGCAGAATATTTCGGTGTGGAACCACGTCTACAGCGTAGGTGAAATTCGGTACGAATCCGATGTTGATGTTATTGGCTGTAATTGGATTATTTGCCCAGCCTACAAGTGTATCGCTGTAATTATCACAGTTTAATCCTGAACCTAAAAGCGCCTGTGATCCTATCGTAAGTGACGGTAAACTCCATGCCTGAAGGCTTTGATTGAAATTTGTAGCTCCAGAAAATACCGTGTTGAAGTCGCTCAAGACGTTGGTATTCCAGCTGTCTAAAGGTTGATTGAATGCTGTGCAGCCATGGAACATGTGAGAGATATCTGTAACTTTTGAAACATTCCAGCTATTAAGGGGTTGATTAAAATTGGTGTTAAAATGAAACATCCACATCATATTGGTTACGTTTGAAGTGTTCCAGTTATTGAGTGGCTGATTAAATGCCAGAGTTCCGGCAAACATAAAGCCCATATTTGTTGCTGACGAAGTATTCCAACTGTTTAGATTCTGATTAAACACGATTCTGTTTTCAAACATAGATTTGAAATTGGTTGCTTTTGATGTATTCCACGAACTGATGGGAGCGTTAAAAGTATCGGGAATTTGAAACGCAGGCTGGTGAGAGAACATATTTTGGAAATCTTCGATGGTGGAAGTATTCCAGTTTGCCATCGATGGATTTCCGGTTAATGAGTTGGCATTGTAAAACATGTATGAGCCATCCAGCACTGCCAAAAGATCAGGCGAATCTGTCGCTGTAATCTGTACATATCTGCAATGGGAAAATGCATTATACATCGATTGCCACTGGATGTTGCCCCATTGTGAGATCTCAAGCAGCTTGTCAGAATTACCTAAAAAAGACCACGAGACAGCACCGTTAACTGAAGTCGTCATGGTCGCAAATTTAATCTGAGTGAAGACTCCATTTCCGTTACTTACTTTTACTCTGTAAGTAGCCTGTGCCGGATTAGGATTGAGAGGCGTACCGAAGTTGATCAAAACCTGACCTATTGAGGTTACATTAGGCAGTATTGCATTATGTTGCGGGTAATTCACTTCTTCCCACTGAATAGTGTAGTTAAGCCCGGTTCCGGGAAACCATATCTGACTTGAAGTGGATGGATTCAGACCGGCAACAGTAGTAATGAAATTTGGATTGATACCACTGGGTTTCCAAATCGTGATGAATTCGTTCTGAGCTTTTGTAAGCTGACTTGACAGCATTACCATGATAAAAAATATTAATTTTTTCATAGGATAAATTTTAGATTTGGTGCTTGCAAAAAAGGAGTATGTCGTGTGATTATTATTCTTTAATAAATTTAAAATGTTGAATCTGATCTTTTGCAACGATCTGCAAAATGTAATTTCCTTTTGGTAAAGTACTGATGTTGATCATTTCATTTGATATCTTTCCCTCTTTAATCAATCTTCCGCTTGCATCAATTATTCTGTATTTTTCTGCGTCATGCAAATGATCGGTGTGAATATTATCTTTTACAGGATTTGGATAAATTGATCCATTTCTGACAGGTTTGATTTCTGAATTTGCCAGGAAGCAACTCCCCACAGAGTCTCCGGTGATGTTCCAGTTTTTATTATTGATCAGAATATTTCTTTTACTGACCACATTTGAAGCATATTGAGCTGGTGCTACTGTCTGCAAATTGATATTATTTGGTGTATTGGGATTATCTGCCCAGCCAGCAAGCGTTTTACTATAGTTATTGCAGTCGATAGCAGTTAAAGTAAGCATTCCGGAAGCATCAGTAAGAGAATTTAAATTCCAGGCATCTAAAGATTGATTATAACTTGATGCACCGGTCAAAAAAGTATTTAGTCTTGTCACATTACTCACATCCCAGGAGTTCAGATTTTGATTGAAAGCCACACATCCATGAAATACGTGGGCCATATCGGTGACGTTGGAGGTATTCCACATATTTAATGACTGATTAAAAACAGGAATCATATGAAACATAAAATGCATGTCTTGCAGGCTTGAAGTGTCCCAGCTGTCTAGTCGCTGATTAAAACTCAAACACTGAGCAAACATCCAGCTCATGTCGGTAACATTTGAAACATCCCAGTTATTTACACTTTGATTGAAAACAGGTCTGCCGGCTAACATATAGCTCATATTTGTAGCAGAAGATGTATTCCAAGCACCAATGTAAGGCGAATTAAACTGATGCGGAATTGTAGAAGTATCGGTGAGACAAGAAAACATAAATCTAAAATTCTGAATTTGAGAAGTATTCCAATTTTGCATTGAGCTGGCTCCTATAAATTGTGGTGTTCCGTAAAACATAAAAGATAAATCTGTCACATTACTGAGATTTGGGCTGTCTGTAGCAGTAAGCTGCATCGCTTTACAATTGGTAAATGCTGAGTTCATCGAAATCCATGCAATGTTTCCCCATTGTTCTATTTCTATTAGTTTGTCGGCACTTCCAAACATTTGCCATATTGGAAAAAACTGTTCAGCGGCAGGAAATAATTGTGCGGTTCCGAATTTGATCTGTCTGAAAATTCCGTTGCCATTAGAAACTTTTACTCTGTACGTTGCGCTTGAGGCATCTCCGTTAGATGTTCCGAAATCTATCAAAACCTGATTGGTAGACGTTACATTAGTCATCATCCCATTATGGACAGGATATCCCACCTCTTCCCATTCTATGGTATAATTGTCGCCATTACCCGGAAACCATATTTGATTTGCATTTGCCTGATAAGGAGCATCAACAGAAATTGCCGGATTCATAAACTGACCAGGCTTCCAGATGGTAACAAATTCGCTCTGAGCTTTTGTCATCTGAAACAACAAAATAAAAGAAAAAATGAGTAGTAATTTTTTCATAATGTATAATTTGGTGATAAGGAAAATGATAAAGAGCTTAATTTTTATCGTAAAATAATTGATATTTCTGAATGTTATTTATATTCGTAAGGATATTAAATTAGTTTTGCGATTTTCATAATCTCCTGAACAGCAAATATAATAAAAATTTAAACATGTCATTATTTTGTGAAATAATTATTTCAAAAATAAAAATGCTCACTATATTTAGTGAGCATGGTATCCGTTTATTTTTCTTACCTTAATCTTCCATCATATTGTCTCGGGTGTTCTTCTGAACGGCGATTGCACCGAATAATGCCAGTAAAAATGCAAAAGCATAAAACCCTTTTTCACTAGGCATAATGGTCGCATTAAATAGTCCAACAGTTAATAAAACGATAGATGATAATGTTGCGAACCAGCAGATTCCATAATAGATATCGGTTACTTTAATGTTTTCCATTCTGTCTCTCACAGCTTTCTGTAATGAAACTACAGCAAATAATCCGTAAAGAAGTATAGTAAAATAATATCCTTTTTCATTAAGCTGCATTTCTGCTCTTACGAGACCGACGATATAGCCAACCATTCCTGCGCCCAATGCGACCCACGAAGCTGCGACAAATGCATTTGAAACTCCCTGTTTTTTCATAATTTATGTTTTTTTAATGTTTAGTTCATCCAAATATATTATTTTTTTAACAATTGTGAATTATCAATCTTAAAGTTTATCACTATTCTTTGAAAATATTGAATTTAGGAACAGGAAACTGACGGATAACCTGTATTGAATATAAAACAAGAACGCTTCGGTATCTCCGAAGCGTTCTGTATATATGAATTGCTGATGAATTGCCCATCACCAATATTTAATTACAAATAATTAGTATCTGTAGTATTCTGGCTTGTATGGTCCCTGTACTTCTACACCGATATACTCAGCCTGTTCAGTAGAAAGAACTTCCAATTCAACGCTTAATTTCTTAAGGTGAAGAGCTGCTACTTTCTCATCCAGGTGCTTAGGAAGCATGTAAACTTCGTTTCCGTAAGCTTCAGAGTTTGTCCAAAGTTCGATTTGAGCCAAAGTCTGATTAGAGAATGAGTTAGACATTACAAATGATGGGTGACCTGTTGCACAGCCAAGGTTTACCAATCTACCTTCTGCAAGGATGATCACTTCTTTACCTTCTTCCAAAGTATAGATGTCAACCTGAGGTTTAACTTCAGATTTTGTGTGACCGTAGTTCTCATTTAACCAAGCCATATCGATTTCGTTATCGAAGTGACCGATGTTACAAACGATTGCTTTGTCTTTTAATTTTAAGAAATGTTCTTTTCTTACGATGTTAAAGTTACCGGTTGTAGTGATTACGATATCTGCGTTATCCACAACAGAATCTAATCTTTTCACTTCAAAACCGTCCATTGCAGCCTGTAAAGCACAGATAGGATCGATTTCAGTAACAGTTACGATAGATCCAGCACCTCTGAAAGAAGCAGCAGTACCTTTACCAACGTCTCCGTATCCGCAAACTACCACCCTTTTACCAGCCAACATAATGTCAGTTGCTCTTCTTACTGCATCTACTGCAGATTCTTTACATCCGTATTTGTTGTCGAACTTAGATTTAGTCACTGAATCATTTACGTTGATTGCAGGCATTACCAAAGTTCCGTTTTTCATTCTTTCATACAGTCTGTGAACTCCTGTAGTAGTTTCTTCAGAAAGTCCTTTGATTTCTTTTGTGAATTCAGGATATCTGTCGAAAACCATGTTGGTCAAATCTCCACCATCATCCAAAATCATGTTCAATGGCTTTCTGTCTTCTCCGAAGAAAAGAGTCTGCTCGATACACCAGTCAAATTCTTCTTCGTTAAGACCTTTCCATGCGTAAACAGGAATTCCCGCAGCAGCAATAGCAGCAGCAGCGTGGTCTTGCGTAGAGAAAATGTTACAAGATGACCACGTAACTTCAGCTCCAAGAGCAACCAAAGTTTCGATCAAAACTGCAGTCTGGATTGTCATGTGAAGACATCCTGCGATTCTTGCCCCTTTCAATGGTTGAGATGGTCCGAATTCTTCACGGATTGACATCAAACCTGGCATTTCTGCTTCAGCAAGAGTGATTTCTTTTCTTCCCCATTCTGCAAGGGTGATATCCTTTACTTTGTAAGGAACATATTGTGTTGTAGTACTCATATCTTATGAATAAATTTAAATTCAAATAATTAAAGTGCAAAATTACAACATATAATTAAGATAAAAAAACAATGATACTGATAACGGTCATGAAACACAAGATGCTGAATTTCTATTTTTATTTGTTCTAAATTACGTATTTTTGCAGAAATAAATCTATTTATGAATCATACTCACACGCAGGAAGAAGCACAGAGACAGGCTAAACCTCTTGCTCCAAAAGTAAAAGAATTAATCGCAAGAACCCAAAGTATCATCCTTGCAACGGTAGATGCAGAAGGAACTCCCAATTCAAGTTACGCACCGTTTGTAGAAATTGATAACAAATTTTACATCTTGGTTTCTTTCATGGCAAAACATACAAAAAATCTTTCTGAAGGTAGAAAAACTTCTATGATGTTCATCGAAGACGAATCTGCAACAAAACAGATCTACGCACGTGAACGTTTGACCATCGAGGCGACAACTACACAGGTCGATAGAGATTCTGAAACATGGAATCAGGTGGTAGGCCTTTTAAAAGAAACTCACGGTAAAGTGGTAGACGTAATTTCTGAAATGAAAGATTTTATCTTAATTGCTTTACATCCTGTGAAAGGTGCTTATGTAAACGGATTCGGAAGTGCTTATTTCGTTGATGAAAATCTTGAAATTATGCAACACAGAAACGAAACCAATCATCAGTCTAAATAAATTCGGATCTGATTAACGAATTTCTCCTTAGATTATTTTTAAGGTGATGATTCTGAAATTTTATGATCTGAATCATTATAAACCTCACAGATTTTACGCTGTGAGGTTTTTTGTTTTGTGTAAGTCAGTCTTAGACATTAAGTTTCTCTTAAATTATTATAAAAGCTGAACATCCTGCGTTAAACTAGTTTAGTATGAATTTTAAAAATATTAATTTTGTACTATAAAAATTCAGAATATGTCAAAAGTAAAAATAGGTACCGTTCAGATGTCTTGTGTTGCAGACAAGCAGGAAAATCTGAACAAAGCCATTGAAAAAATAAAAGAAGCAGCATCAAAAGGTGCACAAATTGTCTGTTTACAGGAATTATTTACTTCACTTTATTTCTGTGATGTAGAAGATTACGATAATTTTGAATTGGCCGAGCCAATTCCGGGACCGTCTACCGATGCGCTTTCACCAGTTGCAAAAGAATTGGGCGTGGTGATTATTGCGTCACTTTTCGAAAAGCGTGCTCAGGGTCTGTACCACAACACAACAGCTGTTATTGATGCAGACGGAACTTATTTAGGAAAGTACCGTAAAATGCATATTCCTGATGATCCTGCATATTATGAGAAATTTTATTTCACACCTGGAGATTTGGGATATAAAATCTTCCCTACAAAATTTGGGAAAGTGGGTGTTCTTATCTGCTGGGATCAGTGGTATCCTGAAGCATCAAGAATTACTGCACTGATGGGAGCTGATATTATGTTTTATCCAACTGCAATCGGTTGGGACACCACTCAGGATGAAGAAACCAATCAGGATCAGTACAGTGCCTGGCAGACGATTCAGCGTTCTCATTCTGTAGCTAACGGACTTCCTGTAGTTTCTGTAAACAGAGTAGGGTTTGAACAGGACGGAGCCATGAAGTTCTGGGGTGGAAGTTTTGTGACCAATGCTCAGGGGAAATTACTATATCTTGGTTCTCATGATCAGGA
This sequence comes from Chryseobacterium kimseyorum, assembly GCF_025971945.1. GTDB lineage: Bacteria > Bacteroidota > Bacteroidia > Flavobacteriales > Weeksellaceae > Chryseobacterium > Chryseobacterium kimseyorum. The sequence goes on from NZ_JAPDHW010000014.1 coordinate 37,052, forward strand.
AGAAGTAGCTGTTACCGAGGTAGATTTGGCACAGACCGATTATATGAGAAAACACTGGCCTTTCTTAAGAGATAGAAGAATCGAAACTTACTCGCCGATTACCAAACGTTTTATTGACGAAGACTAATGACAGATCAGAATAAAACACCCAAGCAATTAGGTTACCGTTTTCCGGCTGAATGGGAAGTGCATGAAGCAACGTGGCTGTCGTGGCCTCACAAAGAAGAATCGTGGCCAGATAAACTTCAGGAAATTTATCCGAATTATGCCGAATTTATCAAAGTTATCTCTCAGGATGAGTTTGTGAGAATTAATGTGAAAGACGAAGAGATGAGAAAATTTGCGATGGATTGCATTATGCAGGCCGGAGCAAAATTAGAAAATATCGAATTTTATTTTCACGAAACTAATGATGCATGGTGCAGAGATCACGGTCCCGCATTTCTGATCAATAAAGATGCAGAAGAACAGAAAATCATTTTAGACTGGGGTTTCAATGCCTGGGGTGGAAAATATCCTCCATTCGAACTGGATGATGTGATCCCTACAAAAATAGGGGCAGAGTTTGATCTCCCTGTTATTTACCCGGGAATTATCATGGAAGGAGGGTCTGTAGAATTTAACGGAAAAGGAACAATTTTAACCTCGAAATCATGTCTGCTTAATAAAAACAGAAATCCGCACTTGTCACAGGAAGAAGTAGAGCAGTATCTTAAAGATTTCTACTGTGTGGATCAGATTCTTTGGGTAGAAGATGGAATCATTGGGGACGATACCGATGGTCACGTTGATGATACAATCAGATTTGTAAATGAAAACACAGTTCTTACCGTCGTGGAAGATAACACTGAAGATGACAATTACGAAATTCTTCAGACCAATCTGAGACAGTTAAAAGAAATGCGTTTGCCGGACGGAACTCCTTTAAACATTATAGAACTGCCGATGCCGGATCCAGTAATCTGGGAAGATCAGCGACTGCCGGCTTCTTATGCCAATTTTTATATTGCAAACAAATCAGTAATTGTTCCTACGTACCGATGTGAAAAAGATCAGATTGCTTTGGATATTATTCAAAAATGTTTTCCTGAACGAAAAGTGGTCGGGATAGATTCTACAGATATTATCTGGGGATTGGGAAGCTTTCACTGTTTGAGTCAGCAGGAACCTTTAGTCTAATACTATCTTTGGAATTGCTGAAAGATAATCAGTAGTTTTTTAATAAAATTCAATAATACGATCCATTATAGCAGAATAAATATTTTTGTTATAATGGATTTTTCTTTGCTGAATGTCTTCTATACTTTCTATTCGGAAAAACTTCCTGTAATTTTTATTACTTTTACTCAATAAATTAAGCAATGCCTCTTTACCGCGATTTTTCTGATGACAACGCCACCATTCTCGTATGGAAATATGAGGAAGATGAAGATTTGAATCCCGATGAACTTTTGGAACCGGAAAATGCTGAAAAAGTAAAAGATTATCACCCCAAAAAATTACTGGAGGTTTTAATGGTAAGAAAGCTTCTGAAGAGTTTAAAGCCAAATTCCAAAATTCTTTATAAAGAAAGAGAACCTTTTCTGTCGCCCAAAGATGCTGAAATTTCGATTACACATTCTTTCCCGTTTGCAGCGATTGCTATTTCAAGAAATAAAATAGGAATCGATATTGAGAAATTCAATCCTAAAATTATGCGTGTCATAGATAAGTTTACGTATGAAAACGAAAGAGGATTTATTCCGGCTGATAATGAAGCTACATTTTATACCATTATCTGGAGTGTGAAGGAAAGTATGTACAAAATTCACCATTCAAAACACTGGTCGCTTAAAAAGCATTATGAGGTGAAACCTTTCGAACTTAAATATTTATTTGATATCAGCTGCAGGGTGCATGATGATCAGATTTCAGACGAATTCAAGGCAAGAGTGAAGTTCTTTGACGACTATTGTTTTACGATTGTGGAAGAGTAGAAGTTTCTGCTTTATAGGTTTGAATTACTTTTCGCTGTTCTTTTGCGACATCATAAATCAGCTCCAAAACATCATGGATATTTTTAAGCTCCGTTAAATGAGATATTTTGTTCGGATCCCTGCGGTCGAATATTTCGTTTTCCAGAAGTTCAGATTTTCTTTGAAGCAATAAATTTTCAATAGATGAATCTTCAGGTTCCAAACGGCTGTCCATTTTCAAAGTTTCTGTGATTTTTTCACCTTTCAGTAGCACAGACACCTGATTCATTTCGGCTTCAATTTTTTTTGTCCAGCTTTCAGAATCGATCTCTGGATATTTTTTATTGTTTTTAGAATATTGTGAAAGTGAAGCGGTGTAAGCCGTAATCAAATGTGATGTTGCCACAAACTGATGAACGACCTCCAGTTTTTTCTGCTGATTTTTAGGATCAGAAATCATTCGCTGAAAGTTATCTGAAAGGTTGGCCAGAGAAATGATCGCATTTTTTCTTTTCACTTTATAATCTTCAATATCAAAATCTTCGTTCAGAAATTTAGACATCACACTGTGAAAATAGGTAAGATTAGACTCTGCCGATTTTTTCATCAGTTCTAGATTCTGCGTATGTTCCCAAACCGGAAGCACCATATAAGAAACCAAAAAAGCGATAATTCCTGCAATAACGGTGTCTACAATTCGGTCTTTAAAAATAACATTGACGTTTCCGGGGTTTAAAAAATTAAAACTCATAAAAACATACATGGTCATAAAAAGAACTGCCCAAAAATATCGGCCTTTCAATAAACTGAAACATAAAATCATGCTCAGCAGAAGAATGGCAAACAGAACTGCATTAATATGAACGTAGTATAAGATTGCATAGGCGATCACTGCACCGACCACTGTCCCGCAGAATCGCAGAAAATTCCGTTGTTTGGTAATAGAGTAGGCCGGTTTCAGGATAGCAACGATGGTAATTAAAATCCAGTAGGTATGACCAATCACCAAAAATGGAAGAAAAGAAACAAGATATCCTAAGAATAATGCCACAGTAATTCTAATTGCATGACGGAAATGTGATGAGGTGAGAGAAATATTGCTTTTTAAAACTTTAAAATTAATTTTCTCTTCATTCGGCATAAATTTTTTCAGATCTAAACCTGTCGAAAGACTTTTGGCCAGTTTTACGTTTTGAGCAAATACTTTATAAATTTCGTTGATTTCTTTGGTGATCTCATTAATGCGCATCATGATCTGTCTCAAAATCATAAAATTTTCGAGATTGTCGGGAGTCATCTGCTTATTTCTAAGTTCAAAATAATGGACGTTCAAATCCTGCGAACGCACTTCCAGATTAAAGACAGGTTTTGCCCTTGTGCTGCTTTGAAGCGAAATTCCGATGTTGGCAATTTCTTCTGAAAGGATATTTAAATAATCATGAATTTTAACTAAAATAGTAGAATCTTCGAAACTCTGCTGAAGTTTTTTATAATCACTTTCTGAAGTCATCAGTTTTTCATGAAGATCCATTGAATTCAAAAACGTCAACATCAGAAGTCTGCTTATCGTTGTAGATTCGTTGACAATCGTACGGGTTTTAAAAACAGTCTCGCGGGTTTCTTCCTGTAGGTTTTTGATCTCTATCTGCTTTGCAATAACCTGTATATTTAAACGGTCAAAATCTGGATTTTTCTGGTAAAAGTTTGCTTTAATTTTCAGAAATTCCGCAAGCTGAAGATAATTTTCACCAATCATCTGACTGGCCAGTTTATAAGGCTGAATAGTGGTTACGATTAAGAAAATCAGTAAAAACCAAATACAGCCGGCAGCGAAAATCATTAAACTTTTTAAAATATTGGCTCCTGTTAAATGTCCGTCAATGAAAATTGCCAAAACTACCAGTGCCAAAGATCCGACTGCTGCGAGTCTCTGACCGTAAACGCCAATCAGAGAGAAAAACATACCGAAGACGAAAATTTCTAAAATAACCAGTGGAATAATTCCTTTGACTAAACTTGCAATAGCAGAAACGAGGACGAAGCAGAAAATAGCAAACGTCAAAGAGTTTCTTCTTCGGATAAACGGACCTGGCTGATCTGTAAGTGCTACAAAGCTGGTTCCTAAAGGAAATAAGAAGTATTCTTTTAAAATCCCAAAGTGGGAAAGTACCAAACACGGAAGCACCGTTGCCAGGGTAATTCTTATCGAAGAATACACATATTGGCTGGTGACGATCTTTTTTAGTTCCGCAGAATAGTTCATGCTACAAAAATAATTATTGAAAAACAAAAAGCCCCATAATTGCTGGACTTTTGTGAACATATTTTATTAATATCTGAATTCCCAGTCTTCTTCTAAATGAGTGTGAATTTAAATCAATAAAAAAAGCTCCATTCAATGGAGCTTCTATATCTTATGTTCGATTATTCTTAGTTGTCTACATTAGAAGTTTCTTCACCAATGTTCCAGGTAAGACCGAAACGAAGTGTGTTATCTAAAGCAGTATTAATTTTAGACATATTGATCAAATAAGAAATATCCAATCCGAAAGAACGGTATTTCAAACCGATACCGGCAGTTGCAAACTGTCTTGCTCCCTGCACATCACTTTCGTGGAAATAACCTCCTCTCACAGCAAATGCATTGTCATAAGAATATTCTAAAGCACCACTGTACATGATTGATTCAGGATTTTTGAAAGATTTTCCGATTCCGGACATAACGCCTACGTTTGGAACTGCATAAATTGGCTGTCTTGTATTAGGATCATTTCCAACGAATTCTGATCCCGGTACCAAGATTTTTGAACCTTCAACGCTTAAACCAACTCTATTGACATCATCTAAATACATATCATAACCAACACCTAATCTTGCCATAGTTGGAAGGTAAGATCTTGATTCTTCATCTCCTGTGTAGTCCAGTTTAGGACCTAAATTGGTTACTGCAAAACCAGCATTCAATTTACCGTCATAACCTCCAAAACTTGAGAATTTAGGAGAAGTATAGTATCCTGAAACGTCTACTGCAAAAGTGTTTGCAGGCTTCAGTGTAGTATCTGTGTTGAATCCTCCGGCCAAATCTGAACGTATGAATCTACCTGTAACGGCCATTGAGTATGAATCAGAAAGTTTCAGACCGTAAGCGATATCTACCGAGAATTCGTTTGGCTTCGAAGTACCGTTAGATGTTACCTCATTTCCTACAAGAGAAGTAAGGTCTACTTCCCCCATATTAAAGTAATAGATACTTGCGGAAATTGTGGATCTTTCTTCCTGACCTAAAAATTTATGGAAAGCTCCATATAGTAAAAATACATCATTTGTAAGTTTCCCCATGTATGGTGTGTAGTTAATACCCACAGAAGAACTTGTTCTGCTAAAAGGATATTTCGCTGCATTCCAAAATTGAGAAAAAGCATCCGGGGAAGTAACGACCCCCTGATCTCCCATACCACCCGACCTTGCATCTGGTGCAATTCTCAAGAATGGAGCTCCGGTTAATACAGGTCTTACCTGACTCAAATCCTGTGCATAGCCTAAAAACCCAGCACTAAAACCAATCCCCAAAAGCAGTTTAGTAGTTAAATTCATATGTTGTCTTTTATATATTATCAGTTTTTTATTGATATTCTTAATTACTTATTATTTTACTTCAAAAGTACCATTTTTTCTACAGCTGTAGCACTTCCTTTGCATTTTTCTTGATTTTGACTTTTTGCAAATATCTTAAAAATATACGTACCTTTTGCTACTGTGTCACCAAAATCGTCTTTTCCGTCCCATTCTATTGCCTGACGTGGCGTTCTAAAGCCCTGTAGGAAAGGTTCTGCAACCACTGGCTGACTTAAAGTTCTTACCAGTTTTCCTGTAATAGTATAGATTTGAACGTTTACATCTAAGATATCATCACAGTTATGCTCAAAGTGAATATAAGTTTTATTGGTAAAAGGATTTGGCCAGTTCAGCGGTCTGTTGATTACTAAATGCTGATCGGCTTCATCTTTAACTTCAAAGTTTAACGTTTCAGTTGTTGAATTATTGTTTATATCCCAAACTTTAAATGTCAGCTGATGTTGTCCTATTGCTAAGTTTCTGAAAGGATAGGTTACATTTCCTTTTTGATAATCTGCTAAACTCGGACTTAGACATCCATTTCCTTCACCAGAAGCATAGAAATCATTCAAAACAACTGTGTTGATAATTTGTCCGTCCAAATATACAGTAATATCGTGACCAATACCAGAACCCGTAGAATTTATTCCTGTATCATCTGTTACACAGGCAAGGAGCATTGGGTTTTGATCTGTAATTCCACCATTCGCAAAATTGGTGTTGTTCATATACAGTTTCACTTTCGGCGGCTCGTTATCGTTGATTCCGTTCGGGTTGATATCACCTACCTGTACTGCCTGATTGTTAAATACATCAGTAGCTTTGTTGTCAGCATATCCTAATAGTCTTCCTTCGCCTACAGCATAGTTGATATCTTTAGGAACATAAAATTCTACCGTGAAGACTCCATTCACTGCAGTTCCCGAAGCTTTTACGATGGCACTTCCTTCTTCTGTGTAGTTTAGAACAGGTGTTAAACCTCCGTCATTATTTAAAGTTGTTTTGTTTAATCTTTTATCAAAAATGTTAATAACAACTCGGCCGTTAAATGTAGTATTGGTTGTTCCGCTTGCATTGTTAATATGGCCTGTTATCTTCACAAAATCCAATCCTCTGATCAATCCCGGAACCGGAGTTTCGATTGCATCAATAACAAGAAGTCTTTTCGGTCTGCTTAATTTCATCGCCGGATCTCCCAGTAAATTTACTTTCAGGTGGTTTGAATCGCCTGGTCTTAATTTTTTAGCATTCAAATGTGCATCTCCCACCGGAATAAAATCATCTCCGACTAATTTGAAAATATCCTGTGTGTAAAGATTTGTAAAATCCAAACCATATCCAACACCTACAGCACGGCTTGAAGTAATCATTGCTGCTGCACCGCCCTGTTTTAATTTCATCAGCTGTTCCCCTGCAGAAGAGGTTCCCGGTTCGTCCCAAAGAGTAAACTCGCAGGTAATGGTTGAAACAAATGGAAATCTGCTGTATACATTAGAAAAATTATTGGCGTTTTGAATTTCATCTAAAGTAAATACTCTTTCCTGTGCCCAGCCATTAATTCCACCATGTCCCAGATAGAATAAATATAAGCTGTTGCCCAAGTCATTTGAAATTGCCTGATTAACCTGTGGATATCTCTGTCCGCCCGCAGTACTTTGAGCCTGAAAAGCATCCAGATATAATTTTCTTACATTATATTCTTTAAGAAGCGTGCTTGTGGGAACTTCAAAGGTGTTAGCCAGTGTGTTATTCATAACCGTATGGAATGGAACACCGCCGTCATTGTCATCATCCACAACAAAATCCAGTTTCATTCTCCATTCTCCGAAAGGGGTAGACTGTCCTGATAAAGAATTGTAATAAGCCAGAGTTTTATCCATCATATTGGCCGCCTCTGTAGGATTTGCTGCCGGTATTCTTCCAACAGGAACATCAGGTAAATTATTGGCTAGAGATGGATCTGTCTGAGCTTTTGTCATTACGATATAATCATCGGTGACGAATGATGAAATAAAATCGTTAGACTCCTCACTTTCATAGCTAGAAACAATATTTGAGTTGTTAGGAATTCTGTTTTTGTAATCATAAGAAGCGTCACCTAAAATGAAGACATATTTTAGACTGCCTAGCGGAGTATTCAGTTTAGTCACAAAATCTCTGATTGCTGTAAGATCTCTGCTACCGCTTCCAAATTCATTATAGATCTTTGAAGGATCTACAATCTGAACATTGTAATTATTCTTTGTCTGATGATAATTGGCTAATCTCTGTGCCTGACCCATCATTTCCGGTGGTGCAATAATAAGGTAGTCTACATTTTGAAGCGCAGAAAGATCCTGATTATTGATTTTCTCTACAAACTGCGGAGTAAATGCAGCATCTGCCCGGAAAGCAACAAATTCATTATTAAAATTAGGATTTGACGTATTGTATCCGAAACTGAAGACTCCGGTTCCCCCAGCTTTGTTCACTCTTCTGTTGGCATTGGTAATATCTGAAACATCCCAAACCTGTTCCATGTTGGCAGTCGTTGAAATACTGAAACCATAGTTGGTATTTGTGCCGCTTTGCAGAGAAAAGTCTCTGAAATTCATTTGGCTTCCATTAAATTTCAAATCTTCCTTATACTGTACTTCTACATAATCCAGGTGAAAAGATCCGTTGGGATTAATAGAGATATTAGGATTGTATTTAATGTTAATCTGATTGCCACTTAAGCTGCTGATCGTTCCTTCATATTTGTATGAACGAAAATCTAAATCGGTAGATGATGAAGTGTCAGTGAGAGGATTTTGATTATTAATGGCAAAACTCATACTGTTGCCCTGTGATCTGTACCCGATAACCTGAGTTTTATATCGTATCACATCTAAACCTTGAATAGGAGAGTTCAGATTGAAAGTCAAAGTTTTTTCTGTGTTGATTGGCTGATCTTCAACCCAGATTCTTCCCACTTTTAGTAAGTTTCTCTGGTCAGTATTGATAACCTGGTAGCCATCATATCGGCTTATCAAAGGAGTGGTAGGCAAATTGAGGTCTACATTTTGAACTCTTTTTCCTGCACCTTTATCAAAATTGATATAATAATAAGAAAAGTCTTCGTAAATGTTTTTGAGGTTTTCAGGACGGTCGGTACGCGTTTCACGTCTTTTAATTCCGTTACCGTTGGATGTATTATAAAGATTATACCCATTAGGTCCCTGCGCATAGAAAATAGCATAATCTGCATCGTTCCACACATTGTCTTCTTCGCCTATAACCTGAATTGAATTTTCCTGTAAAGCGCTGTATTTTACATCCTGATTAAATTCGGGAAGCATTATTCCTCCATTTCCATAAATCCTGAAATTTTTAGGATTTATATTTGAAGTATTAATGCCGTTATCTTTAAGAAACTGAGTGGTAATTTTAAAAATTCCGGACTTATCAACTTTAATTTTGTAAAAATTTCCTGACGACAGTGGGTTCACTGTGGTGCCAACTTTCTGTGCACTAAAATTAACCGGTGAATTTGAGGGTGTTATTTCAAATGATGAAAGTCTCAGAATTTTTCCTTTTACATTTTTAAATAGACCAACATTAGCATTTGCAAATCTTTCGCCTTGTAAGTAGAAATAGTTTACCTCCGCAATATCGTAATCTGGTAGAAAGTTTTTGCTGATGTCGAATAGATCTTTGGTAGATACTGTTTCCCAGATAAGATTGGAAACTTTCACCTGGCTTTCGCCAACTTTTTGTTTGTGAAGAATAAAAACACTATTTTGGTGGTAAGAAAACCCTTCATTTTTAAAGTTGGGTAAATTCTTTTTCACATCGCCAAAGTCTTCAATTTTTGATCCATTCCATTCTATGGAGATTCGTTGAGCCCAAGTAGCTGATATGAAAGCAAATAGAAAGAATAGAGTCGTTTTTAGTCTCATGTTAGTTTTTGAAATTTCTAAATTACAAAATAAATGAAAATTTTAGAATTAAACCGTCATACAATAAAATTAATTTGTTAACGTTTCAAAAAAAATCAAATCTTTACTTGATTTATTGAATAATTTATTTTTTCTTTGTACTTTGAATAATATTTATATCGACTATGAAAAAACTAAAGTTGTTTTCATTAATAGCATTAAGTTCTACACTTGCATTAACCAGCTGTGGAGGGTCTAGTACCAGCAAAGGAGGCGGTACTAAAAAATTTGTCAGCAAGACAGGTTGGAAACCAAACGAAAAACAAGGTTGGTTTTTTGCAGGAAAGCAACAAAAGCAGAAAGGTTGGCCAGGAATGGTATATGTTGAAGGTGGAACTTTTACCATGGGATTAGTGAAAGATGATGTTATGCACGATTGGAATAACTCTCCTCGCAGAATGCAGGTAAGCTCATTCTTTATCGGTGAAACAGAAATTACTAACTACGAATACCGCGAATACCTTACATGGTTGAAGTATGTATTCCCTCCAAGTGACCCAAGTTTCAAGGAAATCTACAACGGTGCATTACCTGATACTTTATTATGGGATAATAAATTATCTAGAAATGATCTTAACGAAACTTATTTCAGAGATCAGAACTATGATTATTATCCAGTAGTAGGTGTGTCTTGGACGCAAGCCAACAGATACTGCGAATGGTTGACAGACAGAGCGAACGAAAAAGCGTTAATGCAAGCAGGTATTATTGCAAAAGATTTGTACATCAACGAATCTAATAACCAAGGTGGTACTGCATTCAACATGGATAAATTCAAATCGAATGATCCTGAAATGCAAGGATACATCAACGAACAGAGATTGGCACAGAAATCTGGTATGAAAACTACCAATCAAAGATTACTTGCTGCTAACAGATCTCCTAGCTCAGCGATGGTTACCAAATTCAGACTTCCTACAGAAGTAGAATGGGAATACGCAGCTCTTGGTATGGAGAAAAGCAGAGAGTACAATAATTATACTGAGAAGAAACCACAGATCGATAAACTTAGAGGTACTAAGGGTAAAGACAGAGGGATGATTTTAGCTAACTTCAAGCAGGGTAGAGGAGATTATTCTGGTCCTGCAGGTTGGAAAAATGACGGTGCTGCTCAGACTTCAGATGTTAGACAATTCCCTTCAAATGATATCGGTGTATATGGTATGTTCGGAAACGTTGCAGAATGGACGGCTGATGTATACAGACCAATCATTGACGAAGACTTTACAGACTTCAATTATTACAGAGGAAATATGCCTCAGGCTATCGTAAGAAACGGTGACGGAACTTACAAAATGGTAGATGAAGGTACTATTAAATATGATACTTTAGCTGACGGAAGATTAGTTTACAAAAACTTACCAGGTCAGTTTGAAAGAGAAACAATCGGCGATTACAGAAACTATAGAGATGGTGACAGAATGTCTTCACTAGACTATAGAAACGCAAGTGATTCTTCAGCTTCTTACAATATGTATAATGCTCCTACAACAAGATTTGTAGTAGACGGGAACGGAAGAGTAATCGTGCAGAAAGATGCTAAAGAGAGAACATCAGCGATGACGAATGATATCAGAGTGATCAAAGGTGGTTCTTGGCAAGATTCAGCTTACTGGCTAGATCCGGGACAGAGAAGATACAAAAACCAGGCTTCTGGTTACGGTTGGATTGGTTTCCGTGTAGCTCAGGATGCAAGAGTTAGCGACAAAGCTAGAACAAGAAGATAATATTTCAAAATACTTATAAAAAACCTCCCGAATTTTCGGGAGGTTTTTTTATTTTTGAGGAATGAAGTTCTCAAAAATATTAGTATTAAAGCTTAATGAGATTTCAAAAAACATCTAATAAAGAATATCCCCGAAAATGACGGTAGAACAGTTTTATCCAATATATCTAAATGCTGAAAAGGTAACTATAGACAGCAGAAAAATCAGTAAAAACGATATTTTTTTCGCGTTCTCCGGAGATAATTTCAATGCTGCTACCTTCGCTCATAAAGCAATTAACGACGGAGCATTAGCGGTCATCGTTGAAGATGAAAATTTTGAAAACATAGATGAGAATATTTTCTATGTTCCGTCGACTTTACAGTTTCTTCAGGATCTGTCAGTATATCACAGAGATCAGCTTGACATTCCAGTTATAGGTCTTACAGGAAGTAACGGTAAAACTACAACGAAGGAAATTATACATGCAGTTCTGTCGCAGAAATTTAATGTGCAGTACACTTACGGAAATTTAAACAATCACATCGGTGTTCCACTGACAATCTTATCAGTTAGAGCAGAGCATGAAATGGCTGTGATTGAAATGGGAGCCAATCATCAGAAGGAGATTGAACTGCTGTGCTCTTTGGCTAAACCTAATTTTGGTTACATTACAAATTTCGGGAAAGCTCACCTTGAAGGGTTTGGGGGTTTTGAAGGAGTGATCAAGGGAAAATCTGAGTTGTATGCTTACCTTAAAGGTGAAAATCAAACTGTTATAGTCAACGAAAATGATCAGATTCAGGTTGAAAAAACTCAGGATTATCAGCCGAAAATAACTTTTGGTAAGCGGACTTCCGATTATTTTTTCGAAATTTTTTCAATTGAACATTTTGTCGGATTGGATTATCAGGATACAAAAGCACTGTCTCAGCTTACGGGAGATTATAATTTCACCAATCTCTGTGCAGCTGCTGCTTTGGGTCTTCACTTTGGAGTTTCAAAAGATCAGATTAAAGAAGCTATCGAAAGTTATACGCCCACCAATATGCGCTCTCAGATCGTGAAAAAAGATGAGAAAACTCTCGTTCTTGATACGTACAATGCCAACCCAAGTTCAATGAATGCATCACTGCAGAATTTCATTACTTTCGAAGGTACAAAGACCATCGTTATAGGAGATATGCTTGAGCTCGGTGAGGAAAGTATAGCAGAGCATGTGAACATTCTGAAAACCGCCCATGATTTAGGTTTTAACGAAATTATCACCGTGGGAAAACACTTTAAGGCAGTTAATGATTCATCAAGATCTTTTGAAAATACAGCCGAGTTAATCGAATACCTCCGTTCAAACAAAATTCAGTCAGAAAATGTTTTGTTAAAGGCTTCACGTGGAATTTCTTTAGAAAAAGCGATCGATTTTATTTAATCTTGGTATCCCAGAATTCTTTAATAATCAATTGAATATTTTTAAAAGTATTTGGAAATACTTCACTTTCTATCTGTGAGATATTTTTCCATGCAACTTCTGTAATACCTTCTTCCAGCTGTGGTTTTGAGGTGTCTTCCCCGTCGAAATTCATTTCAAACCAGTGCGTGTACTTCAGAACTTTATCCCCGTTCCTTTCTGTGTATATGTGATAGGTTGTATTGATGAAATCTAAGAGTTCTACATTTTGTAAATTGGTTTCTTCTTCAATTTCTCGTACAGCAGATTCTTCCCTTGATTCTCCTTTTTCCATTTTACCTTTGGGCAGATCCCATTTCCCCAGTCTTTTAATGAAAAGGACATCTCCATTTGGCCTGTTGACAATACCACCCGCTGCTTCAATGATTCTGAAAAGTTTTTTAAATTCTTCCCAAATTTCGTCGATCTGTTCTCCGTAAACATTCAGTTCCTTTACCGAAGTATTCTGAAGTAGATCAAGCGCTATCTCTAAAGTTGTGAAACTGTCATATTTCAGAGTTTTTTCTAAAGCTTCAGACTGCTTAGAGAGTAATAATTTTTTTTCGTTCACAAAAACTTTATACATTTGTAGGAATTTAAATACAAAAATAAAAAAATGAATTTAGAAGGACGAAAAATTGTTGTCAATAAATCATCTAAAGAGTTATCTGAGTTGCTAAAAACATCAGATAATTATAAAGATTTTATGCCAGACGGTCTTCAGAAGTTTGAAAGCAGAGAGGATGGGTTCAAATTCGGACTTCAGGGTATGCCGGAAATCGCTTTAAAGATTGACGAGGTGACCGAAGAAAAGGCAGTTTTGAAATCTGCAAGTTCGAGTTTAGACTTTACATTGCTGGCAACTTTAAAAGCGATGAATGAAAATCAAACTGAAGTTCAGATGCTTTTTGAAGGAAAATTCAATCCTTTCATCAAAATGATGGTTGAGAAGCCACTTCAGAATTTCATCAATACCTTAACAGATAAGATTGAGGCTTATAAATAAGATCAAAACCTTCAGAAATGAAGGTTTTTTTATGCAATTACTCCAGAGCTGTGATCATTGCAGCTTCCAGTTGCCGATGAAAGTACATTGATTTCATTGTTAATTCGCAGAACTCCCATAAATGCAAAGATTAAAGCTTCTTTAAAGTCAATGATTTGTTTTTCGGGAATAATAATCTCTGAGTTTGTTTTTTCTTTAATTTTTTCGATAAGAAAAGAATTGTATGTTCCGCCACCCGTAAACAGAACTTTATTCAATTGATATTGGTTGAAAACTTTTGAGATCTGTTCGGCAGCATGTTCTGTAAATGTCGCTAAAAAAGCCTTAGAATCTAAATTTTCAATCAGAGAAAATACATTCGTATTACACCATTCAACGCCTAAAGATTTAGGATGAGATTGACTGTAAAATTGCAGAGAATTGAGTTTGTTAAGTAATTCAGTGTCAATTGTTCCTTCTCTTGCCAGATCTCCCTTGTCGTCATAATTCTGATTAAAGTTCAGTGCCAATTTATTTAAAACAATATTGACCGGAGCAATATCAAAAGCAATTCTTCTGTCCTCCAATTTTAATGAGATATTAGAAAATCCTCCAAGGTTCAGACAGGCATCATATTCTGAAAACAAAAGTTCATCCCCAATCGGAACTAGAGGCGCTCCATTTCCACCCATTAAGACATCCTGAGAACGGAAATCATACACGACAGGCAATCCTGTTTCAAATTTAATGGCTCTTCCATCACCAATTTGCAGCGTAAATTTTTTCTGAGGCTGATGAAATACAGTGTGGCCATGCGATGCGATGACATCAATATTCTGAAGATTGTATTTGCTGATGAAATTTTTCACAGCTTTTCCTAAAAAGAAACCATATTCAGAGTGAAGTTCAAGAAGTTCTTCGGCAGATAAATGAATAGAATTTCTGAGTTGGTTTTCCCAATGTTCAGAATAGGAAAGGGTTTCAGCCTTTATGATCTCAAATTTCCAGGTGGAATTCTGTTTTTCAAACTTTGCAAGGCAGATGTCCAAACCATCTAAGCTTGTTCCCGACATCAATCCTATTGCCTGAAAAACCATGATATTAAAATTTATTTTTTAGACTCGGCAATTTTGGTCTTGCTGATATCAAGATCACCGGAATTGTTGTAGAAAGTATATTCTGAGAAGTCATCTTTGGCGGTCATACCATTGGCGTGAACGAGAGTGGAACCATCTTCCATCGTCGCATAAACGGTGTCCCTTGTAAAAATTCTTTTGTTTTTCTGATCCCAAAAAACGCTTTGTGTTGCAAATCGCTGTCCGTCGCTCGTTAAGATTTTCACATTACCTCTAGCTTCGTAAAACTGCTTATATTCGTAAATCTTAGCATATTTTGCAGTGATGTTGCCCGGTTTTTTAGGATTTTTCTTGTCGAAAAATTCTATCTTCATTCCTCTTCTGGCAATGGTGTAAGGACTGTCAATCAATTGATATTGCTCGATGATTGGAGCTGTCGCACGGAGTGATACGAAACCGGAATCTCTCTGTACTATTTTTGCATTATTGATTATCTGAGAAGGGAAATTTTTATTGTCATTCTTGTTTTGCTTGGTCAAATCTTCTTCGCAGGATGTGAATATAAAAAATATAGCACAACTAAAAAGGTATGCTATATATTTATATGATCTGTTGATATTTAATATCATTTTAGTTGTAAAGAGATTTTCTGAACCACTTGTCAGCAAAGTTGAAACCTACTCTCAGATTGATAAAGTTCTGATTGATCAGGTTGTCTTTTACCGTTCCTCTCTTTCCTAGTTCTACACCGATCTCAAGACCACTCATTCTTGTGATACTGCTGGTTTTGAATGGAAGCATTACTCCTGCAGAGATACCAAACTTGTTGATGTTATTTCCTGCAATCTGTAGATTTCCTTTTTCATAGAAAGCACCATAACGGTATACTACTCTAGAAAAATAATTTCTGAAGTTGTTAAAGTTAGGAAGGTACCAACCACCCGCAGAAACTCTGTAAGAATCCTGGAAATCAAAAGTATTCCCGAAATAACTTATAGTTTCTCCTTTTTTATAATCCAGCTGTGCAGATAAGAACCATTGATTTTCGCTTCCGTATCCTGCTCCAAAAGATGCTTGTAATGGCAGAAGGTTTTTAGAACTTGTACTTCTAGATTCGATGGTAGTCTGTCCTGCTTTTACATCACCTTCAGTGTAGTAATAGGTGCTGTTCAGATATTCAGTAGACATATCACTGGTGTTACCAAAAGTAGCTGTCGCACCCAAAGTAAGCTTACGGTCAGTACTTGTATTCAGTTTTTGGTAACTTGTACCTAAAGTGAAATTTAAATTCTTGATTTTATTTTTCGTCTCGTAACCGTTAATCAGCTCAGCAGCTGAAGTGGTAAGTTCGTTGGTATCGTATAAATTTCCAAAATAAAGGTTGGCGCGTGCACCCACTGCAAATTCTGAATTTATTTTATAAGAAAGTGCAAGCTGTGCAGTGTTCAGGGTTCCGCTTCCTGTAAATCGGTTTCCGTAAATGGTTTCTTGATCAGTTAATTCATCTTTCCTTGTTTCTGAATTGATAATATCATAGCTCTTAGAACTGTAAGGCTGATACAAAAGTCCCATTTTTATCTTCGAAGAGATAGGAAATGCGAGTGAGATATTAGATAAATACGTAGAATGTTTTGTAGACTTTGTATTATTGTAATCAGTTTTGAAGTAATTATTTTCGTTTGTAGCCTCAAGTTTTATACTTGTTAGTTCAAAGTTGCTGTTGTTAGCAGGGTTTCCGAAGTTGAAATTACTCGTGAAATCACTTATAAAGGCAGTCGAAATACCTCCCATTGAGGTAGTTTCAATCGTATTATCATATTTTACATCACCAATTCCATAAGTTGCATAAGGTGAATTGCTCAAACTCTGCGCGTTAAGGAAATACCCAACCGAAATGAATGATAGTACAAAAATTTTTTTCATTCTAGATTTTTAAAATAATGCGCAAATATCTTAAATATTAATGAATTGTAAAAATTTACTGAGGTTAAAGTTTGTTAAGGGGATTTTAGTGTGAATTGTCATCGTGAATTCGCTTTACTATCAATTTTTTGCACACATTATAAATTCACAATTCACTTGCGAAGCTAAATTGATAACTGACCGAATTTCCTTTTCCGTAAAAATCTTTTATCTTTGAAACATGAATTGGGAAAACATCGCCGGACAGGAAAATCTTAAAAAACTTCTTCAGGACAGCATCGCCGAAAACAGAGTGAGCCACGCCCAGCTTTTTATCGGAAAAGAAGGTTACGGAACGATGCCAATGGTTCTCGCATATGCAAAAGAAATACTGAGCCGCGAAAACGCGCACGCAGCTTCAAAAGTGGAACATCTCAATCACTTGGATCTGCATTTCTGTTTTCCTGTATTTACCGACAACAAAAATTCATTAAGCAAAAATAAATTTGATCAGTTCAGAGAAATGATTCTCGAATCGCCTTACGCAAGTTATGATGACTGGACGGCTTTTTTAGAATCAGAAAACAAACAGCTGTTTATTTCCGCAGATGAAATTGACGATCAAAACCAGAAGTTTGCTCTTAAAAGTTTTGAAGGCGGAACCAAAATTCTTATTGTTTGGCGTGCAGACAAGATGAATATCGCAGCTTCCAACAAATTCCTAAAGTTTCTGGAAGAACCCCCTGCAAAAACGATTATTCTTTTGACCGCAGAAAGCGCTGACGATATTTTACCAACCATACTTTCCCGTACACAGATTGTAGAAGTTCCCAGAATTGCAGACGACGATTTGATCAATTATATACAGAATAAATTATCTGCTTCGCAGGATCAGTCTAAAACCGTAGCGCATGAAGCACAGGGGAATTTAAATGAGGCCATCAAACTTTTACATTCGGAAATTAAAAATCCTGAGTTTGAAAAGCTCTTTGTGCAATGGGTTCGTGATGCGTTTATGGTGAAAAAGAAACCTGAATTTTTAAAGAATATTATCCTTTGGGCTAGAGAAATTGCCAGCTGGAACAGAGAAAAACAGAAAAATTTTCTCAACTATGCTTCAGAAATTTTCAGATTGGCTTTATTGCAAAATTATCAGTCTGAAAACCTCGTTTACAAAAAGATCGATGCGAACGGATTTAACTGGGCTGGTTTTTCAAAATACATCACCGGTGCCAATATCGTTTCGATACTGGAAGAAATCAACGACGCGGATCATCATTTAACCCGGAACGGAAATCCTAAAATTGTCTGGACAGATTTAGGAATTAAACTCTCAAGATATATCCATAAAAGCTCATAGAAATTCAGACTTCGGTCTGAATTTTTTTTGATCTAATCTACAGTGGTGTCGCTAAAATATTACTATTCTCGCAGATTTTGCAGATTGAGCAGATTTTACTTAAATCAACTCAATCTGTCTGAAGTTTATTTACTTCCACAAAATATCAGATTACTTCTTCGATTATCAGAATCTATTTATCTGATATTTAAAATCTAAATTAAAAATCAATCAAACGTTTGATTTTTGTTAAAATTCGATGTACATTTGCACCCGAAAAAACACCATATTATGATTTCAAAAGAAGAAAATATATTGTTTGCTGCCGAGAAACTCTTTGCAGAAAAGGGTTTTCCCGGAACTTCGACGAGAGAAATCTCCAAAGCTGCGAACGTCAATATTTCGATGATCTCTTATTATTTCGGTTCAAAAGAAAAATTGTACGAGAAATTGGTGGAATACAGAATGAAGGAGGGACAGTTTTTTTCAAAAGAACTTTTAGAGCGTACAGATATCAATGAATGGGAAAAAGTTGAAAGGATTGTTGATCAGTTTGCAGGAAGAGTGCGCAATCACAGAATGTTTTTCAGAATCATGCAGCGGGAGCAGCTGTACAGTGACAATCCGCAGATTGTTGAATTTCTGAAAGAGACCAAACTGAGTTTTATCACAATGTATTCAAAAATTCTGGAAAGCGGTTTGGAAAAAGGAATTTTTACTAAAAATCCACCGATCTATCTGCTGCATTCTACGGTAAGCGGAACCTTATTTTACGCTTCCAATGCCAAACAGATGTACAAAGATTTTCTTAAAAATGAGGAAGACGAAATGGTTTTTGAAGAAACCTATTTCAACGAACTTACACAACATATAAAACATATTTTAAAAGACCTTTTAGGTTATGAAGAGAATAAATAACTCAGTTCTTGTACTGTCCCTTTTCGCAGGAATGATGTACACACACGCTCAGGAGAAAAAACAGCTCAGCCTTGATGAAGCCGTACAGTTGGGAATCCAGAACAGTAAAAGTTTAAAAATAGATGCCGCCAAAATAGAAGAAGCAACCGCCGATCTGCTGGCTGCTAAAAACCGACAGCTTCCGGATCTGTCAGTTTCAGCAAGCTATCTTTATCTTCCGGTAAGACCGACGATTGATTTGAAAATTCCCGGTGTTTCAACTGCAGGAAGTCCTGAAGTACATCAGGTAGCTTACGGTTCTGCCAATGTTACCGTTCCGATTTACAGTGGCGGAAGAATTAAATATGGTATTCAGTCGGCAAAATATCTGGTGGAAGCATCAAAATTAAGCACTGAAAATGATAAAGTTGCGATTGCTTACAACGTGGCTCAGGCTTACAATAATTTGTTCAAAGCCAATCAGTCTATTAAAGTTTTAGAAGAAAACCTTTCAGCATCTCAAAAAAGAGACGAAACTTTTCTGAAGCTTGAAAATAACGGAGTGATCGCAAGAAACGACCGTTTAAAAGCAAACCTTCAGACTTCAAATATTGAACTGCAACTTTTGGAAGCACAAAACAATTACAATATCGCCAATATCAATATGGATCTGTTGTTAGGACTTCCTGAGAATACCGAAATTGAAGTTGATCAGCAGTATATTAATGAAGCAGATGATGTGAAGACGGTTGATTTTTATTTAAATGAAGCCAGAGAAAACCGTAAAGATCTGCAGGCTTTAGACCAACAGAGAAAAGCAGCAGAACTGGGAACGAAATCTGCAAAAGCAGAAAATCTTCCATCGATTGCCTTTACTGGTGGTTATGTGGCGGCGGATATTCCTAAATTTTTAACGATTTACAACGCAGTGAATGTTGGAGTAGGGGTTTCTTACAATTTATCAAATCTCTGGAAAGAAAATTCAGCATTGAAGCAGTCTAAAGCGAGAGAAATGCAGCTGTCGGCAACCAATGAAATGATGAATGACAACATTAAACTGGAAGTCAACAGAGAATATCAGAATTCAGATTATTCTAAAAAGAGAATTGCGGTATTCGAAAAAGCTGCGGTTCAGGCAAATGAAAATTACAGAATTACAAAAAATAAATACGATAACGGTTTGGCAACGATGACCGAACTTCTGGATGCTGATGCAGCGCAAATAGCAGCCAACGTCGGAGTGATCAATGCAAAAGCTGATGCAGCCTTGGCATACAGAAAACTATTACAGACTACAGGAACTTTAACAATCAAATAAAAACAGAACGATATCCAAAATGGAAAATAACAATACTCAAGTAACTGAACCGAAAAAGAAAAAAAGTTTAGTTTTCCCCATCATTTTAGCAGTAATCATCGTCGTAGGTGGAATCTACGGTTACAGAACCTATTCTTACGGACAGGTTCACGAAGAGACAGATGATGCTCAGATAGCATCAAACATGAATCCTGTAATTTCAAAAATTTCAGGTTACGTGGCAGAAGTAAAAGTGAAAGACAATCAGTTTGTAAAAAAGGGTGATACTTTGGTGATCTTAGACAATAAAGATCAGAGAATGGCTTTGGAACAGGCTCAGGCAGCTTTGTCAACGGCGAAGAGCAATATTTCTTCTGCTCAGTCTTCTACCAACGCTACTTCAAAAAATATCAGCAGTTCGCAAGCCGCAGTAGCAACAGCGAATGCACAGATTGAAGCTGCAAAAGTAAACGTCTGGAAAACTTCTCAGGATTTAAAAAGATATTCAGTTTTGGTAAAAGACCATTCGATTACGGAACAGCAGTATGAGCAGGCTTTGGCTGCAAAACAGTCTGCAGATAAACAGTTGCAGGTTTTGGTTGATACAAGAAATCAGATTGCACAGCAAACCGGAATCGCTTCTTCTCAGACTGAGGCAAGTTCTCAGCAGATTTCTGTGGCAGGTTCGGTAGCGAAACAGAGAGAAGTAGATGTGGAAAGTGCAAGATTAAATCTTTCTTACACGGTGATTACAGCTCCTGAAGATGGTTTTGTAGGAAAAGTTCCTATCCAGGCAGGACAGTTTTTGCAGGCGGGTTCTCAGTTATTCAGTCTGGTTAAAAATGATCAGAAATGGGTAATTGCTAACTTTAAAGAAACTCAGGTTGCTAAAATGGTGGAAGGACAGAAAGTGAAAATCGAGATCGATGCTTTTCCTGATACTGAGTTTGAAGGAGTGGTGAGTTCATTCTCTCCGGCGACAGGTTCTACATTCTCAATTTTGCCTCCCGATAACGCGAGTGGAAACTTTGTAAAAGTGGTTCAGAGACTTCCAATTAAAATCGATTTTGTAAAATTGGATCCGAATATTGCCAAAAGACTGAGAACAGGAATGAATGTGAAAGCAGAAGTTTCTTTGAAATAAGAAACAAACTTAAGAGCCAAGTAAAAAGTAAAAAGTAAAAAGTTTTAATACTGCTTATGAATTACTTTTTCTCACATAATATTTAAATAAGTGGATTGTCAGTTTTGCTGAAGCAAGTCGATTCTCAATGCTGAGGAATTAGATGCAGAAAGATGCTGAGGATTTTGAAGGAGATTAATGTCAGACTGGAAATGCTGGAGATTAATGTCAGATTGAAAATGGTGAAGAATAAATTGACAACGATGTTGAATGATGATTGGCAGTTCACTTTTATTATAAAAAATTCTTAAAGAAGAGGAACACTGATGTTGGAGTTTGAGAGGTATTTTTTTCTTAATCTCAGCCTTAACCTCAACCTCCTTTAAACACACAAATAAATTAATGCAAGATTCATTAGTAGAATATGGAGCCCGAAGAGTGATCATCACGATCACAGCGATTCTTTGTGCTTTGCTTGAAATTGTGGATTCCACGATTGTGAACGTTGCCCTGAACGAGATGAAGGGGAACATGGGAGCCACGCTTTCTGAAGTGGGATGGGTGATTACAGCGTATGCGATTGGTAACGTGATTGTGGTGCCAATGACTAGCTGGCTTTCACAACAGTTTGGAAGAAGAAATTATTTTGCCGCTTCCATTATTATCTTTACTATTTTCTCATTCTTATGCGGAAATGCCGACAATATCTGGGAACTGGTATTTTTCAGACTCTGTCAGGGAATTGGAGGTGGAGCTTTGCTTGTAACTTCACAAACGATCATCACAGAATCCTATCCCGTCGAAAAACGGAGTATGGCTCAGGCTATTTATGGTTTGGGAGTAATTATCGGTCCAACACTGGGTCCGCCACTGGGAGGTTATATTGTTGATAATTACAGCTGGCCGTATATTTTTTATATTAATATTCCAATCGGGATTGCAGCGACTTTGATGACATTGCAGTTTGTAAAAAGTCCGAAATTCTCTGAGAAACGTAAGGCTTCAGATGTTGACTGGTTAGGTATTATGCTTTTAGCATTGACAGTCGGTTCTCTACAGTTTATTCTGGAAAGAGGTCATGAAGAAGACTGGTTTGAAAGCGGAATGATCGTTACTTTCACTACAACAGCTGTTTTAGGATTTATCTTATTCCTCTGGCGAGAATTAACCTTTAAATATCCGATTGTAGAACTCCGTGTTTTAAAAAATGGAAATTTAAGAATCGGAACCGTGATGTCCTTTGTGTTAGGATTTGGTCTGTATGGTTCAACATTTATCGTTCCATTGTATACACAGAGTATTTTAGGCTGGACGGCACTTCAGTCCGGAGCATTAATGATTCCGGCAGCTTTAACGACAGCGTTTATGATGCCGATTATCGGCAGGTTACTTTCTAAAGGCGCAAAACAGCAGATTTTAGTTTCATTGGGATTATTTATCTTCTTCGTCTACAGTTTCTGGGGTTACAAAATATTAACACCTGACACCAGTAAAGAAGCATTTTTCTGGATGCTGATAGTAAGAGGAATGGGACTTGGTTTACTGTTTATTCCGATTACTTCACTTTCATTAAGTACATTGAAAGGTCAGGAAATCGGGCAGGGCGCAGCCTTTACAGGAATGATGCGACAGTTGGGTGGTTCTTTCGGAATCGCTGCGATTACAACATTTATTGCCAACGCCAGCCAAAAGTACAGGGTGAATTTAATATCCCATCTTGATGGCGACAGTCTCGATGTTCAGCAGCGACTGGCAGGTTTAAAAGCTAATTTTATTGCTAAAGGAATGACTCCCGATGCTGCTATGAATGCCGCTTACAAAGTCTTGGATATGACCGTCACCAAACAGGCAACCGTGCTGTCTTATATGGATGTTTTTCTATATTTGGGAATAGCCTTCCTGGTCTGTATCCCGTTTATCCTGTTTATCAGAGAACGGAAAAGCAAAGAAAAAATAGATTTAAGTGGTGTACACTAAAAAATATAAACCTCTGATGATTTCAGAGGTTTTTTTGTTGAATTCATAAAGGGACAGGCTGTCACGGATGTATCTTTGCCTAACCGATAATGGTTTGAACTTTCCCAACTTGGGAAAGTCTCCCTCCAAACCAGGGCAACAAAATATGACGTGTGTTTTGTCTCCCCTGAAACAGGTTCTCACCGTCCCAATTTGGGAAAGCTTCCCCCGAAACAGATTTTGACCGATGTGACATTTTAATATGATTAATTATCAATGCTTGCCTTATGCATTGTTCCCCATTTATCCAGTTCTACGATAACAGGTTTTAGCTGATAGCCAATTTCAGTCAGTTCATATTCAACTCTTGGCGGAACTTCGGCGAAAACGGTTCTTGTCACAATTTTATCCTCCTCCAGTTTTCTAAGTTGAAGCGTGAGCATACGTTCTGTAATATTTCCAAGGCTTTTTCTCAGTTCCCCGAATCTAAGTTTTCCATTAATTAAATAACTGCAGATCGCCAGTGACCATTGTCCGCCAATCAGTTTGGATGCGTAGAGCTCCGGACACTCTTCTACAAGGGCTTTTTTATTGGCGAAATTGGTCGAGGTTTCCTTTATTTTAGTCATTACTTACATTTTTTATAGTACCGTACAATTGGTGGCTACTATCCGAATTGTAAGTTACACTTATTATTTTTGTAGGAGAAATTTTAAAATATGAAAACATTAGTAATAGTAACTCATCCTACTATGGACGAATCTTTAATCAACAAAAGATGGGTGGAAGAACTGAATAAATTTCCCGAAAAATATGTGGTTCACGAACTGTACAAAGCTTACCCGGATGAAATATTAGATATAAAAAAAGAACAGGAACTGGTGGAAGCGTACGACAAGATTATTTTTCAGTTTCCATTTTATTGGTTCGGCAGTCCGTCTCTCTTGAAAAAATGGTTTGATGAAGTTTTGTTACACGGCTGGGCATACGGAAGCAAAAGCGGATATAAAGTAAGCGGTAAAAAGGTTGCGCTGGCCATATCTGCAGGTGTTGATGATAAAGATTTCAGGGCAGACGGAAAATACAGACATACGGTCATTGAATTTACAAGACCTTTTGAGCTCAGTTTTGAGTACATCAGAGCAGACTATCACAAGCCTTTTGTTTACTATGGTTTGGAGCATAATGTTTATAAAGAATGGATTGAAAGAAGTGTTCCGATGTATCTGGAATTTATTGATAATCTGTAAAACCAAAATCTCTGAAAAACTTCGGAGATTTTTTATTTATCTTTAAAAAGATGGTGTCTTAAGATTTTTCTTGCGGTTAAGTGACGGTTTATTTTAAATCAAAACAGAATGGGAATATTGCGTGCATTTTCATGTAGAAATTAAATTGAGTTCGTACAATCCTTTGGTTGATAAGATGTATCTGTTTTTGAAAAGTAATTTATCAAAATCATTTTTGTTTTAAATATTTTACTAACTCTTCAACAATTATAGAATCCTTTTTCGAAAATTGGAAACATTGAATTCCAAGATCATCATTTTTTTTGGTTGTATATAAATAATCAGTGAGCCACCGTCTATCTTTCGAAAGTATGAATTTCTGATCCAGTGGTGGACCTATTACTGTATTAAATTCTGAGTGACAACTTAGGCAATTATTCTCGTAATGTGTAATCCCAGTACCGGTTGAGCGACCCACGTACTTTACTTTACCAATGTCTAAAGCTTTAGAAAAATTGTGATTTTCCAACCTGATAGATGAAAATATTTTGGATAACTCTTCTGATTTATCGCTTTTTGTTGAGTTTATGACAGTGCTGGTTTGTGAATCAATTTTAGGAATATAAACCGCATAAGAACCGTATTCAGATTTTGGAATTTCAATAACGATCTCTCTTCCGGCGGCGGTAATTTGCTTAAAGAGGTTGTCATTGAGCGCATTCCGATACATTTTATTACTGTTGCTTCCATATTCAATAAAAATAGTGTCTTTTTTATTGGTGATAAAAGAATAATACGAATCAATGGTTTGGGGCTCTACCAACTTCCAATTACTTGGATATTCAAAAGAAATCTTGCCAACTTTAAATTCTTTTGGAACAGACTTTTCTTCTTTGCAGGCGAAAGCAAAAAATAAAAAGAATAGCAAGCTGTGATTGGGAATTGACATGATGTTTACCTTTCAACCAAATATACAAAACAACTCATCAAATCATTCTATTGAGATCTGAAAAATACGCAGAATCCCTATCTTTGCCTCACCTTAAAGCAATAAATTCCACCTCCACTTGAACAATCTGAAATACTATCTCGCCGCCATCACTGCTTTCTCTTTATGGGGAACATTCAGTCTGGTTTTAAAGCCGCTGCATTCTTATCCTTCACTGGATATTCTTTTTTACAGAGTGTTCAGCTGTGCTTTAATAATGACATTGATAACGATATTTTTCAGAAAAGTGAAGCTAAAGAATAATTTAAATTATTTTAAAACTTTAATTCCAAAGGATAAACAGAAAATTGTCGGCTTAAATATTCTGAGCAGCATTTTGCTCACCGGAAACTGGTTTTCTTTTATCTATGTAATGAATCACATCAGCGTGCGGGCAACTTCAGTAGCCTATCTCGTATGCCCGATTATCACAACGATTCTGGCCTTTTTCATTCTCCGTGAAAAACTCACAAAGCTGCAGTGGACTTCCGTAATTTTGAGTGCCGCAGGATGTATTTTGCTTTCTTATGCCAATCTTCTGGACATGGTTTACAGCACGCTCATAGGTTCAACTTATGCCTGCTACCTCATTATCCAGTCTGTGAATTCTAAATTTGATAAATTTCTGGTGCTTAATTTCCACATGATTTTATCAGCTTTGATCCTGCTTCCGTTTTTCCCGACCTATTCCGGACCTGTGCCGACGGATTTTAAGTTTTATCTCTACATCGAAATCATTGCGGTGATGTACACCATCGTGCCATTACTTTTAAACTTATATGCCCTGTCAGGAATTGCGTCTTCCAAAGTGGGGATGATTTTGAATATCAATCCCATCATTGCCTTTATTCTGGCGGGAGCGGTTTACAACGAGGCGCTCGGAGGTTTGCAGATTGTTTCCTATTCTATCATATTTTTAGCGGTTATTATTTTTAACGCGAAAGAGATTTTTGGTTTTAAAAAAGCTGAATTGCTGCCCAAATAGATTAATCTTCGTATTGGTTTTTAATAAAAATTCGTTTAGATTCTCTTAAACCTAAATGTTTTGTTTGTTAAAAATTGACCAAAATTATTTCCCCCGATCCTAAAGGGAGTAATTTTATTATAAATTAATTTTATATAGTCATAGACTTTAAAAAACATCGTAATTAAATAACAGGGGCAAAATGATTAATTTCCATCAAACCAAAACCTCCTGACAGACAGTTGTCAGCAGTTTGTATTATCTTTATTCCCTAAAAATCAAATATGGATCAGAATAATTTCGACAAAATAATAGAACGCTCTCTGGCGATCAGAAAAAAATACCACCAACTGGAAGTTCAGCAAAATGGAAAAGAATGGACTTTGGAACAGGACGCTTTAGCATATCTTTCCGACGCCGGACTGATAGGCAGAAACGTGATGTCCCACGAAAAAACATGGTCAAAGAAAGATTCCGCTGAAGAACTGGAACATAAATTAGGCGAAAACATCTGGTGGCTGATTGTACTTGCTGACCGAACCGGAATTGATATGAAAGAAGCTTTAGATAAATTTTTAAACAAAACTGAAAACCTTTTCTCATGAGTTACTGTTCAGCCATCGAAAGAATGCAGCCCGAAAGCCGCAAAGAACTGCACAAAAATTACCACGACAACCATTATGGTTTCCCAATCCATAATGACAACGAATTGTTCGGAAGATTGGTTATGGAAATCAATCAGGCAGGTCTGAGCTGGGAAACCATCCTTAAAAAAGAAGAAGGTTTCAGAAATGCCTACGATAATTTTGATATTCAAAAAGTTGCTTGTTACACTGAAGAAGACCGTGCACGGTTACTCGCAGATCCCGGAATCATCAGAAATAAACTGAAAGTAAATGCCGCCATCGAAAATGCAAAAACTATCATCGAATTACAGAAGGAATTTGGTTCGTTCGAAAAATGGCTCGAGCATCATCACCCAAAAACTTTAGAAGAATGGATGAAACTTTTCAAAAAAACGTTCAAATTTACTGGTGGCGAAATTGTGAATGAGTTTCTGATGAGCATTGGTTTTCTGAAAGGAGCTCATGCGGAGGGTTGCGAAATCAACGGGAAAATTTTGAAAGAGAAACCGATGTGGCTTGTTGAGTAGGTTAAGGTTAAGGTTAAGGTTGGAATTTTAACTGATTTCAGTAACAATCGAACATCAGAATCTAAGATCCATGAGGAGCGTCCTGTTATGTGCTTAACAAAAAATATTTTTCATTGCATAGAATCTGTCATTCCGACAAAGGAGGAATCTCAGCTATTTGTCGTTAAAAGCCTGCAAATCTAAAGCTTGATTTTGAAAATAGTCTTTAAATTTTTCTGATAGTTTTTGATCTTTGAATTTTACAATAGTATAGCCGCTGTCAAAAGCAGTAATTTCAACAATAGATTGATGAATTTGAAATTCATTACATTCCCAGACACAAATATTTTCTGCCGATAGAGTAGAAACTTTCCCAAAATCAATAGCAGAATCTTGCGGAACCGCAGAAATAATTCCCCAAATAATTTGAGCATTTGATTGAAAAATTCTTTCAAATTCTGCATGAGTTAAAAAAAAGTAATCAGCATTAAAATTTATCGGAAGTTCAGTATCGCTCATGAAATCAATATCAGTAATAATCCAATGGTAGTCTCCTAAATTTTCCCAAATTGGTTTTAAAATTTCTTTTAAGTTTGTGTGATATTTCACTGTTTTGGTACTTCTGATAATCCAATTCATTTCCTGTTATTTTTTAAATCCACTTTTCAGCCTCTCAATCAGCATCGTGATAATTCTTTTATTAAAAACCTTGCTGTCTGAAATATAAACTTCCATTTCTTCAACGGTAAACATTCCAATCGTCATTCCGATAAAAGTATTTTTTAAAACATTGTCTTTCTGAAGACTCTGCTCGATCATCACGGCTTTTTTCGAGGAAGGCAGCGCATTAAAATCTGAATTCTGACGGATGGCGTAATTGGTAAACAGTGAAATGTACAAATCGTTCTGCAATTTCAGAATGGGACGCAGGGTTTGATTTTGAAAAATTTCAGTGGGTGTGGTTGCTTCTGAATTGGGTAGGTTGAGCGATTCTCTAAGATTTATTTTTGTGGTCATAGTTAATTAGAAATTGGTTGTTCTTAATAAAATATAGTATTGTTTAGTCAATTTAATGAAGAAATAGTTTTGCTAAATACTGTTATTATTCCTCCTGAATACTTTTAAAGATTTCAAGTAGTTCTTTTGGTATTAGATCTGGAAAATCATAAATTACTCTTTCTATGACGGCTAATTTTAGATCAGGCTCTTTTCTCTTAATGCTCTTTAATGCTGGAAAAGCTTCAATAATAATCTCTTCCAATTTATGTCCTTGCATTTCCAAAAACCATTTTGGAATCTCTAATTTCATTTAGAAGTACATATTCACTTAATTCGTAACCATTTTTTTCTTTACGTTTTTGATCGATATCAAATATAATTTTATCAATCATTTTTTGAAATTCAAATGTTGTAAAATTTATTATGCTTGGAAATGTCTTCTCTTCAATAAAGCCAAAACTTTGTGAGCTCAAAATTCTTTCATGCCAGAATAAAATAGCTAGCAATAATGGATCAAGTAAATAATTTTCAATACTATATCTCATTTTATAGCCTAAAACTTTTATAAATTCATATTCAGGCTCTTTTAAATTTAAGTCCCAATCAATAATTCCCCAAATAAAATTGTTCCCTGAATTTCTTAAGGTTGTAGATATTTTAATAACCTGATCACAGTTAGATATAGGGATGCCATTTTTATCTGTTCTTGAATCACCAGAAGAAATGAAGTTTAAAGATATCTCTGGATTTAAACGAGAGTTGTAAATATTATATAACCCTTCATAAAACATCACATCATTTTCACTCTCAACGAAAACTTGTCTTCTATTTTTGTGATTTATACTAAACGATGGAACGCCAGAAGTAAGCTCTTTCAAAGCTATGTCCTTTGAAACCTTATAAATTTTTGGTGTTTTATTTTTGTCCATTACAAAAATGCTTTCATCTGGCGCAAAAGCCACTGTTGAAGGTGAGTGAGTTGAAATTAAAATTTTAATCCCCATTTTCTTATGAAAAACATTATATAGAACATCCATTAATCTTTTTGACATTGATGGATGTAAAGCAGAATCTATTTCATCTAAAAGTAAGAGAGACGTTATAGCATTATTTCTTTGGAGTTTAAAAAGATAGAAGGATAATGCAATTAATGTTTTTTCACCTGACGATAGTGCATCTAAAGTGGTATGAAAATTTTGTTTTTTGTTAAAAAGTGAGATTGAGACATTCTGATTAGTGATATCATATCCTAATTGAATATTAATATTACTGCTTCGAAACTCATATCCATTACAATCATATTCATACAAAACTTCATTTAGAAATACCAATGGCGAATTACCATATGTTTATAAAATTGATCCTCCGCCATAAAATGTATGTTGTGACCTTTCATTTTAGACTGAAATTCATTAAACTCATTTCTAGCTTTCGCAACTTGATAATTTTTCTCCGCATCAGCAACTATTTGAAGATTTAGAAATCCAGTATCCACGTTAATCTGATTTAAAATTTTTTCTTCTCCATTGACTTTAGTTGACAACGCTAAATATTCCGGTGATATATTCTTAATGAAATATTTTTTAATTTCATTAAAAATTTCACGAAAGCTTTCTTTAATAGCTAAGAACTCTTTCTTTAAAATCGGATATTGGTTTACTGAATTAAGAAAATTTATGAAATTTTGATCAAATCCCTGATTATGCAAACTCAGAAAAATTGGATGAAGTTGAAAATTAGGATCTTCGGTTATTTTAAGATTATAAAGATTAATTTGAGAGTTATACCAATTTATAATTTCTATATTGTAATTATAATTTCTAATTATATTTAAAATTTGTGTTCTAAATACTAAATCCTCTTTATCTAATAACCACTCTCTGATATTAATAGTTTTGAAATCTTTTTTAATATGATTTATTAAATTATTTTGTTTTGGAGAGAACTCTGGAATCTCAGATTGCATCAAAGGTATTTTTTCAATCTCTAATTGTTTTTTTTCAAAGATTTCAATTTCATCTTCGCTCCATTTAATCAAATCAGGTGAGTTAATGATTATATATTCTAAAGCTGAATAATCACCTTCATTTAGTTTGTATTGGCTTAGAATTGTAGAACGTTGGTTTACTAAGTTTTGTGAAAATGATGAGCTTTTATTTGCGAAAAAATCACTCTTAATTTTCAAGTCATTATTTTTTGAAAGATCATCATAAAATATATTAAAATCATTGTAACTGTAATATATGATACCAGATTGGTCAATGCCTTCTACCTTAACTGCTCCTTCATTTATGGCCTTTAGTAAATGTGTTTTCCCTGATCCATTTAATCCGGTAATAATTGAGAAGTCATTTAATTTATAATTCTCAAGTTGATTTAGTGAGAGATATGGAGTTTGTTGTTGTAGTATAATCATCTTATTAAGTCTCTATATATATAAATCATAGTTAGAGCTAAAATACTCAAAATTACTCACCCCACCGTCTTCGTATCCTCTTCCTTCAGAATTTTTTTCTCTTTCATTGCGACCATCATTCTTTCACATTTATATTCTTCCCAGTTGAATTGGTTGAGAAAATCGAGAGCGGCGAGAAATCCGGCGTTAAAAAGCTGTTCTTTTTCCTCTCTTTTCATAAAGAAATTAAGCCAGCTGCTCGTTCCACAGTTGACGGTTTTGATGCTGTACAGATTGTAAAATGAGTATTTGGTCAGGAACATTTTATCGTTGAAACCTTTCAAAGTTCCGATGATGTTTCCGGCGTAGGAGAGGGGAGTTTTCAGGATTTGTTCACTTGTCTTTCCTTTGGCACCCAAGATTTCAGAATCGCTGGTCAGCTGAACTCCAAACAGAGGCATTCTCGGATAAAATATATCATTCATATGAAAAAGGTCGATAGGAAAATTGGAAAGTGTTCCGCCATCAATGAAAATCCCAACAGGATAAATATCTTCTTTTCGGGTATTCATCCAGAATTTCCAGGCATATTTTACAGAATCGTCTTCTTTGTTAATGAGCTTCTGCATCGGTTCAAAAAAGAAAGGAACAGACATAGAGGCCCGCACAAATTCAGCCGGACTGATGTGCTTCAGCTCTTCTTCCGACCAGTAGAGATTGGCCATTGTTGGAAGTTCAACTTTTATTTGAGCATTGATGTCGGTAGTGATAACAATATATTCTGTCTGAAGCTGATAAAACGGATTATTTTTGTAGTAATCATTATTTTCGGCACTTTCGAGGAATATTCGGTAACGGGTCTCATCGATGTGTTCGAGATTATTCATTTTAATATCTTCAATTCCGTTCAGTGCGTTGGTGTAAAATTCCATGCCGTTTCCGTAACGGTAATTCAGATTCATCTTCTCTTCTTTCTGAATGAATTTTTGGTTGAGTTCGGCGACAGTTTTGATCCCGAATCCATTCATCACATCGGTCATCTGTTTCAGAAAAACATTTCCAGGATTCAGTCCGCTGTTGCTTTTCTTAAAATCGTGATAAAACTTTTTAAAACACAGAAATCCGATAATAACAGGAATCAGAGGAACTAAAAATAAAAGTTTAGCATTCAGAATTGTTTCCGATGAGATTATAAACGGCAGCGCCACCAGAATCAGCATTACCACAGCAATAATTATCACGTTGATTTTAATGAAATTTTTATTGTTGAGCATCGCATGAATGGTCGTTCTCACATACGGTTTCCCATCGATGAAATCTGAAAAATCCCAGTTGAAAAGAATATCTTTAATTACTTCACCTTTCGCTTCTTCCTTGGTTTTGCAGGCAGCAATCAGCATGGTGTTGATGGCTCCGGCACTGGTCCCGGCAATTTTCAGAAAACGGATTCCAAAGATTTCTAAAGCATAAAGATATCCTACCAAAGCACTTCCCCATACGCCACCGCCTTCCTGTACAAACTCGATGTACTGATTGCCTTCAGCATCGAGAATGTCGGAAAACTCTTTGGTGGAAATGTTTTCATGTAAAGCGCTGAGCTTTTCTTTTGATTCCTGAGAAAGTACGTCGTCCTCAAGGATCTTTTGAAGGATTTCGGTTTTCATGATTTTGGTTTGGTGTTTTTTATTTAGTTTTTTCTCGCTGATTAAACTGATTTAGCAAATTAATTATTAAAAAATCTGCGTTCAAACAGAATTATAACTTAAAATGAACTACCACTGCTTTCTCCTTGCATAAATAAATGTGCAGATCACGATCACACCCATTAAGCCCAATGTGTAAAAATAACCATGTTTTGTGTGAAGTTCCGGCATATTGTCGAAGTTCATTCCATATAATCCAGCAATAAAAGTGATCGGTAAAAAGTACACAGAATAAATTGCCAATACTTTCATTACCTGATTGGCTTTCTGATCAGACAGCGCGAGAAACATCGAGATTAAGTTGGTAATCTGAATATTAAGATGGTCAAAATCGGCAACAACATCTTTCTGTTTATCCTTTAAATCGACAATTTCAGAATCTTCAAGTTCTAGCAGTTTAAATTTTTCAACTGCATCATTGGATATCGTCAGAACCCTTGAGTTTAATCCTGATTTCCTCTTTAATTTATACAGCCTTCGGATTTGGTTGGTATGATTGGTATTTTTTAGGAAGATTTCATTTTCAATATTATCCATCGTTTCAAAAAGGCTGATGGCTTCATCATCAAAACTTTTCATAATCACCAGAGAGATCATCAGTGCAATTTTATGCGGATGAACAGTCTCGGTACTGGTGGTAAGTTCTTTTTTGGTTTCGGCGATACTTTTTGTCCTCATTCTGTGGATCGTAATAATGGTTTTTTCTAAAAGAAAAATCCCAATTTTGGTACTGATATCACTGATGGTGTTGAGGTTTTTACGTTCGAGCTCGGTGCTTTCGCGGAGAAGGAAGAATTTTACATTTCCGTCTTCTTCATATTTGGGTAAGTGGTTAGGGTCTAAGGTATCTTCCAACAGAAGATTGTTGATCTCATATCTTTCGTGAAGGTACTTCATATCTTCGTCCGTAGGTGCTTCTACGTCTATCCATTCGCATCCCGAATCTCTGTAAATTGTGTTGATAGGCATCCCGTAAAAATAGTATTAATTTTAAAAAAACCTATGTGTAAAATAAAGTTTTATCTTTACCAAAATTAAACAAACTATATGATTAAAAGTACAATAAAAGGAATCGGATTTCATGTTCCGGATCACGTTGTCACCAATGATGATTTAGCAAAATTAATGACCACCAATGATGAGTGGATTACTGAACGTACCGGAATCAAAGAGCGTAGACACAGAGCTAACAGAAATGATGCGCAGGAGACTACAGCTTATCTCGGTTTCAAAGCGTCAGAAAAAGCACTTCAACAAGCTGGATTAACCGCAAAAGATATTGACTACATTGTTTTTGCCACGCTTTCACCGGATTATTATTTTCCCGGTTGTGGAGTACTGCTTCAGGATATGTTAGGTTGTGATACCATTGGTGCTTTGGATGTAAGAAATCAGTGTTCAGGATTTGTGTATGCGATGAGCGTTGCCAATGCTTTTATTAAATCAGGAACGTATAAGAATATTTTAGTGGTAGGAGCGGAAGTCCATTCTTTCGGACTTGATTTTTCTGACGAAGGAAGAGGAGTTTCTGTTATTTTTGGGGATGGGGCAGGAGCCATTGTTCTTTCTGCAACTGAAGATGAAAATGCTGGAGATATTTTAGCAATGAATATGCATTCTGAAGGGAAATATGCAGATGAACTGTGCACGCAGTTTCCGGGATCGAAATACGGCTGGAGCGACAGAATGAGAAAGGAACCTGAAAATGTGACCAACAAAGAAGTGTATCCAATTATGAATGGAAATTTTGTTTTCAAACACGCTGTTACAAGATTCCCTGAAACTATGCAGGAAGCTTTGGATAAAGCCGGAAAAACGATTGATGATCTGGATATGTTTATTCCGCATCAGGCGAATCTGAGAATCGCTCAGTTCGTTCAGCAGAAATTTGGTTTACCGGATGAGAAGATTCATAACAACATCCAAAAATATGGTAATACAACGGCTGCGTCTATTCCAATTGCCTTGAGTGAAGCAATTGAGCTTGGGAAAATCAAAAGAGGAGATCTTGTACTTCTTTCAGCTTTTGGCAGCGGGTTTACATGGGGAAGTGTATTGTTCCAGTACTAATAAAATATTCCTGAAATTTCAATAGGTACGTCATTTCGAGTAGGTTTACGAAGAAAGCCAGATCTAGAAATTTTTAGAAGGTATCTGAAAAATTATATATAGGTTTCGCCATCTGCACTGACGAAAACCGTGCAATAAATAAAAATTCCGCTGAAGTTTATTTCAGCGGAATTTTTTATGTTTAATTAAATAGTTTATAAACTCTTCAATATTTTTTCTGTTTCTGAAGTATCTTCACCTGCTGCTTTTCCCAGTGCGATAGATTTTTCAGCCCAAATTTTAGCATTTTTCTTATCACCTACTTTGTTGTAAAGGTTTGCCAGAGTATCTGTATTGGCATAATTCTCATCTTTCTTCACAGATTCCTGAGCCCATTTTACGGCAGTTTCCAAAGATGATTTTGTGTTTACATTTTCAAAGAAATTCCACGCTACTGAATTTAATTCTTCAGAACTTAGTGCAGTATAATCTTTGTAAAGATCCAAAGTCATTTTTTCGTAAGTAGCAAAGTCTTTGTCTTTTAAAGCTCTGCTGGATTTCGCTCTTTTCAGAAGCTTTTCAGATTCGTCTTTTGTAAGAAATTTCTGCGTCTCAGTTAAGAAATAAGCATCATTCCATTTTTTTGTATCTGCGCTGTACGTTTTTTTCATAATCGTATTCAGCTTGATGTTTTTGTCAACCATATCATAACGGTCAGCCGGCAAAACCTTGATAATATCTTCTTTTTTATTTTGGAAAATCTTATACAAAGGGCTTTCTGTACTTTGAGTTCCAGCAAGAATCATCTGAACATCCTGCTGATCTAAGCTGGTTTTTGCACTGAAATAACGGTCTAAAACTCTTCCTGCAAAGTCTGCATCATTATAAATCGTAAGGCCAGCCAGATTTTTCAAAAATTCAGGATCCTTTTCACCTTTTTCAAATTTTTGTTTTAAAGACGTCAGTCTTTTGTTTGGATCTCCTGCATCCATCGCAAACTGGATGAAATCTTTTTCCTCAACATATCCTAAAGTTCTGTGAACTTCCTCCCCGTCACCGTTAATGAAAAGATAAGTTGGGAAAGCTTTTACATTGTATTTTTTAGCTAAATCAATCCCTTCACCTTTTTCCATATCAATTTTAGCATTGATGAAATTGGCGTTGTAGTAATCACCCACAGGTTTCAGAGGGAAAATATTTTTCACCATCAGTTTACACGGTCCACACCATACAGCATAAGCGTCTATGAAAATCAATTTGTTTTCTTTTTTTGCTTTAGCTAAAAGGCTTTTGAAATTTCCTTCTTCAAATTTAATTCCCTGTCCGAACGCAATCACGGCAAAGAATAGGAATGATAATATTGCTGTTTTTTTCATGAAATATTTTATTGAATGCAAATGTAATAATTATGTTAATATAAGGCTTTATAATAATCAATAATTCAATACATAAAATTTAGTTAAAGTCTTTGCCGATAATTTGGGTCAAGACGACTGAAAATAAAAAATCCATAGAATTCTATGGATTGACTGATTTATCTTGAACCGCTCGCGTCGGTATTCGGCCTTGATTCTTTGCTTTGGTAATCTGTTGGCTTTTTTACTGTATCGTTTGCCAGATTCGAAGTATCGGCTGCATTCTGTTCTGAATTGGCCACTGCAGAATCTCCCAAATCGTTTCTCATCGGGTCTTTGTCGTGATTAGCCTTATAATCTTCTCTGTTTTCTTTTTTATCTGCGCAACTTCCGAAAACTATCAGTCCCATAATTGCGGCTATCCATAATTTTTTCATAGTAAATTTTTTAATGTTTGTCATTCAAATATAAAAAAATCCGCAGAACTTTCATCTGCGGATTTTCCATTTTTACATTAGACTTTTTATCTTGTCGCAGGAGTTGTTGTAACGCTGTCAACTTTCATAGAGTCCATAGGAACTGTTGTTGTCAATGTATCTGCTACAGCCGGTGCAGCTCTCATCGCTGTATCTGCCGCTGCTGTAGAATCTGTGTTACTGGATGACATTTGCGCTTCCTTTGTTCCGCAGCTCGCTGCAATAAATCCTATCCCTAAGGTTAATAAAACTAACTTTTTCATAATAACATAATTTTTAATGGTGTTAACGCTTACACTTCAATAATTATTCCGAAAATTGTCGCTTAATGATTATTTAATAGATAAAAATATTAAAGTATTGTTAAATTTAAAATAAAAAGCCCCGAAATAAATTTCGAGGCTATATATTCAGCAGCAATTTTTCATTGCCTTGTTTATTTAAGATTATCCTAAATATGGATATTTGTAATCTTTAGGAGAAACGAAAGTTTCTTTAATACTTCTCACAGACGTCCATCTCAATAAGTTCATCTTAGAACCTGCTTTGTCATTCGTTCCTGAAGCTCTACCACCACCGAAAGGCTGCTGACCTACAACGGCACCAGTAGGTTTGTCGTTGATATAGAAGTTTCCTGAAGCGTTCTCCAAAGCTTTGAAAGCTTCATCAGTTGCATATCTGTCCTGTGAAAACACAGAACCTGTTAATGAATAAGGAGATGAAGAATCTACGATTTTAAGAGTTTCTGTCCAGTCTTTATCTTCATAAACATACACAGATAAGATTGGGCCGAAGATTTCTTCTACCATGCTTTCGTACTGAGGATCAGTCGTTTCAATTACGGTTGGGCTCACGAACCATCCTTTAGAATCATCGCATTTACCACCGATAATGACGTTGGCATTGCTAGATGCTTCCGCTCTGTCGATATAGCCTTTGCATTTTTCGAATGAGTTTTTATCGATTACTGCGTTCACAAAGTTTGAAGGATCTTCCGGTGAACCAATTTTAATGGATGCTATCTGAGTTTCCATAACTTTTTTTACATCTTCCCAGATTGATCTTGGAATATACGCTCTTGAAGCCGCAGAACATTTCTGTCCCTGATATTCAAAAGAACCTCTTACCAAACCTGTTGCCACTGCTTCTACGTTGGCAGAAGGGTGAGCGATAACGAAATCTTTTCCACCTGTTTCTCCAACGATTCTTGGGTATGTTCTGTAATTGTGAATATTGTCGCCAATCATCTTCCACATTCCCTGGAAAACTTTTGTAGAACCTGTAAAGTGCAGACCTGCAAAATCTCTGTGTGCCAATACTTTCTCAGCAGTCTCTTTTCCGTCTGTGAAGATCATATTGATAACCCCGGCAGGAAGACCAGCCTCAGTTAAAACATCCATAATTACTTTTGCAGAATAGATTTGTTTGTCTGAAGGTTTCCAAACTACAACGTTTCCAAGCATTGCCATACAAGCCGGCAAGTTTCCTGAAATAGCTGTAAAGTTGAAAGGAGTTACCGCAAAAACAAATCCTTCTAAAGGTCTGTATTCTACACGATTCCAGATTCCTGCGTCGGAAACCGGCTGTTCAGAATACATTTCTGTCATAAATTCTACGTTGAATCTCAGGAAATCGATGAACTCAC
This sequence comes from Chryseobacterium kimseyorum, assembly GCF_025971945.1. Lineage (GTDB taxonomy): Bacteria > Bacteroidota > Bacteroidia > Flavobacteriales > Weeksellaceae > Chryseobacterium > Chryseobacterium kimseyorum. The sequence goes on from NZ_JAPDHW010000014.1 coordinate 75,244, forward strand.
AAGCTGCATCAATCTCTGCCTGATGAACATTTTTAGACTGTCCGATCATGGTCGCAGCGTTAATGACATCTCTGTAAGGACCTGCCAAAAGATCAGCCGCTTTCAGGAAAATAGCCGCGCGGTGTTCCCAGCCCAGCTCGTTCCATTGTTTTTTAGCAGCTAAAGCAGCGTTGATGGCATCATCTACATGCTGCATAGTCCCTCTGTGATAGAACCCGAAGTCGTGAGCGTGATCCTGAGGAGACTGAAGCTGAACTTTATCATCAGTTTTTACTTCTTTACCATTAATCACCATTGGAATTTCAATCTTCTGTGCCCACATTTTTTTGTACTGAGCGATTAGAGATTTTACTTCCGGAGAACCCGGTTCGTAAGAATTTACCGGTTCGTTTACTGCAAATGGTACTTGCGAAATTGCTTTTGACATATTACGTTGTATTGTTTAATTTTTGCTTTTTACAAATTTACAACTTTTATTTAATGTCAATCGTGAATTTGCTTCCCAAGTGAATGTGAATTTTATTACCGTAATTAGATGTTATAAAATTCTTAGAGATTGCTAAAAATTCTTATTTTCCTTACTTGTATATGATAATATACATTAAAAAATCCTGCAACAGCAAAAAAGGAAAAATATAACAATCCATCAATAAGTTGATTCATTGAGTTGGCAATAGCCCACAACAGCCAAAAAATAACTGAAATAACAGAAATTAAGACAGAAATTTCATGTTTCCTCAAAAATGTTAAAACAAATGATAGTGAGAATAGACCTAGACAAAATATTATGACCGCGTTTGTCATGAGAACAGAAATTCCTTGATAGCATGAACCACCTCCAGTTTTAAACTCAGAAGGTATGTAAGTAAAGGTCGTAAATGTAGAAATGCTGAGCAAAAATACTGTTGCAGCCAACAGTTTAGACTTAACTAAACTCGTGTAATTTTGGATCATTAAATTAATGTTAAGTACTCAATTGATTCTCTATTTTCAAAGAAATAGTAAAGACGCTTTTATCTAAAAGAATCAACTGTATTCATCTAGACTCACATTTTTTCTGTTTCCAGAATTTGTAGGACTAATTTTTCTTCATGTGTTAGTCCTGCCTTGCCATCATTTTCTTCAATCACCTCGAGGGCATCCAAATATTTTCTGATGGAATTGTTTTCGTATAAATTGATAACAAGCGGATGAACGTAGTATTTTCTACACACTGTGCTTGTATTTCCCAAGTGTTCAGCAACAATATCCAATGCAGCCTTCACTTTCTTTTTGTACTGAGTATTATTTTCGGCATAACCGATTTCTTTAAATGCAATTAGGGCATTTACCGTTCCTGACCACGTTCTGAAGTCTTTTGCAGTGAAATCTTCACCACTTAATTCTTTGATGTAGTCATTCACCATTCCAGAATCGATATTGTGGCGGTTTCCTTCACTGTCGTAATACTGGAAGAGTTCCTTTCCCGGAATTTCTTTGCATTTGGTGATCAGTTTTGCCAGTCTTTTGCTTTTCAGATTGACATCATGCATAATTCCCTTCTTGCCTTTGAAGGCGAAATTTATTTTCTGGCCTTCCACTTTTACATGTTTCCCTTTTAAAGTGGTCAGACCAAAAGAGCCGTACAGTTTTTCATAAATGCTGTTACCGATTCTGATGTTGGTACGCTGCATTAAACTTACAATTAACGCAAGGATTTTTCTTTTCTCGAAATTTCTTAAGGCTAAATCTTTTTCCAGCTGCAGGCGAATTTCAGGCAAAGCATACCCAAACTGCAGCATTCTGTAGAATTTTGTATGATTTCTCAAAGCGCTCCAGAGCGAGTGATATCTGTACTGCTTTCTCTTCCTTGCGTCCAGACCTGTTGCCTGAAGATGGCCATTGTCAATGGCGCATATCCACACATTTTCCCATGCCGGAGGAATGACCAAACTGTTGATCCGTTTGATCTCATCTTTGTCTTTGATCTTCTCGCCATCTTTGAAGTAGAGATATTTTTTACCTCTTTTTCTACGGATGATACCGGCTGTCTCTGCATCGGAAGTGTAAATAAGATTCACCGCCTTTGCAGAAGCTACCGGATCCTTCATAATTTTAACAATCTTTGACGGCTTCAGGTGAGAAATAATCTCTTGGTCTGATTGATTCATAAAAAATTTGGTTAAGAGTTTTTACCCCTAGAAAAAAGCCATAATAATAAGGCCACGATGCCAACAACTACAATTATTCCCCACCACATTCCGGCTTTGAAGATTGTTTCTACTGCCTCACAACTTGTCAATAACAGAATGGCAAAAAGGCTCATACTGTATAAAGATAACATTCTCATAATAGTTTATTTTAAGTGATTATATAATTAAATTCTTTCGTTATCGGGACGCCAGTTTCTGACAGATTTTTTGATTTCGTCTCCCGAAACATTTTCATTTAAAGCTTTGTATAAAAGCTCTTTAAACTCCTCATCATCAGCGAATCTGAGGGCAGCAATCTGTCCAAAGCTTAGTTTGTCATGCACTTCATCAGAACGTTTACTGAAAATTTCATAGTATCTCTGCCTGAACTCCAGCCGAACGATTCTATTTTGTAAACCAATGGCATAATGCTGTCTGGTCATAATAGCCAGATATAAAATCAGAAATATCACCGTAGAAAATAAAATCCAAATCAGTTGATTTGCTGCGTCGTCCCAAATTTTATAAATTCCATAAACCTGTAATATCATCAGCAGGGGAAGCAAAATGAAGTGATGTGGCGGATAAAACTTCCTGTGGTTTTGGTAATTCTGTGTTTTCATTTTTAATTAATAGCAAGAACCTTTCCAAAATATTATGAAATTAATAATGATTTGGATGTATGGTATTTAAAAATATTTCATGCTGAGATAACCTACAGTTGTACAGTGACTTCAGCCTAGCCCGGATAGTAGCGGTTACCCCGCAGCAGGCGGCGGGCTTTCGTCGCAGACGAAAAAGCGCTGGTGTGAGGAGTATGAGCGGATAGCCGGATTAAGCTTCTGATAAAAAACAGTGTTGACAGCTGAAAACCTCTCAGAATCGTGTATGCGAACTCGAATTTTTTGTAACTTTCGGTTCTTAAAATTTATAAAAATGACTTCAAAGGAAAAAGTAGCTGCGCTTCGTGAGGAGATGCAAAAAAATAAAGTTGATGCATTTATCATATATTCTGCCGACCCGCATATGAGCGAATATTTGCCTGAAGAATGGCAGGAAAGAGCGTGGCTGTCGGGATTTTTAGGCTCTGCAGGTTTTGTAGTTGTTACTCAGGATAAGGCCGGACTTTGGACGGATGGAAGATATTTTACCCAGGCTCCCATTGAACTCGAAGGTTCTGGAATAGATCTTTTCAAGGACGGAATGGAAGGCACACCACATTATATCGACTGGATTATCTCAGAAATTCCTGAAAAAGGTATAGTAGCGGTAAATGCTTTGGCAACTTCTCATGCGAACTGGGAACTGCTTTTTGAAAAGCTGAATGCGAAAAATATCACACTGGCTGACAATGCTTTACTGAAAAATGTTTGGAAAGAGAGAGGGGAAGCTTCAAAAAATCCGATCTACACTCATCCTATTGAGAGAGCAGGAAAATCTGTGATTGATAAAATTGCTGCCATCCGTCAGAAAATGGAAAGTCTGGAAGTGACTTATCATGTGATTTCCAGTCTTGATGATGTTGCGTGGACCTTAAATTTAAGAGGAAGCGATGTGGAAAGTAATCCTGTGTTTTTAGGATATATTATTATCACCAAAAATGACGCAATTCTGTTCACAGATCTCGAAAAAATGGAGGTTGAAGCCAGAAAGCAGATGGATGAAGCATGGGTAAAGATGATGCCTTATGAGGAATTCTACAATCATCTGAAAACTATTCAAAACGAAAAAGTTTTGGTTTCACCAAACAGCAATCAGTCGATTTTTGAGGCTTTAAAAATCGGAAATGAGTTTGTAAAATCTGCAGTCCCGGGAAATCTGATGAAAGCTCAGAAAAATGAAACTGAACTGGAAGGCTTCAGAAAAGTAATGGTAAGAGACGGTGTTGCGATGGTGAAATTTCTGTACTGGTTAACACATACTGCCGGAAAAGAAGCGATGACTGAATATTCTATCGGACAAAAACTGAAAGGTTTCCGTGAAGCGGGAGAGAATTTTGTGGGAGAAAGTTTTGGAAGCATCGTTGGCTATAAAGGAAACGGTGCGGTGATTCATTATTCTGCAAAAAATGAAGGCAGTAAAGAAGTCACCAACGATGCGACAATTTTGGTGGATTCCGGAGGTCAGTATCTGGAGGGAACAACTGATATTACAAGAACTTTGGCGTTGGGAGCTTTCTCAGAAGAATTTAAGATCAATTCGACCTTAGTTTTACAGGGATTAATCCGTCTGTCGATGGTGAAATTTCCAAAAGGCACAAAAGGTGTGCAGCTGGATGCGATTGCGAGGCTTCCTTTATGGATGAACGGTAAAGATTATCAGCATGGAACGGGTCACGGTGTGGGAAGTTTTATGAATGTACATGAAGGTCCGCAAAACATCAGAAAAGATCTGAATCCTCAGGAATTGCTTGTAGGAATGGTCTGTTCGAACGAACCGGGATTTTATGTGGAAGGAGAATACGGAATCCGTCATGAGAATCTGATTGCCGTAAAAGAATCTGAAACTACAGGATCAGGAACTTTTTATGATTTTGAGACATTGACGTTCTGTCCGTTCTTCAAAGATACAATTGCTAAAGAACTTTTGTCTGTTGAAGAAATCAACTGGCTGAATGATTATCACAGAACCTGTGAAGAAAAACTGGCCCCCCATTTGGAAGGTAAAGTTAAAGACTGGTTCTTAGATTTGGTAAAACCTTTGTAAGAATAAAAATATAAGCTGAAAGCCCTGCGTCATATGATGCAGGGCTTTTTGGATTATGGAATCTGACGGTTTACAGTGATGTAATTTAGGGTGTTTTTCCTGATTCGCAATCTGACTTTTGATTTTATCTTTGGAATATCAAATTTTCAGCATCAAAACACTCACTATAACCTTCAATTAATATTATTTTAGTCATCTCAGCAATGGGATGATTTTTATTTAAATACAATCTTACTTAAATCAATTTCAAAAGACTGCTCATCTTCATACGTAATTTTTAATTTTTGCGCATCCACAAACTCAACATTCTTGTTGCAGAAATGGGAGCAGCTTTCAACGATGATTGGAAAATACTTTCTTTTCTTTTTATCAAATCCTACAAGATTTCCTCGGAAAACAGATTGAACTTTGTAGTTTTCATTTTCTACAAATTCTTCGCTTGCCGATGTAAGTTTAAATAGATTTTCATCATAATAGGTTGAGTAAATGATATCGGGAATGATATAGTAACCAGCCCCAAAATTGTTATCTGTATCATTGTCTTTTTGCCATTTCTCGCCAAAATTCTTGTAATGAGTAATATTTTTTTCTTCATCTGATGGATGGTAAATAAATTTGGAAGTACGCGCATATTGATGAAGCACAGTTTTTGCAAATGCAGATGATTTCAGTTTAGAGTTTTCCACGAAATTTCCTCGAATGCACCCGTTACAGTAATCTGAAGGATAACCATAGTACTGTAAACTGAAGTTGTCTGCAATATTGTCCATATTAATCATAGAGAAATTTACACTTATCTCGTTCATTGCTTTTCCCATGTTTGAGACTTGATGGGCAAGAAAAAGATAATTTGTTTTACCTATTTTCTTTGTTTTGATGGTTGTGCTGTCTATTTCCAGGTAAGACCATTCTGCATTTTCTAAATCAATCTCTTTAATCAGATTTAATTTTTGCCCAGTAAACTTATACTTTGAAATCTTCAGGATATTTAAAGTATCCGAGTAGAAATAATTGCCTCGTTTTTCGTTGCTTTTTACCCAGATTCTTGTTAAAATATTTTCATTTTCCTGAACAAAAATGCTTTGACGCCGGAGTGAATCGAATATTTTTTTGCTTAGATTTTCATCCGAAACAGAGGTGTTTTCATCCACAGCAGTTTTCTCTTTCGTGCAGGAAAAAGGGAAAAATAAAAGGAATGATATGGTAATAATCGCCTTCATTTGTGTGATCGTCTTGACTTGTTATTTGTTTTATTTCCTCAATTTTCTCTCACTTTAAAATCACTATGTTTAACGGGTGAAATTTCTTTTTTTAAACGTATTAATTCGTTTCTTTTTAACTCAAAAAAATGTTTCTCAGTCCATTCCCACGATTTCTCTTCTCTTAAATTAACTCCATTTGCTTTGAAGAAAACAGTGATTTTATTTCCGGAAACTTCTAAATTAATTTCGTCAAAAGTATCCTGAACGGTCGCTCCATCAGGAATCTTAGGACAGTTCTCCAACTCTTTTAAAATCATTTTATCATTTTTAAACCAAGATCGTAGAAAACCTAAGTGTTGTTCGGAACACTGATAGCCTAAATTCAGTGAGCTAAGAATTTTACATTTCAAATTACTCATGTTATCGTTTGCTTTTCCGTCCCATGAGCAGTCATTACCAATGAAAGTCGCAACGTAAGCCAAAGCAGCTTTCTCGGGATCTGAAATGTATTTTACATAATTTTCATTTAGAATAACTGTACTAACCTCAGTTTCTAAATTCTTATCATACTGCATTTTCCGCCACAAAAATTTTATTTTCTTATTGGCTAATGTCAACGGTCTGATCACTTTTGCTGAGATTAAATATTCGCTGTAATCCAAATACTCAGGATCACCTGCCGGCCTCAGACTGTCCATTTTCCATTTGATCTCCAGTTCGTCTCCACGGGTGAATTCCGGATTGTCTTTGTTGTAAATCAAACTTACCGTATCATTATTTTTCTTTACGACGAAAAGCCAGTCATCCCCATTGTCATTAAAGCTGACAAACTGTATGGTATCAGTATAAATTTTTTCGAGTTCAATAGTTTCATCAGGTCTTAATGCGCTTTTATGGGTAGGAATTTTTGGTGACCGAATTTCCTTTTGTGGATTTTCTATTACTGAGTTTTCAGCAGTCTTCTCCTTTTTGTTCTCACAGGATAGGAGCACAAAAGTAGCAGCAAGTAGAAGTGAGAAAATTTGATTCAGTGTCTTTTTTATCATAAATTTTAAATTAATTTTTCCTTCTGCATTTGCTGATGATTGTGTCTGATATGGTTTCATTTCCCTGCTGATAGTATCTCAGAACGCTGTAATAATTTACAGTATCATTTTTACAAAACTGAACGCTTAAACTGGCTATGCGATACTGATTGTAATGACTCAGTTCCTCACTCGAAAATCCTCCAGGATCTTCTTCATTTTCGATAAAATGTGCGGTGCCGGCTTGTCCAAACGGATCTGTGCCCCAACCCTCAAAATACGTGTAGAAATCGATATGATAATCCATATCCGTTCTGGAATCAGAAACATCCGTGGCTTTATAGTGACTTTTAAATTTATTTTCATTGCCGATAAATTCCGCATTCATCTTTTCAATCGCCATTTTTTTAATTATTCTGTTCAGAGAATCTCTGTCACTTATTTCATTGTCGACGAGATATAAATTTGGATAAACTTTAGACTGAATAAATCTCATACTGTGGTCGACAAAAAAAACATTATAAATCAAAAGAAAAAGTAAGGCAAGTCCTAAAACGGTAAAAGAATACTTTCTGCGTATAGGATTTTTTAAAAGCCAAATGATTGCGATTATTAAAAAAGCAATGATGATGAAAGATAAAATCAGGATGAATGCCATAATCGTGCTTGTAACTTTTTTTGCTTATACAGTAATCTAAGTATCAGGTCAGGAAATAATTGTTGAAATAACTATTTATAATTTTCAAATAGTTCCCTGTAAAACTCGATCTCATTTTTATAATGGTCAGGAGGTGTTTGAACTAAGTCTGGGAATTCTTTCATGATGATAAACTTCTTATTTTTGGTTTTTGAAATTAAGCAAAATGCATCTTGTGATTTTCTCTGAAAAACGGTGCTGTGGTCAGTTTTTAAAATCTGTTGATAGTCTGCAGTATAGAAAAATCTAAAATTCAAATCTCTTAAGTAATCAAAATTTTTATCAGTATCTGTGATACTTACTGTCCCGTTGTTGTGTACAGCGTAAAGATTGGTCCAAACAGTTTCTATTTCTTTATTATTGCTAAAAACAGTGTAATAAGGATTGTTTCCCTGATCTGAAGGTGAAAACGATTTTAAATTTTGATCAGAGGTGAATTCTTTTTTTACTTCGAGATTAAGTTTTCTGAAAAAGTCTTTTTCCAAAACGGAAAGCTGTTTCTCGTAAGAATTCCAACTTTTATCTTGGTTTTTAATGGGTTTAGAAATATTTTTAGCCATTCTGATCTGATGCAGCAGCTGATTGATCATCTCATCAGTTTTCGCTTCGGGACGTTTATTTTGAAAAGGAATATCGCTCAGGTAAACTAAATATTCAGAATTTTTGGGTAGGTACTCAAAATAGAAAGCTTTCAATTTCCCATAATCACTAATGATAGCGCTGTTGTCATCTTTATACAGGACTTCATCAAAAGATTTCAGGAAATCTGAGATCATCAGTAGATTCTTACTTTTATTTTTCACGATAAAAAAATCACCTTCTCCGTATGAAGACGAGTAGAGGTAAGGAATAAAATTGGATACAGAAAAATGCTTAAAATCACCGCTATTGCTGTCAATGATAAGGTCGTCTGTAACTTTCCATTGAAATTTGTAGTAACTGTTTTGGCTGTTTTGATTCGGAATATACTCGATTCTGTAATTGAATGGCAGATTAAAAGTGTAGCCTTTCTCCAGATGAGAATACCTGATTGTCGGAGTCTGAAAAATTTCTTCTGTTTTTACAGAATCACTTAGCGCGACCATCTTTGATGATCTCGTTATTGCTTGGGAAGGTGTCACTGAAGAATCGTCTGTTTGCTTCTTTCCTTCACAGCAAGTGAATACAGTGAGGAAAATGATGAGTACTGAATTTTTCATTTATTATGTTTTTCTATTTTTTAAATTAATATAACGGAAAACCACCATTGTATAGAATCTAAGTTCGTATTTAAAAGGATATCTGTTAGCTACATAATTTCATTTAACTCGTCCTGCGAAATTATTTTCCCATTATTTTGTTTTCAGAATCTATCTTATTCTTTTTGAATGATAGGAGTCTCTTCAAGATTTGGTCTTCCTCCGCTTTCGAAACCTGTTATAAAAATGTATGCGACTCCAATGAAAAAAAGCATTAAAATAGCGGCAGCAATTATCACCTTTCTTGTGAGAGTGAGATTGGGGATTTTAATCAGAACAAATATTGCAATAATAACTGTAATTAAAACTAATGGAATGATTCCCATCCTGGTGTTTTTTGTTAAATTTAAATCATATTTTTTAGATATAAATAATAAATTTCTGTATAGTTTGTGATTTTTGTATTCTATCGTATTACAGAAAGGATAATTTTTATCTTTTTGGTTGTAATAAGTGAATACGAACTGAATCCTAGCCCTGATGTTCTATGTTAATCTGCAAATTCTTTAAGTTAAAATTTTAAGGTTTTCTGATAATCTGCCTGATAAGCTATTTTGTTTTTCACTACACCGAAACAGATCCTTAAAAGC
>NZ_JAPDHW010000015.1:0-42799 GCF_025971945.1 Chryseobacterium kimseyorum
CCTGCGCTCCCCGTATCGGGACTGCAAAGATAAAAACTTTTTTTATTCCCACAAATTTTATTTGATTAAAATTTATTGGAATTTTTAAAGTTAATTTCTATTCAGAGTTTTTGTTCCTGCCCATCTAAAGGCTCTTCTGCGCTACTGACTAACTCTCGTTTTTCAGTGGGGCAAAAGTAGTACGTTTACCCCTCTACTTCCAAATATATTTAACATAATGTTTACTTTAAATTCATATTTGTTGGTAATTAACTGAAAGCGTGAGAGAAAAATTTTGGGGAGTGAGACGTTAGTTGATGGATGAATGATCAATGATGGGTGATGATGGATGATGGGTATATTGGACGGTGTGAGAGTTTGAGAGTGAACGTGTGGGATGGAGGTGTTTGAGTAAAAGTCTGGTGACGTGAGGAATAGTTCAGGTTGGAGTGGGAGTTCGCAATCAAAGGGCTTTTAGAACAAAAACTGGATGAAGCGAATGGAGAGCTAGATTTCGTGGCTGTGAGTAATAGGTTTTAAGTGTTGTGTTTTGTAATTTGCTCCGCTCTTTATGGCGCTCCTACGGAGCTCTTTCTTATATACATAATGATGATGCTACAGACATGCCGCTCCTACGGTGCTTTATTATATACAGAATGATGATGCTACAAACATTCAGCTCCTACGGTGCTCTTCTTATATACAGAATGATGATGCTACAGACATGCCGCTCCTACGGAGCTCTACCTTTTCTCGGAAATCGGAAGCTACACACATGGTGCTCCTACGGTGCTATAACTATTCTAGGGAATCTAAAGCTACAACCACTCCGCTCCTACGGAGCTCTTTCCAAATAAGAATCATTGAGTTATTAATATTTATCTTCTATAAAGCTATCTATATTTTTGAAACTGATGCCACAAAAATTCCGCACCTAATAAATTCTAATTATATTGGAAATAGTTATGCTGTAAACATTCCGCACCTATGGCGCATAATCTAATATTATATTATGTCACAAAAAAACCTCTGAAAATTCAGAGGTTTTTGGCGGGGTCTGATTAATTAATCAAATATTATTTCTTCTCTTGGTAGATAACTGAGAGAAACTGTGCAAAAGATTTTTCCAATCCTACGATATCTCCTGATTTTAGATGAAGCGTGCCGTCATTCTGACTGCTGTTACCTAATCTCGCAGATGAGATCTGATAATATTGATCAGTGTTTTTTGCACTTTTCTGTATTTTAATGGTCGAACCTAAAAGTTTCTTCGTAGAGATGGTATAAATTTCACTAGTAACCATTGGGATTTTTAAATAGGTGCGCGGTGCTAGCAGATAATCTTGTCTGTTGATGTTTATTTTCTGATCTTTGGATGAAGCCGCGAAAAGATACAGATCACCTGCATCGACAGAAAATTTTTCAGAAGGTGTGTAATATAAGTGTAACTTATAATGTGCAGCATCAAATTTTTGAGAAATTCCGTCTACAGTTTCAAAAGGCTTTACCATAAAAGAGTTGGCACCAACTTCTTTAGCTTTTTTGTAAATCTGAGAAAAAACATCAGCATCATCTGCTGAGAACCCCTGCACTTCTACTTCTCCAAGAAATTCTGAATCACTGATTTTCTCTTTTAAATGATAAAGAAATTTATCTGCGTTATCATTGGTCTTTTCGACTTTAGTGAGATATACGTTTTGCGCACTGATTACAGAGGTAATGAAAATAAAAAATAGCGTTATAAGTTTTCCCATAATTTATTATTTGGAAAGAATGGTTACACACTCTTCCAAGCTGTTTTCCCAATGTTTTGGGTTGATTTTGTAAATCTCTTCAATTTTATCAAGACACATTGTGCTTCTCTTTGGTCTTTTTGCCGGCGTTGGATACTGCTCCGTTGTTAAAGAATTCAATTTTACTGATGATTTGGAAAATTCTGCAATCTTTTTTGCAAATTCAAACCATGTCGTTTCAGGATAATTTGAGAAATGAAAGATCCCGAAAGTCTTATTAGGATTTTCAATGATTTCCATGATGGCTTCTGCCAAGTCATTTGCGTTAGTTGGCTGACCAAACTGATCTCCTACAATTCCTAATTCATCTTTTTGAGAGAACAGATTCAGCATCGTTTTCACGAAGTTCTTATTAAACTCAGAGTACAGCCACGATGTTCTCAGGATAACTGTTTGCGGATTTGCTTCTAAAGCCAGCTCCTCACCTTCCCTCTTCGATTCTCCGTACACACCAATAGGATTTGTGAAATCATCTTCTGAGTAATCTAAATTGGTTTCGCCATCAAAAACATAGTCTGTAGAAACATGTATCAATACTGTTTTATATTCTGAGCATGCTTTTGCCAAGTTCTCAACTCCATAAGCATTGACAGCAAAAGCTTTCTCTCTTTCCTGCTCAGCCAAATCAACTGCAGTGTATGCTGATGCATTGATGCAAAAATCTGGCTTGTGTTCAGAAAAGAAGTCATTGACTTGATCTTTGTTTGTAATATCTACCGTTTTCGAATCTGTGAAAATAAATTCATAATCTAATTCAAAATCCGGAGCTAATTTTTTTATACAGTTTCCTAACTGTCCGTTGCTTCCTATTACTGCTATTTTTTTCATTTTATGAATTTTTCGCGTTTTGCGATCTTAAAAATTTAACTCTTGGCTGGAAATCTTTCTGCTCTAAATCTACAAAGAATTTATGAAAAGTGTCTTTGATATCTTCCGGATGAACTTCTGACTTTCTGGTTTTTATATTAAAATAGATTACAGTTACCCATAATACTGCATGTACCGTTTTTTCATCGAGACTTTTCATGAGAATCTCTACTTTTGCAGTGCGGTCCTGTATTTCGATAGTTTTGCTGCTGATAACTACCTGTGTATTGTATCTGACCTCTCGTAGGTAGGCAATTTCATTTTGAATAGCAATCCAGGTGCAGCCGGTTTTTTTTGTATATTCTTCGTATGTGAAACCATAAAACTCTTCGACATGATCTTCTCTTGCATTGAACATATAATCCAAGTATTTTACATTATTCAAATGCCCAATAGGATCACAGTCACTGAATCTCACTTTAACCTTGGTTGATACTTCTTTTTCCATAGCGCAAAAATAAAAAAACCACCTCTAATAGAAGTGGTAGTTTTTATAAATCTTTGTTAATATCTCTATTATTGAAGACCTAATTCTTTTTTTACAGCTGCTGTAGCATCCGGACCTGCTTTGTAAACAAGACCTGTAGAGTTGGCATCCATAATGTAATCATAACCGTTTGCTTTCGCAACTTTAGTTACAACGTCCATCAACTTTTTCTCGATAGGTTCGAAAAGTAGATCCTGCTTAGCAGTTGCATCTTTTCTCATTTTGTCTTCCATCTGAGCCATCTCTTCCTGAACTTTCTGCATTTCTTCACCTCTTGCTTTATTTTCAGCTTCAGTTTTAGTAGGAGCTTCTTTTGTATAAAGAGCATACTTAGTTTGTGCAGCTTCAGCTTTTTTCTTTAATTCAGCCTGTTTTGCATTTACAAACGTAGTAATTTCTGTATCAGCTTTTTTCTTTTCTGGCATTGCATTAAGAATACCTGCGACATCCAAAGTAGCAATTTTCTGAGCTTTTGCCATACCTACAGACACAACCATCATCGCTGCTGCAAATAATACACTTAATTTTTTCATAACGGGGTAATAAATAATTAATTTGTTTTTAGATTTTAAATTTAGGTAAAAGTTAATTCCGAAAAATAACTTTTACTATTTTTTATTAGTTTTCTTATCTTTTTCTTCAGTGTCTTTCATTAGTATTGCCAACACCTTATCTGTATAATCATATCTTTTTTCAAGAGAAATGACATTAATATCGTTGCTCTTATCAAGAACTATGCCTAAGCCATTTTTCTGCACCATCGTTCTGATGGCTGCATAGATCTGATCCTGAAACGGTTCCACTAAATTTGCTCTTAACTGATGAATCTCACCGGTTTTTCCGAATCTTAAACTTGTTGTGGTTTTGATATTTTTTTCCAAATCCAAAACTTCCTTTTCTCTCAACTTCAGTTGATCTCCTACCAACAGAACTTTTTCGTTTTCGAAAGCTGATCTTTTTTTCTCATATTCAGCCTGCAAACTTTGAAGTTCCTGTTCCCAGGTGTCAATCTGAGAATTTAATCTTGCCTCTGCTTCTTTATATTGCGGCATCATATTTAATATATAATCTGTATCAACTACACCAATTTTTTGGGCGTTGCTGATGCCGAAAAGCAATAGTAAGGTAAAAGTGAAAAGTGTTTTAAAATTCTTCATACTGTTATAAAGATTGGTTCATTAAGAAGTGAGTCTTCGTTCCTGACGGCTCTGTTCCAAGAACAGTTTTGTCAAATCCGTATGCGAAATCAAATCCAATCAAACCAAATGCACCCATGTAAACTCTTACACCTACACCAACTGATCTTTTCAACTGGAAAGGATTGTACTTGCCCCAAGAGTTCCAAACGTTACCTCCTTCAGCAAAAGTTAGAGCATAAATTTTAGCTGTTTGGCTCATTGAAATCGGATATCTTAATTCTAACGTAAATCTGTTGTAAATAGTACCTCCACCTTTCTGAGTAATATCATCAATAGTTCCTCCGTAGGTAGAAGCATTTTCATAACCTCTCAAAGGAATCAATTCTCTACCGTCAAATCTACCTCCGAAAAGTCCTGTACCACCCACATAGAATCTTTCAAATGGTGGTGCTCCCAGTTCTTTATTATAACCATCCATGAAGCCCATTTCAGCAGAAGATCTTAAAACCAATTTACCTACAACTTCGTTATAAACGTCAGCTTTAAATTTGATTTTGTAGAATTCCATCCACTTGTACTTATCAGTAGGAGCCATTGTTGAATAATTTTTATTACTGAACAATGAATATGGTGGCGTAAACTTACCTGACAACTCTATATTAGAACCCATTGTTGGGAAAATAGGATCGATACCTGCTGAGTTTCTGCTTAACCCAATATTTAAACTTAAGTTATTGGCATTTCCATATAATTCGGTAGTGTCTCCGAACTCAAACGGATAGTTACTGAAGTTATATTTCTGAAACTGAAGTCCTGTATATAACGAGAAATAATCATCTGGCCACTTCAATAATCTGTTTAAACCTACCGTTGCTGAGAAAATATTTAATCTCTGATCCGGACCGGTTACCTGGCTATAATTAACTCTTGAATTATTTAAACTTACAGAAAGTGCAGTAGGCTTCGTTCCGAATAACCATGGCTCCACAAATGAAACACCATAATTCTGGAAATACTGTCCTGCCTGCGCAGTGATTGATAATGTTTGTCCGTCACCTTGAGGAACCGGTCTGAAGTCTTTAAATTTCAGGAAGTTTCTAAGAGAGAAGTTATTAAATGTCAATCCTAAAGTTCCGATAAAGCTGTTACCACCGTAACCTGCCTGCAACTGAACCTGAGAAGATCCTTTCTCTACCAATTTCCAGTTGATGTCTACGGTATTATCAAGCTGATTTGGCTGAATATCCTGACCGATCTGTTGAGGATCGAAGAAAGACATTCCTGCTAAATCAAAATATGTTCTTTTAATTTCAGTTTTCTTGAACAATTCTCCCGGCTTCGTTCTTAAAGCTCTCAGGATAACGTGGTCATGCGTTGTTGTGTTTCCTTCCCAGGTTACTCTGTTCCAGGTAGCCTGCTCTCCTTCATTAATTCTTATTTCTAAGTTGATGTTATTACCGCTTACAGATTTCTCTACAGGTGTAACATTCGAGAAAAGGTAACCGTTATTCATGTAGTTCGATTTGATATCTGAATCGTCTTCCTTACCTCCGTCTTCACCAACTTTTTTGTTGAATCCTACCGCATCATAGATATCTCCCTTCTTGTAACCTAAAATTCTCTGAAGATACTCTGTAGAATAAACTGTATTTCCGGTAAATGTAATATCACCAATGTAATATTGTTTTCCTTCGCTCAGTTTTACGTTGATTTCGTAATTGTTTTTCTTATTTCTCCAAACAGAATCAGAAACGATTTGTGCATCTCTGTATCCTAAAGAGTTATAATAGCTGATAAGACTCTGCTTATCTTCCTGATATTTCTCTTCAATAAATTTAGATGACTTCAAAATACCGCCAATTCCGAATCTCTTCTGCTTGGTTTCTTTGAATGCCTTCTTTCTTAACTGAGCATCAGTAACGTTTTCATTACCTTCAAATTCGATATGGCTGATTTTTATTCTTTTGCCTTTATCTACATTGATTGTCCAGTCTACCAGGTTTGGATCCCCGGCATTTACTTTATCCTCAATGCTAATCTTCGCATCTGCAAAACCTTTTTTCACATAGTCCTTCGGAATATTTGTTTTAAGGCTTGAGATAAGATTCTGGGTAATTTTTGTACCTGGCTTCAGGTTATTATCTTTAGCTAATTTTTCATTTTTAGATTTACCAATCCCTTTTCCTGTGAATTTTACTTCACCAAGGTCTTTTAAATCTTCAAGATAGAATTTTAAAACTACTGTTTTACCTTCAATACTTTGAATGTAAACTTCTACTTCAGAGAAAGATTGTGTGTCCCAAAGTTTCTTAATGGCACCACTGATTTTCTGTCCCGGAATATCTACCTCTTCTCCTTTTGTAAGACCCGTAAATCTTAGAATCTGAGCGGGTGTATATTTTTTTACCCCATCAACAACAATGTCTTTCAGAGTGTAAGTTCCTGTTTGATTTTCCGTAAGAACAGATGCAGTATTAACCGCTGTGCTGTCTTGTGGTGTCACCTGTCCATAAAAATGTGCAGAAGCAGCAAACATAATGATGGGTAATAATCTAAACTTCATTTTATCGTTATCTTTCTTTTCTTAAATTTACTTGATTTGTATCTGTTCGCCCGTAAGGCCATATCTTCTTTCCTTGTTTTGATAATCAACAATACACTGGAAAAAAATATCTTTTGTGAAATCTGGCCACAGAACATTGAGAAACTGCAGTTCGGCATAAGCAATCTGCCAAAGCAGGAAATTGCTAATCCTGATTTCGCCACTGGTTCTTATCAACAAATCTACAGGTGGAAAATCTTTTGTATAGAGATAATTCTCAAATAATTTTTCATCAATATTTTCAATATCAACCTTCCCGTCTTTTACGTCGGAGCTGATATTTTTAACGGCATTCAGAATTTCGTTTTGCGAACCATAGCTAATGGCCAAAACCAAGTTTCCTTTTGTGTTTTCTTTTGTAAGCTCTACAACTTTTAAAAGTTGCTCTCTTACGAGTACTGGTAATTTTTCTAAATTCCCGATCACGTGCATTCTCAACCCTTTGCTGAAGATTTCTTCTGCTTCCAAAAGCAAAGTTTCGGTAAGCAGACTCATCAGCGTATTTACTTCATCAGTAGGTCGCTTCCAGTTTTCTGAGGAAAATGTATAAAGTGTGAGATAGGGAATATTGACTTCATTACATGCATTAATGGCATTTCTTACAGCATCAATGGCATTTTTATGACCAAACGTTCTTTCTTCGCCACGAGACTTTGCCCATCTTCCATTACCATCCATAATGATGGCTACATGCTGTGGTAAATTCTCGGAATCTATTTTTTCTTTAATCAATGACATAATTAATTAATCACAATAACATGGTGGTCTTCCAAAAGAATAGGTCAATCCTAAACTAAAGGTGTTCATCCAATCTCTTGAGTCAGTATCTCCTACATTTCTGCTACCGATAAATGCAGACTCTCTCTCTTTAGAAACAACAAAATAATCTCCTGTCTGTAACAGCGATCCACCAGTAGAAGGATTTAAAATATCAGCATTATAATTAGACACTACATCTTTAGCCAAAATTTTGCTATGATCTAATTGATCTGTCAATGCAAGTCTGAATGTAGCCTCTGCAAAAACAGCCCAACCGTGATTGAATTTATATTTTAAGCCAACTCCGAAAGGTACATGAGCCACTGTTTTTCTACCCATCGTATATTCTGTGGTTGTCACAAAATCTAACTCGTTGATAGGAGCCTGTGCCACACCATCAGCATTTCTTCTGAAATCATGATTTAATGTAGCTTTTGGAGCATCAAACATTAAACCTCCAATCCCAGCAAAAATATATGGGCTAACCATACTTAACTGCTCATTGTTTACAGGAAATAAATTGTATTCGAAAACAACACTTGCTTCGTACACATTGTTTTTCCCAAATGAATTTCTGTTTCTTCTATATTCTTCTTTTGCAGCTTTATCACTGAACTGAACCTGATTGTAACCCAAATCTAACCTTACAGTCTGATGAGGATTAAAATTGAATCTGTATAACAATCCACCATAAAAAGGAACTCCCCAGTCTGAAGCTCTGTCCAAATCCAATGGCTGCTGCAAAATGTAATTGGTATTTCCTATATCACCTACTAAATTACTCATGCCAAGACGAATTCCCAATTCATTTCTTTGTGCCTTTACACTTACCATTGTGCCTAAGAGGGTAAGAAAGCTAAACAATAATTTTTTATTCATAGAAGAATATGGATTTATGGTTATTTTAAAAATTAATTTTTGCAAATATAAAACATTTTTATATTAATGATAACCTTAATGTTTCGTTAAAAATAAACAAAAAAACATAATTTATTATAAAGTAAACGACAAACTGGCAAAATTATTCTTTTTTTAACAGATTGCTATCTTAAGGTAAGAGCAAACCCTCATATCATGAGGGTTTATTATCATTAGCTTTTTCGATCTAAATAAGCTTTTACAAAATTTCTTATTTTTATCAGTAAAGGCTCCTTATAATTTTTGTCTTCATCAAAGTAACCGTATCCGTATCCATAACCGTATCCATAACCGTAACCATATCCATAGCCGTAACCCTGCTTCACTACGTAATCATTATACACAAATCCTAAATGTTTGATTTCGTCATTGTGGTATTTTTCTGTAATCATTTTAAGCATATACTTTTCGGTATATTCATGACGGACAATATATAAATTCGCATCAGAATATTTCATCAGATCATAAGAATCTGCTACTAGTCCTACTGGTGGTGAATCGATGATGATGAAATCATATCGTGTCTTTAACTCCTCAATTAAATTAAGGTTTCTGTCACTCATCAAAAGCTCTGATGGATTCGGCGGTATTGGACCTGAAGTCGCTACATCAAGATTTGGAATTTTTGTTTTATTAATGATTTGATCAATAGTAACCTCCCCAGTTAGATAATTGGAAATCCCGTTTTTGTTGTCAATATTAAAGTCTCCGAAAATTTTTGGTTTTCTAAGATCCATTCCAAGTAAAATAGTTTTTTTATCACTTAATCCTAAAACTGAAGCTAAGTTGATCGAAACATATGTTTTACCCTCACCACCAACAGAAGATGTTATTAAAATCACTTTACTTTTACCATCTTCACTTGCCAAAAATCGCATATTGGCCCTAATCCCACGGAAAGCTTCTGAAACCGAAGATTTAGGATGATCCAAAACCGTAAGCATGTTTTCATTTGTGTTATTCCCGATAACACCCAATAATGGTATTTTAGTAGCAGCCAGAAGCTCTTTAATGTTTCGGATTTTACTGTCTAAAAGTCCCCCAATTAAAATAATAACAAATGGAAAGGCAAGCAGACCACCGATAATTGCCATCTTTGTGCCTTTAACATTGGGTCCAATCGGGCCTTGTCCAAGATTTTTAGCCGGATCAATTACTGAAATATCCGGCTGATTCGTTGCCAATCTCATTTTGCTTTCATTCTGTCTGCTGAGAAGGCTGCTATAGGTAGCTTCAATCATATTGTAGCCACGTTCAGCATCCAGATATTTTCTCTGTTTTTCAGGATAAGTCGACAACTCTGAATTCGCTTCTGCAACCTGCTGATCAATCTTGCTAAGCTGATCTCGATATACAGTATAAACGTTTCTTAGAGATCCTGAAGAGTTTTGTTTCGCCTCATTAATCAATCTGTTGATCTCCTTCATCGGTTCTGAGTTCGGAGTATAAATGGAAGACATTTCTCTTTTCTTAAGATACAAAGCTTTTAATTCTGATACGGTAGCAGAGAATAAACCATCGTCAAATCCTGCAGCAGAACTGCTGATCATTTTATCAAAACTCTGTGTCTCTACGGTATTTCTTATATTGTTAAGAGAATTCATTTTACTAAGAATGTCCGCTTTCTTAGCTTCTAAATCTTTAATCTGCTCCAGCGATTTCTCATCACGATTATCTATGTCGTAAAGTTTCTCAGAAGTTTTCAGATAATTAAGAACAGACCCACTTGAGTCTAATTTTTTTCTGATACTCGCAAGGCTTTCTTTAAGATATTCCTCAGTATTTTTATCAACCGTATTTTTGTCTATAAATCTTTTTTTCTGTAACTCAGTCACAGATTTATTTAGAAAATTCACAGTGCTGTTAAGATTAAATCCTGTTTTGGAAATAATCATAATGGTATTAATTTCCCTGTCGAAGTCTACTCCCACACTCCCAATAATTCCATTTACGGCATCGTTTACGGTGCTCAGATTCACGATAATATTATCAAATTTGATCGAGCTTGCCACAGGATTCGGTATCAGCCTAAATCTTAAATTAGGAGTCGTATACCATTCATTAACTTTAATGGTTTTATTTGCTGGCCTTTCATAATTGTTGATATTCTGAAAACCCTCAAATTCGTAAGAGTATAAATTTGTAGACTGACCTTCTTCTGGTAAAACCACCTCATACGAATTCGCTCCTTTTGGAACAATTGTAATAGGATAATTAACCTGTTGCAAATGCTTTCTGTCAACCTCTAAAAAGACAGGAGAATCATCCTTATCAAGATAAGTTGCTTTTATAAGACCTTTCGTCTGATAGTTAACGAAGAGATTAAGTTCATTCACCAAAAATTCGTTATGAGATCTTGATAAAAGCATTTTTTTCAGATAAACGCCATCCTGATTTCCTCCCTGTCCCCAAATGAAATTTATTGATTGGTTGGGAGTAAAATAACTTGCTGTGCTGTTTGATATACTTAACGAAAGATTTGAAGAATATATATTTTGAGCATAGTATTTTCCATAGAACCATGAAATTCCATAACCTATGAAAAACATAACAACGAACCAATACCAATTTTTTAAAAGTCTTCTTAAAAAATGTTCAATATCAAACAGAGAGAAGGATCCGAATTTATCTTTCTGAGCTGCATTTTTATCTACAGTAGCATCTTTTCCAGGAATCATAATTAAAGGTTTTTAAGAAGTAGATAAATTGATAATGCTGTTGTAATAACAGAAACTCCACTAACAAGTGTTTGTATAGGATCTTTTCCGAAACCGTTAAGAGCTCTTCTTTGAGTAGAAAGGAAAATTTCGTCTCCGTTTTGAACATAATAATATGGAGAATTCATTACATCTTCTCTGGTAAGATCTATCTGAGCCTTTTTTATACCTTCAGGGAATTTTCTGTAGACAACAATATTCTTACGGTCTACAGTTCTATTCAATCCACCATTGATTGAAATTGCCTCCGATAGAGTTAATATGTTTTTATGGGCTTTTTTCTCTCCAGTAATACCAACAGTTTCAATATCACCTAAAACATAATATGTGATGCCGTCAATATTTAATCTTACTTCAGATTTTCCTTCCTGAAAATTTTCGTTTACTTTTTCCTGAATTTCTTTAGCTAAATCTTCAATAGTTTTTCCTTCTGCTTTAAGATAACCAATCCCAAAAACGTAAATATCACCATTAGAATCAACTTTCAATCCATTTGTATAAAGGTATGCATTACCTCCGCTTCCGCCTGAAGTACCTCCTGCGGTTACACCACCACCAGCTGAGCCTCCAGAAGTATTTAAGCTAGAATAAAACTGTGCGGCATCACCTTTTGGAGTCGTCACAATATTCAGGATAAACATATCGTTTTTGGTGATTCTGTAGACAGGAATATTATAAGGAATCAGCCCTTCTTCATTGATAACAAGACTTTCACTAGGCTGCATATATTTGACATCCTTTGTGGTAATACAAGAACTCAAGAAAAATGGAAAAATTAGAAATAGTAAATACTTATAGATTTTCATCGTAAATTAAATGTAGTTTGCAAAAATAGAAATTTAATTATTACTTTTTAACGTTTTATTTCTAAGCAGATATAGAAGGTCTGGCAAATACGCACCTATAAAACCGAGCAGCAAAATTGTTATTAATAAAAGATTTACGTCTGTATGCCTTAAAAAGTAGGCTACTGCTACAATAAAAAGATAATATGATATGATATAGAAACTTGATCTTCTGTGTGTGAGATCCAGCTTTAAAAGTTTATGATGAATGTGGTTTTTATCCGCCAGGAAAGGAGATTTTTTATTCCAAAGTCTAACAATAATGACATTCAGTGTGTCAACAATAGGTAAGATTAATATGGCAACCGCAATCACCGGCGAAGATTTTAAATGATATCTCGGAATATACGGTAACTGTCGGTCGATAAAAATATCGATAAAACAAATACAGGTAAATGCTAATAAAAATCCCAAAAGCATAGAGCCAGTATCACCCATAAAGATTTTTGCAGCCCTATAGTTCGATAAATTATAATAGAGAAAAGCAAGCACAGCACCGATGATTATTACTGATAATATAACTAAAGGATAATTATAAGGTCCCAAACGGTAATAGCTAATTCCGAAAAGAGCGCTGCATACCAAAGAATATCCACCGGCCAGCCCATCTATACCGTCAATCAGATTAAATGCATTGATTAAAATGATGAATGTAATGATCGTGATGAGCACACTTACAAGATAATTGATCTGATAAATCCCGCAGATACCGAAAAGATTTCTTATTCTAATATCAGAACCGATCACGATGAAGACAGACACTATAATCTGAGCCACAAGCTTTTTATAGGCACGCATAACGACAATATCGTCCATTACGCCAACATACAGGAGAACAACGAGCGATGCAAAGAGAAATTTATATAAATCAAAAAGTTCATACGCAAAAACCGAAGTACAAATACCAATAGAATAGAAAATAGCGATACCGCCCAAATTAGGAATTTTTCTCAGATGCGAACTTCTCACCCCAGGTTCATCCATAAGATTTTTTCTTCTGGAAATTTTTGTGATTGTAGGAATTGAGAAAAATGTGATTAAAAAAGAGAATAGAAAGCCTAGACCTATTTTTACATAAAAAATAGAAATCCCAGAGTTATTTAAGAACAATTCAAAATTCTTCATTTTTTTCTATTTAAGTACTTTACAGGGTTTAGTTGACCTTAAAGTCTTAACGAAATCATTGTCAGTGAGTTAAATACATTGACAAATTGCTTTCCATTTGTGTTTATATTAATTTTCTGATCAGCTTTTTTTGTCCTGAAAAGAATAACAGATAAAAGATCTTTTTTTTCAGGGGCAAAGATAATAGATAATTCTTATCAAAACGACTGTAAATCAATATATCTTTAAATTTAATATTCCGTTGACGCATGAATACCTCCAATTCCTGTGACATTTTATAAAATATTTTTTCATCTTTTACAAAGGCCAGATATGCTAAAAATGTATAAACCCCTTCCAAAATCTGGAAGTTTTTAAGTGCATTTCTCTTCGCTGCATACATTGAACTTTCAAAATAAAGCTCTACATCCTTCACTGCTTTCAGGATGTCCAGCCCTTTCTCTGTATGTGTTTTTGAAATTGAATCTGTACGCTCAAGATATTGATAATGATAATCCTGAGTCTGCGCCACTGTTTTGCAGTCTAGCAAAAGTTGTGGTACAAGCTGGATATCTTCGAAATGAACATCTTTTTTAAACCTTTGAGTTTTAAAAAGTTCAGTTTTAAATAATTTATTACAGGCAAAATAACTTAAATCTGAAAAGACCGAAAAATGAGCTTCCAAATCAATTTTTTCAGGCATGTTCGGAATCTGCGTAAGCTTTTGCGTTACATTCCCTTTCTCATCAACTTTCTGGATGTTGCAGATCACCATTTCTGCCTCATGTTTTACTGCTAAAACCAGCATTTCCTCATACATCGTCTCTGTAACAAAATCATCGCTGTCGACAAATCCTACATAATCTCCGGCAGCACGATCAATTCCAAAGTTTCTTGCATCGCTCAAACCGCCGTTTTCTTTTGTAAAAGCATTTATTTTATCAGGAAATCTTAGAGCGTAATCCCGAATTATTTTTTCAGAATGATCTGTACTCCCATCATTCACCACCAAGATCTCAATATGCGGATACGTCTGATTCACCAAAGAATCAAGACATTTAGCCAGATAATTTTCGACATTGTAAACCGGAACGATGATGGAGATTAGACAGGGAACCTTTGTCATCGTTTAGCTTTTGGTAAATCTTGCGCTTAGCCAGCCTTTTTTAGCTTCATCAAAATCTTTTCTTGAACACGGAATACAGTTTTCAATATTTTCATCATCTCCAAAATACCACAGATTGCTAAATGTATCTCGCTTAAAAGCGTATTGTCTGTCCTCTATCAAAACATAAAACATTTCATACTGTCTTTCTTTCGGATGTGACTGCTGAATATTAATTCCCTCAATCAGATACCAGAGCATTTGTGCCAAAAGCTGGTGATTAAGCTGATTTTCTGTATAAATATTATAATTAAAAATTCCTACAGACTTTAGATTTTCACTCAGTCCGATTTCTTTCATGTAAGCACAGATTTCTCTTCGGTTCAAGCCGTTCACTTGCGGATTCATCGAAAAAGCATCACTGAAACTTTCAATAGCATCACAATTAACCGTCACCAAATCAGCTTTTCTGAAATAAGGCTCTGTGCGTTCTGTAGAATTCATCATTTCGGCCAGACGGACAATATCAAACTCAACTTCTTTGATGAGCTTTACAGAATCTGCTTCATTCAGATGTTTTTGATACCCTAAATGATGATAATTTTTAATAGAGAAATTTTTAGAACCTAAAATCTTGCTCAAAAAAGTATGCTCATTAATTCCCTCATCATTTTTCAGCGAAATTATATTGCTGATCTGTGTGTAATTAATGTTTTGCTGATGAAAATTTAATCCTGAAAACAAAGAAAAAGCAAAATCATTCGAGCCGCCCACAATTACCGGAATGGCTCTTTTGGTGTGGCACTCTGACAATACTTCCTGCAAAATATAATGAGAATCCTCCACCGATTTCCCTGAAACCAAATCTCCCAAGTCCACCACCGGAATTTCAAAATCAAGCTTTGATAATTTATAAAACTCTCTCCTGATAGCTGTGAAATCCTGCACTTCTGCATCTCCACTGGCGCCTCTGTAATCTGAAACGAAAAGCAAAACAATACTGTCCTCTTTTATTTCTTTGGTTATTTGGTGACCGATCTGCCAGTTTTCTGTTCTGAAATTTCTTGGGGAAATGATAAAATCTTCAAAATTCATGTGCTCAAATACTTATTAAAGCTCAAAAATATTAAAATTAAATGAGTAAGCAGAGTTTAGAAATGACATTTTAAAATTCAGACTGATATATTATCGGGACTACGGAGAAACAGTTATAATTTTCTAGGCGCTTCAACTTTGACAAAGTTCTGAGAAATTCCATCCTGAAACGTATCTTTTTAAAATCTCAAAAACAAAAGTTGTAGAAGTCTCAAACTTCCCTCCCTGCGTTGCTCCAAATAAAAACTGTGGTCTTTTGCCATCTTTACTCATCAGAATCATGGGTCTTTCCAACCTTCCGAATCTTTTTAAATGTTTGGGAGGTTCTGGTTCGGTTACGTATTGTTTTAAATCTAAATAAGCAACTTCAGGCTGTGTCCATTTGATGCCGTCTTTGGTCGTTAAATGTAAACCATATTCATGGTTATAAAATCCCATATCACGGGCGACCATGTGAAATTTACCGTTTTGCTTCCAGATGAAAGCGTCTTCCAACTGAGCATTATTGGGCAAAGAAGAGAAATCGATCACCGGATTTTCAGAAACTTTCATGTATGGACCTTCCGGCTTTAAAGCTTTTGCTAAGCCATATTTTCGATTTCCACGGACGGTTCCTTTTTGGGTTTCATATTCTTTGGTGTTCCATGATTTGTAGAAGAGCCAGTATTTTCCGTCATTGCCTTTTTCAAAAGCAGGGTTTGTGGTACAATGATCGTCCCAGGCTCCTTCTTCTCCGGGAAGAAGTAAGGGCTGATCAGGTCTTGCCCATTCTCCGTCGAGACTTTTGGAAGTTGCCAAACCAATTCTTTTCGTATTCGTCTTTCCGTTTGAATTCCCCATAAAAAACAGATAATATTGATCATCCACTTTTTTAATTAGAGGATTATGACAAGTCGTTGCATCCCAAAAACCTTCACCTCTCGGACTGAGAATAACCTGCTTATGTTCAAATTTATCAAAAGGAGAATTCGCTTCTGCACGGCAGATTTCAGAACCACTAAGCCAGCCGCCCATCCCTTTTTCTTTTTTCCAGCGTGAGTAGAAAAGATGCACTTTCCCATCTTCACCCCAAATCGGAGAAGAGCACCAAATATAGTAGCCGTCTAATTCCAAAGATCTGCCAATCGGTTTTAATTTAAAATAAGGCTTGTCTGAAAAATCAAATGCACGGGTAAATGATGAAGCGAAAAACACTGCGGCGATTCCCAATGCCGAAGTTTGTAAAAAATCTCTGCGTGAATATTTTGCTGGACTCATTGTATTTGATTTTCAGCTAATTTAGAAGAAACCGAATGCAATAGTGTCCTGCGGTTTCGGGTGTACTATGATATAAACTAAGAATGAAACAACCGATCAATATTGCATCTCATGATAATTTTTTATATTTGATCAAAAAATTACTCTGAAACAGAATTAATAACCATTCTTATCAAAGATGGATGAGTGAACATTTTATTTCGCAAATAAAGACACAATATCAGAAATGTACGGTAAAAAAACATATTTATTATTTTATTTATCCCCACTCTTTTTACTGCTTTCCATCTTAAGTCAATGGAAAATAAAAGATTACCGTAGTTATGATTCTCACTATTATATTAGTTTGGCTAAAAAATTACCAGTAGTATCAGATTCTCTTTATCCGATATTTTATCCAGTCCTCCTCAGAATTACTAACACGATATTTGACAATTACTTAATCTCTTACAAATTAATTACGATTTTGGCATTCGGTATTTCTTTCTTCATAGTAAAATATTATAATTTCTTTTGGAAAGAATTCTGGTGTTTTTTCAGCTTCACAGCATTTTTCAAAATTGCACCTTGGGCATGGAGTGAAATTGTCATGATTCCTTTACTAACTATTTATGTAATGGTAAATCATCGCCTACTAACCAATGGACACCACAATAGAAAAATAATAGCTATAAATATATTTCTTTTGATTATCATGGTTACTACAAAATATAGTTCAATATTCATTTTAGCTTCCATCATTCCATTTTGTTTCTATCTATTCATAAAAAACTATAAAGAAAAAGCTAAAGATTACATAATTATTTTTTTAGGTGTATCTATTCTAGTTCTCTTGTATCTTGCATTGAACAAATACAGTACAGATAATTTTATGGGAATGAGGTCTGCACCAGATTTTGGTGGTAAATTTAATATAAGACTTTCCTTATCATTTATTTTATTTAATTTGAACCCTTTTTTTCATGGCAGACAGGATAATCTTTTAGGCTTTATAACATTTAGTTGGCAGACCGCTTACATAATCAGTACGAGTCTAGTCATATTATGGTGTCATATAATCAGAAAAAGTTTATTAAACGGCTATCATGAGAAGACGATTGTGTTCTGCCTGATATCGTCATTAACCTTTTTAGCTTTAATTATATATTCCTACTTAACAACAAGAATTGACGTTCTTGACTTTAGGCTACTGTTACCTTTCTATTTTTTCTTTTTCTCTTCTTTAATATTTTCTATTAAATCACAAAAACCACTAAAAGACATAATACTTATACTTATCTTATCCATCTCAATAATTATTAATTTTTCTTCTACCTTGATGAATTATTATAGTTTTTCATAAAATTATTCATCAATAAAAAGACTGGATTAACAGCAATAATTTCAGTCTTTTCTATAAACCGGTTACTACCAAACAATCCTTCTCCACTACTATCGCAAGCTTCCGCTCGTGTTCTAATATCCAGTAAAATATTAATGGATTAATATAACACTGTAAGAAAGCAATTTTTATCAGTTTACTACCGTATAATGGATAGACCTTTTAACAAGAATTGCGTATTTTAATATTATTATGATTGATGCACAAGACTATTGCAGGAAAAATAAAGCAATGAATATTTTAGCATTTTGTAAAATGCCTACTCATGTTCACGCATACTTTATACGGACATGAGCAAAATGCTCTTGCCAGCGTCAGAAGCTTATTATAACGCAATAAAAAAATAAGTCCCAAAAATAGCAAACCCTCTTTTGATCGTTTCAAAAAAGGATTTTGCGATTTTATATTTAAAACTTATTATTTCTTAGCTGCTGGCTTCTTCGCCGGAGCTTTCTTCGCCGTAGTTGCTTTTTTTGCGGCTGGCTTTTTCGCTGCAGGTTTTTTCTTTTCTGCAAAAGCTTTAGGATCCTGCGCGGTAATCCATTTTTTAACCTCATCGAGAGAGACTTCTTTTAGCTCGTCAGATTCATATTTGGTGTCATCCTTTTTCTTTGGAATTTTGAACATGGCTTTTCCAAATTTGATGAATGGTCCCCATCTGCCGTTTTCAAGAGAGATTTTCTCTTTTTCCCACTGCTGGATGTATCGGTTGGCTTCTTTTTCTAACTTAGCTTCTACCAATTCGTTGATATCGCTTTGAGACAGATTGTCGAAGTCATATCTTTTTGGAACATTGATAAAAATGCTCTGATATTTAATGAAAGGCCCAAATCTCCCGGTTCCTTTGGTAATTGGCTCACCTTTGAAGTTGGCAATAGGAGCATCAGCTAATTTCTTTTCAGCAATAATTTCTTCTGCACGTTTCTGATCTACAGAAAGTGGATCTTCACCTTTAGGAATACTGATATAGGTTTCTCCCCACTTCACGTAAGGCCCGAATCTTCCGACACCGATCGTTATCGACTGATCTTCGAAATCCTTTAATTCAAATGGTAATTTAAACAATTCCAAAGCATCCTCTAAAGCGATGGTTGCTATGTTTTGTCCTGCCATCAGTGATGCGAAAATCGGCTTTTCTTCATCGTCCTGTTCCCCAATTTGAATCATGGGTCCGAATCTTCCGATTCTTGCATAAATATTCTTTCCTGACTTAGGATCTACACCTAAAAGACGCTCACCATTGGCACGGTCGGCATTTTCTTCTACATCTTCAATTCTCGGGTGGAATTTTGAGTAGAAATCGGTCATCATTTCCTTCCACTTTTGGTCGCCATTGGCGATTTCGTCAAAGCTTTCCTCTACTCTTGCCGTAAAACCGTAATCAAGAATTTCTGAGAAGTTATTGGTTAAGAAATCATTCACTACCTCACCAATGTCGGTAGGAATAAATTTATTTTTGTCGCCCCCGAATTTTTCTTCAAGAACTTCTTTTTTGATTTTATCTTTTGCCAAAGAGATTTTCACCACTTCACGGGTCTGCGGTTCCAATTCTCTTTTGTCTACATACTCACGGTTCTGAATGGTCTGGATTGTCGGCGCATACGTTGACGGACGGCCGATTCCCAATTCCTCCAATTTTTTAACCAACATCGCTTCGGTAAATCTTGCTGATGGTCTTGTGAATTTTTCTGTAGCAGTAATTTTTTTATAGTCTAAAACTTCACCTACGGTCACTTTCGGTAAAAGTTTTTCGCTGCTTTCCTCGTCTTCGTCTTCAGTTTTTACAATTCCGTATGCTTTTAAGAAACCGTCAAAGATGATCACTTCACCCTGTGCTTCAAAATGCTGCGGAAGTTTTGCATTTCCGATTTCGATCACTGTTTTCTCAATTTTAGCATTTGCCATCTGAGAAGCTAATGTCCTTCTGTAAATCAACTGATATAATTTACTTAGCTGAACATCACCAATCGATTTTACAGAAAAATCTGTCGGACGGATGGCTTCGTGAGCTTCCTGTGCTGAAGATGATTTGGTGGTATATTTTCTTGGAGCCGAATATTCTGCTCCGTATTCTGATGTAATTTGATTTTTGGCACCGTCAATCGCTTCCTGAGAAAGGTTTACCGAGTCAGTTCTCATATACGTAATGAAACCTTCTTCGTATAATCTCTGAGCCAAACGCATCGTGTTTGTCACGTTGTAACCCAATCTTGAAGAAGCTTCCTGCTGAAGTGTAGACGTTGTAAAAGGTGCAGACGCTGAACGAGTGCCCGGTTTGGTTTCAACGTTCAGAACTTTGAACTCTGTAGTTCTGGCCAATTCTAAGAATTTCTCTGCGTCTTCTTCTTTTTCGAAATCTTTTTTAAGCTTGGCGGCGATTTCTTGATCTGCTTTATTTAAGAAAACTCCATCAAGTTTGAAACTTGCCTTAGGAGTAAACTGACGAATTTCTTTTTCTCTTTCTACCACCAAACGTACTGCAACCGACTGCACTCTTCCTGCAGACAATCCCGGTTTTACTTTTTTCCAAAGTACCGGAGACATTTCGAAACCTACAATTCTGTCGAGAACTCTTCTTGCCTGTTGAGCATTTACTAAGTTCTGATCAATATCTCTTGGGTTTTCTATTGCTTTAAGAATAGCATTTTTGGTGATCTCGTGAAAGACGATTCTTTTTCTGTTTTCAGGTTTTAGTTTCAATTCATCTGCCAAGTGCCAGGCGATTGCTTCACCCTCGCGGTCCTCATCGGAAGCGAGCCAAACCATTTCGGCTTTCTTTACGGCAGACTTTAATTCTGTTACCAATTTCTTTTTATCGGCGGAAACTTCGTAATCCGGACTGAAGGTGGCAAGGTCAATTCCCATTCCTTTTTTCGGAAGATCACGGATGTGTCCGAAGCTCGATTTGACTTCGAAATCCTTCCCTAAATATTTCTGAATAGTTTTTGCTTTTGCCGGAGACTCGACGATTACTAAATTTTTCGACATCCTCTAAATTTTTGCAAAAGTAAAGCTTTTTTATTATATAGATTTTTGTGCGGTCATTTTATTGTGAGAATTCTGTAGATTAAAGAAATATTTATAACACTTTACCATTTAAAAATTATAATGTTGAATAACAAATAAAGTATTTAGTTTAGTGAAAGTCTCATCATAATCTGGTAAACATTAATCCACAGCAATGCTGATTAACTGTATGTTGATAGCAATTTAAAAATTATATCAAAATCATATGTGGCAATTTTTAAAAAGAATCATGGAAATTCTTTAAATAGATTCTATCATTATAGCTGTTTGAAATTTTAGATAAACTATAGCAGTATCTTTAGATTAAATTTTAATAATATTTTAATGACTAAAAAAAAGAGACAAAACCGATAATTGTTTTGTCTCTTTTAAAAATTAAATATCCGCGCAGATTTATCTTTTAATAATCTTTACCACCATTTCAGAATTATTTATCCGAACCAGATAAACTCCCGAAACCAATGCAGAAACGTCTGTCTGAGTATTTTCGAATTTACCTGATTTTACCAACTGACCGGAAGCGTTGTATATCTGGTAATAATAATCTTTAACATCAGTAGCCTTGATATATAGAACATCTTTTACCGGATTCGGGAACAGCGTGATCTTATTCTCTTTAGCAATCGCAGTGATTTCCTTTTGCGTAAAAACATTTGAAGCTTTTACAGTTGCACCCGGAGTTACCGGAATTGCAGGAATTGGACCGGCCTCACTTCCGTTTTGATCATACTTTACTTTTACGCAGCGACAGTTCATCCCAAAATAAGGATCATTATTATCGTGGAATGCAATCATCGCATTGGAAGATGCATTGAAAAGTACATTGATTGGTCTTCCCAGGTAATTTGAATTTAAAGCTGCTGTCCAAATTCCAGGATACTGGAAGTTATTCACTTCAAAAGTTCCCTGTGCAGTTTGGTTGGCTGTAACACTTCTGATACCTCGTGAACCGGAATTTGGATAATTGCCAACGGAATATCCTGCATCATTATAAGTGTAACCTATTGTAGAAGCTGTTGTATTCTGAACTCTCACCCCTAAATAATCATTAACAATACTGTAGCTGGTGGCTGCTTTTTTATCTTTCTTATACCATGGAGACAATCCATAATCCTGGTTGGTAATGATGGCAGCTCCGGTAACATCAGGAATTCTCCAGCCTTCCGGACATGGATCAAAAGGAGATTTCTTCCCTCCTCTTCCCCATCGGTCTGCAGCAGCATTTGGCTCATTCAACAGCCAGTCGGTTCCGTTTGTATAATTAGGAACAGCCGTATTGTAAGGCGCCAGCGCACTCGGAACCATATAGACCAGAGGATTTTTAACGGAATAAGATAGAACTTTTGCCACCTTATCTGATGTTTTATCTGTTGACAGAACATTGGCATTAGAACCATTGGTATATGTATCATAAGGAATAATATATGAACCCGACAGATTATTATATGCAGCAGGAGTGAGTGTTGTGTAAGCCACACCACCGTTTGCATTTACATTTCCTAAAAATACATTATATGACGCGCGGTTGTCAGCAAATTGAAAAGAAGGAATCGGATCTTTTCTTCCCCACTGATACTGCAGACCTGTTGAGGCTCTTATTTTTTCGTACTCAGCAACAGTTGGCACTAGAGGATTGGCAATCACGGGAAACGCATCAGTCGCACCGAGATTTCTATCCATAAATTCTGTTTTAAGTATATCGCCTCTAGTAATATAGTTGACGTAATTTGTAGCTACCGCATTAGGTGTTTCAGTTGCATAAGTATACGAGCCAACCGCTGTATCAGTAACCCAAACGTGCCATGACCAATACACAGGATTCGAAACACTTCCATTATGTAAAGTTACAACAGCATTACCACTCTGATTAGGATTTAAAGAAACTACAATTTTTGAATTAATCAGACTCGAAGCTGACCCGGGAGAAGGATTTGTAACAGTAACTGTATTAATCAAATCTGTATTCGTTGTCCAAAGAACATTTGCTTTCAGATCACTGAAATTTGCCGAATTTAAAATTGCCGGATTATTCAAAAGCTGGCTTTGAACAGAAAATGCCTTTGTAACTGGAATTTCTACACTAGCCGAAGTAGAACTTTTTACTACCTGATAAGTATTTGGATTGTTCAATCCTTCTGTATATTCTGTATTTGTATTTAAGTATTGTGTCGGAAAATCATAGCCGTTAACTTCATAAAGAGGATCTTTTATGCATCGGCAACCGTTTGCATCAGAAGTTTTGGCAGTTGCGGTTGGCTGATACCAATATCTTCCTTTAATTGTAGGGTTTGCGGAATCAGGAGTATCGTTCTGATACTTATCGGGAACCATAAATAAAGCTCTGGCACTTACAGCCGGAGTGGTGTCAAAAAACCGCGTTAAAGTTGCGGTCCACAAAGCTACGTGATGCTGATCGGTATACTGTCCACCCTGAGCATTGATCGCCAGCTGTCCAGTCCCCGGAAAAACGCCCATATTATTTCCACCTACATTGGAGAGATTAAAGCCTACATTGGGATACACTTTAAAACCAGTCATAAAAGCTGGAACATTAGCATCTGTAGGTTTAATAATATGATAACCACTCGCCTCAAAAGCACTCTTACCAATAGTGGTCTGCAACCCGAAAGGTGAGTAATCTATCCTGATGTCGTCGACATAAGATCCTGATGCAAGATTGGGCACCAACATAGAAGGAATTCGCCATCCATTTGGACACGGATCAAACGGTGACTTATCGCGGTACGGCGCGTTGCTGCTATAATAATTGTAGTTGGTGGGCAGCTTTCCTTTTGAGTTATCTGACCAAAGATTCAGTTCCGTCAATTTACTGTCAACGAGACTTGCAGATCTCCCAAACCAATTGACCATAAGATTTGCGTTGTTGTTATAATACGCAGGACCTGAATTATCATCCTTATTAACATAAATTAAACTCAAAGGATTTTTTACAGAAAGCTGAATATTATTATCTAGTGTCGCATTAGAAAGCAGGACAAACTTTCTCAGAACATCAAAATTCACAGCATTGGTAAAGTTTTTCGCACCTCTGTGTCTCACCTTTCCTATTGATCCTGAAACTTCGTAAAAATCATTTCCTCTTAAAACCAATGGCGGAATGGGATCTTTCCTTCCCCACTGGTAAAGGAGTCCTCCACTTCGGTTCCATTCACCACCTGTATTGCTATTGGTTATAGCTCCTAAGTTTCTGTCCATCCACTTCCAGTCAGCATCAGGTATATTTTCAATCACACCATTACTTCGTTCTCTTCTGACTGCGGTAAAACTTTTGTAGGTTGAACCGTTGGTAGGATCATCGGTTACCCAGATATGCCATGACCAGAAAATTTCACCATTGAGTCTGAAGGCTACAACGGCATTTCCTTTCTTGGCTTTGTTGACCATAACTTTGATCTTTCCGTCTTCACCGGAATCTACAATTTCGAGATTATAATTAGCTCCCGATTTTATAAGTCCGGGAACATCTTCCCAAAGAACATCGGCGGTCATTTTGCCTTTAATTGTTCCGGCGCTTGCTAAATATTTGTAACTGCGCCACATTTCATAAGCCTTTTTCACAGGAATATATAAGCCTTCGCCATTTTGTGCCGGGTCAAAAATATAACTGTTTGGTGCTTTCGTCCAGTCTAAGGCAATGACTCCTTTTGACTGACTAAGTGAAGATTCACTTAAATTCCCGGAGATTTTAACTAAAGTATCATTTTTTATGAGGCTGCGAGCATCTTCTTTAGTTGTAATAAAATTCCTCTCTGTTTCTAAACTAATTTTAGAATACGCATTTAAAGAAACTAAGCAAAACATTGCTATTAGATTCTTTGTCATTTTACTTTTCATACTTAAAAATTGTACTTAATCAAACAGTTTTCAAAATTTAAACCAAAACAAACGATAATCAATTTGTTTTGACGATTAGCAAAAGATAAAATAATAATATTACTAAATAACCATGTGTAATTCAATATCAATAAATTATTCATTTTACTAATATTCGACAAAAGTACAATAATCGTAGAGTAATGTGGTATGCGTGAAGTCAACTTTTCTTAACATTTTAAAAAAAATTAAACGCGCTGAAAAATTTAAGAACTTTTCAGAATAAGAAGAAAGAAAAATAGGTTTAAAAACTAGGGCAGGATATGGTTTTTGTAAAGATCGACTGTAAATCTACCCCCGATAATATTTTTAAAGCTTGCAAAAACCACAAAATTGAAAAACACTAATGCGATAATAAAAGTATAAATCAACTTTTTGGTATTTGAGGACACCACATACATTGCATTAATAACAATGATATATGAAAAACCAATAAACGCACCTGCCAATCTTGAAGAAAAGATAGGATTGTTTCTGAATATAAAGTACAGACAAATCCCTAATACCACATAAACTCTGTGGTACTCGTAGTACGGATACTTTTCAACCATTTTATCATCAAAAACAAACAGAAAAAAGGTAACAATCATCAGCATCGCCTCAGGAATACCGAAACCACCATTTAATCTTTGAGATGATTCGTCCATATACCCGTTGAAGCCCTCTACCAACATACTGTCAGTGGAAATATTAGTTAAGAAATCTCCAAAAACCCTATACACTTCAAAAGGAGAAGCAAACACCGATGCAATGATTAATACCAACATGGTCATCTTATTTAAAGGTACTCTCACAAGCCAATACATCGGCAAGAAAATATAACAGACATTGTGAATACCTGTTGCAATAAACATCCAAAACAGATAAAGAAGGAGCTTACGTTCTTTGATAAACCGTAAAGAAAAATACACAATAAAAGTTCCTAAGTTCTGCCTGATCTGTCCACTTTCCCCAATAAAAAAGTTGGGAATAAACATAAATAGCGTAAAAGTGAAAGGGTAAAAAGTGTTATCGTCGGTATATTCAACCTTAAAATAGATGGCAAAAATCGCAATTACAAATGTCAGAATGTAAAAAGGAGCATTAAAAACATTAAGCAACACCTTATTAATCAAAGCATAAAGCCATTCCAAATCTACATTCTCAGAGCCTTCAAGATGAAGTGCTTTTAAGAATATATTAATATATTCCTTTGTGTCAGAGTACAGATAAAGACTTTTATAACTTCCATAATCAGGACCAACATTATTACGCAGACCCGCAAGAATAATTAAGTAAATCCCCAAAAACCAAAACCATTTTTTATCAACCTTATTGCCAAACACCTCCTGAACACTGAAGAAAAGCATGTAGGTAATTGCAATAATAAAATAAGGATGCAGTAAACTCATGGCTTAACAATAAAGATTTTTAAAATCATGACACGCCACGATGGCTACAGTAAGAATAAGAGGTAAAAAAAGTCTTACTTCCCAAAAAAGACCGACTAAAGTAATCATACCCAAATAAGGTAAAGAAAAAAACAAATATTTCTGAAAAATGAATCTATTTTCTAAACTGCCACACAGCTTATACAAAAAGTACAGTACGATTACCGAAAAAAGCAAACCGGCTAAATTAAACGGACTTGAAAAATTCTGAATAATATAATATCCTTCTACAAAGGTCGTTTCGTTACGATTCAATACCATTCTTAAACCAAGATATGGAAGTATAAATGCAAGTATTAGAGGAATAATATTCCAGATAAACTTATAGTTTCTATTCTTCAATTCTTTAAAACTGAAAAATATCGCAGCAAAAAAAGCAATATTCAGACAGGCCGTTTCTCTAACAAAAGTGGAACCCATAATAAGCAGAATTAAACTGAAAAAAAGTATTTTTTTTCCTGTATGAGCATATTTTAGCGTTAGTAAAATTCCTGCCAGGTAACAAAACAGGGCAATCATGTCGCAGTTTGACGGCGTGTATTGTGTCATTACAATAAAAAATACCAGTAAAAGATGAATCATCCTTCTGACATTGATATTTGAAATCAGTTGTGCAGGAATATATTTTAAAATAGTATTTAAAAGCACAGTATTTAAAATCAGGAAAAACAAATTTGTTAAAAAAAGCCCATGGTAAAAGGGTGTCCCGTTTTTCAGAATTAGGTTTTTAACTGAAGAATTCTGACCATTAATGACGTTTTCTATAAAATCGGTCATATAAATGCTGAGCTGATTCGGAATGATTCTGTAAGAATACACTGAAGAAAACAAAAAATCAGGAGGTCTTTCTGAAGTCTTGAATCTCGTATAGGATGACTCAAACCCATAATAAGACATTACAAACAACAAAATCGGCAGTAGTACGACAAACAGAAATCCGTTCAATTTTTCATCAAAAGTTCTCAACATACAAAGTAGTTTCCCGATTAAGAATGATTTTGTGTTTAAAAAATAATGGTCAACGAAAAGGGAACTTTTGCAAAAGTAAAAGTTTTTTTCATTTTAAATGGAATATTTTATTGATTTTCAGCGAAAACTTATCACAATTTTTTCAAAACTACTGCATAAAAATTTAAATTTGCACACTTGATTTGAGAATCTCATGCATCGCTTTTTCATCTATCTATATTATCTGATTGCCAGAAACAGAATTCTTTCTATCGCAGCGGCGTTGGGAGTTGCGGTTTTGTGTTTATTTTTTGCGTCTAAAATCAATTTTGAAGAAGATATCAATCAGATTATCCCAAAAAGTGAAAAATCTGATCTCACGGCGAAAGTTCTTAAACAACTTAATTTTTCAGACAAAATCATCGTCATTATCGAAAAGAAATCGAAAGACGACAATTTCCAGTTATCCGAAACGGCTGATTCATTTTTAGAAAAAACAAAGCCATTAGAGAAATACATCAGTTCCGTTCAGGGAAAGGTAAATGATAATGAGATTTCCGAAACGTTTGATTTTGTCAATCAGAATCTCCCGTTATTTTTAGACAAAAACGATTATCTGGAAATTGAAAGAAAACTCAACAAAGACAGTATCGCAAAACAGGTCGAGAACAATTATGTTTCTTTGGTTTCGCCAACAAGTTTGGTCACGAAAGATTTCATTAAAAAAGACCCTTTGGGAATTACTTTTCTTGGAATTAAAAAACTGAATGCTTTAAATATCAGTAAAGATTTTAAGCTTGAAGACAATTACGTTGTTACCAAAGACGGAAAAAACCTCCTGCTATTCATCGAACCGAAAAACAAGAGCAACGATACTAAAAACAACGAAACATTTGTCAATCAGTTAAACGAAATCAAAGACAACCTTAACAAAGAATTTAAAGGAAAAACCGAACTGAGTTATTTTGGTTCGCCGGTGATTGCGGTTGCCAATGCCCAGCAAATCAAGAAAGATATTCAAAACACGGTCATTATTTCGATGACGGTTTTGCTGATTTTGTTGATTTACTATTTCCGAAATTTTTTCACCCCGATTATCGTTTTCCTGCCGACATTATTCTCTGTTTTATTGGCGTTGATGGTTTTATATTTTATTAAAGATAAAATTTCTGCCATTTCCTTAAGTGTTGGTGCTATTCTAATTGGAATCACGATTGATTATGCGCTCCACATTCTCACGCATTACAAGCACAATAACAATATTGAAGAGCTTTACAAAGAAATCACCCAACCGATTATTCTGAGTAGCGCAACCACGGCGGTTTCATTTTTATGTCTGGTTTTTGTGCGTTCGGAAGCTTTGAAAGATTTGGGACTTTTTGCATCAATTACGGTTTTGTTTTCCTCAGTTTTAGCCTTGATTATTGTTCCGCAATTGTATCATCCTAAAGAAAAATCGGACAAACTCAATACTAATTTCATCGATAAAATCGGGCATTATCCTTACGAAAAAAACAAGCCGTTGATTATCGGCTGTTCG
Organism: Chryseobacterium kimseyorum; assembly: GCF_025971945.1. Lineage (GTDB taxonomy): Bacteria > Bacteroidota > Bacteroidia > Flavobacteriales > Weeksellaceae > Chryseobacterium > Chryseobacterium kimseyorum. The sequence goes on from NZ_JAPDHW010000015.1 coordinate 28,888, forward strand.
CTTGTGATTATTGCGTGTCTGTTTGGTTTCCGTCACGTGGGTTTTAATGAAGACATTGGCGACTTAAATTACATTCCGAAAGAATTAAAAATCAGTGAGGCGAAACTTGAAAAACTGTCAGACATCACCTCAAAATCCATCTACACGATTTCTTACGGAAACTCTGAGGAAGAAGCTCTCGCCAGAAATTCAGACTTAAGTACATTTTTGGAAAAAGAAAAGAAGGATGGCAAAATCTTAAGCTACAATTCGCTTGGAAACGTTGTTTTATCTAAAGAAGACCAGCAGAAAAAAGTAGCAATCTGGCAAAATTTCTGGAACGAGAATAAGAAGAACTCCACAATTTCTGAATTGGTTTCGAATGGGAACAAATTCGGTTTCAACAGTTCTGCTTTTGACCAGTTCAGTGAAAATTTAAATAAAACCTATCCTACTTTAAGCCTCAAAGATTATGAAAAAATAAAAGCGCTTCAAATCTCAGAATTTCTTAGTCAGGAAAATGGTTTTTACACCGTTTCGAATGTGGTAAAAGTAGACGAAAAGAAAAGAGATGCCTTCATACAAGACATTGAAAAGAAACACGACGCTATCGCAATCGACCGTCAGCAGATGAATGAGAACTTTTTGGGATTGCTGAAAAGAGATTTCAATACCTTGATTAATTACTCTCTTTTGGCAATTCTCCTGACCATTATTGTTTTCTTCAGGAATTTTGAACTGACTTTGTTGACAATGTTTCCGATTGTTTTAACTGGAGTTGTGACAGCGGGAATTTTATATTTCTTAGGATTAGAACTCAATATTTTCAGTACCGTTGTCTGCACATTGGTTTTCGGAGTTGGTGACGATTTCAGTATTTTCCTCACGAAAGCAATGCAGAAAGAACATACGACAGGAAAAAATGAACTTCCCACATACAGAATTTCGATTATTTTGGCAGTCTTCACCACGATTTTATCTATCGGTTCTTTAATTTTCGCAAAACATCCCGCTTTACATTCATTAGCTCTGGTCGCTTTGATTGGAATGCTTTCTGTGATTATCATTACCTCAACTTTGTATCCGTTTTGGTTTAGATTTTTAATTATTAACAGAACTAAAAAAGGACTATCTCCGATCACTTTCAGACTGTTTTTACATTCGGTGATTCTCTTTATTTATTATGGTTTAGGCGGATTGATATTTTCGGTCATCGGTAGTTTTTTTGTGAAAAATTCGAAAGGGAAAACTTTAGATCTGATTAAATTAATTTTAGCTAAATTTTTAACATCGGTACTGCACGGAAATCCTTTTGTAAAAAAGAAAGTCATCACCAATCCCAACGAAGATTTCAGTAAGCCTGCGATTATTATTGCCAATCACACTTCGTTTCTTGATACTTTGGCGATTGCGATGGCAACCCACAAAATTGTTTATTTGGTCAACGATTGGGTGTACGATTCTCCGGTTTTCGGAAAGTTGGTGAAAGCTTTAGGTTTTTATCCGGTTTCACAGGGTATAGAAAATGGGAAGGAAAAATTAAAGGAAAAAATCGATCAGGGATATTCATTAGTCGTTTTTCCTGAAGCGGAAAGATCTTACACCAATGACGTGAAACGTTTTCACAAAGGTGCTTTTTACTTAGCTGAAGAATTTGGTTTAGATATTTTACCATTATACATCCACGGAAATTCTGAAGTTTTACCTAAAGGCGATTTCATTATTTATGACGGTAACATTATCGTAAAAGTAGGTGACAGAATCAGTAAAGACAATCTGTCATTTGGGACAACTTATAAAGAGAGAGCAAAAAACATTAATTCTTACTTTAGGAATGAATTTGCCAAGCTGCGAAATGAAATTGAAGATGAGAATTATTTTAAAAAGAAATTATTTTTAAGTTTCCTCTATAAAGAAACGGAAGTTGTAAAAGAAGTTAAGCAGGATTTTAATGACAACAAATCCGTTTATTTCGAACTGAATCAACACATCGCAAAAGATGCAAACATCTTACACATAGCGGACGATTTTGGGCAGAAAGACATTTTGATGACACTTCAGCAGGCAGGAAGAAGAATTTTCAGTCTTATTGGTAATGAAGAAAAAAGACAGATTGCTGAAAACAATTATGTCGTAAAAAACAGAAAAATAAACTATATTAAAAATACTTCTGAAATCACCAAAGACATTGATGTTCTCCTGATCTCAGATGCCAATTTTAATGTTGACGAAATTGCTCAGCTTCCGAAAACCGTTATTTTTATAAATACAGAAAACATTGTTTTTAATGACCCTTCATTTAACTTAGTGCGCACTAATGAATCAATAAGAGTATTCCGACACGAATAATAAATTTTAAAAGCATATTTTTGTAATCCATAAAGAATATTAATGCAGAAAAACGTACTTGTTCTCTATTATACACAGACGGGTCAGCTGGAGGATATTATGAAAAATATTGCCCAGCCGTTTGAGGATAAAAAAGACGAATATCTAGTCACTTACTACAACATTCAGCTGAAAGAAGACTTTCCTTTTCCATGGCCGAGTGATGTTTTTTTCAATACTTTCCCCGAATCTTATTTGCAGATTCCGAGCGAGATTCTTCCGCCACCGGAAAATGTGCTGAATAAAAAATATGACCTTATTCTTTTCGGATATCAGGTTTGGTATCTGACTCCTTCTATTCCTATTATTTCTTTCCTGAAGAGCAGTTATGCTGAAGGCCTGTTAAAAAACACTCCTATCGTTACTGTTTCAGGAACCAGAAACATGTGGATGCTGTCTCAGGAAAAACTAAAAGTTTATCTGAAAAATCTGGATGCCAGACTGATCGGAAATATCGCTTTGGTAGACAGACATGATAATTACACCAGTGTTTTAACGATTCTGCGCTGGCTGACAACCGGACAGAAAGAAAAGTCAGGAATGCTTCCTGCAGCCGGAATTTCTGATGATGAAATCAAAGGAGCCGGCAAGTACGGAAAGATTATTGAAAATCATTTCGACAACAATGACTTTGCAAATTTACAGCCCGATCTGGTAAAAAACGGAGCCGTAGAAATCCGACCTTTTTTGGTTAGAGTAGAGAAAGTAGGCAACAAAATCTTTACTGTATGGAGCAATCTCATTATCAAGAAAAAAGAAAAACGACCTTTGCTGATCAAATTCTTTAAAGTATATTTGATGGCAGCAATTTGGATTATTTCGCCAATTGTGTTGGTTTTCCATATATTATTAGCACCCCTTTTGTGGTCTAAAAGACAAAAACAAAAAGAATATTTACAAGGAATTAATTTAAAATAGAAATGCAAGACGTATTTATAACAAAAGCTTCAACATACTTGCCGAATGAGCCGGTTTCGAATGACGAAATGGAAAGCTATCTTGGCTTGGTCAATAATACACCTTCTAAAGCGAGAGCTTTAATTCTAAGGAACAATAAAATAAAAACCAGATATTACGCTCTAGACAAAGAAGGAAAACCTACGCATACGAATGCCCAGATCACAGCGAAAGCCGTGGAAGGACTTTTTGATGAGCAATTCAAAAGAGAAGATATGCAGCTTCTTTCATGCGGAACTTCTTCTGCAGATCAGATTCAGCCGTCTCACTCCTCAATGGTACATGGCGAACTGAATATTGGTAAATCAGTTGAAATCAATACAGCAACGGGACTTTGTAATTCAGGGATGAACGCTCTGAACTATGGTTTTCTAAATATCAAAGCAGGTGTAAAAGATAACGCTGTCTGTGTAGGCTCTGAAAGAATGTCTGCCTGGATGACCGCTGATAAATTTAACCACGAAGCTGAAAACCTGAAATTACTTGAAGAAAGACCAATCGTTGCTTTCAAAAGAGAGTTTTTGAGATGGATGCTTTCTGACGGTGCTGCTGCGTTCTTATTAGAGCCAAAACCGAGAGAAAACGAAACTTCACTTAAAATAGAATGGATTGATTTCTATTCATACGCTCACGAAATTGAAGCATGTATGTACTCAGGCTGTGAAAAGCAGGAAGACGGTAGCTTAAAATCCTGGGCAGAATATCCTGCTGAAGAATGGCTGAACCAATCTATTTTTGCTTTAAAACAGGACACTAAAATTTTAGATAAATACATTCTGGTAAAAGGTGCCGAAAGTTTAAGAACTTCATTCGACAAACATCAATTGGATCCGGACACGGTAGATCACGTTTTGGCGCACATTTCTTCCGGATATTTTAAAGAAGGTTTAAAAGAAGAATTTGCCAACGTTGGATTAGACTTCCCTTGGGAAAAATGGTTCTACAATCTTTCAGAAGTTGGAAATGTAGGAGCCGGTTCTATCTTTATCGCTGTTGAGCAGCTGATGAACTCCGGAAACCTGAAAAAAGGAGAGAAAATCCTTCTTTGTGTTCCGGAAAGTGGAAGATTCGCTTATTCTTGTGCATTACTAACGGTTTGCTAATGGAAGCTACATTACCCAATTCCGATAAAAGTTTTGTAGAAAATCTCATTCCGCAGAAAGCTCCTTTCGTAATGGTAGGTGAGGTTTCAGAGTATTCTGAAAATCACGTGATCTCAGGATTTACCATTCAGGAAGATAATCTTTTTGTACATGAAGGAATTTTCCAGGCATCAGGATTGATCGAGCATCAGGCTCAGACTGTAGCTTTGCACACAGGATACAAATACTTTCTTTTGGGAAAAGAATCGCCTACAGGCTACATCGGTGCCATCAAATCTTTTGAAGCCGATGCTTTACCAAAAGTAGGTGATCGGTTGGTCACCGAAGCAACCATTCTGAATGAAATGCTGGGGGTCACTTTAGTGGAAATTATCACTAAAATAAATGACACCGTAATTGCAAAATCGCAGATGAAAACGGTTGTGAAATAGCTGTGAAGAGCCAGGGAAAAAGTAAAAGGAGGCAAGTGATCAGTCCGGTTTGTTTTACAGAAGTTTTAAAAAACTCGTAATCCTAGGAATTGCAAAGATTTAAATTAACACAATACAAACCTAACGGGTTTTTGAAACCCGTTAGGTTTTAAACATAAAAAATGGAGTTAAAAGAAGACAACCTCATCAACATTCACCATTTTTTACCGCATCGCGAGCCGATGCTGATGGCTGATTATATTCTTGAGCTTACTCCTGAAAAAGTAGTTACTTCTTTTGAGATCAAATCTGACAATATCTTTGTTCACGATAACAGATTTGCTGAAGTAGGCCTTATTGAACATTCAGCACAGACCTGCTCATCGATTCTAGGGCAGAGTTTTTTTAAAGGTTCGGATGTTGAAACAAAAGTGATCGGTTTCATTACCAATATCAAGAAGATTGAAATTTTCAGTTTGCCAACTGTTGGTGACACGATTATTTCTAAAGCTTCTCTTATTTCTCAATACGAAAACATCTGCCAGATTTTCTGCGAAACCTTTTGTAATGATGAATTACTGATTCGTACGGAGATTAGCTTGTTTATTCAGGAACTGAAGTCTTAGAATAATTTGTTTTTAAAATATAAAAGCCAACTCAGAAGTTGGCTTTTTTCGTATTTTTAAATTTACTATTAATTTATCTCACATCGTCACTTCGAGTAAAATTCTGAAAGAATTTGTATCGAGAAGTTTCTGATTGGATGACTTGCAGTCTGTAGTTCACTAATTCTCGATACATTTTTCTTCGAAAAACAATCGAATTGACGGTGTGACAAAGCAGTTTCGTTTCAGCAAAGTAATCAAATTGGTTATAAACTTAAAAGCGTTAAGCGGAATATAGTTTGCAGGCCCACATGTGAAAACCTTTTTATTTTCGATATATTTGGTAAAAATAAAAATATGAGCGTTAAAGTAAGATTCTACTCCTACGATATTGAATTTGAATTTGAAAACTCTGTGGAATTTCCCATTGCACCGTCAATTGGGGATGAAGTAAATCTGATATCGTTTTTCAAATACAAAACTTCAGAAAGATTAGAATACGTCAACAACATGGAAGATCTTTATCTGTACGAAAATGCATTGGTTACCGAGCGTACCTGGTGTAAAGATATAGACAAAGATGAGGTGTATTTACTGATTCATTTAAAGTATAAGAGGAGAAAGTAAATACTGCTTAAATTTCCGACAAAAACTAAAGCTGCTCAATTCTGGGCAGCTTTAGTTTTATCATTCAATTCCGAATTCCGAGAGCAGCTTTATAAATCTGAATTTCCTTTTCAAGATCTGTAATTTTCTCCGTTTTCTCTTTCAGTTCGTTCACCAGTTTAGATTTTTCATTGGGAGAATCGTTATGGGATAAACTGTCTACGATCAATCTCGTCAATTACTTTTTTAAGCTCAAAAAAATAAAGTCTTAGCATCCTGATTTCCAAATGTTTTTCAATTAAAAATCCAGAATCTTCAGACTCTAAAAGAAGTTCTTAGGCATTACCATATTCTCATCTTTAAACAAATTATGAATATATTTTTCCTGATCGGCGTCCTTCGATAGGATTTTAAGTGACTGTATAAGTAAATTCTCATTCATCAGTTATTAAATAAATTCAATAAAAAAAGTGAGACATTTCTGCCTCACTTCAAACAATTTATATTAATGAAAAATTAATATCCAAAGATTTCTTCTAGGGTAACTTCTTTGAACTCACCCATTTTGTTGATTGATTCCATATTCAGGTTTTCTTTTTTCCCGATGATGGCGGTGTTGTACTTCAACGGTTTAATTTCTTTGTTGTAGAAACTTGTCAGTTGAGGCAACGTCAGATTTTGAATTTCAGTATAGTAATCTTTTCTGATATCGTAATCTACGCCAAGTTTTTTCAGTGCCAGTTGGTTATAGAAAATATTGGTTCTGTTGATTCTGTTTGATGCAATCTGCTTCAATGCTGACCCTCTAGAATTCTCAAACTGCGCCGGGATCTGAGGAAAATCTGCCATCAAATCATTCATTGCGTTTACTGCAAGAGGTAATTTGTTTGCCTGGGTTCCAATATAGTTGGTCACATAGTTCGGATGATCTTTTTCAGAAGCCGTTCCATAAGAAACGTAAGCAGAATACGCCAATGACTTACTCTCTCTGATTTCCTGGAAAACGATAGAAGACAGTCCACGTCCGAAGTACTCGTTAAATACATTTGATTTTCCGAAGTCTGCAAGGTTTACATTGCTTCCTTTTGCCACTTTCGCCATTTCCATTTGTACCATATCATAAGCCGTGAAATATACTTTGCCTTCGGTTGCCGGCTCTGCATATACTTTAGCTTTCGCAGGCTGCAGTTTGGTGTCAGCAATAAATGGTTTCACTGCTTTTTCAAGACCTTTCTGATCTTCTCCGTATAAGAAAACTTCGTAAGGATACTGGTTTAAAGTCTTGATTTTAGACATCAGGTCGTTAACGTTGATGCTTTCCAGACGTTGTTTTGAGATAATATCAGTCATTCTGGAATCCTTTCCATACTTAGCATAATTGGAAAGTGCTGCCATAATTCTTGCTTTATCTTTTTTGGCCACTTCTCTGGATTCCAAGATTGTTTTTACCGTCTGATCATAAATTGCTTTGTCAGCTTTTACGTTGTTCATCCAGTGGTTCAACAGTTCTACTCCTTTCTTCATATTGCTTTCCAGTCCGCTCAGATAGATGATCGTCTGGTCATTTGAAGTTCTGAAACCGTTGGAGATTCCTAATTTATAGAATTCTTCTTTTAACTGTTCAGGAGTATATTTATCGGTTCCTAAATATTGTAAAACGCTTACCCCAAGGCTCAGTTCTTTATCATTATCTGTTCCGAAAGGGAAAATATAGTTGACCTGAGCAACTTTGTTGTATTTGTTTTCAACAAAACTTATTTTCTTGTCTTTGATTTGCGAAGTGGCGATGGCAGTTTTGTAATCAATAAACTGAGGTTTGATGTCTCCTGCTTTTGTTGCCAACAGATCTTTAAGGAAAGGCGACTGTGCTTCTCTGTTTAATTTAATAGGTGTGATGGCAGGGTTCTGTACGCGAACCAATTTATCATTCACTCCTTTTTCTTTATAAACGGCTACATAATTGTCTTTGAAAAACTCGTTGGCAAATTTTACAATATCTGCTTTGGTAATTTTTTCATAGTCATTGATCTCGTCTAATTCCTGCTGCCAGGTTCTTTCGTTGATGTAAGCATTGTAAAGCGTCGTTGCCAAACCGTCGGCAGTTTCCCAGCCTTTCATACGCTGTACTTTCATATCGTTGACGATGGCTTTCAGCATCCAATCCGGGAACTGCCCTTTTTTAACTAAATCTAACTGCCCCAGCAATAATTTTTTAGCCTCATCAAAACTTTGCCCATCTTTTGGTACAACATACATTGTAAATGCACCATAAGTTTTGTAAGGTGATTCATATGCTCCTGCGCTCAGCACTTTCTGTTTTTGGCTGATGTTTAAATCGATCAAACCAGCATCACCGCTGTTGCTCAGAATTTCAGCAACCATGCTTGCCATTCTTGCATCTTTGGTTCCGTATGAATCAGATCTCCAGGCCATGGTCATTCTTGGTGCAGAAGGACTTTTTACAGTTCTGCTTACCACCTGTGTCATTGGCTCCTCAGAAACCATTTTTTTCATCGGAAGTTCTTTGTATTTGAATGACCCGAAGTAGTGGTCAACTAATTTTATCGTTTTGTCGAAATCTAAATCTCCTACCAAAACTACTGCCATGTTGTTAGGCACATAGTACGTATCAAAATATTTATGAATAGCCACCATTGAAGGACTTTTCAAATGCTCCGACGTACCGATTGTCGTTTGCTGACCGTTCGGATGCTTAGGGAAAAGCGCCTCCATTAAAGTATAATTTACCAGACGGCTGTCGTTATCCTGAGCTCTGTTGAATTCCTCATAAACCGCTTCCAGTTCTGTATGGAAAAGTCTTAAAACCAATTCTGAGAAACGTTCTTTTTCAACTTTAAGCCACTTCTCCAACTCATTAGCCGGAATATTATTTTTGTAAACCGTTTCGTCTAACCAGGTGTGAGCATTAGTTCCCGTTGCTCCCAAAGAAGAAATCGCTTTGTCATATTCATTGGCAATTGCAAATTTTGAAGCTTCCTGAGAAACATCATCGATTTTCTTATAGAGTGCTTTTTTCTTTTCAGGATCTTTTTCTGCTTTATGCTGTTCGTAAAGGTCAGAAATCTGCTGCAGCAAAACCTTCTCTTTTGCCCAGTCCTGAGTTCCCAAGTGAGAAGTTCCTTTGAAAACCATGTGCTCAAGGTAGTGAGCCAATCCTGTATTGTCGCCTGGATCGTTATTTGAACCTGTTCTTACCGGAACATAGGTCTGGATTCTCGGAGCATCGTCGTTTTTTGCGAGATAAACTTTTAATCCGTTCTTTAAAGTATAGACCCTCACTCCCGCCTGATCATTTTTCACAGTTTCATACGTATAACCCTGACCGTCAGTCACTGTCTGGGTATCAAATTTCTGCGCCATTGCGTTGATCATGAAAAAGAATGAAAGAGAAATAAAAACTTTCTTCATAGTTGAATTTATTAATTTAATGCTGAATAAGTAGGATTTCGAAGTCGTTTGTTACAGCCTTATAACTATTTATATTGCATCTGGTAAAGTGTAGTTTCTACAGAGATCAACTTTATTTATGTGTAATTCTATACAAACTTTTTGCTACTCTAGACCAATAATTATCTTTATTAAAATTTTTTCTTGGCTTTAATAACGGGTGATTTTAGATTGTAATTTTAATTAAAACAAATTTACAGGGAATAGATTTTGCAGTTGAAAACTAACTAATCCACCAAAAAAATATTATGAAAACTAAAATGATTTGGGCAAATTATGCAGTAGCCGATCTTAACCGCACCACTGAATTTTATAGTGCATTGGGATTTAAATCAAATAGCCGTTCTGGTGATTTGACCAGTTTTTTCTTTAGTGAAAACAATTTTGTGATCCATTTTTTTCTCAAAGATAGTATAGAAAAGAACACGAAAGTGGTTTTTGTAGACAGTCAAACTGCCAATGAAATTATTTTTACATTGTCGGCAGAAACAAGAGAAGAAGTAGATCAATGGGCAAAATCTGTAGAAGATGCAGGCGGAAAGATTGAGTCTGAGCCCGAAGAATTTGGAGATGGTTATTATGGTTTTGTCTTTTCAGATCCAGACGGACACAAGTTTAATGTGTTTATGATGTAACAAAATGCGTAATTCCAATGATTTACTGGCAAAATGCCATAAATTCCAATTTATGAAGCCGATACATTCCATTATCTTATGTCCTGCATTTTTATTATTTTAGCGCATTGAAAAATCAGTACAACAGATGCTTGAAATATCATCTGAATTTAACATTAATCTTCCCGGATGAAAAAACAAGACATTCCACAAGACGAAAGTAATTTGCAGTCAGCAAATATGACCGAAATGTTATATGTGACTGATGAAAATAACAATTATACCACCGCCCAAAGCATCGGTTGGGAAGCTAAGAAAGCGGCCTTAGATGAATCGATGGCGCTCATTAACGAAAGAATTGAAGAAGCGAAACAAAATGTGGCGAATAATGTCGTGAGCCCCATCATCTATTTTATGGAACTCAATAAAATGGATTTGCAGGTTCTTGCGGCATACGTCGGAAAGTGGCAATGGACAGTCAAACGACACGCAAAACCGAATATATTTAAAAAACTCAGCGATTCTACTTTGAAAAAATACGCCGACACGTTCGGGATTTCAGTAGATGAATTAAAAAACTTCAATGGTAAATAAACCTTTTAGGTTTCAAAAACTATAAGGTTTAATAAAATCCAGACTTATAATGAAGATCAATTTCGAACACCACCAGACAGCCCACTGCGAAAACGGTGTTGCCTCCAATCTATTACTCAACAAAGGATTAAAACTCAGCGAACCGATGATTTTCGGAATCGGTTCCGGATTGTTTTTCGTGTATCTGCCTTTTCTAAAAGTGAATTTTGCGCCTGGTTTCAGTTACCGACCAATGCCGGGAGCTATTTTCAGCAAAGCAGCAAAAAGACTGGGCATCAAAATCAAAAGAATTAAATTTTCAAGCCCGAAAGAAGCTCAGGCCGCTTTGGAGAAAAATTTAGAACAAAATATACCAACAGGTTTACAGGTTGGAGTTTTCAACCTTACTTATTTTCCTGAAGAATATAAATTCCATTTCAACGCCCACAACTTAGTGGTTTACGGAAAAGAGGACGGAAAATTCCTCATCAGCGACCCTGTGATGGATTTCGCAACAACGCTGACCGAAGCAGAACTTGAGAAAGTTCGTTACGCCAAAGGTGCACTCGCTCCAAAAGGTCATATGTATTTCCCGACACACATTCCTGAGAATGTCCACTTGGAAGAAGCTATCAAGAAAGGAATTAAAGACACCTGCAAAAATATGCTCGCTCCCGTTCCGATTATTGGAATAAAAGCAATGCGTTGGGTGGCGAAAAGCATCCCGAAATGGGCTGAGAAAAAAGGCACGAAAGTAACCAACCATTATCTTGGACAACTCATCAGAATGCAGGAGGAAATCGGAACCGGCGGTGGCGGATTCAGGTTTATTTACGGTGCTTTTTTACAGGAAGCCTCAATGATTCTTAAAAATGACGAATTGAAAGAATTATCTAAAGAAATTACTGCAATCGGTGACCTTTGGAGAGACTTTGCCGTGGATATTGCAAGAGTTTACAAAAATAGAAATTCGAAAAGCGATATTTACAATCAGCTTTCAAAATCAATGTTGCATATTGCCGATTTAGAAGAAGCTTTTTATAAGAAATTGAGAAAAGCGATATAGTTTGGAGAAAATCATCGAAATAAAAAACCTCTACAAGAAATACAAAAACTCGGAAGACTTTTCGGTTAATGATATTTCTTTGAACATCGATAAAAACGAAATCTACGGAATTCTCGGACCCAACGGAGCGGGGAAAACAACGTTGATCTCTATGCTTTCAGGTTTGATTAAACCAACCTCAGGAAGTTTTTCCATCAACGGTTTGTCTCCTAAAAAAGACAATTCCAAAATCAAACAAATTATCGGCGTTGTTCCTCAGGAATATGCGCTCTATCCGACTTTAACGGCGAAAGAAAATCTTTTGTTCTTCGGAAGTCTGTATGGTTTGAAGAACGATTATCTTCACAAAGCCATCGATGAAGCTTTAGAATTAATGGGCTTAACGAAATTTGCCAATAAAAAAGTCGACCAGTTTTCAGGCGGAATGAAACGCCGTTGCAATCTGATTGCAGGAACGCTTCACAACCCAAAAGTTCTGTTTCTGGACGAGCCGACTGTTGGCGTTGATGTTCAATCCAAAAAAGCGATTATTGATTATCTTTTAGATTTAAATAAAAAAGGAATGTGCATTATTTACACCTCGCATCACTTATCTGAAGCCGAGGAATTCTGTACAAGAATCGCCATCATCGACCACGGGAAAATCCACGCAACAGGAACGCCGGAAGAATTGGTGGAAAGAGTTGCCAATGCGGAAAACCTGGAGGATGTTTTCATTTCATTAACCGGAAAAGAATTGAGAGATGTTGTATAAATTGTGGAGAAGTTTCATCAAGGAAATTCAGTTGTTGAAGAGAGATTCAGGCGGAATTGTCATTATTTTCCTGATGCCGTTGCTGTTGATTATTACCATCACTTTAATTCAGGATTCGACATTCAAAAATCTGGAAGGCTCAAAAATCCCGATTATTTTCATTGATAACGATAAATCTGAAGTTTCGAAAGTCATTAAAAAAGAACTCGAAACCAGCAAAACATTTGAACTCGTCACCGATTACAACGAAAAATCAGCCGAAAAAGCTGTGTTTACGGGAGATTATCAGATGGCCATCGTCATTCCTGAAAATTTAACGAAAGATTTAAATTCAAATATCGATTCCAAAGTTCAGACCGTCGTAAGTTCGTTTGGCCTGGAAACTGATTCTACTTCGACAAAAGCTGTAGCTTCAAAGACAAAAGACATTCATCTCTATTTCGACCCAGCTACCAACGCAGGTTTCAAAAATTCTGTAATGAATGCCATCAATAAAATGGTTTTCGAAATTGAGAATAAAAAAATCTACAAAGCCTTCCAGGACCAACTTGGAACGACGGAAGACCTTGAAAATAAAAGTCTGATTACCTTCAAAGAAATCACCCCGAACAGAGGCAGCGAAGAAGTAATGCCAAATTCCGTACAACACAACGTTCCTGCGTGGGCGCTGTTCGCGATTTTCTTTATTGTGGTGCCACTGTCGATTAATTTAGTCAAAGAAAAAAGTCAGGGAACTAGCGTGAGAGTTCGCGTGAGCCCGACGCCGTATTACATTCATATTTTAGGAAAAACATTCACGTACCTCATCATTTGCGTCATCCAGTTTTTGCTGATGGTTGCGGTGGGAATTTGGCTTTTCCCTTTGATGGATTTACCTCAGTTTGATGTTTCAGGAAAAATGTTTCATCTTCTCATTGTCACTCTTTTTGCAGGATTGGCAGCGATTGGATTTGGAGTTTTAATTGGAACCGTTTCAGACACACAGGAACAATCAGCGCCGTTTGGAGCGACTTCCGTAGTGGTTTTGGCGGCAATTGGCGGAATCTGGGTTCCGGTTTTCCTGATGCCTGAATTTATGCAGAAAATTGCACAGTTTTCCCCGATGAACTGGGGACTGAATGCGTATTATGATATTATTTTAAGAAACAGTGGCATTGGCGAAATCGCTAAAGAACTGATTTTCTTATTTTTATTTTATATTGCGATGGTCAGCATTTCTTTATTGTATGAGAGGAAACAAAATAGTGTTTGATTCAACACTGTACAGATTATTAGAAGCCGGGAACCTGCTGTCCACTATATCTTTTTTGTCATTGCGAACTACGCGAATTAATAAATTGAACTTATCAGCAATCGCAATAACAAAAAAGGATGCCGTTCCCATCAGGG
>NZ_JAPDHW010000015.1:42899-84149 GCF_025971945.1 Chryseobacterium kimseyorum
TTATTAGAAGCCGGGAACCTGCTGTCCACTATATCTTTTTTGTCATTGCGAACTACGCGAATTAATAAATTGAACTTATCAGCAATCGCAATAACAAAAAAGGATGCCGTTCCCATCAGGGCTAGTGATTTCGTGGGAAATTCACGTTTTGTCAACCCTAACCAAAAGTCAAAACATATTAAAAGGGTCATTAAAAATGAAGCATATTTTCATCATAATATTAGGTTTCGCAATAATTCAATGTTCGACCAGCAAAAAAGTAATTTCCTCTGGAAACGAAAAATTGGAATTTAAACTTGATACTTTATCTTTATTTGATAAAAGTAGAAACCGAAAAATTCCAATTGCGATTTATCAACCAAGTGACGAAAAGAAAGCGAATAAAATTCCAATTATTTTCAGTCACGGTTACGGAGAAAATAATGGTAGCGATTATTTGCAAGCTTATACCTATTTAACAGAGTTTTTAGCTTCACAAGGTTATTTTGTTGTCAGCATTCAACACGAGTTGAAAACTGACGAACTTTTGGCAATGACTGGTAAACTACAAGAAACCCGAAGGCCAAATTGGGAAAGAGGTTCTCAAAACATATTGTATGTCTTACAAAAAATCAAGCAAGATTATCCTCAATTAAAATATGATGAGCTCTCATTGATTGGACATTCGAATGGTGGAGATATGACAGTGTTATTTGCTCACAAATATCCAAACCTTATCAGTAAAATAATTTCAATGGACAATAGACGAATGGAATTGCCAAGAACTTTTAAACCAAAAATATTTACTTTGCGCTCCAAAGACTATCCAGCAGACGAAAATGTTTTGCCAACCAACGAAGAGCTAAAAAAATATGATATAACCGTTCAGTTTACTGACATAAACCATAGCAGTATGGACAATGATGCTAACGGAACTGAAAGAGATTATTTAAGAAGAAAAATTTCAGAATATTTAAAAAAATAATTTTTTAAATATAATTAATGAAAAAAGCTGAAACAAAAATGCAGTCTAAAAATTTAACCTGTACCGAAGAAGTACGCGTCCGGTTCAACGAGACAGACCCGCTGGGAATCGTCTGGCACGGGCATTACATTGTGTATTTTGAGGACGGAAGAGAAGCTTTCGGAAGACAGCACGGTTTAACCTACCTCGACATTCAGAAAGCCGGATTTGTAACGCCGATTGTGAAAAGTACGTGCGAGCATTTTCTTCCCTTGAAATATGGAGAAACATTCAACATTGTAACGACTTTCGTAAATTCTGTTTCGGCAAAACTGATTTATAAATACGAGATTTTCAATCAGCAGAATCAATTGGTTTGCAGTGGAGAAACTATTCAGGTTTTTCTGGATTCTGAAAATAATTTATGCCTGTACAATCCCGAGTTTTTTCAGGCCTGGAAAGATAAAATGGGATTATAGTTGGCTTTTGGCGATTAGCTGTTAGCTTTTTGCTTTTCAAAAATGATTCAAAAATTTTAATAATTAATGAACAAAGAAATTTACATTACAGATTACAACTGCGTCACGCCTTTAGGTTTTGATGTGGAAGCAAACTGGAACGCACTTTTGGAAGGAAAATCCGGCGTAGCTTTACATAAGGTCACAGAAAATCACGAAGCTTTCTTTGTTTCTAAAATTGATTCTGAGAAATTGGAAGAGGAATTCGATAAATACTTTGACAATCAGAATTTCACAAGACTTGAAAAAATTTTTTTGTTGAGTCTGAAACCTTTGATAGAAAGACATTCGATTTCAGATGGCACTGCTTTTATTTTATCAACAACAAAAGGAAATATCAGTTTATTAAAAAACGAAAACACTTTACCGGAAGGCGTTTATCTTTCAAAATTAGCACAAAAACTCGCTGATTTCTTTGGATTTAAAACCAAACCGATTGTCGTTTCCAATGCCTGTGTTTCTGGTGTGATGGCGATTTCTGTGGCGAAAAATATGATTCAGGCAGGAAAATACAAAGACGCTTTCGTCGTTGCCGGAGATGAGATTTCTGAGTTTGTAATTTCAGGTTTCAATTCTTTTCAGGCAATTGGAAGTGAACCTTGCAAACCTTACGACAAAAACCGTAATGGAATTAATTTAGGCGAAGCAACTGCAAGTGTTTACATAACTTCAGAATTAAATCAGAACGAAAAATTTAAGTTTAAAGTTCTGGGCGACTCAGCGATTAACGATGCGAATCACATTTCCGGACCATCGAGAACCGGCGACGGATTGTTTGCCAGTATTCAAAATGCGATTAAAGAAGCAAAAGTTTCAGCAGAACAAATCGATTTTATTTCCGCTCATGGAACGGCAACGCTTTATAACGACGAGATGGAAGCCATCGCTTTCAACCGAATGAATTTGCAAAATGTTCCCCTCAACAGTATGAAAGGTTATTACGGACATTGCTTAGGAGCTTCCGGACTTTTGGAAAGCATTATTTCTATGGAATCGGCTTTGAAAAACACTTTAATTCCATCCAAAAACTTTGAAGAAATGGGTGTCTCTCAGGATTTGAACATTATTAAAGAAAATCAATCTGCAGAAATTAAATATATTTTGAAAACCGCTTCTGGTTTTGGAGGATGTAATGCGGCCATTGTTTTGGAAAAATGTTAAAACTATAATGATGAAGAAAACAGACATTTGCACCGTAGAAAACTCAAAAATAATCCTCAACGACCAAATTATTTTTGAAACCAAAGCCCAAAATTTCTCAGACTTTGCAAAAGAAGCCTACAAAACTTTAGAACTGAACTATCCAAAGTTTCATAAAATGGATAATCTCAGCAAATTGGCTTTTCTCGCTTCTGAAATGATTTTGAAAAACGATGACCACAGCAAAACTGCATTGGTTTTCGCCAACAAATCTTCAAGCCTCGACACCGATTTTAAATATCAGGAAAGCATTAATTCTAAGGAAAATTATTTCCCGAGTCCTGCAGTTTTTGTGTACACTTTACCGAATATTTGCGTCGGCGAAATCAGCATTAAACATAAAATGCAGACCGAAAATGCTTTTTTCGTCTTGGATGAATTTGATGAAGAATTTTTGAATTCATACGCGGCACAGATTCTGCAATCAGGGAAAGCTGAAAAAGTCTTGTGTGGCTGGGTAGAACTATATCAGGAAAGTTATAAAGCTTTTGTATATTTGCTAAGTTTGTGAAAAACTGTAAGATTCAATAAATAAAAATCAGCTATTAAAAGTTTGAATGGCAAAAATTAGTGTAGAAAATTCAGAAATAACCATAGTATCCGTCGAGAATGTAGATTACATCTCGCTCACTGATATGGCTAACGCAAAAGAAAGCGAAAGCCGTGCTGCGGATATTATTAAAAACTGGATTAGAACACGTTATGCATTAGAGTTTTTGAGTACTTGGGAACTCATTAATAACCCAAACTTTAAAGTGGTCGAATCTGACCACTTTAAAATGCAGGCAGGATTACCTAATTTCACGTTGAGCATTTCGGAATGGGTTGAAAAAACCAATGCAACTGGAATTATTGTAAAAAAAGGGAAATATGGTGGCACTTTTGCTCATAAAGACATTGCTTTTGAATTTGGTTCGGCAATAAGTGTTTCGTTTAAATTATATCTGATAACCGAATTTCAAAGGTTAAAAGAAGAAGAGCAAAAGCAATTTGGCTGGTCCGCAAAACGTGAATTGGCAAAAATAAATTATCGAATTCATACAGATGCTATCCAACAAAATCTGATTCCAAAAGAATTATCTTCAAAAGAAATTTCTATCATTTATGCAAATGAGGCAGATGTGCTGAATGTGGCATTATTTGGAATTTCAGCACGTCAATGGCGAGATTCAAATCCTGAGAAAAAAGGAAATATTCGTGATTATGCGACAATAAATCAACTGATTTGCCTTTCAAACCTGGAAAACCTCAATGCTATTTTCATTCAGGAGAATCTAAGCCAAAAAGAGCGTTTGCAAAAACTAAATAAAATTGCAATTCACCAAATGAAAGTGCTTGAAAACATTGAAGAAAAACATTTTTTAAAATAGAAATAACTTAAAAATATTACTGTAAAGAGTAATTTTACATATTAGAATAAAATTATGGAAGATTTAAAATTAGAATTAAAAAACAAAATCATAGAAGTTCTTAATCTTGAGGACGTTGCAGTAGAAGAAATTAAAGATACAGACCCACTTTTCGGTGGCGGTCTTGGTTTGGATTCTATCGACGCATTGGAATTAATCGTCCTTCTCGACAAAGACTACGGAATCAAATTATCTGACCCGAAAAAAGGAAAAGAAATCTTCCAATCCATTGAAGTGATGGCAAAATACATCGAAGAAAACAGAACAAAATAAATTAATTTACCAATCTAACAATGTAACAGTCTCGCAATTATCGGTAAACTGTTACATTGCTACATTGTTACATTTGTAAAAGATGAGTCAAAAAATTGCCATTACAGGGATGGGCATCATTTCCTCCATTGGTAACAATGTCGAGGAAAATTTTATTTCGCTTACGACCGGTAAACACGGCATTTCAGACATCGAACTGTTTGAAACACGCCACGCCGGAAGCATTAAAACGGGCGAGATAAAATTGTCTAATGAAGAACTTGTGCAGAAACTTCAGCTGGATGAAGACAACAATGTTACAAGAACCGCTTTGTTAGGAATGGTGGCTGCAAAAGAAGCTGTAGAAAGCGCCGGAATTTCGGACATTAACGAATATAAAACCGGGCTCATTTCCTCCACCAGCGTGGGCGGAATGGACATCACCGAAAAATATTTCTACACCTACGAAGATTTCCCTGAAAAGCAAAAATATATTGACTCGCACGACGCCGGAAATTCATCTTTGGCAATTGCAGAATTGTTGGGCCTGAAAGGAATGGTTTCTACCATCAGCACGGCCTGTTCTTCTGCAGCAAATGCGATTATGATGGGCGCAAAACTCATTAAAAACGGCGTTCTCGACCGTGTGATTGTCGGCGGAACAGATTCACTTTCAAAGTTTACTTTGAATGGTTTTAATACGCTGATGATTTTGACCGATTCATACAACACCCCTTTCGACAACGACAGAAAAGGTCTGAATCTAGGCGAAGCAGCCGCTTTCCTGGTTTTGGAATCTGATGAAATTGTCAAAAAAGAAAACAAAAAAGTGCTCGCTTATCTTTCTGGTTATGGAAATGCCAACGATGCGCATCACCAAACCGCTTCTTCGGAAAACGGTCAAGGCGCTTTTTTAGCAATGGAAAAAGCTTTGAAAGTTTCAGGTTTAGATAAAGAAAACATCGATTACATCAACGTTCACGGTACCGCAACACCGAATAATGATTTATCTGAAGGCATCGCAATGATTCGGATTTTTGGCGAAAATCAGGTTCCGGAATTCAGTTCTACGAAAGCGTTTACTGGACATACATTGGCAGCGGCGGCGGGAATTGAAGCCGTTTATTCGATTTTGGCGATGCAGAATAATGTGATTTTTCCAAATTTAAATTTTAAAACCAAAATGGAAGAATTTGATTTGACGCCAGTTACCGAACTGAAAGAAAAAAATATCAACCACGTACTTTCCAATTCATTTGGATTTGGCGGAAACTGTTCAACTTTAATTTTTTCTAAATAATGAGTGCAGTTTACATCAACAGTGTCGCCTGCATCTCAGTTCAGGACACTTTAAATGAAAATTTCTTCGACACTTTAAAACCTGAAAATTCAGTTCAGATTTTAAAAGCCATTGAACCCAATTACAAAGAATTCATTCCGCCAGCGATGAGCCGGAGAATGTCTAAAACGGTCAAAATGAGCTCCGTAGCTTCCACAAAAGCTCTGCAGGAAGCAGGAATTGAAAAACCCGATTCTATCATTGTAGGAACTGGAATGGGCTGTTCTCAGGATTCTGAAAAGTTTCTGAAAAATGTTTTGGAAAACAATGAAGAATTTCTGACACCAACGTTTTTCATTCAATCAACGCACAACACGGTTTCAGGACAGATTGCTTTGGGATTGCAGTGTCACGGCTATAATTTCACGTATGTCAACAGTTCATCTTCACTCGAATTTTCAATGCTGGATGCGAAACTTCAGATTTTGGACGGTGAAGCGGAAAATGTTTTGGTAGGTTCAACAGATGAACAAACAGAAAGAACGATGGAACTTTACAAATTGAGCAATTCCATTAAAAAAGAAGAAAATCTGCCGGTTGATTATTTGAATTCAACGACGGAAGGTGTGATTTGGGGCGAAGGTTCAAGCTTTTTCGTTTTAGGAAAAGAGAAAACCGAAACTTCGTACGCACAACTCAAAGATATTCAAATTGTCAACTCAATAGACTTAGACGAAACTAAACAATTCATTGTAGATTTTTTAGCTAAAAATAATTTGCAAAACGAAGAGATTGATGCTGTTATTTTAGGTTTCAGCGGAGATACAGAGTCGGATGTTTATTATAAAAATGCATCGGAATTATTTCCAAATTCTTCCCAACTTTATTACAAGCATTTGAGTGGCGAATTCAATACAGCAAGCGGTTTTTCAACATTTATGGCCTGTCAGATTCTGAAAAATCAAGAGATTCCAGAAGTGATGAAGATTCGTGATTTGAAAAAGGAAAGCATCAAAAATGTTCTTCTCTACAATCATTTGGGAGGAATTGACCACAGTTTGGTTTTGCTGGAAAAAGCATAAAAAACGACAGATAAAACTGTTCAAATAAAAACACAAAAACAAAGGTGAAATGTCACACAGAATTTACATTTACAATGCATCAAATCCATCGGATGCCAGTGAAAGTGATGTAATGATGGTAGAATGGGGCTATGACGTCCCTCTGGTTCTTCAAAGTCTCTTCACTGGTGAAGGTTTTGTTGCAGGAAATATTTACAATGACCACACAGAGCCTGATAATTTCGGGCTTTATTTTGACGCCCAAGCTGGTATTGAAAATTTTAAAAAGCTCTATCAGTTTTTAGAAAATTCAAATCTAATTGATGATTTCAAAAAATTTTCGGAGGCCAAAGAAAATTTATTCAATTATCTTAACAAGCTGAAGCAACCCTATTTCCATATTGATGCATGGGATGTTTTCAATATGAGCGATGTCTCGCATGAGGAACAGGCACAGCAACTTTTAAAAGATATTCAACAGAATAATAACGTTTTTCATCAGGCTATCGAAGCTAATGATGCGACTTTGCTGGATGTAAAGCAATTTACCCGTGAATCAACTTTAGGATTTAGCAGTTTCAGGGAACTTTTGAATTATGTGGACTACGATTATGGTTGGGAACATATCTGGCAGGAAAATATCGAGCTTAATCAAGTGGAAATTTTCGAAGAAAATGAACTTTGGGGACTTAAAGATGAAAAGGGAAATGTATTAATTCAGCCGATTTACGACGAATTTTATGCGTATGATTACTATTCAGACCTTGCAGTTGTTGTGAAAAACGAAAAGTATGGCTATGTAGATAAGCGAGGTGAAGAGATTATTCCCTTAATTTTCGATGATGCGTACGATTTCGAAATTTCTAAGACAGCCATTGTAAAGACGGGCGAAAAATTTGGTCTGATAAATTTGCAAGGTAAAGTTGTTCTTGAGCCTTTGTATGAAGAAATGATTTTTCTGGAAAATGACGGCAACAAAGAACTTTTCACTGCAAAACTCAACGACAAATACGGCCTGATTACATCTAACGGCGAAGTGAAAATTGATTTTATATCCGACAATCCGTTTGAATCTAAAACGAGTTATTTTAACACAAAAGTAAACGGGCAAAAGGCGCACAAAATCTTCACCAGAAATTTTGTCTACGTTGGGGATTATCCAGAAAATGCACTTGAAGGATTGAGCTATAATCATATTTTGGTAAAGCCTCACAAAAACCAGCAGAAACACAAAATATTTGATGCTAAAGGAAATCTTTTGGTGGATGACTTTGATAAAATCGTTAGAACAGACTATCTTCCCGAAGCTTTGGTCATCCTTAAAAACAAAAAGAAAGCTCTTTTACATCTCGCCACAGGTGACTTACGTTTAGATTTTGAATATGACCAGATTTCGGAGATGGTAATCCTGAGCAATAGTTTGGACTCAGATAAAATCCTTAAGGTAGAAAAAGATGGTTTGCTTGGTGTAATAGATTCTGGCGTTCCAGATGGATGGATTGTTGAAATAGGAAATTACAATGACGCTCTGTTTTTATCTAAAAATATTTATGCTTTAAGAAGAGGCGATTTATGGGCTCTAAAATATTTGAATGAAGATGAGCCGTTAACTTTTGAATATGATTTAATTTGCAGAAAGCCTTTATATGATAGCGTCGCATATGCATTTTATGGCAATGATGTTTATGTTGTAAAAGAAGATGGTTTGGAGTTTGCAAATGCTTACGAGGTTTTGGAGGATGTAAAAGACGATTATTCAATATATTATTTTGATGCATTTGCAAAAAGGAAATTGTCTGAATACGTGAAAAGAGAAATTGGCGAACAGCCAGATTAACTGATAATTTAAAAATGAAGCATTACCCATTTATCATCTTCTATCTTTTCCTGAATGCCTTTGTTTACGCATTTCAGGGAACAGTTTGGGTTTACATCTTTTGCTTTATCCTATTTTCAGCGGTTATAATCTGGGGCTCGTTTGACATTCAGTTGGGATATTTTGTTAACAGTTTTACTCATAAACGAACAAAAATCAAAGAAGTCGCTTTGACTTTCGATGACGGACCGACAGAATTCACACCAAAATTTTTAGATTTATTAAAAGAAAACCACATCAAAGCCGCCTTTTTCTGCATCGGAAAGCAGATTGAAAAATATCCTGAAACTTTCCAGAGAATCATTGCGGAAGGCCATACAATTGGAAATCACACTTTTTCACATTCAAATAATACCGGATTTTTATCGACTTCAAAAATGATTGAGGAAATTGAAAAATGCGATGAAGTGATGTTGAAAATTGGCAGTTTTAAAACCGATTTGTACCGTCCACCTTTCGGCGTAACCAATCCGAATATCGCAAAAGCCATTAAGAAAACAAATAAAAAAAGCATCGGCTGGAATGTCCGTTCGCTGGACACGGTGATTATGGATGAGAAGAAAATTTTAAAGAAAGTAACCAAAAATCTAAAAAAAGGAAGCATTATCCTGCTCCACGACACTTCTGAGAAAACGTACAATGTTTTGGTTGAATTATTGTTATTTTTGGAGCGTGAAAAGTATTCAACTGTCACGATTGATTCAATCATTAAATCAGAAAAATAAATGTTTAAAAATATAGCTTTCTTCGCCTTTTTATTAATCTCAGGTTTTGTTTTTGCCCAAAATACAGCAATGACGAGCGCTGAATCCAAAGCATTTGTGACAAAAATTTCTGCTGAAACAAGGGAAATCAAAACTTTGCAAAGTGATTTTGTTCAAACCAAAAAAATGGATTTTTTAGACAAAAACATTGTTACGCAAGGGAGAATGTCTTTAAAATCGCCAAATACACTAAGCTGGAAATACACAAAACCCTATCAATACAGCATTATCTTTAAGGAAAACAAAATTTTCATCAACGACCAAGGGAAAAAATCGTCGGTAGATGCAAAGAGTAAAACGTTTGAAAAAATCAATAAACTGATTGTCGGAAGTTCAAACGGAAAAATGTTCAGCGACCCTGAATTTTCTGTGGTTTATATGAAAAATTCAAGTTCAAATATCGCGAAATTTACCCCGAAATCTGCGCAGTTGCTGAAGTACATTAAGCAAATCGAACTTCATTTTCCTAAAAATCAGTCGACAGTTTCTCAGGTAAATATGACCGAGGCTTCGGGAGACACAACAAATATTGTTTTCAAAAACACCAAAATCAATGCGCCGATTCCTGCTTCTGAGTTTTCTTTATAGTTCGCTTTTATTGCTGATGTTTTCGTGCAAAACTTATCAGCTGACAGATGTAAAACCAATTTCAAACTCCGAAAAAGAAGTTGAAAATCTGTACTTTTCTTCAAACGAAGATTATGTTTACAAATGTCAAATGGAAGTTTATGGCAATGACATCAGCGGAATTCTTATCATCAAAAAAATCTCCAAAACCACACACAGAGTCGTGATGACTTCAGATTTTGGAAACAAAATGATTGATTTTGAAATCTCTGAAAATGATTTTAAACTGAATTATGTTTTAGAAGATTTAAACAAAAAAATGGTAATCAATTTTCTGAAAAATGATTTTCAGGAATTATTAAGACAAAAATACCCTGTTGCCGAAAGTTTTGAAAATGAAAACTCAAATATTTTCAGATCAGAATTAAACACGAAAAATTACTATCTGTATTTTAACAAAGAAAATTCTCTTCTCACGCAGATTGTTTACACCAGGAACAGAAAGGAAAAGATCAATTTTAGTTTTGAAGCTAAAAAACCTACTTTTGCAGAGACGATTCATCTTAAACACAAAGATTTTAAGATCGATATCAAACTATTTCAAATAACCGAAACAGAATAAAATGCAGACCATACTTACAGATTTTTACACTCTCGAAAGCTCTGAAAAATTAGAAAACGGAAGTTTTTCAGCAAATATTAAACTGAATAAAGATCACAATATTTTTAACGGTCACTTCCCCGGAAATCCGGTTACACCAGGCGTTTGTATGATGCAGATCGTGAAGGAGCTTACAGAAGAATTTACTGGAAAAAAATTATTCCTGAAATCTGCATCCAACGTGAAATTTATGGCCATTATCAATCCTTTTGAGACGCCCGATCTAACTATGCAGCTGGACATCAAGGAAATTGAAAACGAAGTGAAGGTAAAAAATACAACTGCTTTTGGCGAGACTATTGCATTAAAACTGTCTGTTAATTATACTAAAATTTAATATATGAAATCGCTGACTCGGCGATTCCAAGTGACATTTAAATAAAAAATTCCACATGAAATTTTTACTTTCTTTTATAACAGTACTGTTTTTATTTTTCCAAAGCGGTGATTTGGATGCTCTGAGAAATGCGTATTCAAAAGCCAATTCTTCAAACGAAGGCGCAAAAAACTTCATCGAATTAGCAGATAAAAGTTCATCTTCAGATGCATTAACGAAAGGTTATAAAGCTGCTGCAGAAATTCTGGAAGCCAAGGTGACGACCGAAAAAAACAAAAGAAAATCTTTCGTAAAATCCGGAGTTACAGAATTAGAAAGTGTGATCAAATCTAATCCAAATAACGTTGAATTGCGGTTAATCAGAATGAGTGTTCAGGAAAACATTCCGAAAATCGTTGGCTATTCAAAGAATTTAAAAGAAGATAAAGCATACATTCTAAGCAACTATTCAAAGCAGAATACTGCGCTGAAAACGTACATCAAAAAGTTCGCAATGCAGTCTAAAACCATGACCGCAACCGAAAAAAATTCGTTGAAATAAATGACACTTTCTGAAGTACAGAGTGCAATTGACGGGAGGAAAATCTGCGTTTTAATTCCGACTTACAACAACGAAAAGACACTGCGAAGAGTCATTGACGGCGTCCTGGAATATACGCAAAACATCATCGTTGTCAACGACGGTTCAACCGATTCCACTTCAGAAATTCTAAAAACTTACCCTCAGCTTACCATTCTCCATCTTCCCGAAAATAAAGGTAAAGGAAACGGACTGAAAATTGGTTTCAGAAAAGCAAAAGAACTTGGCTACCATCACGCCATCACGATTGATTCAGACGGGCAGCATTACCCAAACGACATCCCCGTTTTTGTTGAAGCTTTACTTGCGGAAAATGAAAACGTTCTGCTCATCGGCAACCGGAATATGTCGCAGGACGGCATTCCCAAAAAAAGCAGTTTCGGAAACCGTTTTTCTAATTTCTGGTTCTGGTTTGAGACCGGAATTAAGCTTGAAGACACGCAATCTGGCTATCGTTTATATCCTTTACACAAAATTCCAAAGAAATATTTCACTCCAAAATTTGAGTTCGAAATTGAAATCATTGTCCGCACTGCCTGGCGCCATGTTCCCGTGAAAAACGTTCCGATAAAAGTGCTGTATGATCCTGCAGAAAGGGTTTCACACTTCAGACCATTCAAAGATTTCACACGGATCAGTATTCTGAACACGGTCTTGGTTACCATCACCCTGTTTTACATTATTCCAAGAAATTTTATCCGGAATTTCAGAAAAAAAAGTTTTAAAAGGTTCATTAAAGAAGACGTTTTGGAAAGCGATGGCAGCAACCGCACCAAGGCATTTTCAATTGCACTGGGCGTTTTTGTGGGCTTCTCGCCATTCTGGGGATTTCACACTTTGCTGGTCATTTCCCTTTCCGTGCTTTTTAAACTCAATAAAGTTCTTGCATTCATCGCATCCAACGTGAGTTTACCACCGTTTATTCCCTTTATTATTGTTGCTTCCCTGTTTTTGGGTTCGCCTTTCGTTGCGGGAGAAAGTGATATTTTCAATCAGGAATGGAATTTCGAACTGGTAAAAAATCACTTTGTACAGTACATCATCGGAAGCATGATTTTAGCAATTTCCATGTCAGCTATTTCGTGGATTGCCACGTTTTTGTTTTTGAATAAAGTCAGTCCAGAGAATAATTAAAATAATTTGGGCAGCTGTATCCGCCTTCCACTCCCAATCTTTTTTGCTTCACTTTTTTGCTAATTGAAATATACCATAAGCAAAAAAGGATTTCCGTTCAAGTCGGGCTGCAAAGACGTTTTGTCTTTTTTTTCAATATTTTGAACAACCAAAACTCAATAAAATATTTCAGTTTTATATCAATTTTTCTTCCCGTGCTCTTCCATCTAACACAGCCACGAAGTGGATGAAACCCATAGAAACGAAGAATAAAGGAATAAAACCACGAATTTTTAAATTTAAATAGCTCTTGGTGAAATCGAGCAACCGAATTAGGAGAAGACAATCCAAGGATAACAAATAAGGCAACAACAGAACCACGAAGTGGTTCAATATAAATAGCCGTGGGTGAAACCCATGGATGAAAACAACACAGAAACTGAACCCCGAAGTGGTTCAACTAATCATTTCAATCTCCTCACCGTTTTCCTCAAAAATTCCTCAACATTCTCCCGATCCGGAACCGTTGTAATTTCTTTCGCCAATGCTTTTTCAAATTCAATTTTCGCCTTTAAATATTCTTTCTGTTTAAAATAATATTTCCCGGCCTGATAATAAACCAACCAAAAATCAGGATTCAAAGACTGATAATTTGGAATAAAATCATCCGTTAAAACGACATCATCACCATCAATTGCATGCTGAACTTCACCGTTGGCAAACTTAAATTCTTCATAATCCTTAAATTCTTTAGACTCAATAAACGGATCTTTGGCAATATTCAATTCTGATTTTGCAAAGTCGCCATCTTTCAATCTCTGATCAGAGAAAATTTCATTTAAATCATAACATATAAATTCCCCGAGCTGATACGGACTGGAAGACACCCAAACCAATCTTTTCTCAGGCGAAAAAATCACAGCATGATGCGCCAGAAGCTGATTAATGGCTTTCTCATTTCCATAACCAATACTTTTGTCTTCTAAACCGGATTTGTCCCTTAAAACCGAAGCCATTGTCTCAGGATTAAGCTTTTTATTCGTTTGTAAAAGCTCCTGAAGCTTTTCGAAACGGTATTCTGAATGGCTTTCTAGAATATGTTTTTGATTTCTTTCATCATTTTTATAAGCATCAGACTGAAAATGATTGGTGCAGAAAACCTTACTGCAATTCGCCACATCATAGACACCGAAATTCTTAGGTGAAACTTCAACAATGACTGCATTTTTATCATTCGCGCTCCCAACCAAGATAGATTCGGACACAAAAACCTTTCGCTTCTTGGCAATCGCAATCGCCTCTTCTATATTTTTAGCATACTGCAAAATCTCTCTCGTCACTAAAGAAATCGGCGTCTTGGCTGTCAATGGAATTTTAGATTTCCCTGCGTTGATCGTCACTGTCACACCTTCTTTATTCATTCCGGAAACCACACCAATCATCCCGGGCCAACTTACACTCATGTACGGAATTCCAATTTCCGGTTCTACAAATTCGATGAGTTTATTTTTAGCAAAATCATCTCCAACGTAGAAATCAAAATTTCTTCCAATCAGCAAATCGCCGTCTTCAGTATTTTCGTTCCAAACGGCAAGCGAAGTACAGCCAACGACCATCAGATCCTGCATGGCGTGGCCAATGTCGTGCGCACCATGCAGATACATTGCTCTTCTGAATTTCGGTGCGATATAATCATATCTGCCTGATGAATATTGGGATAATCCGTACAATTCTGCCTGAAAATCATCTCTCACATTGAGATACATTTTTCGGTTATACCATTTCAGGAAACCGCGCAAAAGATTCTGTTTGAATTTTGAAGGAACAAAAGTTTCCACTTTCGAAAAGAAAATCTCTTCCTGTTTCTGCATTAAATTTTGAGTCAAAGCTCCATTGTTATAGCCCAACTGTAAAGGATTTCCTTTGATATACAATTCCCAAAGCTGCTGTTTGTTTTTGGTTAAAAAATTTTGATGAAATGAAAAAGTAGAATCGTTGATTTTCTCAACTTTAGGGATTTCCAGCACATACTGTTCGACTTCAGGAATATGTTTTACAGACTTTTTTGTGCCACACGAAATCAGAGTAAAAATGAGGAAAATAAAAAATAAATGTCTACTTTTCATCGGTTCGATTTAAAATTTTAGACAAACGTTCATCAATCAAATCCTTTCCCAAGATCTCAGCACAGGTGTTGAATGCGCCAATGGTACAGCCTAAAATCCCGTGCATGTTTACCGATTGACCCGTGAGGAAAAGATTATATATTTTAGTTCTTGGCGAAACCATTGTTTTTAAAGGATTTTCAGAACTTTTGATGTAACCATACATATTTCCCTCAAAACTTCCGATATAATCGCGGTATGACAACGGAGAAGATGTGTAAATATTTTTAATCGAAGCTCTGAGATTGGGTATTTTATTTTCCAAAGCCTGAATCATTTTTTCAGCTTTTTCGAGTTTAAATTTCTCGTACAGTTCAGCTCTTTCCTGTTGGTTGGCTACCGTATTGAACGTATTTTCCCATTCTTTCACCTCTGCAAAATCCATGTATGAAATTGCCGTTAAGCTTTCTGCAAATTCGGGATGATTCTTTGAAGGTGTTGAAGACAGCATATACGTTTCCGGCCAGTTTTCTTTTTTATATTGAAAAGCTTTCCAAACTAAATCTTTAGATGAAAAGTGATACACATTGTAATTGAAATTGGAAATGGCATTCGGTTTTAAAACCAGATACACACTGAAACATGATGAAACCGGCTCCCAACTTAAGATTCTGTTGAGAAAAGATTTTTTCAGTCTACTTTCTCCAATCAATTGTATGGCAGAACGAATCTCAATATTTGATATAAACTGAGTGGCAGAATATTCTTTCCCCGCTGTCGTTTTTACGGATGTCAAAGTATTGTTTTCATTACAGATAAATTCAGAAACTTCAGAATGTTTGTGAACTTCTGCTCCGTATTCCCTTAATTTTTTGATCAGCAGTTTTGAAATCTGGCTACCGCCTTTCACGCATTTATAAGCACTTTGTATATAGGAATTGACCGTCAGCGCATGAACGTAAAATGGCGTATCTTCAGAATCTCCGGCATACAGAAAATTGGAGCCGAGCAAAACTGCCTGAAGTTTTTCATTGGAAGTAATCGACTCGATGAATCTTTTGGTGTTGAGATGCAGGATCTCTTCGTTATAATTGTTTTGTCCGACCACATTGTATCTCGGAAAATAATTGCAGATTCTCTGAATTTCCTCGCAGTAATTCTCCAGATTTTCTTTCTCCTCAGGGAAATATGTTGAAAGCTGTTGTACAAAATTGTCGTAACCCTGTGCATGTGGATACTCGATTTCATCATCTCCAAAAGTAATTTTATCGTAACCGTTTCCATCCATTTTCTCAAGTTGGAGGTCATCGATAATTTCTAAATACGAAAAAAATTGATGAAGGTTTTGCCCTTTTGATAATCCCCCCAAATAATGAACTCCGGTATCGAAAATGAGTTTGTCCCTCGAAAATGTCTGGAGGTTTCCGCCATACTGGTTATTTTTTTCGAGCACGCAGACTTTCAGACCTTCTTTCGCTAAAATAAGCGCCGAAACAAGACCGCCGAGACCGCTGCCGATGACCAATATATCGTAGTTTTTTTTCAAATTTTGATTATTGTTTTTAACGGCAAAAGGTACAAAAGTTTATCAAACTGTTTAGAATAAAATGCGCTTATTTAATCGCCAAGCACGCTAATATTTTTTCTAAATCTGCCTACATATTCCGTTCGGAAGGACTTTCTACTCAGCAAAGGGATAGAATTTAACTGTTTATGATCAAACCTCATAGGTTTTGGAAACCTATGAGGTTTAAGCCAGCGAATTTCAAAACAGCCCCATACACACAACTTGGATTCTATTTGGCTCTTCTAACTTTTTACTTGGCTCTTTTAAACACCGAATTGCCCGCAGCCCGACTTGAGTGGAGCTCTTTTTGTAAGCCACGGGAAAGCTATGGCACAAAAAAGCGGGAACGGAAGGCGGAAAAGCTGCCCAAATAAGAAATCAATCTACATCATCCCAGAAATCGAAGTAATTGAACCACTGCAATGGATATTTTTTGATCATTGATTCAAGATTTTGGGTGTAGGAGTTGAGAAGTCCCTGAGCATCGCGTTTTTTAACCTGCTGAGCCACTCTTGCATATAAATGGTAATGCAGATTTTTTTCTTTCATCACATATACATAAACCACGGGAACGCCCAACCGTGAGGCTATGAGAAACGGACCGGCCGGAAATTTTGCACTTTTTCCGAGTAAGTCTGCTTCAAGAAATTTTGAACCTTCGAAATAACGGTCGCCTGTGAAGCAAATGAGTTCGTTTTTTGACAATGCTTCGTTGATGTCAAAAATATGCGACATGTCATCTTTAACGTAGATGAATTTGATGTTGCTCTGCTTTACAGAAACACTTTCGAGGTATTCTTTGATGACCGTAACTTCCTGATCTGTGGTAACTAAATTGATCTGACAGTCAAAATCGATGTCGGCAAAAAAATGTTCGGCAATTTCGAAATTCCCGATGTGGGCACTGATGAGAACGCCGCCTTTTTTTTCGGCTAAAAGGTTTCTGAGGTTTTCAATTCCGTCGAATTCGTAGGTGTATTTTTCACGTAGGCCTGCTGAAATTGCGGTTTTGTCGATTAAGGTCTGACCGAATGTGAAGTAACTTTTATAAACGGAAACTTTCGATTTCCAAGAGCTGAAACTAAGGCGTTTTCTGAAGTAATGTGAAATGTAAAGATTGCTCTTTTTTTCGAACAGAAAATAGTATGAAGCCACAAAATAAAGCACAAAGTATGAACTGCGGATACCGATATTTCTAATGCACCAGACGAAGATTCTGTATCCTAAGATGGTGCCTTTAGACTTGCCTTTCCACTTGTTCATAATACTAATTTAACAATGTAGCAGTGTAACAATGTAACAATACCTTACAAATGGGTAAACTGATACATTGGTAGATTGTTACATTATTTTTATTGCTACATTTTTAAGGATATTTTATTTTCGATTGTCGAGTAGAAATCGTTGAAAGTGATGATGTCTTTGAAATCGGCTTCACCTAATTTCACACCAAAATTAGATTCGATGACTACCACCAAATCAATATAATCTAAACTGTCTAAACCCAAAGTCTTCTTGAAGTGGGCATCATTGCTGATCTCATCGCCATCTACCTCAAACTCATTGATTAAAAAATCATTAGCAATGGCAACAATTTTTTCTCTTTCCATGTTTTTTTATTCAAATTTTTTAACGATCAATGCGGAATTGGTTCCCCCAAACCCGAAAGAATTCGACAAAAATACGTCAATTTTTTGATTTTTAGTTTCGGAGATTAAATTTATCCTTTTTGCATCCTCGTCAGGATTTTCCAGATTGATATTCGGAGCCACAAAACCGTTCTGCATCATCAGGATGGAGTAAATCACTTCACTCGCTCCTGCCATCCAGCATTCGTGACCGGTCATCGATTTGGTCGAGCTTACCGGCACTTCGCTTCCGAAAATTTCGTGAATGGCTTTTGCTTCGTTGGAGTCGCCGATTGGTGTTGAAGTCGCATGGGCATTAATGTAGTCGACATCTTTTACTTCCAGACCGGATTGTTTCAAAGCTCGGTTCATTGCCAAAGCAGGACCGTCGATATTTGGGGTAGAAATATGTCCGCCATTTGAAGAAAAGCCGTAACCAACGATTTCCGCAATGATTTTGGCACCTCTTTTTTGTGCTGACTCTAAACTTTCCACAATTAAAGATGCTGCTCCACCACTTGGAATTAAGCCGTCTCTCCCTGAGTCGAAAGGCCTTGAAGCTTTGGTTGGTTCGTCTTCTCTCACTGAAAAAACGCCCAAACCATCGAAGCTCGCCATTGAATATTTATTGGTTTCCTGAGCACCGCCACAAACGATGATGTCCTGAAAACCGTTTTTGATCATCATATACGCCAATCCCAAAGAATGAGAACCGCTTGCACAGGCCGCGCTGATGGTTAAATTGATTCCTCTTAATTTAAAAATAGTAGAAAGATTCATCGTCACCGTAGAGTTCATCGACTTAAAAATCGCTCCTGAACCCATCAAAGTGGTATCTTTTTTCTCTCTTGCGATGTCGATTGATTCTACGACTGCTTTAGAAACGCTGTCGTTTCCGTATAAAATTCCGACTTCGTTTTGGTCTAAGAAGTCCTGATCGATATTGGCCTGTTGTAAAGCATCGAGTGTTGCAACGTAGGCATACTCACTCTCTTCGCCCATGCTGACACGCTGGCGTCGGTTGAGATGATTTTTAAGATCGGGCTTGGGAACCACGCCGCTAAGACCTGATCTGAAGCCAAACTCTTTTCTCTCATCCACTAAAACAATTCCGGATTTACCTTGATACAGGGATTCTTTCACTTCTTCC
Organism: Chryseobacterium kimseyorum; assembly: GCF_025971945.1. Lineage (GTDB taxonomy): Bacteria > Bacteroidota > Bacteroidia > Flavobacteriales > Weeksellaceae > Chryseobacterium > Chryseobacterium kimseyorum. The sequence continues at coordinate 61,910 of NZ_JAPDHW010000015.1, forward strand.
AAAGAAGTTCCGATGCAAGAATAAATTCCCATTCCGGTAATGACTACCCTATTTTCCATTCTACAAATTCAAGATTTAAAATTCAAAATTTAAAATTGCAACTGTAAATTTTATGAATAAATTCCTCCGTTAATATTAATAATTTCTCCTGTGATGTAGGAAGATTTTTTCGAAGCTAAAAATGCAACCAAATCTGCCACTTCTTCCGCTTCACCAAATCGGTTGGCTGGAATCATCGCTTTCAGTTCGTCTTCATTGAAATCCTGCGTCATATCGGTTTTGATGAAACCTGGAGCGACTGCATTCACGGTGATATTTCTTTTCGCAACTTCCTGAGCAAGAGCTTTTGTCACTCCGACCAAAGCGCCTTTTGCCGCTGAATAATTGGTTTGTCCGGCCGTTCCTTTTACTCCCGAAACGGAAACCATATTGATAATTCTGCCGTATTTGTTTCTCAATAATTTCTGAATGAAGAAATTGGTCACGTTGTAAAAACCATTTAAACTCGTGTTAATCACCGAGTTCCAGTCTTCACTTGGCATCCACATGAATAATCCATCTCGAGTAATTCCTGCATTATTGATGATGACCTCAACAATAGATTTTGGATTGTTTTCCTGCCATTCGTTTAAAACTTTCTGAGTTTCCTCAGCATTTCCTACATCGAATTTAAGAATTTCTCCTGTAGAACCCAACTCTTCAACTTTGGCTAAAGTTTCCTTTGCTGCAGCTTCATTTGAAGTGTAGTTGATGAGAATATGATAATTTTTTTCTTCTGCCAGTTTTATACAGATTGCTCTTCCGATACCCCGGGAACCACCTGTTATGATTGCACATTTCATGTATATGTCTTAGTTTGTGAATAATTTACAATAGGTTTCCGCCTATTTTATTAAATCGTCCCTTTGGAAATTTAGAAATGTTATCTGTAATTTTTTTCCGTGGGGTTTATTTGATATTGAACCCCTTCAGGGTTCTGATTTTATTACCGATTTCGTTTCCATAGGTTTGCACCTATGGTTATTTAAATTGAACCCTTTCAGGGTTCTGAATCGTTAACGATTAGTTCCAAAGGTTTCCACCTACGGCTACTGATATTGAACCCTTCGGGTTCGCAGTTTTCAATATTTAATTTGTGCGGATGGTCTCTATTTTTTAAGATAATCTTTTACCTTTTGCAAATATGGATACATCACCATATCATCTGAAAATGCAGGAATCAATTGTCTGATATCATCGTACAGTTCTTTCGTTTTCGATGAAACTTTATCCTGATAGCCACAATATTCAATTGCCTGTACAACAGTTATCGCTTCGATCGCCAACACTTCAAAAGCGTTTTCAATCACCTTTCTGCAAATCACCGCAGCATTCGTTCCCATGCTTACAATATCCTGATTGTCATTATTATTAGGAATACTGTGAACATACATTGGGTTCGACAGCATCTGGCTTTCCGCCGTTGTTGAAGTCGCCGTGAACTGAACGCCCTGCATCCCGAAATTGAAACCTAATTTACCTAAATTTACAAAAGGCGGCAAGATTTCGTTGATTTTTGAATTTAAAAGGTAATTCAGCTGTCTTTCTGCCAACATCGTCAGTTTTGTAACAACTATTTTAAGCTTATCCATTTCCAGAGAAATGTAATCTCCGTGGAAGTTTCCGCCATGGTAAACGTGTTGATCTGCTACGTTGATGATCGGGTTGTCGTTTGCGGAGTTGATTTCGTTTTCTAAAACTTTCTCTGTAAATTCCAATGTATCTAAGACAGGTCCAAGAATTTGCGGAATACATCTCAAAGAATAATATTCCTGCACTTTCTCCTTAAAAACCTTTTCCTGCTCCTCAAAATGAGTGTATAAGTGGTCAGCTCTTTTTCTGATCAATTTACTGTCAGACAAATGAGCACGCATTTTTTCTGCAATTTTCTGCTGTCCGGCATGAAGTTTCGTTCCATTCAATACTTCTGAAAAATGATCATCGTAAGCCTGAACAATTTCGTTGATTGCACAGGATAATTTTAATGAAATTTCAGTTAACTGATTGGCTTTGTAAGCATTTACAATACCAATTCCAGACATCACGGAAGTTCCGTTCATTAAAGCTAAACCTTCGCGAATTTCAACCTGAATCGGTTCTAAACTTTCAATTTCAAAAACATCTTTGGTTGATTTTCTTTCGCCTTTATAAAAAACTTCGCCTTCACCAATTAATACTAAAGCTAAGTGCGCCAGCTGAACCAAATCACCGCTTGCTCCTACTCCGCCGTGTTCAAAAATCAACGGTGTAATATCTCTGTTAATTAATTCTTTAAGCAAATTTACAACAGATTCGTGAACACCAGAATTCCCTAGTGACAAAGTGTTCAATCTTGCCAACATACAGGCTTTCACCTCATCTGCAGGAAGCGGATTTCCGATACCTGAAGAGTGACTTCTGATTAAATTATACTGCAACTGATGCGTATCTTCATCACTGATTTTGAATTGTGCCATCGGCCCAAAACCGGTATTCACACCATAAATTACTTTATTTTTTGAAAATTCTTTAAGAAAAGAGAAACTTTCATTCACTCTCTGGAGAAGTGATGGATCTAATTCTATGCTTTCGTTTTCAATTATAATTCTCTGAAAATCTCTCAGTTCTAAAAAGTTATTTATTTTCATCAATTAAAAGTAATAGATATAATTTTGTAAAATATAATTAATTGTCACTAATTTTGCGCAAAGATAAAAGTTTTATTAAACAAATGGACAAAGAAATTGTTGATGTTTTAGTAATTGGAGCTGGGCCTTCCGGATGCGTATCTTCTGCTTATCTGAAGAAGAATGGGATCAATGTGAAGGTGGTCGAAAAGACAAAATTTCCGCGGCTTGTGGTGGGTGAAAGCCTTATTCCACGGGTGATGGATCATTTTGACGAGGCCGGATTGTTTCCTGCACTCGACAAAATGGGCTTCGAAAAAAAACTAGGCGCACGTTTTATGCGTGGCAATGAAGTCTGCATCTTTGATTTCAGCAACAAATTCGGAGAAGGCTGGGACTGGACCTGGCAGGTCCCGAGAGCTGATTTCGACAATACTTTGGCTCAGGAAATCATCAAAAAAGGTGTTGATCTTGAATTTGAAACCGAAGTAATTGGGATTGAATTTAACGGAACTGATTCTATCACCACCGTAAAGAACAAAGACGGAAAAACGAAAGAAATCCATGCAAAATTTGTGATTGATTCCAGCGGTTACGGAAGAGTTTTACCAAGACTTTTAGATTTAGAAAAACCTTCAAAACTATCTCCGCACTCAGCGATTTTTGCTCACGTGGAAGACATCAACAGAGAAGAAGGCGAAGAAGGAACTTTGATTTCTTTTGATATTATTGAAACTGAAGTCTGGCTTTGGGTGATTCCTTTTTCCAATGGAAATACGAGTGTAGGAATTGTCGGACCCACTGAATATATTGACAGATTATCTGAAAACGGCGATGCTGCGGAGGCGTTGAGAAAAGCAATTTCACTATCAGATTATTATGTTAAACGTTTCGGAGATGTAGAATTTTTATTTGAACCGAGACATTTGAAAGATTACTCATGTTCGGTTAAAAAATTATTTGGAGACGGATTTGCGTTGACGGGTAATGCGTCAGAATTTTTAGATCCAGTTTTCTCCTCAGGAATGGCATTTGCCACAGAAGGCGGAATGACGGCGGCAAAATTGGCAATCCGTCAGCTAAACGGTGAAAAGGTAGATTGGCAGACAGAATTTGCAGATTACATTTTATACGGCGTCAACGTTTTTACAACGTACGTGAAAGAATGGTACACCGGAAATCTTCAGGAATTATTTTTCCACCAACCTGAAAATCCTGATGTGAAAAGGAAAATCTGCGCAGTTCTCGCCGGATATGTTTGGAATAAGAAAAATACTTTTGTGAGGATACATGACACAGCGGTTGTCAACTTAGCCAATTTTATTAAAACAGAAAAAGAAAAAGCATAACAAAACGGTCTGAAAATTTTCAGACCGTTTTGTTTTATTTTAAAGCTTTCTTCAGTTCTTTTCCGAACTCTTTTCCCGTTTTTTCGTAGGCTGCGGAAATTCTTCCGTACTCCATTCCGTAATCAACTTTGCTACCAGTACCTTCAATTTTATCACTTTTTAATGTTGCTAAAACATTTGAAGGATTTGCAGTTTCCACGATTGTAATTTCTGCAGACAGTTTTCCGGGTTGCGTGACGAAACCTTGCCATCCGGCATACATCCATTTTGGATGAATGATTAATGTGTATTTTGTTTCAACGTTTTGGCTGAATTTTATTTTCTTTGATTTATTTAAACCTTCAATAAATTTTTCCGTCCAAATAGTTTCTACATGCTGTTCCCAAGTATCAATCCAGGTTTTCCATGCAGCTTCACCTTTTTTGGCCACTGTTTCTTTATGTCTTCTGTCCAGATATTCAGTTTCTGTAAAATTTTCAGCCTGAAAAAGAGGACTCCCGTAATTACGTTCAACATTCACTTCGGTCTGACCTTTCAGAAAACTCAGGTTTCCCGATTCGATCGTTAATTTATCTTGAGCGAGAATTGTCGTGCTCAATGCAACGAACAGAAAGAAAAATATTTTTTTCATAATTTAAAATTAAGATCGCAAATATAATATGTGAAAAGAAAATTCACTTTAAACAAACGATACTATTTCCAACTTATTTGAATAACATTTAAAATTTATCTTAAATCTAAAAATGTAATTGGCTTTCGGCTGTTAGGATTAAAAACCGTTTTAGACAAGACATCAAAATCAACTATTTCAATTTTTGGGCTTACTCTTAATTTTGCTCTGAAATGATCACGAACTTCGCCTTCAAAACTTTCGTCTTCTCTTTCTGTGCTGAGTTTAATTATAATTTCATCTAAACCAATTTCATTCGACTGAATTACAATCTGGTAACACAAAATTCCGTCAAAATCATTCAGAATATCATTCATTGCAGGCGGATACAACGTTGTACCTTTATATTTAATCATCTGCTGTTTTCTGCCAACAACCGGACCGAGTCTCATCGTATTTCTGCCACATTCACAAGGTTCATAATGCGCTTTAACTAAATCTCCCGTTTTAAATCTTAACAGAGGCAAAGCTTCGACGCCTAAAGTAGTAATCGTCAGTTCGCCGCTTTCACCCTCTTTCACAGGATTTTCTTCTTCATCAAGAATTTCTGTTATAATCAATTCAGGATGCTGATGTCCACCGATCTGAAATTCACATTCTGTAAATGCGGTGCTCATTTCTGTAGATGCATAAGTGGAAAATAATTTAATATCCCACTTTTCCTTAATCTTCTGCGAAAGAATATTATCTGAAAAATCCTGATTTTTAATACTTTCACCAATGCAGACCGCGCCGATAACGCTTGAATTTTTATAATCAATTCCGTTTTTCTCAGCGTAGTCGATCATTTTTAAAAGAAAAGAAGGAACTGTAATTAAATATTTTGGCTTATATCTGAAAATTGAATCCCATTGCAGTTCCGGAATTCCGGGTCCCATTCTGATGACACTTGCTCCCATTTTTCTTAAACCTAATAGATAGGCGAGCCCAGCGATGAATCTTTTGTCAATGGTCGTAATCATCTGTACAACATCACCTTTCTGAATTCCTGCACAGGCAAGAGATATCGCTTCGTTGTAAGCAATTCTTTCCATATCATTTTCAGAAAGACCGAAAGTTACCGGATCGCCCAAAGTTCCGGAAGTTGTGCTGTAATCAACGATTTGAGTTTGGGAAACACAGAAAAAATCATCATTGTTCTGCTGAATATCATTCTTCGATGTTGTCGGAATTTTCTGTAAGTCTTCTAAAGTATGGACATCAGAAATCTGAATATTATTTTCTCTGAATAATTTCTGATAAAATGGTGAATGCGCTTCTAAATATCTCAGAAGTTCATGAAGTTTTTCTTCCTGAAACTTTTTGATGTCCTGAATGCCTGATTTCTCGATGAGAGGGAAGAGTTCCAATAGTTTAAATTTAGATGACAAATTTATTTAATTTAAAATTAAAAGTTGGATGGAAGTTTGTTCCCACAGATTGCACAGATTTTCACAGATTTTAGATTCAGAAATTTAATCTCAAAAATCTCCGTAATCCGCAAAATCTTCGAGAGTAAAAATAAGTTTTGGCTAAAGCCAATACGATTCGACGATATTAAAAGCGGGCTAAAGCCCGCTCCTATTGATATGCTAACAAGATGTTTAAATCATTACGTGCGAAAATTCACATTTAACCATTCACAATTCACTGCTTTCACCCTCACAATTTTCGCAAACTTTTCAATAAACCCAATCAAAATAAAACATATATTATAAACCGACAAAAATCACTAAATTTGCCAACTTGATTAATCAACGAAATTGAGAAATTACAATGAGCCAATTTAAAGAATATAAAAACCTCAACCTGATAGACGTAGCCGAGAATGTTGCGGAATTCTGGAAAGCCAATAAAACCTTTGAAAAAAGTGTTGAAACCCGTGAAGGAAATCCTGAATTTGTGTTTTACGAAGGTCCGCCTTCCGCAAACGGAATGCCCGGAATTCACCACGTTATGGCAAGAGCGTTGAAAGATATTTTCTGTCGTTACCAGACTCAGAACGGGAAACAGGTTTTCCGTAAAGCGGGTTGGGACACGCACGGACTTCCCGTAGAATTAGGAGTTGAAAAAGAACTCGGAATTACGAAAGAAGATATTGGCAAAAAAATTTCGATTGAAGATTACAACCAGGCATGTCGTGAAGCAGTAATGCGTTACACGGATGTCTGGAATCACCTGACCGAAAAAATCGGTTATTGGGTAGATTTGGAAGATCCGTACATCACGTACAAATCAAAATACATGGAAACCGTTTGGTGGTTGTTAAAGCAATTGTACAGCAAAGATTTGTTGTATAAAGGTTACACGATCCAGCCTTACTCTCCGAAAGCGGGAACTGGACTTTCTTCTCACGAAGTAAACCAGCCGGGAGCTTACCGTGACGTTACCGATACGACGATTGTTGCGCAATTCAAGACACTTCCGGAAACATTGCCTTCATTTTTACAGGGATTTGGAGATGTACATTTCTTAGCCTGGACGACAACGCCTTGGACTTTGCCTTCGAACACTGCTTTGACGGTAGGACCGAAAATCGATTATGTTTTAGTAAAAACATTTAACCAATATACTTTTGAGCCGATCAATATTGTTTTGGCTAAAGCTCTAACTGGAAAACAGTTCGGTAAAAAATTCGTTGAGGGAACTGACGAAGATATCGCCAATTATACTTCATCAAGCAAAACCATTCCTTTCCAGATTCTTGGAGAATTCAAAGGTTTTGATTTGGTTGGAATTAAATATGAGCAGTTATTGCCATACACTTTACCTTACCAAAACCCTGAAAATGCTTTCAGAGTGATTTCGGGAGACTTTGTTACCACTGAAGATGGTACAGGAATCGTTCACACGGCGCCAACTTTTGGTGCTGATGATGCGAAAGTTGCCAAAGAAGCGACCCCTGAAGTTCCGCCGATGTTGGTTTTAAATGAATTCGGAAATCCGGTTCCATTAGTAGATTTACAAGGGAAATTTACTTCTCACATGGGAGATTTTGCAGGTAAATATGTAAAAAACGAATATTACGATGCCGGAACAGCACCAGAGAAGTCTGTTGATGTAGAAATCGCTATCCGTTTAAAAGAAGAAAACAAAGCTTTTAAAGTTGAAAAATATGTTCACAGTTATCCACACAGCTGGAGAACAGATGAGCCGCTTTTATATTATCCGTTAGATTCATGGTTTGTGAAAATGACGGCGGTTAAAGACCGTTTGGTAGATTTAAACAAAGAAATCAACTGGAAACCAAAAGCTACCGGAGAAGGACGTTTTGGTAACTGGCTGGAAAACGTTAACGACTGGAACCTTTCCCGTTCAAGATATTGGGGAATTCCGTTGCCAATCTGGAGAACTGATCCTTCCACAGGCTCAGCACAGGAAGAAATTATTATTGGTTCTGTTGAAGAGTTGTACAATGAGATTGAAAAATCTATCGCAGCTGGATTCATGACAGAAAATCCGTTCAAAGGATTTGAAATAGGAAATATGTCTGAAGAAAACTATTCTTTGGTTGATCTTCACAAAAATATCGTTGACAAGATTGTTTTGGTTTCAGAATCAGGAAAAGCAATGAACCGTGAAAGCGACCTGATCGACGTTTGGTTTGACTCAGGTTCTATGCCTTACGCTCAGTTGCATTATCCGTTTGAGAATAAAGAATTAATTGACAACAATAAAGCATTCCCTGCAGATTTCATTGCAGAAGGCGTTGATCAGACCCGAGGATGGTTCTACACACTTCATGCAATCGGAACAGCAGTTTTTGACTCGGTTGCTTATAAAAATGTAATGAGTAACGGACTTGTTTTGGATAAAAACGGTCTGAAAATGTCAAAATCTAAAGGAAATGCGGTTGATCCGTTTGAGACTTTAGCAGTTTACGGACCGGATGCTACACGTTGGTACATGGTTTCGAATGCCAACCCTTGGGAAAACCTGAAATTTGATATCGAAGGAATTGATGAAGTGAGAAGAAAATTCTTCGGAACGCTTTATAATACCTATTCATTCTTCACTTTATATGCAAATGTTGACGGATTTAAATATTCTGAAAAAGATGTTGAAAACCGTCCGGAAATCGACCGTTGGATTTTATCTGAATTGAATCTTTTAATTAAAGAAGTTAAAGCATTCTACGAAGATTACGAGCCGACAAGAGTGGCAAGATCAATCAGCAATTTTGTGAATGATAACTTAAGTAACTGGTACGTAAGACTGTGCAGAAGACGTTTCTGGAAAGGAGATTATTCTGATGATAAAATTTCTGCATACCAGACTTTATATACCTGTCTTGAGACTATTGCGAAATTATCGGCGCCAATCGCTCCGTTCTTTATGGATCAGCTGTATCAGGATTTGAACGCAGCTACCGGAAAGGAAACTTTCGAATCTGTTCACCTGACAGATTTCCCTGTTGCTGATGAAAGTTTAATCGATCAGGATTTGGTTGAAAAAACGCATTTAGCTCAGAATATTACGAGTATGGTTTTCTCTCTGAGAAAGAAGGAAAACATAAAAGTACGTCAGCCTTTACAGAAAGTTTTGATTCCTGTTTTGGATAAGAAAACTGAGGAGCAGATTTTAGCGGTTTCAGAATTAATTAAGCAGGAAGTTAATGTTAAAGAATTACAGTTAATAAATGCCGAAGAAGCATCTCATTTAATTGTAAAACAGATCAAGCCGAACTTCAAAACTTTGGGTTCAAGACTTGGAAAAGACATGAAAATGGTTGGGAATGAGATTTCTAATTTCACACCAGAGCAAATTTCGTCTTTAGAAAAAGAAGGAAGAGTAGAAATCCAGGGATATGAGATTACAACTGCTGATGTAGAAATTTCAACGAAAGATATCCCAGGATGGACGGTAACTTCTGATGGAAAAACAACTGTGGCATTAGATTTGACACTAACTGAAGAATTAAAATCTGAAGGTATCGCAAGAGAGTTTATCAACAGGATCCAAAATCTTAGAAAAGAGAAAGATTTTGAATTAACAGACAGAATAAGCATTATTTTGGAAGAAAACACACCGTTTTTGGAACAAATCAAGCAAAATGAGGAATATATTTCATCTGAGGTCTTGTCAAATAAAATAGAAATTGTATCTTCACTTTCAAATTTTAATGAAATCGACATCGATGACCTTAATTTTAAAGTAAATGTTGAAAAAAATTAATATTTAGTTATTGTTTTTTCAAAATCCATTTCATAAATTTATTAAAAAAGAAAAAGACAATGCAAGACGAAAGAGTAAGATACAACGACTCTGATTTACAAGAGTTTAAAAAAATAATCAGAGAAAAAATAGATAAAGCAGAGAAAGATCTGCAACTGATCAGAGAAAGTTTTATCAACGATCAAAACAACGGAACTGATGATACGTCGCCTACTTTTAAAGCTTTTGAGGAAGGGGCAGAAACGTTGAGCAAAGAGCAAAACTCTATTTTGGCAGGAAGACAGGAGAAGTTTGTAAGAGATCTGAAAAATGCTTTGATCAGAATTGAAAACAAAACATACGGTGTGTGTAGAGTAACCGGAAAACTAATTCCTAAGGAAAGACTTTTGGCAGTTCCACACGCGACTTTAAGCATTGAAGCTAAAAATATGCAGAGATAATTATTTTTATCTTATTTTTGTAAATAATTAATTGGGTTTATATGATGTTTTTATAACATTGTATAAACCTAATTTTTAATTATATCTATGAGTGAATATTTGATTTTAGGAATTATCCTTGTGGCAGTTTTATGGTATTTTAACCGAGACAGAATCAAAAACAGATTTTATCCCGACAAACCTAAAAATCTGACCATCGATCAACAGTTCAATTCAGACAAGCGAGAAAGGGAAAAAGAGATCGACAGACTTCTCAGTAAAATGGGTAAGAACGGAATCAATGACCTGTCTGCCAAAGACAGAAAAAGATTAGACGAACTTTCAAAGCATTAACAGTAACAAAAAACGTTGATAAGCACCAGGCTCAAACATCGTTTCAAATAAAATTAAAATGGAAGCATTAATTGTACACCCAAAAAACCAAATGGAGCTGAATGCGCTGAAAAGCGTAATGAAAGAAATGGGAATCCGCTACGAAAAATTTCACACAAGAGGGGCAAAAACTCAGACATTCGAACCCCGCACTCCTGCGGTGAAAAAAGATAAGCCTGCAAGAAACTTTAAAGACAAACCAAAGCCGAATTTGTAATGAAGAAGATTGCACTTATCACTTTCCTTATTTTATTGATCGATCAGGCATCGAAAATTTATATTAAAACCAATTTCAGCCTTAATGACAGTGTTTCTGTTTTCCCTGGTTTTAAATTAACTTTTGTTGAGAACCCCGGAATGGCTTATGGTTTTCATTTTGGTGGAATGCTTGGCAAATATTTTCTGGTAATCGTCCGTATTTTCTTAATTGGCGGGATGGTTTATCTGTTTAAAAAATGGTTGGCAAGAGGTGAATCTAATTATCTGATTATTCCAATGGCCATTATTTTCGCCGGAGCTATCGGAAATCTATTAGACGGAATGTTCTACGGATTAATCTTCGACAGCGGAATGGTGTATGACGAAAGCGTCAATCAGTGGATTGGTTATGGCGGAGTGTCTAAACTTGTTCCTTTCGGTGAAGGTTATTCAACATTTATGAAAGGCTGCGTGGTTGATATGCTTCATTTTCCTTTAGTTGACTGGACGGTTCCTGACAGCTGGCCTTTAATCGGCGGAAAACACTTTGAATTCTTCAAATATATTTTCAATGTTGCTGATTCTGCGATTACCGTAGGTGCTGCATTATTATTAATATTTAGAAAGAAAGCTTTCCCGAATGGATTAGAATTTTAAAATATTTTATATGTAGATCCATATTGTCTTTTAAAGGGCATATTTAATCCCATAATCTTTATCGGTTTTTGTGTTGCCAACTCACGGGGATTTCATACTTTTATCAAACCTACAACGGTTTAAAATGTATGAAAAAATTAATAAAAAATACAATCAAAATCTTCCTGCTGCTTTTCGTGGCAGGAATTATTTTTGTTATTTGGTCAAACTTTACGATTAAGGATCAGACGAAAAATTTCGTTACTTCAGATATTTCCAGGCTTCCCACCGAAAAAACCGGACTTCTGCTGGGCACGAGTAAAACTTTATCCAACGGAAATCCCAATGCCTACTTTTTTAACAGAATAAAAGCTGCTGCAGACTTATATAAATCCGGAAAGGTTCAAAATATTATTGTAAGCGGAGACAATTCTCAAAAGGATTATAATGAACCTGAGGAAATGAAAAACGAACTGATCAAAGCCGGAATTCCTGCAGAAAGAATCTTTGAGGATTTTGCAGGTTTCAGAACTTTGGATTCGGTTTTACGGGCGAAAGAAATTTTCGGACAAAATTCCTACATTATTATTTCTCAAAAATTCCATAATGAGAGAGCTGTATATCTTGCGAGAAAAAATGGAATTAGAGCATTCGGCTACAATGCTGCAAATGTAAATAAATATGCAGGTTTTAAAACCAATGCACGAGAAAAACTGGCGCGGGCAAAGGTGTTTTGGGATTTTATATTTGAGGTGGAACCGAAATTTGGTGGGGAGAAGATTCTGATTCCTTAATATAGCCATGAAAAGTTTTCAGCTGTTTATTGTACTATTCATTTTCATTTCCTGCAAAAAGGAAAACATTTACTATTATTCAGATAATAAGCAGATAAAAGATAGCACAGTAATTCGTTTCATTGATAATGAATTGATAAAACTGAAAATCAATACACAGGAAAAGAATTTGAAAATTTACACCACTTTAGATTAAACTTCATACAAAACCAATTTGGATTCTATACGAAATAAAATTTTTGAAAATGCTTTAACTTACAATTTTAAACCTGAAGATAAAGAAGCTTTTGATGAATGGTTCCGGGAAAAAATCATTGTTGTAGATAACAAAACAAGAAGAGTAGTAAATTTCTATAGTTCATTCAAAACCAAAAAAAATGATCGAAATGATATTTCAATTGGTGGCTTAAGAAAATTAATCAGAATAGGAAGTGCACTTAACGAAAGTCCAGATTCAGAAATCGCAGAGAATTATTTGTACCACCATTCCTATACATCAGGAAAAGAATTGGAAATAAGCAAAAAAGAAGTTCAATTCTTATCAAATTTCAATATAAATAATCTGAAAACAGAAGGGTATTTTAATAATTACATTTCCTTTTTAGATGCTCTCAAATTATTTCAAACTTATAATGATGGTATATTAATAGATCCGTTCATCATTAAAAAGGTTTTAAATAAAGACGAAGTTGCTTATTCTCACATTAGTAGGTCGAAAGAAATTTTCAGTCAAAATGCTGTAGATAAAATTCAACAATGTCTACGAGATTATAAAGGAAATTCTTTTGCAGCTTTTACAAACCAAATTGAAAATACAGAAAATTTAATCTTTTTTGGAACAATTTCAGACACAAATCTAATTATTAATGACGGTAAATACACTTATTTAATCTATAATTTTTTTGCTATTATTACCGATCTTAAAAAAAAGAAATCAAAACAAATTCCTTATTTCTGGATGAAAAAAGAAGGAATCAATTATTATAACTCAGTAAGGAAAAAGTAAAATTAATATTATAATTTCCTCTGCAAAAACTTCCAATAACTTGAAATAATGAGCGTATTCACCTATCATTTAGTAAAAACAAATTATATTTCTGCGCTTAAAATTCTTCTGTTTCCACCGAAAAAAGAAAATATCCCTGGGTTAATTCACGCAGAATGTATGACTGCAATGACGCTTGGCTCTCCTATTCTTTCACCTTCACGAATGCTGATCCGGCAGATCGCCGTATTTGCTCAATGGGAAAATGAAAGTGATGTTGAAAATTTTTTAACTGAAAATAACTTAGGAAAAATACTTGCGAAAGGTTGGCATACGAGGTTAACTTTTATGCGAAAATGGGGCAAGTTTAATAAGTTTGAAATTCCGGATGAAACTTTAGAATTTGAAAATCCGAATTCTCCTGTTGTCGCAGTAACAATTGCCCGAATGAAATTTCTGGAAATTCCAAGATTTATCCGCTGGGGAAGACCGGTTGAGAAATTGGTTCGCGACCATCCCGCAACTACTTTGTCTCTGGCTTCGATTAAATTTCCAAATACCGTTTCCACTTTTTCAGTTTGGAAAACACAGAAAGAAATGACAGATATGGTGCACGGACACAGCAAAGTTCCACAACCTGAAAGACATGCCAATGCGATGAAAGAAAGAGACCGGAAAGATTTTCATTTTGAGTTTACAACCCTTCGCTTCAAACCGATCGCAGAATTTGGTGAATGGAACGGACGGTGCAATATTATTCCCAATTTAAAAAAGGTTAAATGAGATTTGCTTATCCGATGCAGAAATTCCAGGATTGGGTAACTCAGCAATGGGTAATCTTGCGTGGAAAGAAAATTAATCCCGAAGATTTTCCGTGGCTGATAGGTCCCTTTGGAAATTTGGATGCAATTGGTAAAGATTATATCCATCAGTTTGCGGAAAAGCAAAACTTAATTATTCAAAAAGACTCAGAATCAAAAGGCATTATTCCCTCAATGCAGAAACTGAATTTGTCTGAAACTGAGTTCGAAAATCTATCTGAAAGTGTCATTCAATTCTATGAAAACACAGACGGTCACCATTTACAATTTTCTGTACAGTGGAATCCTTTTTTCAAATTTTTCGGGATTTTACTTAATAAACTGTTCAGCAACAGAATCAATCAGCTGAATATTCCGACGAAAAATATTGATGACTCTGAATCTTTAAAAAGCGAGATCATCAATCTTGCCGATCCTGTAACCAACGAAATCAAGTACACATTTTGGTTCCGTTCCATTCAATCTACCGGACAGGTTATTTATTCCGGTGTGTACGGAATCAGCACTTTGCCTTCCAGAAAAACCTGTGTGAAAGCTGTTTTTCCGCTTCCAAATGGAAACGCAACTGTTTTGATGAATCCAAGTGTTGGAAAAAATGGTGAATTGATTTTAGATTCTTCAGGGGAAAAATTTGGAGACGCAGGATTTTATTTTTTGCTGAAAGATTCTAAGGGAGAATACTGGTCGCAGTTCATCAGTTCGTTTCGGGATAAATTAATTATTGGTTCGGAAAACGATTTGATTCTTGCTGAACAAACTTTGACGCTTTGGCATTTGAAGGTTCTGGTTTTTAATTATAAAATTAAAATGAAGAATTAGGTTTTAAAAATCAAATTCACAAAACCGTAAGCAATTATCCAATCTTCAACCAAAATTTGATTAGATGAAGATTTTAGTAGAATAATTTCGTTACTTTTAAAGTCTATATTACGATGAAGAAAAAAACTTATCTGATTTTATTAATTTCCTTATTTCTGTTTTCCTGCAAAGACAAAGCGGAGAATGAAGATTTCAAAAAAACTGAGGATTACGCTGATATGGTGCTCGGAATTCCGCAGGCACAAATAGATTCTATCCAAAAAAGTGAAGCGAAAAAACAGGTTTTTTTGAAGAAAGTGTCTTACGAATTGGACTCCGCAACTTCTGTTGATTTGATGCTTCCGATGAGCAATTATCTGAAGGAATATTCGTTTTCGAGCGACATCAATGTGACTGACCCAAATTCTACTGCGGAAATAAATGAAGCTGAGATACCAATGAGTGTTGGCGTTCAAAATCCGTTTTCTGAAGGTGACTCAGGAGAAGTTTTGTTGATCGGTAAATCATCAAATCCCAATGTTTTTCCTGTTTCTGACATCAAAAAATTCAATGAAGCTGAAAAAATTCTATTTGAAGACAAAAATGCTTTGTTATTTATAGATGGGTTTGGAAGAAAGAAATTGTTTTACCGACAGTATAATCCGGTAAATTCCACGTATTATCTCTACACCGCCGAAGTTCCGAAATATAATGACCAGAAACTTCAATACGCTTCCTTATTTTCGATCTATATAAAAGCACAAAATCTGTTGGCTTTTGATAATGAAAGTCCGGCAGAAAATATGACTTGGGAAAAAATCAAACCAAGCCTTTCCGAAACTGAACTGAAAAACTACGGCGTTTACTACAAATCGATGGCAAAGGAATTGAAATATTTCTTGAAAGACAATGACAGCGTCAACATCAACCGAGACAAGATGCAGTTTTACCTCTATCGGGATGAAGATCATAGCAAGAATACTTTTGACCAAGTTACGTCTCTAGCAAACTCAGAATATTCTGGAATATTTTACGACCTTAATTTTGAAAATCGATTACATAAAGGTTATTTCCGACAAATGTATAGTATTGATGATCAGTTTCGATTTATTAAAAAAATAAGTGACCAATCGATTTTAGTAAGTGCGACAAGAAGCGGATACAATTCTGATGACTCTAATTATTACATCATCAGTTCCATCAAAACCGAGAAAGGTCAATTTTATCTCATCAGCCCAACCAACGAAAATGGAGATGATTTAACTTCTTTGATGAATGATTATTTCAGTAAACATTTAAAAATATAATTGTTTGCTTTTGGCGGTTTGCTTCTGGCTTTTAGCTTTTTACTAATGTCCTAATATTAAAAATTATGCTCAAAATATTTCAATTATTTTTAACTCTAATTATATTTTCAATCGTCATAATCTCCTGCAATCCCGTTGGAGAGACAGTTTCCGAAGAAAAACCGCTGGACGACCAATTGGTCAACACCACAGAAAACATTGATTTGAAGAAAGGCGACGTTCTTGTGATTTGGGGGAAAATGGATGCATCATTTCTGGAGAATAACAATGTTCCCTCTTTTCGCTTGAACTACAATCTCAGCTTGAATGGAAAAACCATTGAAAACTCTACTGTGACGATGTTTGCGGTCAATTATAAAATCATCAATTCTACGCACGAAGTCAGAAAAGAAGAAAAAGAAGAAGAGGAACAAACTGAGAATGAAACGTCTGATGACGAAAATAATTCTGAAGAAACGCCAGAAGAAAAACCTGAAAAAATAGTAAAATCCGATTGGACTTTTGAACAAGAAGTGATTCAAATTCCAATTGAGAAAGACGGGAAATATACTTTAGATTACAAAGCCAGCAGTGATAGTGAGTCGGCGAGAAGTATGTTTACGAAAGTGGCTGTGATATTGAGAAAGAAGTAAATTTTAATTTTATTCATAATGAGCAGAATTAACATCAAAACTTTTTTGCATACTCTAATCGGAACTATCATAATTTCTTGTGCTAATTCAAAATTTGACAATACAAACAAAAATTCAGAATTAAAATTGATTAAAACTGAAAAGTTGGTTGATTACAAGCTATTGAGTTATTCGCGTGCAGTTGATACTTTTATGGTTGTTGCGAAAAATGAAATTGATGAAAAATGTATTCGAGAAAATCTCATCTATATATCAATACAAGGCAATAGAAGAATTGAAAAGCTAAAAGATAAAAATGGAAAAGAAATTTCTTTTGTTTATTCTATAAAAGGTGGAGAAAATAATCAACAGAAAATATTGACTGGCTCTGGAAAACCTAATGATTCAACTAGAAAAATCAATTCTTATAATTCGTATCCGTATGTTGTTGAAATATGTAAACCCCTGAAAACTAAGTAATCATTTCTTATTCAACGTCTCAAAAGCAATATAATAAATCCCGTAAAACACAATCGTCATCAGAATCATCGCAATGGAAAAAGTGTGTTTCACAAAATCCAAAACATAGTCTTTGAACATAAATTGCTCGTCATAAATCCCGCTGTAGAAAGGATAAACATTAATCATCGTTATAAGTCCAGCAAGAATCAAAGGGAAAATCCAATTGTACTTTTTGATGTAAGCGACAATCCAGAAACTCGCAATATAGATGGAACTCAGCAAAAGTCCTTCCAGCCTTTTATCGTTATCAAGGATGTCATTTTTATAGAAAAACAGAATCAAGACAGATGCGATGATCAAGTGAATCTTCTTGGCTCTTTCGAAGTTTGATGGGGAAAGGAATTTTATTTTATCATCAAATCTTATCATTAATAAAGAAATAATGTTAATCACGGGAACCCAAACCGAGCTTCCAATTACGCCGTAATATTTCTGTTTCTGAAGGCTTCTTTCCTTCAAAAATTGACCTACAAATCTGGAGCAAATCACGAACAATGCAATGACAGCAATATTGTTGAGCCAACCAAAAACCGTCAACTTTTCTCCGAAGAAATCGAGCTGGAGGGAAACTGCATTTTCAATCAAATAAGCGAAACCGAAAATCAAACAGCTGATGGAAATCAAAATTGAAACGCCAAAATATCGGTTGGCAAATTGTAAAACCTTGCTTGAAAAATGGTAGATATTTTCCCGATTGATGACACAACCTGTCAGAAATAAAAAGGCACCCAAAAACGCAATACTTCTCACAGAAGTCAAAGCATAATAAATAAAAGTCAGGATGAATTCAACAGTTTTTGAACTGAAAGTCCCCGTCGAAATCATTTGCTCCACGATTCCCATATCAGAATTGTAGAGCGAAAACAGACCGAGATTCAAAAGGAATATTTTTCCAAACGCCCATTTTCCAGTCACTACTTCTTCCACCAAATATCGTTTGCTCAAAATAAAAATGGCCAGCAATTCTATAATCAAATATGAATATTTCCGAATCGTCCCAGAATTGACAATGGTTTCAAAAGGAATATAATAATCCAAAAAATTCCGAATCTCCTTCATAAAAAAGAAACACAAAACCAACAGAGGAAGCGCCATCACAAAGGATTTCCAACGCTTGTTGATAACAAAATACCAAAGAAAAAACAAACAGTGAAGCGCAGAAGAGAAGAAGTCAAAAATCTTCGCCAACGAAGAATCTTTTTGCTCGGGATAAAAGAAATTGGTGATAAAATCCACACCTACAAAGATTGCCAGCAAAATCCATAACCTTTGGATGGATTTAAAAATCTTCGGCGATAAAACGTCGTTGTTCTCCATTTGTGAAATTCTTTCCACTAATATAAGAATCTTTTTAATGTCTTAAGGATTTACTTTCAAACTCTCATTGATACTCTTTCCTGAACTCACTCGGCGTTTCCGCTGTCTGTTTTTTAAAGAAATTCACAAAATGTGAAGATTCTTTAAAATTCAGTTTAAAAGCAATTTCCTTAACTGAAAAATCGGTTTGCTGAAGCAAAGTTTTGGCGTTGTGGATAAGCTTTGCATCCAAATGTTCTTTGGCAGATTTTCCGGTTTCTGTTTTTAATTTAGAGCTTAGATAATTGGGATGTACTGCGAGTTTAGAAGCGAAATAGGCAATATTGTAATCTACATTCTCCAGATTTTGAGAATCTTCGTGAAGCAATTTCAGGAAACGGTTGCTCAGAGAATCTATTTTTTTTGACTCATTGTTTTCTTCGTCAATTTCTAATGAATATTTGCTGTAAAGTCTCTTTATCTTCATATAAAAAATAAGAATTGCCGAAGCCATCATTTCCAGTGAATCACTTTTTATTTCCGATTTATATTCGTCATTGATGTAATGAAAAACTTTTTCTAAGTCTGTCATTTCATCATCAGTAATCACAATCGGAGCGGACTTTTCTGCCTGAAAATATTCAAAAACCGAGATAAAATGATTTAATCTCAAATGTTTTTCGACAAATTCATGAGAAATAATGACAGCGTATTCTAAAATATCGTCATCCACCATTTCACAGGAAACGATTTGATTTGGTGGTGAGATAAAGATCGCAGGCGCTTTCAGGTTTTCCTTCCATTGACCAATTCTCATTACACCTTCACCTTTTAGAAGTAATTTTATGGCATAAGAATTATGCTTGAAAGGCGGAACTTCCAGCGATGGATGCGTCCAAAGTTTATCTAAAACATCTACATAAAGCCCGTCGTATTTGGATGGCGGCATATTTGCAGCCTTGAAAAAATCATCGTGGGTTGCGAAGAAAGGTACCTCATTTTCCATGGCGAAAGTTTTAATTAAAGTTACATATTATTTAACAAAAGCGAAATATGGACAAGAAAATCTTATCCATATTTCCGCAAAACACAAATGATATCTATTTTAATGTAATCCTTTCAAGTTTTTCTAATCTCAGTTTTAAATCAATAATTTCAGATTGCTGTTGCTTAATCGTTTCTTCCTGATCAAAAGCATGAAGATATAATTCCTCAATTTTTTCCAGTTGCTGAATGCTTAGTTGCGTCATATCAACATCATAACCGTCTTCTGATTTTTGTAAATCTTTGATGGAAACAATTCCCGGCAAGTGATGATTTTCTTTAACGAAACTTTTAGTTTCTTCTAAATTTTTAAAATGATAATCAGGTTTAATGATCGAATTTCCGGTAAAATATTTCTCGAAAACATAGTCAGGATAAGTATTTGAAGTCGTTACAATGCTTCCGTTTACCTTCAATTTTTGAGTTCCTGTAAAGGTTTGTTGATTGCCATAACCAACACTTAAATTATTAACAATATTAAATCTTCCGTCGCCAGCAATTTCCGCTCGGTACTGGCCGTTCGCTCCACCACCAGTTGACGTAAAAAAACCAATCGGTGCAGCAGCATTCGTGCCACTGGTTCCAAGTGATAATGAAGTTGAACTTGTACCTGCAGAAATTTGAGCCGCTGCGTTTGGGTCTACAAAAAACTGCATTCCGCTTGTACCAGCTCTCATAATAAAATCAGCTCTTCCCGTACTGGCTAAATGCGCAATTGAGGCTCCACCTGTATCGTTAGAAAACCTCGTTGTTCCGGTTACTCCTTCTAGATAAAGTCTATATCCCGCCATTGTCATCGTCCGGTCACCGGTTAAAGTTCCGTCGCTGTTGTAAATATTTTTAATGGAAACCGGCGTACTCGCAACACCATTGACGGTAGTTGTTAAAAAGTTGGTCGCTGAAACGGTATTGCTCACAGATTTTACAAGATTTACACTTGTTCCTGTGACACCGTTTACCGTGGTCGTTAAAGTATTGCTGTTTGCTGCAGAAGTATTGCTTACAACATTCACTGCATTTGTCGTAGTAGAAATACCGTTGACGATGGATGTTATCGTATTAATCGGATTAGAAATTTCATTTGTTGTGATGCCGCTTCCGGCTGAAGACTGAAAAGCAACCCATTTTGCTAAAAGAGAATCATAATAATAGTAACCAGATTTAGTAACATCTACCGTCTTTGCTGTTGTAGGAGAAGCTGCGGAAGTTGCATATACAAAAGCTGCATTTTGATTTGGTCCGTACAAACCGTCTTTCGATTTTAGTTCGTTTCCGGATAGTCTAGGCGCGATAATTCCATCGATCTTAGATAAATCTGCAGCCTTTGCTGTAACATCTAGGGTAGCCTTAGGATCTGTGGTATCAATTCCGACTTGCGAATAAATGGTCACAAACGCAAGGGAAAAAATGGTAATAAAAATTTTTGTCATTAATTTGTTTTATTTTGCAAATTTCCCAAAATCAAAATCCCAGATCATTGCAATAATCATATTAAGAATTGCAAATTTTAAAGGTGATCAATATTTGGATGAATAGTATTCATTTAAATTTTGCCTATTTTTGCATAAACAATTTTAAAACAAATGTCAAGAATTCTTACCGGCATACAAGCCACCGGAACTCCGCACCTTGGAAACCTTTTGGGTGCAATTATTCCTGCAATTGAGCTCTCAAAGCAGGCAGGAAACGAATCATTTTTATTTATCGCGAATCTGCATTCACTGACGCAGATCAAAGATGCAAAGGAGCTTAAAAACAATACGTACGAAATTGCTGCAGCATGGCTTGCCTGCGGACTGGATACTGAGAAAACATTCTTTTACAGACAGAGCGACATCCCTGAAACCTGTGAACTTTCCTGGCATTTATCATGTTTTTTTCCTTATCAGAGATTAACTTTAGCACATTCGTTTAAAGATAAAGCAGACCGTCTGCAGGACGTTAATGCAGGTTTGTTTACTTATCCGATTCTGATGGCTGCAGATATTTTACTGTATGACGCAGAAATCGTTCCTGTAGGAAAAGATCAGCTTCAGCATTTGGAAATTGCCCGTGATGTAGCCTCAAGATTTAATAATCAGATGGGTGAAGTTTTGGTTTTGCCTCAGGCTGAACTGCAAGAAGACACCAAATATGTTCCCGGTGTGGATGGTCACAAAATGTCAAAATCGAGAGGAAACATTATCAATATTTTCTTACCTGAAAAAGAACTAAAAAAACAGGTGATGAGTATTGAAAGTGATTCAAAAACACTGGAAGAACCGAAAGATCCTTCGACTGATAAGACTTTTGCAATTTACGAATTGATTGCAACTCCTGAACAGACTGAAGAACTTAGAGCGAAATATTTAGCCGGAAATTTCGGTTATGGTCATGCTAAAAAAGAACTTTTAGAGTTAATTCTTACAAGATTTGAAAAAGAAAGAGAATTGTTTTCTTACTACATGAACAATCTTGATGAGTTGGAAGCAAAACTTCAGGAAGGAGCTGTTAAAACGAGAGCAATTGCTACTGAAACCATTAGAAGAGTAAGAGAAAGTTTAGGAATTTAATTTAAAATTTCCTCTAATACAAATAGTTTCGGCGGCACCTTTGGTG
>NZ_JAPDHW010000016.1 GCF_025971945.1 Chryseobacterium kimseyorum
TATATATAAAACCAGTATTACCTTAGATTCCAGACTATACTCATTCTGAACATTTTCTGAAATTAATGTTTATCAAGCTCTTTCATTTGAACTTAGTTTTGACTTATAAAAATTGGAAAATTCAAATTTTATTAGTTGTTTACTTGTATTGATGTCATTAACCTGATAATACGTTTTAAAACTATTGCTCGATAGTTTTTTAATGAATTTTGCTCGAGTGGCGAATAAATTCTAATAATTGTTTACTTTTGAAACAACTTTTTCTTTATTATGTTAAATTATATTATTCCTGATAATGAGATAGATAGATTGAAAAAATTAGAATTTTTTGATCTTCTAAATTTGGGTAAAGATCCTCAATTCGATGTTTTTGCAGAAACTGCATGTCTGATAGCTGATTGTCCTGCTTCAATTATTTCGATTATGGAAAGTGAGACTCAGGCTGTTCAAAGTTGTGTAGGTTTAGAAATCGATTCTGTAAAGCGTGAGAATACCATTTGTCAATATTCAATCGCCAATGGAGAAATTGTCATTATTAATGATACGCTTTTAGATGAAAGATCCTGGAAAAATCCATTGGTAATAGAAGGAGGAATACGATTCTATATAGGAATACCATTTTTTGATGATGAACGTTTTGCACTAGGAACAATCTGTTTGATTGATTATAAACCCAGAGTAATAACAGACAGTCAGATTACTGCTCTCAAAAAACTTTCAGAGGTTATTTCTAAACTTTTGACAGCGAAAAGAAAAACAATTTATGGAGAGTATTTTCAACAGATCTTCAATATATCTAATAATTTAATCTGCGTTTTGGATGACGATTTGAGGTTTAAAGATCTCAATAAAGTAGTTGAGAAAATTTTGTCATTGAAAAAAGTGGAGGCAATAGGACTTGATTTTTCCGATATTTTCGGTGAAGCAAATAAAGACCTATCAAAGTTGAAAGATGTTATCAAGAGTGGCGAAGAAATATCTTTTACATCGTCTAAAGATAGTGAAGATGGCAGTTCAATCATTGTAGATTGGACTTTTAAATCAAATCAGGAACTTTCTGAAATTTTCTGTTTCGGAACCAATATCACTAAACAGACTGAAGAAAAACGTCAATTAGAGAGCTCGGAGCGGCGTTTCAGGAGTTTCTTTGAAAATGCAATCGGTTTGATGAGTATGCATGATGTGGAAGGCAACATTCTTGCGGTAAATGAAAAAGGAAGAGAGATGTTACAATATTCAGCTGATGAGGTGAGAGATCTAAACCTTAGAGACCTTGTTCCAGAAAATAATTGGCCCGCTTTAAGAGAATATCTTGATCGCATTAAAACAAATAAGGAGGACTTTGGAACCATGATTCTAAAGGCGAAAAATGGAGACGAGCAAGTATGGATGTATCACAACCTTATTGAAACAGACGAGGAGGGAAGGCCTTATATAATTAGCACTGCCCTAAACGTCACGGAACGAATGACCTTGGAAAAAGACCTCATTCGTACAAAAAAAATGCTTGAACAGACAAGTTCTGTAGCACAAGTAGGCGGCTGGGAAGTAAACTTGAAGAAAAATACCTTATACTGGTCGCAAAGTACTAAAGAAATTCATAAAATTAGTAACGACTATGTACCTGATTTAGAAAATGCCATTGGTTTTTATACAGAAGATAGCAGAGAAAGAGTTAAATTCTTATTTAACAGAGCGATAACGAAAGGAATTCCGTACGATGATGAATTTCAGCTTCTTCGTAATGATGGAGTTACAATTTGGGTAAGGGTAAAAGCAATTCCGGAATTTGAAGATGACCATTGTATAAGGGTTTTCGGTATCATTCAGGATATTGATATTTTTAAGAAAATGTTTCTTGATATTGCAAAAAAAGAAGCAATGATGCAATCTTTTGTAACGTATGTACCTGTTTCTGTTGCAATGTTTGATAAAGATCTCAATTATATTTCTGTTAGCAGCAAATGGAAAGATCAATTCAAAATGAATGAGTACGATATCATTGGAAAGAATCTTTTTAAAGTATCACCAAATATTCCTGTCGAACGAAAAGAAATTTATCACGCTGCTTTGCAGGGAAAGACCTATATCAATGAAGATTTTGCAATTCATATTGATGGTAAAAAAGAAATTCAGCATTTAGACCTTAAAGTCGGACCTTGGTATCTCTCGGATAATGAAATCGGAGGGGTTATTGTCTCAGTACAAGATATTACCACAGCTGTAAAGATTAATGAAGAACTTAAAAATGCAAAAAAAATGGCTGATATTGCAAGCAAAGCAAAATCAGAGTTTCTTGCCAATATGAGCCATGAGATCCGTACTCCTCTAAATGGAGTGATTGGTTTTTCAGATCTTCTTTTGAGAACTCCTCTTAATGATCTTCAGGCGCAATATCTTAATTATATTAATGAATCTGGAGAAAATCTTCTGAACATTATTAATGACATTCTTGATTTTTCTAAAATAGAATCCGGTAAAATGGAACTTTTAGTAGATAAAAGTAATGTTTATGACATGGTGAGCCAGGTGATAAATGTTATTCTATATCAGTCTCAGAAAAAAAATATTGAACTTCTATTAAATATAGAACCAGGACTTCCAAAAACTCTGTTGCTTGATGAGGTAAGATTAAAGCAAATTCTTATCAACCTTCTAGGTAACGCCGTAAAATTTACAGAAAAAGGAGAGATTGAACTTAAGGTGGAAACACTTCGTGTAGATGATCAGAATATTGTTCTGCGATTTTCTGTTAGGGACACGGGTATAGGTATACCAGCGGAAAAGCAGAAACATATTTTTGATGCTTTTACTCAGGAAAACAGCTCTATCAGTAAACGCTATGGCGGGACAGGGCTTGGTCTCACGATCTCAAACAATATTCTGGGTTATATGGGAAGTCATTTGTCATTGATCAGCACACCTGAAAAAGGTTCCCTGTTTTTCTTCGATATCGAAATACCATATGAAAAATCAACATTTGATGAGTATAATGATCTAACTATCAAAAAAGTCCTAGTGGTGGATGATAATGAAGCAAACAGAATCATTCTACAGCATATGCTTACCTATAAAAATATCGAATCTACCTTAGCCTCCAATGGTATGGAAGCATTACAGATTTTGCTTCGAGGTGAACGCTTCGATGTGATACTGATGGACTATCATATGCCGGTAATTTCTGGTTTGGAAACAATCACTAAGATCAGAAAGCTATTTAATGAAAAAAATGAAACCTCACCATTAGTAATTCTTCATACTTCTTCGGAAGAACATGATGTCATTAATTCTTTCCGTAAGGAAGATGACTCCTATTTTCTTTTAAAGCCTATTAAATCTGATGATCTTTATAGGACACTTAAACATGTTACACAAAGTAATGTGACGGAAGTTGTTACTCGTGATCATTTGGAAACACATCATTTATCTTTTGCGAAAAAGTTAGAAGTTCTTTTAGTAGATGATAATCCCGTAAATATGGTTCTTAATAATCGGATGCTTAAGTCACTGACGCCCGATGTGCATCTTACAGAAGCAGTAAATGGTTTAGAGGCATTGGAAGAGTGTAAGAAAAAAGATTTTTCCATAATTCTTATGGATGTACAGATGCCAGTGATGAATGGTTTTGAAGCTACGCAGAAGATTCGCCTTTTGTCAGGTTATAAAAATGTACCCATTATTGGGGTGACGGCAGGAAATGTATTGGGAGAAAAAGAGAAATGTCTGGAATCTGGAATGAATGACTTTCTGCCAAAGCCTTTACGTCAGGCTGATCTTTCGGAAATGCTCAAAAAATATATATCCATTAAACAAAACCTAGATCTTGATGTCAAAGTTGAAATCGTGACCGAAAAATACATGAGTATGGATATTCTTAGAGAGCATATAGGTGATGATGAAGATTTCAAAAAAATATTTTTAGACATTGTTATAAAAGAGCTCATCCAAACAAGGGAGAATATTATTAGTGCAGCACCGGTTAAGGATGCGGTAGCAGTGAAAATGATTCTTCATAAACTTAAAGGCACAGCGGGAACTGCCGGTCTTTTCAGACTTTCAGATTGTGCATTAAAATGGGAGGAAAAAGCTGATGATACTATTGATTTTTCAGACATGGCAAAAGAAGTAGATGTAGAGATATCCATCGGATTAGATATAATAAAAAAATTAATAAAATAAAATCAAGAGTTATGTTATCTCTGATCGCTGAAGATGACATACTGATTCTCAATTAAGCATAAATTATTAAAAAAGGACACGAAGCTATTGTAACCCGCATAAGTAATAGAAGATATTGATTACATTCAAGGAAACGACGTTGATCGTACAATTAACGGTTTATTTTTATTACAAAATTTTAATGATCTGGATTTTATCGACAATCTATAAAAATTTAAGAGTGAAAAATTGTAGTAATAATTACCTCATCGGGATTAAAATGACTGCAAATATCGTACTAATAATTATTTGATAAAATCAAACCAAGGTTTTGGTCAAGTCAAATAATGGTCTTAAATTTGATTTAAATGAATTTTAATTGTATAATTAATCTTCATACACCATCTATTTCAGTCACATTAATATTCTGTTATGAAAAAACAAATCGCTATCGCTGCGTTGTCTTTGGGATTAATCTCTTTAGGAAGCAATTGGGTATCAGCACAAAATTCTGAGCATGCAAGTTTGTCAGTTAACATTATTTTGGCAGATGTCATTTCAATTGATGTTGGAACTGCTGTTTCGGGAGGCGCAATAGATTTTAATTATGCAAATACGGCAGATTATAATTCCTCAAAAAATATCACAGTACCAAATAGTTTAGTCATCAATTCCTCTAAAAATTTCGATGTGAAAGTTAAATCTGAGGGTGCAAATTTTGTAAGTGGCGCAAACATTATCCCTGTAGATGTGTTACAGGTTAAAGCAATTTCGGGAGGGAGCTTGATGGGAACTATGAATGAGGTGACTTTATCTACAATAGATCAGCTTTTGGTGAGTAACGCAAGTTCGGGTGCAAAACAATCCCTAAATATTGCATATTCTATTTCTGCAGAAAAAGCATCAAAAGTCCTTTTAGGAAAACCCAAAGGAACTTACACGCAAACAGTAACTTATACTGCAACCGCTTTATAATTAATCGAATAGCAATTTATAAAAAGCCCTCAGCATTCAAATGTTGAGGGCTTTTTGTTGAACTATGCATGTAGTTATTATACTACAATAACTTCCATTTTTCACTACAAAGAATACTTTATGGACGGTGTAGATTTGCAGTGTTCAAAAGAGAACAGCTAAATAAAAATTAAATATTACGATCATGACAAAACATATCGTAATCGCAGCCTTAACTTTCGGAACATTCATACTAGGAACTAACAACGCTAAAGCTCAAAATACTACCGCTACCACAACCGTAAACATTACCCTGAACGATGTGATCTCTATTGATGCGGGAAGTACTGCAATTGGTAATACTGTTGACTTCAACTATGCTACTGCAGCAGATTATAACTCTGATCAAACGATTACTAAAGCCAACTCTTTGAAAGTGACTTCAACGAAGAATTTCAATGTTAAAGTAAAAGCAGGGGGCGCTAATTTCATGAATGGAACCAACTTAATCCCTGTAAATGTTTTGACGATTAAAGCAGCTGCAGCTGCCGGAACAATGGGAGGTACAAAAACCGCTGTCATTTTATCTGCAACGGATCAAACCTTAGTTACCAATGCTCCACTAGGGAGTGCCTTAACATTGAATCTGGATTACACGATTCCAGCAGCGAAATCATCTTCTGCCGATATTTTAGGTAAACCAGCCGGAACCTATACACAGACAGTAACTTATACAGCAACAGCATTGTAAGTTAAAAAATTCAAATATAAAGAGGCCATCATACTTTCTAAGTGTTGATGGCTTTTGTATTTAAATCATGAATAAAGCATGTAGTTATTTTACTACATAAATTTACATTTTCCACTACAAAGAAACTTTTATCACTGCCTTAGATTTGCAGTGTTCAAGGGACGAAAACTCAACAACAATAAAAATTAAATATTACGATCATGACAAAACATATTGCAATCTCAGTCTTAACTATCGGAGCAATCATTTTAGGAACCAACAATGTTCAGGCTCAAAATACTACCGCAACGACAACCGTAAACATTACCCTGAACGATGTGATCTCTATTGATGCGGGAAGTACAGCAATCGGTAATACAGTTGACTTCAACTATGCTACTGCAGCAGACTATAACTCTGATCAAACCATTACTAAAGCCAACTCTTTGAAAGTGACTTCAACGAAGAACTTTAACGTTAAAGTAAAAGCGGGGGGTGCCAATTTCATGAATGGAATCAACCTAATCCCTGTAAATGTTTTGACGATTAAAGCTGCTGGATCTGCCGGAACAATGGGAGGAACAAAAACTGCTGTCGTTTTATCTGCAACGGATCAAACTTTAGTTACCAATGCTCCTCTTGGAAGTGCATTAACATTAAATCTGGATTACACGATTCCAGCTGCGAAATCATCTTCTGCCGATATTTTAGGTAAACCGGCCGGAACTTACACGCAAACAGTAACTTATACTGCAACCGCTTTATAATGAAATTTTATAAGTTTATAAACGTTCTTTAGTGACGTTTTCAGTAGTTTTGGGAATCTTTTATTTTTAAACAATTGACACCATGCGCAAGTTTATTTATCTTTTCTTTTTCTTTATCCTTTCAGTGACTTCTTCAATTCTGGCACAAAGTATCTCTATGTCGCCTACACGTCTGTTTTTCACAGGCAATCCCGGAGAAAGAGTGACACGAACAGTCACACTTCAGAATAGCTCGGACAAAGATTATGTTTTTAATCTTAACTATAAGGATTGGATTAGAGATGAAAACGGAAATAAACTTTATCTTGATGCGGGCAGTTCAAAAACTTCCAATGCCGCCTGGGTTTCTACTTTAGAAAACTCTGTAACAGTTCCGTCGAAAAGTACAAAAGAGATTGTAGTAACCATGCAGATTCCTGAAGATGCATCTAAGTCTGCTGTTACAAACAGTATGTTGTTTTTTACTCAACTTCCACAGCAGGCAGATCAAGCACGTACGCAAAATGGGATTGGTATTATTACCTTATTTGAGGTAGGACTTCATATTTTTTACACACCATCTGGGAATCAGGTAAAAAGCCTGGATATTACCAATATTGCAGAGGTTACTGGTGAGAGTGCAGGAAATAGAAAAGTAGCAGTAAGCATCCATAATGACGGAAACACGATCAATGATGCAACCGTAGAGTTCGAACTGACTAACACAGACAGTGGTAAAGAATTTAAATTACCCGCAATTTCAATCTCCATGCTTCCCGAGAGCAATCAAGTCGTTCAATTTTCTTTACCTGAGAACATTTCAGGTAATTTTCTCGGCGTTGCTATTA
Source organism: Chryseobacterium kimseyorum (assembly GCF_025971945.1). GTDB lineage: Bacteria > Bacteroidota > Bacteroidia > Flavobacteriales > Weeksellaceae > Chryseobacterium > Chryseobacterium kimseyorum. Next base: position 7,437 of record NZ_JAPDHW010000016.1, read on the forward strand.
TCAAAATGGCAGGGTCCAATGATTTGCGGGTAGGCGAGAAAAACTTTAAATTTTAAAATTAAGTCTTGAAACTACAAAATGATATATCGATATCGATCCTAAGAAGAACAATCTTACTTTTTATATTTGTTCTTCTGCACTTCTCGTTTGCCGCTGCTCAGGAAAAAAAAGATGTCAAAACCTATTTTGAAAATGATACAGTCGCTGTTGAAAAAAATTCTACGTTTACTAATTTTCTGATTATTGAGAATAAAAGTTCTGAAGCGATTACTGTTCAGAATATCATTCCGCAGGACAATTATCCCGGATTGCTGTTCTTCCCTAACAATAATTTTATTTTAGGCGCTGCTCAGTCTAAAAAGCTTCCTGTAAAACTGATCGCCAACGTAGATTTTATGAAACTAAGATCCAATGAGATTAACTTCCAGGTCTCTTACATTACCTCAACGGACACGAAAACTGAAAGTGCCTCATTTTTCGCAAAAAAAGATGAAAACAAAAACATCGCAATTTATACGGAGTCTTACGAAAATTTTATTAATCCTGCTGCGCCAGAATCTTCAATTTTATTGATTATAGAAAACCAAGGCTACAGTAAACGTACTGTAAAAATTGATTTGCAATCCATTCCTGACGGTTTGGAAATGATTCCAAAACAGCATACTATTTCTCTGGAAGGTTTAGAAAAACAAACAATCGAGATCAAAATTGTAGCCAGAAGACAAAATACGCTTTTTCCGGAATTTAATATCAACGCAATCGCCACAGACTTGTTAACGAATGAAATCGTGGGAAGTAACACATTACGCTTATTAATATTATCAAACAACAGACAAATTTCCAGAGAAACCGAATCAGTGAGCGGTAGCAATTTTGCGGAAATCAGCTATAATGAAAACAGCTCCGGTTTCAATTATCTTCAATTAAGAGGAAATACAGCGTTTCGGGTAACAGAAAATGTGAAATCGCGTCTTAATATTGGTGCAGATTACTTTGCTGACGGCGGCCGTTATAATCTCTATGATACTTGGCTGGAATTAGAGAGAAAAAATGCTAAATTACGTTTAGGTAATGTTAATAGTAATGATTACGAATACCCTGTTTTCGGAAGAGGTGCAAAATTTTCTACTCATTTTGGTAATAATAAGCAGATTGAAGTTCTTGCATTGGAAAATAATTATAATCTTTACGGTACTTATTTCCAACAAGTACAAGGATCTACCATTGTAGGCGCAAAATATGGATTTGGGAATACAAAATCTTTTAATGGAAAAGTTTCTTATATTTTCGATCATGATCCGCGTTTAAACGTAGATACCCAGCTGGCGAATGCAGTATCGTCAATTTTAATTAACGATAAACATTCAATCAGGACGGAGGTTGGTGTTAGCCACGAAAAAGGGCTTTCAAATAAGGATGAAAATGCAGGAGCCTTAATGGGAGCCAATTATGAGGGGAAAATAGGGATATGGGATTTGCAATCTGTTAATTCCTTTGCTACCAAAAGTTATGCAGGGATTAAAAGAGGATCTTTTTTCTCAAATCAACGCATCGCTCGCCAATTTTCTGTTTCTCAGCGTGCATTTATACAATATCAGAATTCGCAGGTGGATCCTGAGTTTTTGACTTACCAGACTACGACAATTCAAGCTGAGCCAACCGCTAATTTGCGCTATTATTTTAACAGTACGGAAGCGTTGGCCACTGGATATCAGTTTTCTGCAAAGAATTGGAATTTTTTGTTTTCTCCTAAGGTGGAAAAGCAAAAAACAGCTAATTTCCAGATATCACACGAACTTTTTTCTTACCGGTTAGAGGCTAACGTCAGCACGACATTAGGTGCCCACGGATTAAACTTGACAGCGGAATATTCTTACTCAAAAAAGGATAATAGAACAGATTGGTTTAACAGTTTGAAAACAACTTTATCTTATAGATATAAATCATTCTCTCTCAACGGTACAGCCCAATGGAATGCAAACAATGTTTTTGATTTAAATTCTTACTACGATGTAGATCGAAATTTTATTAACTACAATTTATACGCATCGTACAATTTCCAGATCCTTGATAATAATCTCATTGGATCTTTATCAGCAGGAAGTTTCTATTCTGAACTTTATAAAAATTTAAATACCAATGTCACCGGTAATCTGGAATATAAGATTTCACCTTCATGGTCCAGCACTGGTTATTTTAATGTTTCCGGGTATAAATCTACGGCTGAATATGCAAGCAGTAGCAGTTATTACCAGTTTAGAGTGGGAATTAAAAAATATTTCACCGCAGCTACGGCTCTTGGAAATCATAAAGTGACGTTTCAGTTTTTTGAAGATAAAAATTTCAATGGACTTTTGGAGTCGGGCGAACCGATATTCGCAAATGAAATTGTAAAACTGGACAATTATGTTGCAATGACGGATAAGAATGGAAAAGTAATTTTTCAAAATGTGCCAGAAGGTATATACACACTGAAGGTGAATGAAAGTGCGGGTGCCCGATTAATGATAGATCCTGTTATGATGGTTAAAAGCAATATCAACCGAAAAGTAGGCTTGGTAAAAAACATCAGAGTAAGTGGGAAATTAACAGAGATTAAACAAGCCTACGATGTTTTAGAGACTGATGTAACAGGGATAATCGTGTATGCAAAAGGCGAAGATGGTGTGATTTATACCTCAGTGGTTAACCAAAAAGATGAGTTTGAGTTCTTTCTAAAAGATGGAAAATACGAACTCTATATTGAAAACGACAAATACAATTATGCAAAACCCAGCCAAATTATTCAAGTTACAAAAGAAGGTTATTCAACAATTGTGATTTTTGAATACACCAAGAAAAACACCATCATAAAGGTGAAAAAGTTTTAAATTTAGAAGTATGAAAATGAGGATTTTTTTTTTAGTAGAAATTTTTATTATGTTGTTCGGATCATCAGTCATGAACGCCCAAGACGTGTACCTGTCCATTCCAGAAAATAATATTTTTAACAGGACTGAATTTACATCAGTACCTACAAGGTTAATGACAAATGCTAATCGAACAAACTGGGATTATACCTTTTTTGGATTTCTACCTACAGCTCCAACATTTACTTCTACGTCCGGACCAACTTTCACTCACTCTTCTTCATTATTTACTTTACCCAGTTCTGTCCTTCTTTGGCAGTTAGAAAGTATGGGAGGTCAGTTGCCATCAACGGGACTTTCGGGATCTTTACCAGGTTTTCAGTTCTTCAGTACTAGTTCAATAAAATGGTTTGAACCGCCGTCAAGCAGCTTTGGGGGAGGATTCAGCCGGGGAAATATCAATTTTACATTTAAAATTCCTGCCTCACAATTTACAGCCAATGCCTTTAGAGCAGGAAATTATTCGATGGATATCACTCAGAATTACAATGATTTCACCCCACGCAACTTTAAAACAATTTTAGTGATTTCTCCATCTATACGATGGGTCACAACCGCTTTAACAAAATATATAGAAATTTCTTCTTTGAATGACTATCGTAGTACGAGTACACGAGTATGGGATTTAGGAAATACGGAAATTGCACATACGGTCGATCTTAATTTTTGGGCTAAGGCTGCTAACAATACTGTTCAATTCACGTCTTCTAAAGGTGTTCCAGGATCCAGAAATATAGCCAGTATTAAGTTGGGCAGTAACGGATCTTCTCTTACGACCAAAGCCCTATCAGCAAATTTTCAGAATTTTTCTACTAGTAATTTGAATGTCGTAGAAGGTAACAGAAGCAGTTTCATTCCAGAGCTTTACGTATCTGCAGATGATTTTAAGAACTATTTTTTTGAAGCCGGAACTTATACATTTGAATTGAACCTTAATGCCAGAAGTACAGATAATTCAATTAATAGTCTTCAGAATACTGCTGTTCAGTTAAAGGTGCTTCCCCGGTCAGAAATCACTATCCCCAGTTCCGGTCGAAATGTAAACTTCAATTTTAATACAGCAGGCCTATATGCTAATGGTCAGACACAAGTAATTCCAAACCAAATTATATTATCCAATAATGAAAGTTTTGAACTGTATGTAAAATCAGACGAAAATTATTTCAAAAAAGGCGGCCTCCAGACCAACATCAATTCCAACATATTACAGATTGGTATCGATGGAAGTTCAGTAAATGCACCATTATCCAAAACTCCCCAAAAAATACTCCTTGACGGAACACCGGTTTTGGACCGCCAGCTGAGCGTAAAATATACTGTATCTCCCGCGGATGCCCAAAGTTTGGTTGGGAAGGAAAATAGTACATACTCTATCAATGTCTATTATAGCTTTACGGCAATCTAATAATATCTTTTTCAAACTCTTATTATGGACCACTTTAACAGCAAAATTCATTCTCAGGATCAGCACGATTTTGATCAATTAAAAGTATTGGAAAAAAAATATACCGATGTTTTTGATTTTCTGGTGTATACGGCTGCCAAGATGACTAATACTGAGCGATGCACCATGAGTATAACCTCAGATGGCAAAGTCTACGTTCTTGCTACGAGTGATGCTTCTCCCAATCATATTTATCATCAGAATCCTTACTTTAATCAGGATGATGAGACTTCAGTTTATGAATATGAATACATAGAATTTACATTTCATAGAAGTTATAGCATCCCGGATCTTAAGGACAATCTATCCGCTCATTTAAATCTGTTTGACAGGGAAAAGAAAGAACTTGATGTCGCAGAGAACGACATTGTTCATAAGATTTTGTATCAGGCGTCAAAATGGTGTAGAATAATAGAAAAGGAGCAGCTGATAAACAGTTATGATGTACTTTTTGAAACATCCGACGATCTGTTAGGTATTTTATCTTCAGAAGGTAAATTCTTAAAAATAAATTCTGCCTTTTGTAAAATTTTAGGGTGCAGTGATAAAGATTTAAAAAGTAATATTCTTATGGAATCTGTTCATCCAGATGACAGGGACAGTACGGCTCAGAAGGTAGATCTATTACTGAAAGGTAAATCTTCATCTAATTTCACTAATAGATACATTATGAAATCCGGAGAAGTGAGATGGATAGAATGGACCTTTGTTCATGAACCGGAATCCGGATTGGCGTATAACATCGGGACAGATGTGACAGAGATGGTCATAAAAAAAGAATCACTCGGACGAAGTGTACAAAAGTATCGTGGTCTGTTTGAAAAAAATCAGGGAATTATAAGCATTCATGATACAAAAGGTAATTTTTTAGATGTTAATGATGCAGGCTTAAAGGCGTCTGGCTTTACAAGAGAGGAATTACTAAGCTTCAACCTTTTTGATCTCATTATACCCGAAAAGCATGATAATGTTAAAATTTACCTAAGGGAAATAAGAATTTCAAATCATGCATCTGGCGAAATGACCATCCGTAAGAAAAATGGAAAAAAAGCGGTTTGGCATTTTATGAGTGCTATGGACGAAGATATTGATGGTAATTTGCAGGTAATGGCGAATGCAGTCGACATCACTGAAAGAAAAAAAACAGAGAATGAGATTCTAGCAGCAAAAGAGTTAGCAGAAAAATCACATGAACTAAAATCAGAGTTTATTGCCAATATGAGTCACGAGATCAGAACTCCGTTAAATGGAATTATGGGTTTTACGGATCTTCTTCTGGAAACCAGTCTTGACGAAACTCAGAGGCAGTATTTAGAGATTATAAACCAATCTGGAGTGTCCCTGTACAGCATAATTAACGATATTTTGGATTTCTCAAAATTAGAGAAGCAGAAGCTTCAATTAAACCTGGATAAGGTAGAAATAGAAGAATTAGTTTCGGAAGCTTTTAATATTGTTTCGTATCATAATACTAAAAAGCATTTGGAAATGCTCATTGATATTGACGATGCCATTCCAACATACATCTTGACAGACGCAATGCGCTTAAAGCAGGTCTTTGTTAATCTTTTGAGTAATGCTCTAAAATTTACTAAAGAGGGAGAGATCGTTTTATATGTTAGGGTTTTAGATAATTTAGGGGAAGGCCAAAAACGAATTAGGTTTGGAGTTCGGGATACAGGTATTGGAATCAACAAGGAAAAACAGGCTGAAATATTCGAAGCATTTGCACAGGAAGATACTAGTATCACCAAAAAATATGGGGGCACGGGTTTGGGACTCACAATTTCAAACCAGATCTTAGCACTTTTAGAAAGTGTTTTACAGGTAGAAAGCGAGCAAGGTGCAGGAAGCGATTTTTTCTTTGATATGAAGTTTGATACTCAGGACGAAGAATATGATTTAAACTTAAGCAGTATTAAAAAAGTTCTGATAGTGGACGACAACGAGAATAATCGCAAAATACTGAAAAGGATGCTGGAGCGAAAAAATATCGATGTAACAGAATGCGATAGTGGCTTAAAAGCATTGCTTTTGATCATGGATAAAGCTGAATACGATGTGATTATTATAGATTATCATATGCCGATCATGGATGGGATTGAAACTATCAGAAAAATTAGAAATATGATTCCTGGCACTACCGATGTAACGCCATATATTGTTCTTTATAGTTCTTCCGATGACACTAATTTACAGGATGCATGTGATGAATTGGAAATAGAAAATCGACTGATCAAACCGATTCGTATGAAAGAAATGTACCGGATTTTGTCTACTTTAAAGAATTCTGAAAAGAAAAAACTGGAGCAGATAAAAAATGTAGAGACTGAAGTAGAGACTGAAGTCAGTATTCACAAAATAAAAATTTTGATTGCTGAAGATAATATAGTTAATTTGCTTCTTACAAAAACCTATTTAAAGGATATTCTTCCGCAGGCTCTAATAATAGAGGCTAAAGATGGAGTAGAAGCGGTTGAACAATACCAGAAAAAAAGTCCAGATCTTATTTTAATGGATATCCAAATGCCGCAGCTCACAGGAATTGAGGCAACGCGAAAGATAAGAGCTTTGGAAACAAATATTGAAATTCCTATCATTGCATTAACGGCAGGCAGTCTTCTAGGCGAAAAGGAAAAATGCTTGAAGGCAGGCATGTCGGATTTCCTAACTAAACCTTTATTGAAACAAACTCTTTCAGATATGATCAGGAAATGGTTTGGTAAAGAAGTAGACAATTAGTAAATCAAATAATTAGATTTAAAATATTCACGAAAAAATTAATATACTTATAAGATGGACGATCTTGTCAAAGAACTGCAGATAAGAATACAAAAGCTCGAAAATGAAATCAATTTCAAAAATGGACTGATCTCAATAATGTCTCACGACTCAAAAGAAATGTTTGGAAATTTTCTGTGGATTATAGAAGCGCTGGACCAAAAGACGATCAGTGTAGAAGATTTTTATAAGTTGTTGCCACATGTTAAAAGTGATGCAGAGAAAAACCTGCGAACTGTTCAGGATAGCACAGTCTGGTTAAAAACACAATATGGCGATTTTAAGATTAAGCCTGTGAGGATCAAGGTTATGGATCTATTTAGACAATTAGAAGAGAAATACGCGAAAGCATTAAAAGAAAAAAATATTAATTTTTTTTTCAATGGAGATCAAAGTGGAAGTCTTACAACAGATCGTCTGCTGTTAGAATTTGTTTTAGACAAAATTTTTAACAATGCAATAAAATACTCGTTTCCTGGTCAAGAAATTTATTTACAGCAGGCTATATCAAGTGATAAGGTCATACTTTCTGTGATTGATTTAGGAACGGGAATCGATCAAAAATATTTATCAACAATATATAGCTATGACAATCCGATTTTCAATGGCACGGCCGGAGAAAAAGGTGTCGGATTAAGTTTGAAAATTGTAAAAAATTTTATATCCTTGATGCAGGGAACCATCGATATTATATCTTCTGAAAAAGGAACTACCGTTTCCCTATTTTTACCTAAATTTAATGAATGAATGCTTTAAAATTAAATGTTCGTATTATTGTAGCAGATGATCATGGTATCGTTAGAATGGGTTTGATTCAAACGATTAAACGACTCAAGCCGGAAGCGATAATCATAGAAGTAGAGGATTATAAGTCCTTGTACAAAATGATTCTGAAAGATGAATTGGATCTTGCTATTATGGATGTTAATATGCCTAATGGCACCGTTCAGGAAGCGATAGATTATATAAAAATTCACAAACCTGATTTAAAAATTCTTATATTTTCTTCACAAGATGAAGAGGTGTATGGGATGCGTTATCTAAAGATGGGTGCTGGCGGTTATCTAAGCAAGCAAAGTTCCACTGAAGTGATTGAGCAGGCTTTGAAATCTATGCTCACAAAAGGCCGATATATCAGTGACAATGTTAAAGAAGCGATGCTTTTAGAGTCATTAAGTGGTTCTGCAAAAAAATCTCCTTTTGAAACACTCTCTGATCGCGAACTGCAGATTGCCACAAAGCTTGCAGAAGGCCTGCCCCTTAAAGAAATTTCCAATCAGTTTAATCTTCATTCATCTACGATCAGTACATATAAAAATAGACTATTTGAGAAGCTTAAAATTCGTTCCATACCAGAATTGGTAGAAATATTAAGGTTGTACAATCAGTAGATATTTGCTATCATCCGCTTTTTAACATTCCGAGAAATCGGATAATCTTTCAACAAAACGCACCTGGCCGTCACTAAGAAGGGATTGTAATAGGTTTGCATTCATAATCCCAGCACATTCTGAATTCAGAAGTTGCTCTCTTATTGCTCAAATATATAAAAGGCCCCGCAGTGAATTTGAATAGTGTCCGTTCTGTAAAAACTAAAAGTAACCAGAGTAAATAAATAACAAATATTTATTTTACTCAAAAACTTTTTCGGAGATTTCAATATTTTCATTAAAAGCTGTGGCGAAAAACTCGTGACTTCTGGGTTTTGTTCAAGAAACCGAAAGAGGATTGAAAAGTATTTTACTGCACTAATAATTTGGTCAACAGCAATTTCGTTAAACACTCGGAAAGATGGATAAATCAGTTCACCGACCCACTATTATATGATCAGAAGAACTGATAATCCCAATCACAGAATTCAGTATACTTAACATTCTATACAGGGAAAATTTTAAAAGTCTATAGATCATCTTTCTTTATGACAAGATATACTTACCTATTTCCATAGTTGTTTTAATGTTTGCAGAATATAATGAAAGTAGATGTATAATTTTAATATTAATAAATGCATTTTGTATGAGTGAATGTATTTACTGTTTTTGTAATTTTGTCCTCTAAAATATTAAATGAACACCAAATCCCTACAATGCCTGAACGTTTTACTATTTCTCAGAATGTACAGATTTTAGCGAGTATCCTGGTTGGCAGCATAAGCGGGATCTTAACACGACTGGTTATAAATAAAATAAAAAATAAATCTAAGAAGGAATCTGAAGACATTTCTGAGATGTAGTTTTATTTGGCTGCGCAACAAATTTTTTCAAGCTAAAGTGTGCTCCAGGATTGAAAAAAAAAAATTCTAACAATCTTTGAAAAATCATAAATCTGAGAACCATTTTGATACCAACAGAATTTTACTGATGAAACTGATGATGTTATCTCTTAAATTTGCCAGAAAGAAAAAGACGGTCTGATTTAATGGAAATTGAAGAGAGACTATTCAACGGCTATTACGGTAGGGAATTTTTATTTCCCCATATACACTCTAAATCTATTGCCAGGAAAGTGGCCCGGATTTTTGCGATTGGTCCCTCCTCAAAGAGAGAGTTATAGATTTGTCTAAATCAACTAATCAGACTGGTATTTATATTTTTAAAATATTAGAATTAGAAATTAGTTGGAAGTCATGTTAGACTGTTACTAAAAAAATCAGATTCGGTACGTAGAATGTATTTTTTCAATAGATAGATTTAACAATATTTTTTCACTATATACTTGGTCTAATGAGTACCAGTTCTGTATAATAATACGGGGCAATATTTTCTTTGAACCTGTTAGAAAGATTAATATATTTCACTTCCTACAGTCTCGCAAAATCATAAAGCTGATAAAATTTCATCTCTCTGCTAGCAACTGCTTCAGCTAATCCTGGCTTATTTACCGCTAATTCTGCACCCTAGGAACAGCAGTTATTTATACACATTTTTACTAAAATTCTAAACAGTTTCTCGAAATTCCAGCAATTAAAAATGTCCACACACGAAAAAGGGCCAACCGTTTTTTGGCAGTAGTCAAGTATCGTTCTTATTATTCTTTGATTTTTTTCATTATATATTTTTGATTGATATAGTTCAAGATGCATTACCAGTAATATCCTTAAAAATAATCTATATACTTATAATAATATTTTAGCATATTAAATTATGATTAATAACATTAAATACGGATTTATATTTATTGTCAAATTTCTTATTTTTGCAGCTCGAAATTATTAAATGATATAACGCAATACAGCATTAACCTTTCTTTGTTTCCTTTAAAACACAGTTGGCATTTTATCGTGTACTAATAAGTTGAAGCTATGCAGGTATCTCTTAGTATTTTTTCACCAGCACAAACATACTTTAATAGGATTTATATATTGACATACCTTGCTAAAAAGGTCTGACATAAAAAGATATTATCAATCAATCTTATTCATGACAAATTTATTATCATTGAAACTACAATTATGTTTCAAGATGTTGTTAAGTGTAACACTTCTGTTACTGAGCAACAATCTATTGTTTGCTGACGGGTCAAAAGACCTCTATCCCAACGGAAAGTTAGGATATCGCGCATATCTGAGATGCAGCCTCACGGCAGATACGGAAAGGTGGCCTTTTCCTACCAATGGAACCCATTATGTATATGCAAAACAAGGCGAACGTATTACGCTCGCTTCAAGTGCTCAACTTGATACAACAAGTTCCGCTATAAAGTTGTACAATCCAACCGGAACTCTTATCGTGAATGATGCTACAATTGCTGGCCAGATAGCAAGCAGGGAACAGGAGAAAAATGGCCCTAAGCTTTTCGGAGAAAATAGTACGACAAAGTACACTCCCATTTACTATACCGTTCCAGCTGGTGGGGATGGTATTTATCGGGTTGAATTTTTGGCAAGAGGTCCTTCCGAGCCCAGTGCTACCATTTTGGCGGATGCCAATTGGACACAAGGTAGTACGGCAGGAATTTTTGCGTGGGATATTTCTGTGATTAATAATACAAATACTGCATTTATTCAGGGTCGTGTATATACGACTCTTCTTAATCTGTCGAATGGAACCGGCAATCCGAATACCAACGGATTCAGAGGGATAGTATACGGTTTAACGGATGATGGTTTCACATATAGAATAAACAATAATGGAAATAATGGACTTTATTTCTCATTTTTCATTAATAATAATGGGTTCAGAGATGCACAGTTAAAATCAATTTACAAAAGTCTCACTGTTACCAATCTGTCAGCGACAGATGTACATAATCCTATGGCTGCAGATATTATCACGCCAACAACACAACAAATTACGCATAAAATTTTCTATACACTTCCTGATCCCAATCTTCCTCAATCCAGCATAGGTGCTGTTCCAGGAGGAAGTACCTGGCTAAAAATCGTACCTATTGTGCCTGTTGTAACGCAGGTTAGTTCACAGGGAGTGGAAGGCACTCAGGGACAGATCAGTTCTAAAGGAGGATATATTAATTTTAATTCCAACAGACCTGCAAAATATACGATTCTTATTAAGAGCAGCGCGACTCCCGCAGCATTTTCTCAAACGGTTCTGACAGGTTTTGCCAATCAAAACGCCAACAGTATACTATGGGATGGAAAAGATGGTGCCGGCCAATCTTTGCCAGCAGGTACACATCAAGCAGAGATATCAGTTCAATTACAAGGGGCGGAGGTTCACTTTCCATACATCGATATGGAATATAATCAGAACGGTACTATCATTGACCTCTTGAATAAAAATGATCTTTCTCAAGTTGAATCCAGTATGGTCTACTGGAATGATATTGATATTCCGAATGTTTCCAACGGGAGCAATTCTCTTCCAAAAAATAATTCGCATCTTCCGCCCATAAACAGTACAGGAGTTAACAGTAATACAAACGGTCACAATTGGGGATTAAATGCTACGGGTACTGGTGGACAATTTGGGGACCAGAAATCAATGGACACTTGGGCATTTGTTAAAGGGCCCATGGAAATACTTGCTTTACCCATTGTATCACGGATTGCTGATCTAAAGATTTCTCAGTTTACGGCTAATAAGACGGCCGTTATTCCCGGAGATGTGCTTACTTTTTTTGTAAAAGCCAAAAATGACGGACCAAGTTCAGTCACTGGATCAAAGTTTACTTTTGTTCATCCAATCGGTTTTACGCCGCAATCGATAGTTTTTGATGGTAAAGGTTGCGGAAATCAATCAACTGCAGTGACCTATAATTCAACCACAAGAACCTATTCTTCAAATATTGATCTTCCTACAGGATGCGAGATCGGATACACTGTCACATTACTTGTAACCAGTAATCTTAATGCGGGAATTCAAAATTTCCGTGCAGGTATTTTACGTACCAATGATGTTACAGATCCAGATGCAACAAATCCCAACCCTTCACAGATGCCGACAGATGTACAGACTGAATGCACCAATAATGGCTTAGGTGGAAATTGTAATAATATCAGAAATATTTCATTTACGTATGCAGCAGCAGCAGCACAGTGTACAGAGCAGGTCGCTGGTGAGAATTTTGCTGTAAGTGGAGGCGTTTCTAAAACATTTGTACAGCCGTCAACCAATAATGGGTTTGTACTGGATATTTTCTCGTTGGATAATTCTTTTAATTTGAATGTGAATGGTGTTAATATTGCGGGCTCAGAAATTGAATTTCAGTCAGGCGTTACCGCACAAGGTATTAATGTCCGTTTCGCAGACGGCGATCAGTATGAAATAAATACACCCTCTATCATGAACTATTCAGGTAATGCTGTTGCACCGCTCATCAGAGTTGTTATCAGTAACACAGGAGCAGTCTCTTTGTTTGGGAGTAAAGTTGCAGGCGGAGCTCTTTTCCCGTTGGAACTATTTAACGGAAATACAATCAATACTGTTCCATGGAATGCGTCGTCGGGTAATACAATAATCATAAATCAAAACATTGTTGGTACGACCAATGTCTCTGGCCGCGGGTATGGGCTGAATTCTGTAGCATGTGTGTGTTACAGTCTTCCAAATACTACATCTGCAGGAATCTCAGCTCAGCATGGCATCACTCTTTTAAATAGAGCGGGAACTACTAACGACAACTGGCCGATGGTTAGAAAGGGAGCGCACACTGTTTTGGAATCCAATACAAAAGGTTTTGTAATCACTAGAGTTCCTACATCTGGACTGTCCGCAATAACTACACCTATAGATGGGATGATGGTCTATGATACCACTGCGAAATGTCTCAAGATTTACATGGTTGATACTGTAACACCTGCTAACACGGGATGGACATGTTTCTCAACACCAGCTTGCCCGTAAAAATTAAGTACTTTAGAAAACGTGTGTCAAATGACTACATAAATTGTAATTAGAAATTAAATGAAAAAATTATATGTAACTGCGTTTACGATTGCGATGGCAATGTTAAACGGTCAAATAATAATTGGTGATGCAATCGGTACAGCACCTGCAGGACAAAAAACTTCAGTTCTTCTTGAATTTGCTGCAGGGCAGAATAAAGGAATTGTACTGCCTTATTTACGCACAATGCCTATAGCTCCAGCCGAAGGAACAATCGCTTTAGATGCCAGCAACGCAACAGATGCCAGAGTTAAATATTTTAATGGAACATGGATGGATTTAAGCGGACAGAACGGAGATGTAACTTCTTCATTATCCATACAGCCTTCTTTGACACAGGTTACAGAAACTATTGGAGCAAAAGCGATTATTGGTTCAGATGCTACTGCTGCGGAGGGAATTCTGGTGCTGGAATCATCTTCGAAAGCTATGCTCCTTCCTACTGTCGAAGATGTCCAGAATGTGATAAATCCCGCTCCCGGAATGATGGTCTACGTTAATAAAGCCGGAGCAAAAAGACTCGCTGTTTTTAATGGTACAAGATGGAGCTTCTGGAAAGCAACATTGTAGTTCATACTGAAATGTTAGAATTGCTTACAAAGTAATCAAAGAATAGATAGATAACCCAACGCTGCTTTAAAAATAAGGCAGCGTTTGATTTTATAATATCTGATCACTCTACAATAGAAGGTGCCTATGCTGAAGGCAGGCTTTATAATACAGTACGATGATCTTATCCTGAACTGTTATAATGCTAATAGAAATGTTTACAGAATCGGTGTAAACTATATTTTTTTTAAGGTATGGAGTCTGTAAATTCGTTGTTTCGTATTGAATAAATCGTTTTTTGAGATTTGATAACTTTCAAAAAGAATTAAGACAGCTTAACAATTTACTGAATCTTTGATTTAAAAGCCCTAAACATAGATTCGACCTTACAGCTGATAGATACTTATTCCCGGATTTTTAACTTTTTCTGCATCGGCATCAATACGTACAAAATCAAAGGCTTCCTGTAGGAAGCCTTCGAAACACCAAATCACAAAATATTAATATGAAAAAAATTTACTTATAAAGCGGTTGCAGTATAAGTTACTGTTTGCGTGTAAGTTCCGGCCGGTTTGCCTAAAATATCGGCAGAAGATGATTTCGCAGCTGGAATCGTGTAATCCAGATTCAATGTTAATGCACTTCCAAGAGGAGCATTGGTGACTAAAGTTTGATCCGTTGCAGATAAAACGACAGCAGTTTTTGTTCCTCCCATTGTTCCGGCAGATCCAGCAGCTTTAATCGTCAAAACATTTACAGGGATTAGGTTGGTTCCATTCATGAAATTGGCACCCCCCGCTTTTACTTTAACGTTAAAGTTCTTCGTTGAAGTCACTTTCAAAGAGTTGGCTTTAGTAATGGTTTGATCAGAGTTATAGTCTGCTGCAGTAGCATAGTTGAAGTCAACTGTATTACCGATTGCTGTACTTCCCGCATCAATAGAGATCACATCGTTCAGGGTAATGTTTACGGTTGTCGTTGCGGTAGTATTTTGAGCCTGAACATTGTTGGTTCCTAAAATGATTGCTCCGATAGTTAAGACTGAGATTGCAATATGTTTTGTCATGATCGTAATATTTAATTTTTATTGTTGTTGAGTTTCCGTCTTTTGAACACTACAAATCTACGGCAGCGATAAAAGTTTCTTTGTAGTGAAAAATGTAAATTCATGTAGTAAAATAACTACACGCTTTATTCATATGATCTAAATAGAAAGCCCTAATGCTTGAAAATGTTGGGGGTGTATATACATTGCTGTTAGTCTAATTCTCAAAGATATGTCCCTTTAATAAAATTTAGTGACATTCTTACTTTCGTGTTGTTTGTGATTTGCACGATGACCAATGGTGTGTGGATTTGTATACCTCTTAAATTAAATATTAGCTGATGACCGCTCTATCTAGATCGTTGATTCTGCATACCTCAGACTCAAAGACGCGCAAATGAAAATCCTCGGTAACGATATTTGGGGTTGCTGATATGTATTATTTTCAGATCACTACTTTTCATAATCTGAAACAAAAGATGATGGGTAATCATTTGGTGTGCTAGGCTATGATTCACCTCAATTTCCTTACGACATTATGCTCCTTTAGTAGGCTCACACTAAACATTCCGATCGTGTAAAAGATTAGTTAGAAGCCAGCGAGCCAAGTACAAAACAACATTTGGAAACAGCCAATAGAATATAAAAATGAGAATCAGACGGAAATTTTATGGTGGTTGGGAAGTTACTACGGGCTGCTGACGGAATATCTCGTCAATATGTAAGGTGGTAATGTTAACCGTATGGAAGAAGTTGCCACCCAACATTACTGGAATTATCCGACAAGTCTAGATTTTTTTGAGACTTCTTATTGCAGATTCTCCCGAATAGTTTTTCAACTTTTGATATCCAATTTTAAAAAGCATTATAATAGGAGGAATTTTAAAAACTGGATTGTTGCCAGGTCCTGAAATTTTGTGTAAAAGTACTCTCCTTTCCTACACTTTATCAGTTTTTAATCTATATCCTTCACTATCCGAGTAGAGAAAATGCTGAAATACATGTCAAGAGAATGAAGTTGATTTTTTGAAAGCAGGGAAGGTAGCAATTATGTGTATACAGATAAACAATTTGGAAAAATGGAATCAAATTGTCTTAAGACACCATATTCATATAAGAGAAAATACTTCCCTCTAAAAACATATAAAACCATTGAAAAACATTAAATTGAATCTCGGATTTTTTGTAGCCGAAAGATAATAAAGATTGAAATAAAATCATAACATGCTGAAAGTAAGCACTACATATATTATTATTGTTTGGTATCTTAAAGATAATAAAAAATGAAAGCAAATCACAACTTCAATTTCATAAAGAACAATGATAAAAAAGTTGCTGTATACTTTTAAGATGCTAAAGAATATAAGAAAATGACAGCCAACTAAAAAGAAAACGAGACCTGAATAAATACTATTTATCCAAGCCTGCTTTATATAATATATTAAATTTGTGTTATCCTTAAGCTGTTTCAATATTGCTCTCTGAAATTGGCAATAAAGCTAAAAATGTATCCAGTTTTTCTGGATTCAGCGTTTGTTGAAAAATTTTCATCGCTATATCCTCGCCTAGCAATTGGCTGTGAGAAAAATAGTTACATAAGATGTAAATTCATATTGGTCTATTTTTTGTGCAGCAGCAATAGTTCCACCATTCTTAAAAGCACCTAATGTAAAAATTCCTGATCTTATCTCATTAAATTATGAGAGACTATACAGCGAGCATTTTACCCTTCACCATTGAAACCATTTGTTACGAAGGATGATAAAAACCCTAGATTTAGACTACACTGGTTCTATAAAGGCTGTTTAGTACAGAAGTTATGATTTTTAGACATTAAATGATCAAGAAAAATATAATGGTTATTGTAATTATAATCTAAGCAGTAGACGGCGGAGGATAATAATAAGAAGATCATTTGACAACTAAAAAAAAAGCCATAAAATTTAGACCCCAGCCGGAATAGAATTGCTAAAAAAAATATCTTGGTATTGAGGTCATATTCCAATTAAATCCACACTACACCGTATAGTGTGGATTTTTTTGAATATTTTTATTAGTTAGAAATTTTATAAATAACTGCTGATGCTCTGATATTTTCGCTCAGCAAATCAAGATTGATCCCACTCTGGTTAGATTGAAAAGTGATCTGATCACCTGCATTAAAACGATACACTGAATCAATATCTGTTTCACTCACTATTAAGCTGAGTACTCCTAAAACACCGAGTAGATTTACATTCGCTCCACTGAATATACTTTCATCCACTAAAGTAGTTCCATTAAATATAGCAATTCTAGGATCTCCACCGGTTAGTGACAAAAGTCTAAGCTGAACTCCATTTCCGTAGCGGAAACTAAACTTTACAGAATAAATTCCGTCTGATGGCACTGTATAAACATCTGTTGCAGCGTTAAAATTTGCGGTTCCCCCTATGACAGCTGCGGGAAAATTTATTTTTTGAAAACCATTAGTTAGCGTAAGTCCCAAGACAGACCCAATACCAGTCGCTGAAACTTTTGTGACTGTACCATTAGTCGTCGTACTTGCAGAGGCAAAAAGGGTATTGTCTAAATTGGTCACTTCCTTAGTGGTATTGTTAATACCTAAAACGGTGTAATTCGTTAGAGTTCCAGAGGTCGGAGTAGTTCTAACTTTTAAATTTCCATTGATGTCTAATGTAGCAGATGGAGTTTCTGTATTAATCCCTACATTTCCCGACTGAGTGAATGCAAGCGAACTTATACACAACATCCCTAAGAGGTAAA
The DNA here is from genome assembly GCF_025971945.1 of Chryseobacterium kimseyorum. Classification (GTDB taxonomy): domain Bacteria; phylum Bacteroidota; class Bacteroidia; order Flavobacteriales; family Weeksellaceae; genus Chryseobacterium; species Chryseobacterium kimseyorum. The sequence continues at coordinate 25,278 of NZ_JAPDHW010000016.1, forward strand.
GTTTAGTTTTCATGATATAATATTATTTAGTTATGGTTAGTAATACTGTAAATATAAAACATTATAATAGTGTAATTATATGACTTGAATCAATCTTTTTGAATTTTATGTATTTTTATTCCATGTTACGTATGAAATTAATCTTTACTTCCTTTTATTCATTATTGGTAACCTTTTATAACTGTAAGTTGTTACATTACAAAACTATATGCAAATAAACCAGAATCATTAAATATTTTAAACAAATCAAGGCTTAGAGAGTAAAGAAAGGGAAAATTTAAATTGAAACTAATTAATTCACTTTAATGGTAAATATTTTGAGGGTTTAGTCTAGAAATAAATTTTTTTGTTGATTATCTGCAATTGTTCTGAAGCCTCCATTCGTTTAATAACTCTAACGACAGTTTCTAACCGCAAACCTGTTAAATTAGCAATCTGTTTTCGTGTATATGGAATAACGAACAAAGAGTCAGCCTCTCCATGAAAATACGTTTTTAAGTATTTAAATAATATTTCAATTTTCGAAGAAGGATCACCAATAGAAAGAAAACTTGAAATTATATACCTGAAATGCAGTCTGTCAGCCGAATATTTGACAACATTCCACAAGGTGTCTGGATATTCTGAATAAATTTTGAAAACTGCGTCCTTGGCAATCCTTATAACATGGCACTTACTCTCCGCAAATGCACTGATCGCATAATTTTTATCAGTAAAAAGGTAGCTCTCGCCGAAGCAATGTCCTTCAAAAGGAAATCCGTGTACGAATTCTCTGCCGTCCTTGTTGAGACTAGTCAATTTCACAACGCCTTTTATAATTTGGTAGTAATATTTTGGCACAGATCCTTCAAAAAAAATACACTCTCCCCTTTTGTACTCAAATATATCCGCACCATGAGACAAGAGAACATGTTCATTAATTATCATATCACGCAATTATTAGTTGGTTAAATGTACTACAAATCAAGATCAGATGAAATACATTACTCAAAAAATTTCATCCGAAAATGATTTTTGTTTCGAAATTGAACAATTGTAGTAATAGGAAGTAAAAAATAATCGTTTATAAGTAAAAAATAGATAATAGGTCAAAATACTTCATACCAGTAGTTAGCATGGACTATTTTAATGGTCTCTATGCACGTTTAATATTATATTAATAAAAAGAGTGGGATGGGGGTGCATCTAGAAGTCAGGTTTATTGAACACTCATCATCACCTTTAAAAGAAATCATTCAAGTGAAAAATATGAAATAAAATTTAGATTACCCTCAAGCATAAAATTTTTACCAATTAGTGCTAGTATTATATTGCTTGTATTTTAAGTAATTGGTAATAATACTCAATTAAGAACAATAGACTAAACGTTTTTCAACTGTAAATTCAATAGTGTGTAAGCATGAAATAAAGCCACATCCCACAATTACATAATAAAAACAGTTTGTTGAGACCTAATGACCAATGGCAATCGGTGAAAAGAAAGTTTATTCCCCTAACATTCTTGCTAATGGTATATTTAATCATATAAATCGATGGCAAGATAACTCAGGTTTTGTTATTGAATGGATAAGAAATCTTTTTAAAATTAGCATTTGAAAACCACAGTCGAAAATTTGGCCAAGCCAACAATTGTTTTGTTCATCCTAAAGGGCAGTCAGCTGTACCATGATTTATCTTTTCCCACATTCTTCCTATGAGTCCCTGCAAATGTGAGTTTTTTTAAATACGGCTGAAACAAAGAATCCTGGAGTTTATTCTTTGTTCTAGGACATATGTCGTCGTGAAAGTATCTGCTTTAACGAAGACCATTTTCATCACAAATGGTATCACAATCTGAAATATTTAATGGTTGGTATTGTATTCGGAACCATGTTTGTAAAAGCTACAATGAGTTGCTGATTCAGAATTCAAGAAATTTTCCGTTTGTACCGCAAGCAAAAGAAGACCTATGAAGTCTACATCATTGTCAACAAAGAAACTTCCATAATTGATTTTTCATCAACCGATTTCCTAACGATCAAAGAAATGACCTAACCATCTTCCGACCTTAGCTCCTATAGCTATAATATATGTCTAAAAGTTTTTACATCTAATCATATTTTTGGTACTAATAACCATTGACCTTATCAGGTAATGATTATAAATTTGTTTAGTGTTAAAAATCCAAATTACAAAACATTAAGTTCTTTGAAAAGCAATGCCTGCAAATCAAGCTATTCTTGATAAACATATAATAATCTTCATTATTTATGAAAATTTTATTTCTACGCTATTTTTCGATATGTTTTTTCATCTCTCAGTCCAAAGTAAAGCTTGCTCGGCTTTTTTGCTGACAGGAAAAATTATAACGTTGTTGGCTTCAGTGAAAATTGGAAAACTATGCCGGGAATGATTATAATTAACAAAAGGGGTGTTCTTAAAAGAAACATTAGTTGGCAAAATCTAACAACTAATCAACTTAAAGCTAATAAACATTGGACATCAAAGTTCGGTTTTGCCACTTTCAATCTTTTATGATATGACCTTCCCTGTTATGGAGTTAATGAGAAAGGTCTTTTTTTAGTTGAAGTATATTTGGAAGAGTCCGGCAGAGTATATTCAAAACAGGCTGATATGTCTTGGGTACAATGGATTCAATATCAGTTGGATAACTACAAAAATGTATAAGAGGTGACGGATCATCTCAGTGATGGCCCAAACATCGATTGGTGGCCCAATGCTGCTGGAAGTCATTTTTCCTGACTGATGCTAAATAAATTCTGCGACCATTGCCCTATTAAATGGTCAATATAAAGTACTCATAAATAAGGAAATGCCGATGCCTTTGCTATGCAATCATCATTATCACAAGGATCTGACCGCTGCTAAAAAGTTTGATTTTCTTGGCGGAAGCGAAAAGTTTGATTTTGACAAAAACAAAAACTGGGAAGATTGTTACAACCGTGCGTACTATATGCTGAAAAATTATACATACGATTGCGACTATGATTTATTTCCCTCATTATTACGATGAAATGAACATTTTAAAAAAATAGTTTGCTGGCAGAGGTCTTATTATTATCAGAAATCATACGGTAGCCAATCTATTTATAATGAAACTATATGTAGAATTCTTAAATATTAAACCTCAAAATTGGATCGGAAGTACTGCTATCAAAAACAAGTTATAAATTAGCTATCAGGCAGATTTTTTTGCAACCATCGATGAAGTGTACTTTTTGGGATCGAGTATTCTTTTACGACATCTGCTTGCGTCATCTTTCCCGAAATTATTTGCTTCATTATAAAATCTTTAATTTCCTGCGTGTAAATGTTTTTTCTAAAGTGTGCTACTTTAGGGGAGTTCTCTTTATTCTTCTTAACAGCAGCTGGTGGAGAATATAAAATCAGATGTGAACTATATAGTCTAAAAAAATCATAGTCAAGTAATTTTGACCATTTTAAAAGCATATCAGAATCAATTGAACTGCTTTCAAAAATATTATTAACAAAATCTTCGTCTTGACCGAAGAACTTACAGATTCTATCAATTTTAATTCCTTGATGATCAACAAGGTTTTTTATTGATTGTCCAATATGTATTACTTTGTGCAACATTGATAATTGTAATTTTTTTTAAGGATTCGATTAAATAATTAAAAAGATATCTAAATTGATCGCAGGGTTCGATGAAGCAGTTTTTTATAGTCGTTCGGTAGATCAAAAATTAAAGTATGCAGACAGTGCAATTGCAGTTTCAAGTAAGACTAAGGATGCTGATTTGATATCATGGGCGTATTTAAAAAAAGGTATTATTTACTATTATAATAAGAGGGATTACAGAAAGGCTCTTCAGCAATATCTTATTGCTTTTAAAAATGCTAAAAACACGAAAGATCTGTACATGAGGAATAAGATCGTTTACCATTTGGGAATGGTCAGATCTTATTTGGGGTATTATGAGGACGCAGCGGATCATTTTACTGAAACGGCTGATTACTATGAGCGGAATATTTCTGAAAAAGATCATCCAAATACAAGAATCAACAATGAAACAGGATATTTCAACAGTATTTATCGTCTGAGTACTTGTTATAAAAACCTGAAACAGTACAGTAAAGAAGATTCTCTTATTGAAATAGGACTTAAAGGAATAAGAAATGCAGATCAGCATCCGCTGGAGTTTGCATACTTTCAGAAAGGAAAAGGTATTCAGCAATTACGTAAAGGTAATAATGAACAAGCATTACAATATTTGAAGGTCGCAGAAAGCATTTTGATCCATGAACAGGATTACGCGTCTCTTTCTACCGTCGACTTTTATTTAGGAAAGCTTTATTGGATTTCAGGGGACAGATCGTCTTCATTGGTTTATTTGAATAAAGTTGATTCTATCATTACTAAATTCAAATTTATTACCCCGGAAATTACTGCTAACTATCAATTACTGATTAAGGATGCGGAAGAGAGAAATGATAAAAGCAAACAGCTGTACTATACGAATCGGTTGATCAAGATTGATTCAATTTTGAAGGCAGATTTCGCGTTCTTATCATCGAGGATTCATCGGGAGTATGATATCAACTCACTAACTGAAGACCGGGAGCGCCTTCTCAGAAAAAATAAATATGGTATTGTTTTTATCTTGATCATTATTGCTATCGGTTTAATAATCTTGTGGTATTTAGTGAATCGATTCAGAAAAAGGGAGCATAGGCTTACTTTAAAGTACCATCAGTTGCTGGACAAGTTAAGTCATCCTGAAGAAATCAATTACAAAGATTCAAAAGTAGTTGTTCATCGTTCAAAAGAGGTATATAGTGATGAAGTTGTAGATACTATCAAAAAAAATCTCAAAGTGTTTGTGGAAAGGGAAAAGTTTAAAGATGAAAATTTGACGTTGGAGCAGACTGCAAAGATGGTTGGGTGTAAAAGAAATGCGCTATCCTATGTTTTAAATACTCATCTAAAGACAACCTATAACAACTATATCAAAAATGTCCGTATTCAATTTATCACAAAGAAGCTTTTGGAGAATGACAGTATCTATCTGAAATACAGTATGGACACGTTGGCCAAGGAAGCCGGAATGAAAAACAGACAGATCTTTTCAAATCATTTTTTGGAAATTCATGGAATAAGACCTACTGACTTTGTTCGTAAGCGAGTAGAGGAGTTGAAGCAACAGGATGGATAGCTAATTTTTTATATCCGATTTTTACGTTATCAAAATATATAAACGTATGACAGGACAAAATTTTAGAAAAAAAAATGATCAGCTTTGGAAGAATCTTACAACAACAGTAGACCAGATTAACAGGAGCGATAACGATATCGTCAGTCGATCTGAGGAAATTTTGATGGAAACAGATACTGCCATTAGACAATTGAAAGATCACTTGCGACAATATAAATTTTTAGACTGGAGTGACGAAATTCATTTTTTCAAGAATACCAAACCTCAATTTATTGCAGTTTACATTTATTACTCCAAGGTTTTGGCAATAGAAGCTTCAAAACCTTACGCAGATCCACAAGCTCTCCAATCATATTATGAAAATGAAAGGGCCAATCTTTTATATTTTTACAATGAGCAAAGAGAATTTATCAGCTACTATCGCCGGAAATCCACTTACCTGGATAAAAAATATTTCGTCAGGTTTAAATTTGATTTTAAATTAAAGCTTAGTCCTGAATTATATAGCTATGATGAGGAATTTTCAACATCGCATGATCACATCGTATCTCAGATCCTGGCCAATGATCTGTTGGATCAATATTTATCGAACAAAATAAATTCGAAAGATGTCAAGGAAAGCTCAATCGCACACATGAAAAAATTGGAATGGACAGCTCCGAAGGTTGCACTGATCGAACTCTTATATGCGCTTCATCAAACCAAGTGTTTCAACGGCGGACATTCTGATCTCGCGGAAATTTTCAGATGGGCGGAAAATTCACTCCATATCAATTTAGGAAATTATCATAAAACTTTAGGTGAGATACGACTTAGAAAGTCTGACAGGACTAAATTTATTTCTTTACTTCAGAAAAATTTTGAGCAGTATATTGATGATTTGGATATATAAGCTACCCATAGCTGCCTGAAATTTTAGTTGGACTGAATTCCTAATATCCTTCCAAACCTCTATTCCACACTAAAAAATCTCAACAACCTTTTAGGTCAGTAGTCGATAGTGTTGGTGTTTATTGATTTCTGTAAAAAATGCGTATCACTCAAAAGTGTTTGAAACTCGAGGTGTTTATGCATAGTATGTACAGGAAAATCTTTCGGTAGTACCGAAAAACTACCGAAAGATATTTTCCGTGATTTTGAACCTTTGTCAGACAAAACAATTTTGAAATCATGGCTATACTTATTATTAGACAAGAAGATCTAGAGCAGTTTAACACTGAAGTGCTGGAAGATATCAAAGATTTATTTTACGCTAAGACAAATGAATACAAATTATCGCTTCGGATCTCCGGGTTCAAGAAGATGCATACCATTTCTTCGGGAACGTTATATCTGAGGATCACCGGAACTATTTCTTACAGTAGAGTAGGAGGGACTTTGTGTTACAATCATGGAGACGTAGGGAACTGCTTACAAACTTTAAACATTTAAGTCAATAATGATGAAGCAAGCTAATAAAATTATTGATTTTTTTGGAAATGTTATTAAGGATCAGCAGATGACTGCAGGACATGTCAGTTTATATGTTTCTTTATTCCAGTTATGGAAAATCCATGAATACAAAAATCCGTTTCGAATTAGTCGCAGAGAAGTCATGAAGCTAAGTCGAATAAAATCGTTCCCTACATACTACAAATGTATAAAAGAGCTGCATCATGCAGGATTCATAATTTATTCACCCAAGTACAATTCTTATGAAGGAAGTTTTATCGAGATTATTGATTTCGAAGATGATTTCTTCGGAAAAAACGAAACTGTACAGAATCAGAGAACAGTATCCAGTGATAAGATGTGCTTTTCTTTTCCGGTATTTTCTGAGGTTGAGATATATTTTCTAGAGCAGGATCTTCGATCTGATCAAGCAAATCAGTTCTATTCCCAATATCAATCGAAAAACGGGAAGGTTGGTTACGACAGATCTGTGAAGTGTTGGAAGTCAGCCGCAAGAAACTGGATTTATACCTATAAAAATACAAATCAAAACCAGAAAACATGAGAGAAATTAATCTTGATACTCCTATCTGGCAATTGACTGTTGGTGAATTCCTGGAGATTTCAAAAGGCCTCAGTTCTGAAAAGAAATACGAGTATGGGCTGAAAGGCTTAGCAAAAATTTTGGGTTGCTCTGTCTCAAAAGCTTCTGAAGTAAAGTCATCAGGAATATTGGATGATGCTATCATTCAAAACAGGAATATTATCATTGTTGACAAGGAAAAAGCATTAACGCTTTTCGGAAAAAAATAATAATGTACTATCTTGAATTGATACAACGATTTTGGGATTTTAATCAAAAAAACCAAATAGGTGCTACCGGAATTTCAATGTATTTGTTCCTGCTGAAAACGGGCTACGACAATAACCGGTATGATTTCCATATTTCTGATGTGGCGATGAGTAAAACGTTGGGACTTACCAGGAAAACGATTAAATCCACAAAAGAGAAACTTGCAAAATTTGGGTTGATAGAATTCAAAAGCCAAAACGGAATCCCGGGCTATTATAGATTAATGTTAAATTATCCCCTACAAATTGCTGAGCCAATCAAAGTAGCACAATCAAATATTGAAAAAAATGCTGTATTTCCTAGAACACAGAATGTGGAAATTCTAACATCAATACAGCAGTTAGTACCTAAGGTAGATCATAAAAAAATTCCAAGTTATGAGGAATTTATTGAATACGCGGAAACATTGGAAACGTACGATACTGAATTAGAATTACGTGTTAAAGAAAAATATGAAGATTGGTTACGTAAGGGTTGGCGGAATAATTCCAATCGACCTCTTACCAATTGGAAGTCTTCCATAAAAAGCATATTACCATACATGAAAAATAGGGATCATGAGCATCAACTTTCAGTATCAGTTATCCCAAGTATCGAACGTCCAAAAATTTAGACAGGAAGTAATTTTATGGTAAAGAATTTAAATCTGAAAAAAATGTGAATTAATATGGCAGATCATGTAAGACTTGTTCGTAAGGAATTTGAAAATAATAACGAAAGAGTTCCCGATAAAATACGATTGGGTAACCATTTCGTCGATGATTTCATTTTTGATGATAATGGAACTGCTGATATTCCGATTAATGCTTTACGGGTTATTTTTAATATTATTTCCATTATCAGCAGTGAGCAGTTTCGTCCGGAAGATCGGCCCCGTCAACTCTCCTTATTCGATGAAGAATTTGAAACGGAACATAATGTATTTGCTTCGATGAAGATTAGGAACAGTAAGATCTCTCCAAGTGGTTCCAGCAAACAGGTCGTTGATGCTTACGAATTTTTGGCGAAGTTCAAAATGAGCTGGTATAAATCGCTGAATTCAAAAGGTAAGGAAATCAAAACTTTTGGAGGTCTCATCTCTGCACCCACATATGATCGATGGGGGTACACCACGTTTTTGATCAGCAGCTATTGGCTGAAAAAACTATTGGTCATTCCGGAATACAATTATGTACTGTATAATTTAGTGTACAATATCCGCAATAACAAACATATTATTTTTGCCATCTGGCTTTCGAAGCTGCCAGAAAAAGGAACGGCTTTAAAGCTTTCAACCTTAAATAAAAAATTTGGGCTGAACTATAAAACAGCTAATGATGTATGTTTTAAATTTCTAAAGCCGGCTAGGCTGAACCTGAACCTGTATAATAATTTATCATTCAATTTTAAGTATAAAGGTGATTTGATCTATATCCTTCCTTTTTCTACTAAAATGATCGCGGATGTTGATGTAGAAAAACATAACAGGGAGCAGCTCGATATTGTTCGACGGTTAAGATATTTCAGAAACAGATACGGTTTGCAGGAAAGTGAGATGATTCAGTTTAGCTATCAGTACAAAAATATTCCGCAAACTAGAGAACTGATCAATAAGGCTTTTAGCGAATTCATCACAATGAGCAGATTGAGGGGAATAAAGTCAACGGAATCACAAGGGAGAATATTCTTGAACACAATCCAGGAAATCATAATCAAGTTATACCGGGATACTAAAATGGGAGGGTTGCTGCCTAATGGTTATCCTGTTATTATATGAAGTCGGAATTGTACTCATCTGTATTTCGTAATAGCGCTCATTCCAATTTCGGATTTGCTCTCGCTGAAGTTAAAGTGATGTTAAAAAGATGAAATTCTATGATCCGTTTTCGGAATTGCGGTCGTTCCATAATTTGACGAACATTTGAAAATGTGAATATGTTCTGAAAATTGTGAGTAAATCGTTTGAATAAGTGATGAGAGAAAATACCATTCGGATTTACGCTCATTCGAAAGAAAGAAAGTATTCGGATTTGTGCTGATTTAATTTTCGGAATTGCTCTTATTTAGAGTTCGGAATTTTGCTCGTTCAAAAGCATCATAAAATGTTTTGCTATAAGCTGATCAAGCGAACTCCTAAAAGTATATATAAAAATAATAAAAGTCTTATTCTATATTAAAAGGAAATGGGGATAAAAAATTTGCTTTAAAAAGAAAAATATGAATTGCGAAAAAATAAAAGGAAAGGTAAGCATCCGGACAGTACTTGAATCGTTCAATCTTTTTCCTGTAAAAGAAAACGGTAAAACGGGTTTTTATTTTGCGCTGGACAGAGAGGAAAAAGTGCCCAGCTTGTCAGTTGATTATATAAATAATAAAGCGTTTGACTTCGGAACAGGAAAAAATTATGACATCATCTCAATTGTGCAGCAAATCAACAAAACTTCTGTCTCGGATGCTCTGAAATATTTGGAAAAATTTAATTTCCAACCTCAGGAAATTGATCAGAAAGAAGAAGTCCGGTCAAATGCAAAATATGAAATTATACAGGTAAAAGAGGTTAAACATCCTGCATTGGTGCAATATTTAAAATATAGAAATGTTTGTGACCAAATTCATTTCGTAAAAGAAATTCATTACCAGATAAATGGTAAAAAGTTCTTCGGAATTGGTTTTTTAAACGATTCCGGAGGGTATGAGATCCGAAATAAGTATACTAAGATCTGCTTAGGTAAAAAAGATGTTACATTATTAAAAAGTGGTATGGATTGTCAGAGGGAAGTGAAAATTTTCGAGGGATTTTTTGACTTCCTGACTTATAGAAATATTCAAAGAGGAGCAAATGAAGTTTCAGATTACCTTGTTTTAAATTCAACTGCCATGCTTTTTAAAGCTGAGGAGTTGATGAAAAAATACAATATAATATCCCTTTTTCTGGATAACGATTCCAATGGACGACTAATTACAGATAAGCTTTTCAATCAATACAATGCTGTTCGAGACTGTGCATCAATTTATACTGGTTTTAATGATTTGAATGAATGGTTTTGCAGCTCAGGTCGTTATTGCGATTATTAAGTGAATCTTTTAGTAGAGTATAAGTAGCATTCTTTTTCATTGTTACGAATGCTTCTGGAAATGCTTTTCAGCTTAATGAAGGTCTATCTTTTCAGCCATCATTAGAAATGCTGTAAAATTATCTACTGCATCAGAAGATAATATCGTTTGTCCAGCTTTACTAGTAATTTCTTTGTCTTTTTACTTTCGGAGCTTTTTTGATGTTGCGATAATAATATTTAATCTTTTCATGGATTTTAAGACTAAACTTAAGCAGCTTTTTTTCCTCTACATAATCTTAATTGATTAGAGAATATGAAACTAGACTCTGGTGCAAAATCTACCTTCACATATATGGTAATTAAAACAAATTGGCTCATTAAATGATGATTTTACGATTTCTAATACGAAGTATATTTTCTCGTTCCATCTTTTTTATAGTCCTGATAGTCGTTTCAAGACATAATCCTGTTAGTGATGCCAGTTGCTGTCTGGTTACAGGAACTTCAAATGTGAAAGGCTGCACATTATTATGATTTTGTTCTTTTTTCATTACCTCGATAACCTCTTTTAATCTTTCTGCTGCATTTGGACTCGATATTTTCTGCATCAGAAGAAACTTCTGATTAAGTCGTTCTGCAAGCGAGTTACAAATATTTAGATAAAGTTCAGGCTTATTTGCTAAGTAATTGAGCAATGTAATCTTAGCAACTTTTATAATGGTACACCGAGTCAAGGCAATCGCATTTGTTGGATATCCTTTTTCTGTAAAAAGCATCGATTCACCAAGTGCATCTTCGCAGCTCAGAATATTTTGAATAAATTCTTTGCCATCACTATTGTGATTGCTCAATTTTACCTCGCCGGTAACTATCTGATAGTAAAATTGCGGGCTCGAGTTTTCATGAAAAATATAATCCCCGGGATTATAATTTTCTTCTGTTGCTCCTATAGTTTGTAGAAGTTCTTGTGGAAGAGACATAATAATATTTTTTATGGTTGGTGTTGGTTTACTATATAATTCCCTTAACATAATCATCATTCTAATACGTAAGCTCACTGTGCTCAAGCTTAAGATCAAAGTAAGTGACAATTTAACTTCCATATTGAAAAATAATTCTAGTCATAATCGTCAAGTGGATATTCTCTTTCAGGACGTGCAAGAGACGAACCTCGAAGGTCATATTACCACTGCTATTCATTAGGTCGGAGATTATTTTAAATCGATACCAATAAATATTCCATAATATATGAAATGAATGTGATTAAATTATACATTGAATGAAAACTTGATTATTTGATTATTTGATTATTTAACAATTTCCATTAGATTTGCATTTTACATCAATCAATTGTGAAAGAAATCTCAAGCATATAATTGATATGTGAAGCCTTATTGACCAACAAAATATTTTATATGGAAGATGATAAACAAGTAGAATTAAGAGATTTTATTATTTCTACTCTAAGAGTATATGTTAATGAGATTGGAACTGAAAAAGATACCGAAGAAAGTTATCTTTCAGTATTTAAATCAATTCAGGATTATAAAGGTAAAGTAGTAAGAGAAGATTTTAAAAGTTTTCTTTCTGAAATTCAAAACGTTTTGCTTTTTGAAAATGAAAATCAATATAGAAAAAAAGCCGGAGAATTTTTATTAGATCTCGTTAAGTCAAAAAGTTCAATTGAATTCATAATTGGTCGGTGGTATGATTATTATTCGGAAATAATAAAGGATGTAAAAACGAATACATTTCAAAATAATGAAATGGAAAATACAAAAAACTTATACATATTTTATTTGTATTTTGATAAAAACAATGATGAGTGTGCAGATGTTCAAAAAATCGTGTGTAATAGAGAATTATTGGTTGGTGATATTTTAAATTTCAGTGATAATGAAATTTTGGAGAATTTAGAATATATATATAAAACGCCACTGTTTAAGATTGTAAAAAGAGAATATTCAGTAGAATTTGGCGAGATGAATTTACATTTGGTACAATACAGTGAATAAAAAAAAGGTGCAAATAATTTCACTTTAGACCAACCCACCGATTTAACCCTTGTAGTGGTGCCCATATATAACCTTAACTATAAATAATCAGTGGATTATGATAAGATATTTTTTCATTATCATTTGAAACAAAATCAGAAATTAAATCGTGCTAAAAAAGAGTTATAAAGTTTTTGCATTACAGTCTATGGCAAGTATCTAAAAGCTAATACGGAAGATACAAATATTGAAATAGGGCACAGAAAATAAAAACAAAGATGACAACAGTGTTCACTTATAGATCCGTGTTTTGGTGCTTATCCTCACTTATTGCTATGTGCAAATTATATCATGGTGTCATTGGAACTTTTCTCTGAAGTTTTTATAGCACCTGTTATGACTTCCTTAGCATCTTCTGCCGGTACTGTTTGGGGGCTCCATTTAGCATGATTCGATGGCTTAAGCTTGTGTCCCATAAATTTGGTGTACACCTTTGTAAACTCTGCACCGAAGAATATGATTTGAAAACTATAGTTGACCCAGAGCAATAATAAAATAATTGTTCCAGCTGTGCCAAAGGAAGAACTAGGGTTAAACTTGTCGAAATAAAATGTTAAAATGTATTTCCCTAAGGTGAATAGTGCTGCTGTCACGGCTGCACCTACCCATACAGATTTCCATTCAATTTCAACATCAGGTAAAATTTTAAACATCGCACCAAATAAAAATATTGTTACCATTAATCCCACAACAATATTAACAATGTTCACCATTATCAATGTTTCAATGCCAAAACGACGAATTACCCAATCATTCGCAAGGCCAATAAAAGAGCTTAATAGTAATGTGATCAGTAAAAGAAATGCGATAACTACAATCATTCCTAAAGAATTGGCCCGATCCAGGATGAATTTTTGCCAAGCTTTTTTTGGGGCCGCTGTGACATCCCAGAGCTTATTCAATGATTTCTGAAATTGGAAAAATAATGATGTTGCACCGAAAACAAGTGTCACGATTCCAATAATTTTCATCACAATGTTTTCTTTGTCGACCATACCACCTATAATCATTTCTTCTAAACTCTTACCAACATCTTTTCCCATCATGCTTCCTATCAGTTTGGTGATTTCTCCTCGTACCGCTTCTTCTCCGAAAAAGATTCCTGTGATCCATATCACTATGATTAAAAGACCTGGAATAGAAAAAATTGCACTATATGCTAAGCTAGCAGCTTCTGTCCCTAAATCCCTTGCACTCCAGTCCTTGTATGTACCTTTTAGTATTGTCCAAAAGTTATTTAGTATTTTCATAGATTATTTTTTTAGAAAGACGGTAAATCACAATTTTCACACATCGCGATAAAAGTAGATATTCAAATTTTATACCTATTTGAAGAAGGACGAACTTTTTTAAAAGAGTCACAGGTGCCTCTGCGAAAGATTTTACGTACTTCTGCAGGTGCATTCTTGCGAGATTATATTTTTACTTTGTCCTAAAATTTATAGATACTTCAATAAAAATCTTAAAGTATATGTATAGTCCGAATACAGGTGGAAGCCTACCTGAGTAAACCAGATACAGGTTAATGGCAAAAAAGAATGAAACCTGCGTAAATCAGAATTAATGCATTTAATAAAAAATAGGACCAAATGGATCATCTAACCTGCGTAATATGAATATAAGTGCAATTGCATTTCTGCGTTAAATAGCTAGAGGTCAACTGCGTAATATCAGTACAGGTTAAAATCATTAATCAGATTTACAATACTTCTGTGAATTCTCAATTTTCAAGCAGTTATTATTTTTGTGTCCTATTTAATGGCTACACTTTTTACAATTTCCCATCAAAAACAATAAAGATAAAACTCACTGATTTACTATCTTATAAATTATTTATCAGAACCATGAAAGTTAAGCGGCTTTTTAAACATTCTTATCAGAATGAACAACTTATATAAAAGTGTCATAGGTGTATTGGGGCCAAATTATGTAATTCTACTGGTGTTTTGTTGCGAGATTACGTTTTTATTTTGTCCTAAAATAATAGATACTTTAATAGACAATATGGAACTACTTGTATAATTCGACTACAGGTGGAATCCCAACTGCGTAAATAAAATACAGGTTGCCTATAAAAAACAATGAAACGTGAGTAATTTAGAATTAGGCCATGTATAAAAAATAGGACGGTATGATCATCTAACCCGCGTAATATTAATATCAGTGCAATGCAGATCTGCATTAAATATACAGACGTCAGCTGCGTAATGTAATTGTCGTTTAAAATCACAATCTGATTGGCCAGACTATGGCTTATTCTCATTTCACAAGCACTTATTATTTTTCATATTTAAAGGCTTCTCTTTTACATTTTCCCATCAAAAAGAGTAGAGAGTAAATACCAGTGATTCTTTATACTACTAATTGTTTTTCAGAGTCGCGAAAGATAAATGACTTTTTTGAGCAAGATGTGTCTTTGTACCCACAAATTTTGGCAAATTTTCGAGTTCAAAGACGATCTTGCCTTTTTTGCAAAAAGGAGAAAAAACAGCGGAACTTGTTTTTTTTATTTGGAGTGAAATTTACTTTATGATTCTAAACTGCTCCAATTTATTCTTTTTTAATTTTTTCTAAATCCAGATGTTTCCATACTGTTTGTATTTGGCCTAAGCCTCTGTAAATCTATTGCTTTCGAAGATTTTATTGTCCAGTTTTGCAAAAGAAATATTATTCAGAAAGCAATGGAAAAATTATTTAGAGTCTTAGTGTTTGTTTTAGCTGTTCATATTAAAGCTCAAGTTGGAGTCAACACGCAGAATCCTTCAGCAACTCTGCATGTTGTCGGCAAACCAGACTCGCTCAATCATTTTGATGGCATAATTCCGCCAAGAATTACTGGTGATCAGCTTGCCTATAAAAGTTATTCATTATTGCAAAAAGGTGCCATTGTTTACGTTACGCAACCTTCATCAAATCTGTCCGGGCAAGTGATTCATGTTGTTGAAGAAGGTTACTACTATTTTAATGGACAGTTTTGGAATCAGATGTTTAAGGAGCCCAATTGTTATGATGCTCTGATCTTATTGGACGAAACACTTTCCGCAAATACTATTGTGGAGCAAACCTCATGGAGCACTTATCTGCCATTTCCTACAAATCCACGACAGTATGCTTTATCATCAAAAATATATCGATTAGGAACATCAGGACTTGGAATAACCGGACAGATTGATGCGAGGCGATTTGGGACAATTGGCTATTTGGATGTGAGTATCAATTGTTCAACACCTATCAATTCAAACTACGTAATGTTAAATCTTTCCAAACCATTACGGGATTTAGGTTTTATGTCGAATGGAAATGTAGGTTCGCTGAACAATATTTTAGTAAGCGGAAATTCTAATGGTGTTAGTCCAGGAATAGAACAGGGAATTATTTCATTAACGAACGTCGAATTCAACCTGCTACTTTGGAAAAACCAAATTGAAAAGTTCGACGGAACCATTAGTGGTATGACCACGTTTCCTATCAATTATTTGAATGTAATAGAATGATAAACAAGAAGGATTTTGAGAAGAGAGATTACATCAAAATAAGGATTTCGATTATTCAAAAGGAAAAGTGGAAAAAAGTCTGTTCAGAAAAAAAAATCTCCCTAACAAATTTAATTATTAATTCTGTTGAAAATAGGATGATGGATAATGAGAGAAAGAAAGTTTTAGAGTTTATTGAAAACCAGGATAATGTATTTGTAAAAATTGAAACCAACATTAATCAGGTTGCTAAGATTACCAACAGTCAAAAATTTGTAAGTTCCAAGGATCTGAATTATTTTTCAGAAAGGCTAACAGAGATTATAGTTTTGAAGGAGAAACAGAATAGAATATTTGAGAGTATCTACACGTTGCTGGCTAAATGATCATTAAGATTATGGCTCCCGGATCTTCAAATTTTCCGGGGGTAAATTATAACGACAAGAAGGTCAGTGAAGGAAAAGGGGAATTGATGACAATGAAAAACTTTCCTTCGTTCATCAATGAGAAAAGCAATAAACAGCAGGTTCGGGATTATTTGAAAGCTATTTCAGCGGCAAACAAAAAGATAAGTAAGCCTCAGTTTCACGTAGTGATTTCTACCAAATTTCAGGAACACTCCAAAGAAGAACTAGCAAAGATTGCCGAAGTATTTATGGATGAAATGGGATACGGAGGCCAGCCCTTTATTGTGGTCTTTCACAATGATACAGAGAATAATCATGTTCATATTGTTACAACCAGAGTTGACAAACAGACAGGAAAGAAGATTAATGACAGCTTTGAAAAGCTAAGGTCTCAAAAGGCGTTAGGCGATACTTTAGAAAAAATTTATGGAATTCAATCGCAGGTTGCGTTAAACAGGCTTTTGAACTATAAAACAAGTTCTGTCCATCAATTGAAAAGCCTACTCGAGAGAAATGGCTACCAAATGAGCAAAATTACAAATGATGACCAATCTTTAACCATTCTCAAAAACGGCGTATTTCAGCGAACAATATCAGAAAATCAGCTGGCGTTTGTCAATAGAAATGAGGAGTACAGAAAACGGCAGCTTCGAGCAATTCTATGGAAATATAAAGATATTTATTCCAATAAAATTTTCAAAGTCGAGGATTACAGGAAACAAGAAGCAATGCTTCCAGAAGAAAAGCGAAAGGAAAAACATGAGCTTATTCCGAAGATTGAATTTGAAAGTGAGCTTCAGAAAAAGTTGAGAGATGTCTTTGGGATAGACTTGATTTTTCATCATAGCGATGAATATCAACCTTTCGGTTACACTTTAATAGATCATAAAACAGAGTCAGTCTATAAGGGAAGCGAGATCATGAAGATGAGTGAGTTGTTTGAATTTACTTCTGAAAAAATAGATAAGAAACTGTTTGAAAGTCTCAAAGACTACAATGTTAGGGACGGTGATAAAAAACAAATTTTATTGGATTTTTTTAACAATCAAAATCGAGATAATGAGGTCAAAGCTTTTATGCTTTTTGAGAATAAAAAACTTAAAAACAAAGAAACATTTCGTGCGATCAGAAATGATGTAAAAGAATATCTGAAGACACAAAATAAGAATGAGGTCAGTATTGTAAAGTCAGAAGACGGAAAATATTATGCTATTCACTCCAGATTGCACTATATAGGAGAAGTGCAAGCTTTGATTGGAGAGAAGCATTATCAAAAATTACTGGATCCTAAAATACACGTTGCATCAACTGCTGAACACAAACAAAAAAATGAACTGGACACAGCTTTAAACGAAATGCTTTTTGAACTACGTAGAAGTTCAGGCTTAGCAAAAGATCCCGCTGAAGATGAGCTTAAAAAGCGAAAAAAGAAAAGGAAAAGGTAAGACTTAGTTTAGCTTCCAATCAATTAAAACAATAATTAAAACGATGATAATCACTTTTGCTACACAGAAAGGAGGAACAGGTAAAACAACGTTAGCTATTGCTTTTGCCAACTTCTTATCAATTTCTTCAGAGAGAAAGGTCAATGTATTTGACTTTGATTTTCAAAAATCTTTTTACCACAAGTGGAAAGAAGATGAGCCTCTTGATATCCCCAAGCTTTACGAGGTGAAGATAATCGATGAGGAGAATGAAGAACCTGTTTGTGATTTTGAAAATCTTATTGAGATGAAAGAAAGTGATGAGGTTTATCTTTTTGACCTTGCAGGAACATTGGATGCAAAATATAGCGACCTGCTTATTTACAGTGATTTTATCGTTATTCCTTTTGAGTATTCAAATGTCTCAGCAAAATCGACATTGGTCTTTATTAACTTTTTAGGATTGATTGAAAGTCAGGCAGAACGGGTATTTATTCGGTCAAAATATGATAAAGGCTATAAGTATCAGAATCAGGAAGGAATGGATGCTGAGATTAGTAAGTACGGGGTCTTATTAAAAAGTCCGGTATTTAAAAGGAATTGCCTGCAGACGATAGATACTAGGAAACTGACCTACGAACAAAAATATGCCGTTAAAAATTCCTTCCTGGAATTAACAGATTATATCAATAAATGCCTTGAAATTACTTTATAACCAAAATCCTTAATACTTTATAAAATGAATAAAATAATGATCAGCATTATTACTGTTTATCTGCTCTATTATGCAGGAAATACGATCTACGATCTTTATCTTAAAAAGGATAATTCCAAAAAAAAGGACGACACCGAAGAATACTCCTTCAAAGAGTTTGTTGACGGGAATGCAGATGAGATAACAGAAGTAAGTATCGATGACGTAGAAAATATTAACACTCCTCAGTCATTTAATAAAAAAGAACTGTTCTCAGATGCAGGTGAAAGTTTGGATGAGAATAATGATCTTGAATATTGGCGAAACAAATTCGAGTCTGAAAAAGATGTCGACAGTTTTGATGAACGATCTCAAGTGAATCAACAACCTGAGAAAACAGTAAAGATTGCTATCTCTGACGAGTCTGATAATTTTCAAGAAGAAGTTGTAGTAGATCAACATGCATCAAAATATGAATTCTATCAGAAGCAGTTCTATCAATTCCTAAACCTTGCTGAAACCAGTGTACAGGTTCTTGCAGACCGTGACGGTTACAAGGTCTATCAATCAATAATTTAAAAGCTTAATCTACATCTTTCAACACCCAATGATCCGCCATAATATGGTGGATAGCACACCCCTTATGCCTTTTTCTGGACTTAATAATACAATTTTAACCATAAATATTTAATCATTATGAATTACAAGAGTAAGCGTATTCTGGTCTTTACAAAATTATTTACAGCTGCATTATTACTCCTTGCCGTAACACCAATTTTTGCTCAGGGCGGCGCAACTGCGATTTCCAATGCAGCGAATGACATCAAGGATTATTGGGATCCTATCAAACTGATTCTAAAAGCAGTCGGAGGGTTGGTCGGCTTCATCGGAGGTTTGAGAGTTTACAACAAGTGGACGAATGGCGATCAGGATGTCAATAAAGAAATCCTGGGCTATGGAGGTGCGATGATCTTCTTGTTAGTAGTTCCGGAATTCGTAACAGCATTCTTTGCCTAATATGGGTTTCTATCTCTACAAGGGGCTTAAGAAACCCCTTGTATTCTTTGGACTCAAAGGGAAATACATCTTCCATGCAGTCGGTGTCATCGGAGTGGGTGTCATCGCAGCACTAATTCTTTCGAAATTCGGATTACTGGGTTCTCTATTAGGGATTGCAGTAACAGCAGGAGGTGTTTATCTCATTTTCAAAAGGCAGGACAAGCACGGTCTTTATGCCAAGACCAAAAACTTCAATCAGATTTTTATTTTTCCTAAGAGGATGATCAATACTAAGCATTTAAACCAAAACAAACCGGAAGGGTTTAAAATCAACAATTAAATAAATCAAAATGAAAATGAAAAAATACGCATTTGACATACCCTTTATTGGGTTCGACTATGGGAAAGATTTCGGGTGGGATTTTGATGTTTTGTTTGGGCAGTACGGAAATCCGATTATAGGCATCCGTATAAAAAATGCTGTTAATCAATATTCTGCTGACCCGGATAATTATTTGAATTTCCATACTGTTTTAAACCAAGTGGTATCCATTATTGGAGAGGGTAGGATTGTACAAAAGCTCGATATTTTTTCAAAGAAGAAATATAGTGCAGAACAGTCCAATCAATTTCTACAGCAAAAATACTCAGAGCATTTTGATGGCAGACTTTTCAAGACGATTGAAACCGTACTTTATTTGACAGATATCGTTGATGATAAGCTGAAAAAGAAAATGAAACACTATCATTTTTCCGATAAAAGCTATAAAGAGTTAAGGGACAAATGTCAAAAGATCGTGATGCTGTTGAAACAGAATGATTGCGAACCCCAGTTTTTATTTGAAAAAGACTTTGAATATTATATATCAGGTATTCTATCAATGCAGTTGTCTGATGTTCCGAGTTTTGACAACATTAAAAGTACAAGTGAATACCTACAGATAGGAAATCGATTTGTTAAAAATGTTTCTTTTGTCGATGTTGAAAATATAGATCTTCCTTCTGAAATTGAACCATATTCTGTTCTAGGAGGTAATGGAGCTGCATCTGAAACAGCTGTTGATAATTTTACATTTATCAATGAACTGGAGGATTATGAGACTATTATCTATAATCAGGTCATTACGATCCCTCATCAGGCACAGCAGCAAAGAGAGCTAGACAAGAAAAAGAAAAAGCATGAGGGAGCGGCTAACAATTCTCCATCCAATGCGATCATAGCGGAAGAAATCCAAACGCTTCTTCACAATATTGCTGTTGACGGACAATTGGTTGTGAATGCTCATTTTTCACTTTTGTTTTCTGCAACGACTTTAGAGGCAATGGAAAACATCCAGTCGATGATTGAAAATAAGCTTTTCACAAAGGGGATCATCGTTTCCAGAAATGCATACAACCAGCTGGAACTCTTTCGCTCAGCTATTCCGGGGAATGCTACAGAGCTCAGAGAGTACGATCTTTTTATGACGACAAGCGAAGCGGCCTTGTGTTTTTTTTTTAAGGAGAGTTACCCCGTGAATGAGGAATCCAATTTTTATTTGAGGTTTACAGATCGGCAGGGTGTTCCGTTGAAGGTCGACCCTGCTGACCTACCCATGAAGATTGGGAGGATCAATAACCGGAACAAGTTTGTTCTTGGTCCAAGCGGATCGGGAAAAAGTTTTCTGATGAATAATATCATCGAGCAATATCTCACCTATAATTATGACGTGGTTATCGTTGATACAGGAGATTCTTATTTGGGAACCTGTAAATATAAAGGCGGCAGATACATTCAGTACACTGAAGAAAAACCCATTACAATGAATCCTTTTCTAATGGACAAAAAAGAATTCAATATCGAAAAGATTGAGTTTTTAACAAATCTGATTTTCTTAATCTGGCAAGGTCCTGATGCATCGATGTCGTCTGCACAAAAATCAATTTTAGACAATGTGCTGATGTCTTACTATCATCAGTATTTCAATTCTGGAACTCCTTGGTATCATGATAAAAGCTCAGAGGAATTAATCCTCTATTTAAATAAATATAATATTCACGAAGAAGATATCTATGCTGAACATGAGAATGAAGTTAAAGGACAACGTACCTATTATGATGTTTTAGAAATTGCTTTCAATGCATCTTCTGAAGAGATAAAGGAAGCTGGAAGAAAATTGCTGAAATTTTATCATCCAGATAAAAATATCAATAATCCTGATTATGACAGCGGTTTGTTCTATACCATATATGAAGCTTATGATACATTGAATGATGAGGTAAGACGTAGAATTTATAACGAAACCCAACTGATCCTTGTCAAATCGAATGAGATTATAAATCACTCAAAAACAGACGAGCATTGGAGTGAGTCGTTCAGAAAAGCGATTATCAAAAAAATTAGAGAACTTGAAAAAAAGTTGGAGGCCAAAGAACTTTCATTTAATGGTTTCTATGATTACTGTGATCGATTCCTTCCTCTGTATCTGAACAATAAAAAATACAGTATCACGGAAAGGGAATTTAATTTAAGAACATTTCTGTTTGTTCTGAAGGATTTTTATAAAGGTGGGCGTTATGGAACTACACTCAATGAAAGTGCCGACAACACCTTGTTTGACGAATCATTTATCGTATTCGAGATTGATAATGTAAAAGATAATCCAAAGCTTTTTCCCATTGTGACTCTCATCATCATGGATACGTTCATCCAGAAAATGCGATTGAGAAAAGACAGAAGGAAGGCTCTGATTATCGAAGAAGCATGGAAGGCAATCGCCAGTAAGCTGATGGGTGGATATATCCTTTATCTCTATAAAACAGTTAGGAAGTTCTGGGGCGAAGCAGTTGTGGTAACACAGGAGCTGGATGATATCATTGGAAATGCCGTGGTAAAAGACAGTATCATTAACAATTCTGATACGTTCATTCTTCTTGACCAGACCAAATTTAAAGACAATTTTGACCGCATATCAGCCTTGCTTTCCTTAAATAAGGTGGAGCAGAACAAGATTTTCACCATCAACAATCTTAACAACAAATCCGGAAGAAGCAGGTTCAAAGAATTTTATCTCAAACGGGGCTCTAAAGGAGAAGTGTATGGAAATGAAGTTTCGATAGAACAGTACCTGACGTATACTACAGAAAAACCGGAGAAATCAGCGGTGGAGTACTACGTTCAGAAATATGGAAATTACGATGAAGCACTCAGCAGAATTGTATCGGATTTAAAAGAATTTGGAGAAAGTCTAGAGAATCTTGTATCACTGGTCAATCTGTACCAAAATCCCTTGGATTCAAAACTTGATTCTTTTTACAAAATGATGAAAAGTGAAAATAAAGGGAAGAATGTTTTCAAAATTATCACTCAGGACTTGGAAGACCGCCAAATCAGTTTCTCAGAATTAATCAACAAAAAATATCACCATGAAGAAGCTTAGTGTAGTCTTTTTAGGATTCGGGAGTTTTTTACTTGCTCAGAATACCTACATCGATCCAACAGTGACAGCTGCAATGATATTGTATTCCGAAAATCTAAAGGCCAAGCAGAATGATGTGATAGAGGAGACGTCAAAGTTGAAAGATGCACAATCTTGGGTAGGAACCCAAATGGTAGCGGCGAATGATATTCAGAATAAGATACTGAAAGGTCTTAAAGAAGTTTCCGGAACTCTGCAGAACGGTATTCAGGTTCAGCAGATTTACTCTGAGCTTAATAAATGCTACGCGTATTCCTCGGAGGTTGTTCAGTTGGCTTCGGAGCATCCGCAATATGCTATTTTCGGAATAAAAGCTTCACAAAAAACGTATGAGCAAAGCCTGAAAATCATCACAGATATTTCCGATATCCTTACTTCCGGAGAATTGAATTTGGCTACAGCCGGAGACCGCTATAAAATTCTGCATAATATTTCGGGTAATGTGAAAACTCTTAAACTGTGGCTTTTGGCTATCAAACTACGGTTAGAAAAAGCGAACAGATTAGGCTTTTGGAATTCGATCAATCCTTTCGCAGGATACATTAATACGGACAAAGGGATTGTAGAAGACATCATGAACAGATATAAGAAAAATTTTTAATACTGATGGGATGAAAAAGATTTTTAAAATGGTATCCTTTCCATTGGTGTATATCTTAATTACTTCTTCCGGTGGTAGCTCAACACCAGCATGGCAGAAGGAGAATGTTTCTTTTCCGATGATGGATCTTGAGATCAATGCAACGATGAAGGAACATGGCAGGCAGAAAGAAATGAGACAAAATCAAACGCTGAATGCCACGGTTGAAACTGCTAATCATGCGCAATGGAAAAGTTTCAAAGATAAAGTTACCAAAGTACAGGACAGACTGCGAATTGTCTCTTTTGCGATTCAGGGTATACCCACAGGAATTGCAATAAGTAGGGAAATAACGAAAATAACAGATAATCAGACTGCTATTATTCATGAAATCAATACAGCACCTTTTTCTATCATAGCTGTTTTGCCTTCCCAAGTGCAGTTTGTCGATGATCTACAGATGGTAACGAGGTTAATTACCGGGATTATCCTGTCATACGGAGCGATTAATCAGATGGAAAAATCTGAACGTAAGGTTTTACTGGATTATGCTTTAAGTGAAGTTAAAGCTATCAGTAGAAATTCAACCTCTATGCTTTTAAAGATTAGGGATATCAAAGCGAAAGTTTTAAGAAATAAAAGAGCATTTCAATACTACGTCAACAGAGATAAGCAAGTAGTGGAAAGTATAATGAACAATATCAAATCCTTTTAAAATGAAATCGAATAGTATCTCCTTTCAGCCGATGAATGTATTTCGCGAAGTCCTTAATGGATGTGTAAAAGATATGAGAAAAAAAACAGTAATCTTTGTAATAGTTGGATTTTCAGGCTTTCCCATAAAAAGCCAGCAGATCGTTATCAATGATAAGCTTTTATCCCAAATCACAGTAAATCATGGAGTTCGATTAGCAAGTGAGCAGGCTTTCTTAGATTCCTATAAAAAGCAAAAAGAACTTTATGAAGATATCAATAATAAAACTGCTCAAGTAATTGCGATCCAGGAATACATCTATCAACAGCTTAAAAATGTTAATTCAGCCCTTACCCAAAGTAAGAAATTGATGTATCTGTATCACTATTTGGGCAAGATCGTGACCAATTCCAACAAGATGCTTAACCTTTCTGCTCAACATCCGGAGTATGCCGTGCTAATCTCGAAGTATTATACAGAAATAGGTAAGCAAACTTTAAAACTTCAGCAGGAAGTTACCCAAGACATACTGAATGAAGATAAAGATTTTCTTATGGATGCGATGGATAGGGAAATGTTGATTGAAAAAGTATTTTCTAGGGTTAGAAATATCAATGGGAATATTCTCTATATCATCTTACGATTGGAAAATGCCAAGAAGATCCCTTATCTGTACCAGGTTCCGATACTCAGAAATTACCTCAATATCGACAAAGCTATTGTCGGAGACATTATCCAAAAATACAAACACATATTCAACTAAACCTATGGAAAATCTATTTACAAAAGGAAAATTTTTCCTTTTATTATTCATTGCAGCAAATCTATTTGGACAAAGTGTAAAAAGATTGAATGATCCTGCTATCGTAGCACAGCACAAGAGAATGACTTTTGAAAGCTGGGGGGACTGGAGGCCTTATCCTAAATATTTCCTTGGAGTACAAACCAATTTTGCATACGCCACGGTATGGGGAATGTGGGCTCCAAAAATCAACAGAGAGTATAAGGATGGTGATGATATCAGACCACTGAAACCAACTGGAGAACAGAATTTAAGACTGGCGCAGCTGAAGTTTCAGGAGGAAGAAGCAAAAAAGATCAAAGCTGCTTCCGACACTATTTATAAAAGAAGTGTTCAGGATTTCGCTCACTGGACTTCAGCAACTGTCGATGCCGATCCTCTCTGGTTACTTTACTACAAACGGATGCTAAAGCCCATCACGGAATTTCCGGATACTCCACAGAATTTTGTTGAATGGAGGCTTAAAGATCAGCAGACCTATGAAACGCTTTCCACCACAGGGACATTAAGAAGGCTGCAGGAGGAATTGGATCTTATCAAAGAAAAATATTCGATGTCCCGGACGATGGATATGCCAAGAGGAAAACGCTTTGTAATGTATCACGAAACACTGATCAGATGGAGGAAATTTATTCAGGAATTAAAAAAGCACAATGATAAAACGACACTGCTTTTAGACTATAAGAATATTTTAAATAGCCATTTGCCTACAGCACTGCCTGCACAATCAACTTCTACTTCAGATAAACAAATTGTTCAAGAGGTGATGCTGAAATATAAACACAAATATTAGATATGAATAAATCAATCACAAATACTTTTTGCTGTCTGGCTTTATTACTGCCGGTTTTTGGATTTGCGCAAACCGATAGTGATTACAGTAATCTGCTTCAGTTTTTGAAAGGCGACGGTGCTTTTGAAAAATGGTTTATGGAAGTTTTTACAAAACTGGATAACAGCGTACAAGACAGTGCACAGGGTTCTGCATTGGTGGGAAGAGCTATTGGTGGTTTGGGTGCATTAATGTACTTGGGATACATGGGATGGCAGATGGCCGCAGGAGACAGAGAATGGGAAATTATACCGATGCTGAAACCGGTCCTTATTGGATTCACGTTAGTGTACTGGACAGGATTCGTTAATCTGCTCCAGGCACCTTTTGAAGCCATTGCTGAACCTGGAATTGCCATTTTTAGTGACATTGAATCTGAGGTCAATGATCTAAGGATCGAAAGATTTAAAAAACAACAGCAGTTATTGGATGCCGTTATCAAACTGAAAGCCGAAGAAGATGCGAAGCAGGAGGTCATTGAGAATACCACTGAAGATGCTGATGATTCATGGTTTGACATCAGTGAGGGACTGGACAAATTAATTCAGCCTATCAAAGAGTGGTCGATAAGAATGGAGTTCCAGATGCAGAAATTAGTTGCAGAACTCATTGAATTTTGTTGTCTGTCAATTCTCAGAGTGTGTGTGTATTTCATCTTTTTTATTCAGAAGATTTGGGCATATATATTAATTATTCTAGGTCCTATTGCTGTCGGTATGGCATTGGTTCCAGGATTTGAAAACTCTTTCTATAGCTGGGTCTCAAAATTCATCAATATCAATCTGTACACTTTTGTAGCCTATACCATCATCAACATAGGTCAACAACTTATTGCATCCGGCTATACAATGGAAATTGAACGGTATGACACACTTCTAAGCAATGGAACTATTACCAATTTAGACGCTTTGATGGTCTATGTAAGTAATTCGGGAATGATCTATAATCAACTCTTTACCTGTGTTGCTTATATCGTGACAGGTATCGGAGTTCTGATGACACCAACTATCGCAGATACAATCGTGACTGCAGGGGGAGCCGGAGTAATGACAAAAGTGAAAAGTGCTGTAGGTAAAATGTCAAGCGGTGCAAAAACAGCCGTGTTGGCTGCCAAGACGGGAGGTGCTACCGCAGTTGCTGCAACGGTAAAATCTTCTGCTACAGGTTCTGCTTCGGGAAGAGTTCAAGACGCTATGAAAAATGGAAAATAATCCCCCTTAAAATATCTGAAAAATGCTTATAAAAAACTTAGAACAAAGAATAAAGATCAATAAGATAGTCTCATTAGGAGCGATTGCATTTGCCTTTTTAATTGTCATCGCTGGATTTTTTTTTGCTTACAGAATGATCGAGGATTCCAGAAAATCGATCTACATTTTGGATAATGGAGTTCCTGTTCTTGCTAAACAAACCGACGTTCTTCTGAACAGACCGGTAGAATATAAAGCTCAGATCGAATTATTCCATCGACTTTTCTTTACGCTGGCTCCTGATGATTCCTATATCAAAGAAAATATTCAAAAATCATTATACCTCATTGATGACAGTGGAAAGAAAGAATACACCAATCTTAGAGAAAAAGGCTTCTACAATCAGATCGTTGCTTCCAGTTCAATGGTAAGTATTCACACCGATTCTATTTTGCTGAATAAAGAAAATAACAAATTTCAATTTTTCGGAAAACAGATGATTACCAGAAAATCTTCCGTCATAACCAGAAAATTATTTTCCGAAGGATTTTTTGAAGACATCATCCGTAGCCCCAATAATCCTCATGGCGTACTGCTCAAAAACTGGCGGATTATTAATAACGAGGAACTTTCTAACCAATCTAAAAATTCTTACTGAAATGAATGCATTTTTAAAAACGACAGGTCAGAAATGGTTGTTATGGTCAGCCAAAAATCCTAAGAAATTTTTTACATATTCCATAGTCTTCCTATCATTTTCTTTCATCATATCCCTATTACAAGGCATTTTCTTTCCTTCTGATATACCATTTAAGATAAAACCACCTGTTCTTTATTCGAAAAGTACTGTAGCCCAAAGTAATCAAGGAAAAAATGATAAGGAAATGGAGAAAATTGTAGGCGAGCTGCAATTGTTGAAAGTAAAAAGAGACCGAAAGGAATTGTTGAAAGAAGACAGTTTGCGAATAGAATATCTGTTTAATCAATACCAAAAATTTAAAAATGGACATTAAGAAAATCAACTTCAAAGAAAAAAGATATGTTCTGCCACTCCTTGCTTTACCATTTATTTTTCTCTTTGTCTACATCGGTGCTCAGTTTGTGAAAGGAGAAAAACCTGAGGAAAAACCAAAGGAGCTGTCGCTGTCTCTCGGAGAAACTCAGGATTCTATTATGACCAAAAACGATGCTTATGATGCATTCTTTAAAAAAGACGACAATAGAACTATGCTTGACGGATTGGGAAAGGAATCTGATAGCCTTTTGAATTACGAAGATCAGTTATCCTTTGCTCAGAAACGACGAATAGATTCTTTAAAAGCGATCACTTCCAGACAAGATCAATATCAGGCGAAGGGAAATTTATCATCTTATTACGATCTCAAGCAAGAGAAAGAGGGTCAAGATTATAAAAGATCATCCGAGATTATTAAGATGCTGAATGACAAATCCTATGGAAAACCTGAAAGCAATTTTCAAGCTGAGAATTCCAAACGAAAGGAACAAACTGTACAACATGATCCTGTAAAGTATCTGAAGCAACAGATGCTGGTCATGGATTCTTTGGAGAAAGCAAGAGATCCTGAATATCAGAATAAACTCACCGCAGAAAATAAACTCAAAGCTAACAGAGAAAAAATGGAAGAGTTCCTGAATACTACATTCAATGTCAGCAAATCGGGTATTAATACTGCTTTTAATGCGGTTTATAAAGAAAGGGACAACAGTTTTATCAAGGCTTTAATTGATGAAGATAATAAAGGATTTTTAGGAAGCAGGATTAGATTTCGATTATTAGAAGACATTTTTGTTGGAAACAGAAAGATTTCTAAAGGTTCCATATTGTATGGCCAAATCTCGGGATTTACCATGCAACGGGTTGATCTTAAAATCATTTCTGTTTTTGGTAAAGGAGAAATATTCCCTATTAACCTTTCAATTTACGATGTCGACGGGATGAAAGGTCTGTATGTTCCTCAAAGCGTATTCAGAGATATGATTCGTGAAATGGGAAGCAATTCCGTTCAGGGCACCCAGATGGATATGGGAGGAGAAGGATTTTTTACAACCATCGGTTCCAAATTATTTACATCCACCTCTAAATCTATTGCCAATCTAATTAAAACCAACAAAGCCAAGTTGAAGTACAATTCTTATGTATTTCTGATTGACGAAAAACAATTGAAAGAATCTCAAAACCAAACCAAACCATAATAAAAATGAAATCAATTATATATATACTGTTATTATTTGCTGCTAATCTCAATGCACAGACAGCCTCTAAGGAACAAATAATCTCTGGTTTGCCTGAAATCGAAATTACGGAAGGAATTAATCTGCATATTATTTCTCCGGAACCCATCCAGTATGTAGACTTATCCACTGAAAATTTGACAGGTGATTTACCAACTTCCAGTATTGCAAGAATAAAAATTACCAATGAACAAAATTCTGAACTGAAGGAAAAAAAAGTAAAACCAATTGCATTTTTCAATGGAGATAAAATTGGGATTATTACCGTTGTGGGACAGTCCTTCATTGCTCAATATAAAGCCATTTACAAAAATTCAGAAAGCTTGAATACAGTCACAAATATTCATATTCAACCGGAAGCAATGCAGCCTGTTGAGTTTGATAAAATGATCTTTTCCAATCTCGAGCTCAGAAAATTTGCAATGGACATCATTCAGAAAAAATCTGAGAATAATCCAATAAGAGTAGAGAAAGACTTTAATCTCAGCCTTCAGCTCAATAATGTTTATGTGATCAGCGATTATATTTTTCTCGATATGACTTTTAAAAATAACTCAAATCTGAGCTATGATATTGAAGCGTTAAAATTTTCAATTGAAGACAAAAAAATCTATAAAGCAACAAACAATCAAAGCATTGAGATGACCCCGCTTTTTCAGCTGAATCCTCAAAAGCATTTTAAGAAAAATTTCCGAAATATTTATGTCTTCAAAAAATTCACATATCCAAATTCAAAGGTATTGATGATAAGGTTGATTGAAGAGCAACTGTCGGGAAGAACTATTGAAATGAAAGTGAACTATTCTGACATCCTTAAAGCAGATACTTTCTAGCGGAAGTTCCGTATTCACTTGATCATACTCTACACATTAAATTTTGATAAGAAAATGCAAGAACAACAACATCAAATAAAAATTTACGGGTTTCTACAGAAAGTTGTGTACGCGATGGTCGCATTAGATTGTATGTCCTTATTCTATCTGAATGCTGATGTACCTGTAATCACCAATTTATTGAAGAATTTTACAAAAATGAGTTTCATTTATCCACCGATCCATGCAAAGATTGCTACGTTGATTTTAATTGGCTTGGTGGCTACAGGGACGAAAGCAAAGAAAAAGCAAGACTTAAATATTGCTATAGAAATTGTTGTACCGATGCTTGTCGGTTTGGCTATGATCTTCTCATCCTTGAGTTTTCAAGAAGAGGCCGGAAATGGCTCATTGCCGAAAATTTTTCCAGGGCTTAATTTGTATCAGGTCATTTATGCCGCTCTTTCTTTTCTAGGAGCTGTTATTCTTCAGATGGGCGCGGACAGTATTTCAAAACTAATGCAGCAGAAAATGGGAAAGGACCGATGGAATGTGGAAGAAGAATCTTTTGATCAAAACAAAGAACTTGTCAATACGGACACGTCTATTAATATTCCTTATAAATTCCGATATAATAACAGAACCCATAATGGATATATCAATATAGACCCTTTTCGAGGTACAATTGTCATCGGAGTACCAGGAAGCGGAAAATCATTTGGTGTCATTAACCCGTCGATTCGTCAGATGATTGCTAAGGGTTTCTGTCTTTGCATCTATGATTTTAAATTTCCGGATTTAGCTCAGATCGCATATTACCAGTACTTGAAGAAAAAAAGTAAGGAATCTGGATACAATTATAGTTTTCATGTCATCAACCTGAACGAAGTTGAAAAGTCCAGAAGAGTAAATCCATTTCATAAAAAATACATTCAAACATTAGCTGAAGCGCAGGAAATGGCAGAATCAATGGTGTCATCTCTCCAAAAAGGCGGAGCAAGTTCAGGAGGCGGTTCAGAAGCTTTTTTTACACAATCGGCGATCAATTTTCTGTCTTCCTGTATTTATTTTTTTGCAAGGTTCGAGAATGGGAAATATTCAGACCTGCCTCATATTTTATCGTTTATG
The DNA here is from genome assembly GCF_025971945.1 of Chryseobacterium kimseyorum. Taxonomy (GTDB): domain Bacteria; phylum Bacteroidota; class Bacteroidia; order Flavobacteriales; family Weeksellaceae; genus Chryseobacterium; species Chryseobacterium kimseyorum. The sequence goes on from NZ_JAPDHW010000016.1 coordinate 56,573, forward strand.
AATCGTAGTTATAAAGAGATTTTTGATACACTTTTTTCCAACGAAGAGATTTTTTCCTTGCTTTCCCCATTCAAAACTGCATATGAAAACAAAGCTTTTGATCAGCTGGAAGGTCAGATTGGAACTTTGAAAATATTCCTTTCCCGTCTGGCAACCAAAGAAAGCTTCTGGGTATTTTCTGCAGATGAAGTTGAGTTGAAAATAACAGATAAGCAAAATCCATCGATTATGATTTTAGCTTCAGATCCTGCAACTCAGGATATCAATTCAGCTTTGTATTCTTCAATCCTTAACAGGACTCTTCGTCTTATAAATTCTAAGCATAATCTGCCAGGTGGAATTATCGCTGATGAATTTCCGACGATCTATATTCATAAGATTGACACTATAGTGGCAACGGCTCGAAGTAACAAAGTTGCCGTGGTTTTAGGACTTCAGGAGATTCCTCAGCTTCGTCAGTTTTACAAAAAAGAAGTTGCCGATACTATTTCTGCTATTGTTGGGAATATACTCTCAGGTTCGGCAAGAGATAAAAATACTTTGGAATGGCTCGAAAAATTGTTTGGTAAGATTAAGCAAAAATCATATTCCCAGTCTATTTCACAACAAGGAACAACAACCAGCATCAACGAAAAAATGGATTTTATGATTCCGGCAGGAAAAATTGCAGCATTAAAGACCGGGGAGATGGTTGGAATGATTGCGCAGGGCGAAAAAAATAGTACCGAAGAATATAAGACTTCTGCAATAAGAGGCAAGATTAATCTGGATATGAAAGCCATCAAGGAAGAAGAACGAAATTACCGATCGATGCCAAATTACTATTCATTCGTGGATAAAAAAGGTGTTAATCGTAAGGAGGAAGTTCTGATGACAAATTTCAGAAAAATCAATAAGGAAGTAGAACTCATTGTCAAGGAAAATATCAAAGAATAAAATTATGAAATCGAAAGAAAAATATTTGGTAGCTGCAATGATTTTGCTCTGCTATTCATTTGTTTTTGGACAGTTCAATACTCTGACCAGAAAAGAAAACAAGCATTCAGAATCCAGTGCACCAAAGCATAATTTCCAGAAAGAAAAACCTGATGCAGAAAAGGTAAAAGACAACAAAAATTTCCTTCACAGACTTTTTGCTGCCCCAACTAAGGCTGATCTTAAAAAGGAAATTGATTCTTTGAGAGTATTGATGCTTAAATACAGCTTATCAAAAGCAGATCATGAAATACTAAGTCCTAAAACTAAAAAAGATTCTCTACTAACATTAAATAATGAACAAATTTCAGAGCAAATGATGAGCAAAAGAAAACCGGCCAAAAGATTCAGTTTTATCAAAGAAGAGGATTTCGAATCAAAAATAAGCATGCCTCTGGATAAAAGAATTGTTGTTACTTCTCCTTTCGGATGGCGGACACATCCTATTTTCAGAATTGCGAAAATGCACAATGGAACTGATCTCAAAGCTAATTATGAAAACGTTTATGCCGTTTTAGATGGAGTTGTAACAGAATCCGGATATTCAAAAGGAGGCGGAAACTATATCAAAATCAGGCATTCTAAATCATTCGTAACATCTTATCTGCATCTTTCAGAAATATATTATAAAGCCGGAGAATTTGTGAAAGCTGGATTAATTATCGCACAAAGTGGCAACAGCGGAAATTCGACTGGTCCTCATTTACATTTTGCAGTGCAGGAGAATGGAAAATACATCAATCCCATCAAGTTTCTAAATGACTTAATCAATGCCAATAATCTAATTGCTACCTATTATGCAACAGCAAAAAATTCATACAGCCAACAATAAAATTTTTACCATTATGCAAAATCACAATTTACCTACCGATGAACTCAAAAATTTCGGAATCATTAATGATGACCTCACTTTTTCTAAAAAATTAAGCCCTGATGATATTGAGAAGTTCCTTCGGGGATACACCATAGTTGCTGACAATGATAAAAACAGAGCCACTTTTCAACTGACAGAAAATAGTACTAAACTGAAGGTTATTTTCCTTGAGCGCGGTATGAGTCTTAGTAAAATCCTTGCAAGCAGTAAAGAGAAAGTTCAATATACCGATATTAAGAAACTTTCGAGTCATAATCCACTTATCGAAAAGAAAGCTTTCATATTCGACATGGAGACAGGAAAAGTGGTAGAGTTCGATTTCATCACCAATGCTAAGGAGCTTACGGCAATCATTGCTGATAAAAAAGAACCCGAAGAGCTGAACCGATATAAAAATGAATTGCAAAAACTTAAAGTTTTTCTGCAGGATAAAGCAAAGAAGTTCCCTGAAATAGCCAAGGAGATCTCCAAAAACTTGAACATTGTTTCCAGAGAAATCGATTCTGTTAACACCATCGCAGCGGATCAAAAGCATATCTCAAAAGTTGGCAATTCAGAAATTCAATTGAATGTGAATGACCATGGTATGTATGAAGATGCTAATCGAAGCCGTGAAGAACAGGAAGACCCATCTGAGGAATGTGAAAAAACAAGGGGGTTTAAAAGATAATACTTAACATCTAATTATAATTTATGAAGAGCAAATTATCAGGGCTTAATAAAGTGATTGATGTGAAAGTTGGAAAAATATCTTTCTACGATTACGATGGACAAATCGCTGAAGTAATGGAATTTATATCTGATCAAAGTTATTTAAATGCTCTGCAGAACGAATTCAATTCTAATATGGGAGGTTTCAAGTACGAGACTTTAATAAGGACTCCCGAGCTTCTTAAAAAAGTAGACGATTTGATATTCGATGCTTATGGAGAAGAGAATCCAAATTCCCTTGATTTCTATAAAGAAAAATATAATGCAGTTACTGCTACAGACTGTCTTGATCAATTAGAGTTAAAATCATTTAATGAAAATCAACAAAATACAAATCAACCATTTATTAACAATCAAAATCCAAACATTATGGAAACACAAAAAGAATTCGATCAGGTAAAATACCTGAAAGACCAAATGAAATATCTTGGTTTTGGAGAAGACGAGAAACTTCAAAAAGATTTAGAGAAAGGCATCGATGGAAAAGCACAGCAATTTGAAATTAAAACTTCTTCCGACAAAACGCTACCTGAAAACAGGGTTGATTTTACTTTAAAATTTAGCAAAAGCGATCAGGGAGGCGTTTTTCTCAATTCCTATCATGCTAAATTAACCAACGATCAAAAAGGGGAAATATCTCATAATTTTCCTGTAAGTCGGGAAAACTCCTTTACTGCCAAAGAAGCTGTAAATCTGTTGGAAGGACGAAGTGTGAAAATTGAGTTTGTCAATCCTAAAAGCAATCAGACAGAACCAGCTTTTGTTCAATTTAATTTTAATGAACGTAAGACTGATAAGGGCAATTATTATTTCCAAAATTTTTACAAAAATTACGGAGTTGATACAGCGAAGATCGTCGAGAAATCAAATCTGGTATTTGAAAATCCGGAATGGAAGGAAAATAGTATAAAGTCTTTGGAAAAAGGAAATGTTGTAAAAGTCAAGTTTAAAGAAAACGATCAGGTCGTAGAAGCAAAAGCTGTTCTGGATCCACAGAATAGAAATCTTAGACTGTATGACAACGATATGAACAGGATTAACACCAATAAACCCTTAGAGGGTTTGGAACAGGATCATACTCACGATAAAGCCAATGTTCGGGAACAGAGCATTAAGCGATAAATACTTTTCTTACCTATAATACTACAGGAAGCGGTAAGTCATCAAAAGATTTACCGCTTTTTTTCAAATCCAATTGATATGAAAATACAACTTTTATTTCCAATTTTTTTATTTCTACTCGCATTAAATTCCTGCCATAAAAATATCAAATCAGAAGAAGGAGGTTTAGATCTTATCTCTAATGTATATTTCGATGCTTCCAAAGATTTAAATCAAATGCAGAGCTTTCATTTATCAAAGATTAATTATTTGCAAAATCAATTGATCGAATTAGTGCCTGATCATAAGTTTTCAGGGATCAATAAGCAGGTGTATTATATCAAGGATTCACTATGTTACCCTATTGACTCACTTCGTAGTAATGTCATATTCGAAGATATTTCTAAAAAGCAAAGTCCTTTATTGGTCTGGGAAAAGAAGGAAGGTGCTGTCTTTTCAAAGGATTGGATTCCCAATTACAGAAACCGAAAAAACCTGTCTGATACAATTTTATTTAACAAAAAATATAAACGTTTTGAAATTAATTCTCCGTGGAACTACACCCGTTTCTATATTTATCCAACAGATACCATTTTGCCCTATTCATTGTACAGACACGCTGAAAAAGATTATCACGGAAGACTTGAACGCATTGATTCCTATAACAAGAAGACAGATGTTTTTGTGACACTGCAATTATTGCCTAGAAAAACGTGGGATGATGAAGCTAAAGAACTTTTTGAATTTAATCACTTTGTAAAAAACAGAAAAAATTAATGAAGGCGGGAATAAATTTTTCAATGATTAAAAACGGAATTTATATCGTCAGTGGAACTAAGAATGAGTTGGTTGTTTTTGGAAAAGAATCCGATATGCTTTCATTTCTGGAACTTTTAAAATTAAACGAGCAAGTCATTAATCGAAGTCTTGTCACTTTGAATGTTGCCAGTAATACAACAGAATTTCTGAATCATTATAAAAAATTTTGATGGTAAAATATTTCTTTGTTGGGAAGGAGGTAGGATAGGTGATGCGGCAACGCTTAAAATTCTGATGGAATTTAAAGAAAAGAATATTAGGATATTCGCAAGATGTATAAAATTTCAAATGAAGGAAATAAGGACTTGAGTGAATATCTCAGAAACAAATTAAAGCGTCAGAATAAAAATATTAATTTAGTTGAATCAAAAAAAATAGTAGATGCAAACCTCATTGTTAAATCAGAAAGAATACCTAACACTCAGTACTTGGGAACCAAAATTTCTGGAGGAGATTCTGGTAGAACTTTGCGAAACAGCCAATCCGAGCCAAGCGGAGATTACTCAGGAAGACAAACTGTCGGCAGCGATAATGCTGGAAATGGATCTACAGGCATAAAGTGGAGCAATTCAAGAAACAGGGGAGGAAGATCTGTTGATGGAACACAACCGCACAATACTGAAAAAAATGAAGAAGTACAAAAACGGTTGGGCGGAATCATATCCGGGAGAACTGTATCCGAAGGAATCAAAGGAGGATTAGACAATTCTAAAAATATTGAGGAATTAGAAATTCTTATTCCAAAGTAGAGAGCGCAAAAACTGACCAATGACGAAGTTGAGGAACCCATAATAAGCAAATAAGAAGATTATTTTGTCAAGCGCTCTTTAGACTCTTTAAAACCGAGCGGAATTTTGGCAATGGTGCTTCCTTCAGGTTGGCTGAACCGGCAGAAGAAACTAAAAAGCGCAGATATTCCAACGCCTACCGTTTACCAACAGGTGCTTTTGCAGGAACACAAGTCGGAACAGACATCATCATTTCAACAAAGAAGTTATGGAGCAAGGAGATGTTGAAGCTTTTAGAAAATTATTGGATGATAAATTTATTAATCATACAACACCTATTGGTGCTGACAGTGGCCCAAATGGAATGATTAATACTTTCAATAATATATTACGTCCGGCAATGCCTGATTTAACAGTAACAATTTATGAATAAATTGGGGAAGGAGATTTATTACGACTCGGAAAAAATATTAGTGGCACGCGTACTGGAGAATTGATGGGAATTACAGCAACTGGTCGTAAAATAAGTATCGATGTAATAAGGGTTAAAGATGGCAAGTATGTAGAACAAGGGGGTTTAAATACACTACCATCAGTTTTTATCTCAACTTAAAAATTAAAATCATTTGTTAGGTAGATATTTCATTCATGGTAGTCAAAATAATAATATAGTTTTAAATGCTTATTCAGACCATGAAAAGTGTAAGATTCAGTCGCGAAAATTTTTGCGGTGAAAATTTGGAAGCATAAAGGCGCAAACGTCTGCCTTAATATTTCCAACAGTAATTTCAGATTTATGTTCAAACCACTAAAGAATGTAGGAATATTCTGAAACTTCACACACCTGTTTCTTTGTTTTTATGTTGTTTCATTGAAGGCATTTGTTTTTGAGGTCTGTGAACAACGTATCGGTCTTTCTTAATTGACGGCATTGCTGATGATAAAAAAAGAAGCTGGAATAATTCTTCAAAATATTGATCCACTTTTCATAAAGCAGTTTAGCCAGTGACCTTTTTATCCGTTCTTCATCGTCGGACGACAACAGTTAAAAGAACTGGAATATAAATTTTACTATTAAGCTTTTATGGTTGTCACCTTTTGTAGTGATTGATAATTTCTTCATTTTAAAGTTTAATAGAAATTACAGTTTTTTATTAACTTAGATAGAGCCAGAAGAGCTAAGTTTTTTTTCAATATTTTTACTCAGATCGAGAGAGTTCTTTTAATAGAAAACAAAGATAATTAAGAAGGTTTTGAAGGATATAAAATGGAGGAAGAAATTTATTTGGAGTGGAATTGTATTTCTATTCAATTGATTATTATTTTTTTAACCGCACCAATATTAGTTTTCCTAAAATGAAAGCTTGATCATCCTTAGTCGGTTCCTTAAAGATTGATCTTAGTTTAAGCGACTGTTTATTTTTGTTAACTTTGTGGATGGAGCCAACACAAAGCCTCGAGGATTTTTACCATCAAAAACTGAACTTCATGCCCGAGAACCTAAAAAAGGAATTGGGGCATTTCAACGTATTTAACCTGGACGATTTCCTGGGCAAACATGCTAAACCTATTCCCTACAGTCGCAAAGATTATTTTAAGATCAGCCTGTTGAAGGGTCATAAACGGTTGAGCTATGCAGATAAGGTGGTCGATGTAGAAGATTGCGCTTTATTGTTTGCAAATCCTTTGATCCCCTATAAATGGGAGCCTTTAGAGGATGAGCAATCTGGATATTTCTGCATATTCACTGAAGCATTCTTTAATAATTATGGGAACATTAAAGAATATCCGCTATTTCAGCCTGGAAATACTCCTATTTTTCCGCTCTCAGTTACCCAGAATAAATCGATTCAAAATATTTATCTAAAAATGCTTGAAGAAATCGGATCTGATTATACTTATAAATATGATGTATTGCGAAACCTGGTCTTTGATCTGATACATACTGCGATGAAAATGCAGCCCGCACTTGCTTCGAGCTATTCGAGCTTGAATGCCGCGACTCGTATCTCCTCACTTTTTATGGAATTGCTCGAAAGGCAGTTTCCTATTGAAACTCCAACACAGCAGATGCTTTTAAGATCACCCTCCGAATTCGCCTCGCAACTTTCTATACATATTAATCACCTTAATCGAGCCTTAAAAGAAACCACCGGTAAAACCACTTCGCAGATTATCGGAGAGCGTGTAGCGCAGGAAGCGCAAGCTTTACTCCGGCATACCCAATGGAGTATCGGCGAGATTGCATGGGCTCTTGGATTCGAAGAACTATCTCCCTTTATCAATTTCTTTAAAAAGAATTTCAACCAGTCACCACGATCCTTTAGAAATATAGGCACTGTTTGATTTTATCAACTAATGGTTTGAAAGCTTCAACTTTATGCCGACCATAGCAACTTACCTTTGTGTCATCAAAACAATGATAACATGAGTGTAAATATAAATCTGGAAGGAAAAGTAGCAATAGTGACCGGGGCCGCAGGTGGCATTGGTCTGGCTGTGGTTGCCTTGTTAATCGAAGCAGGAGCAAACATAATCGCAGAGGACAAAAGTGAAAATGTTTATAAGTTGGAAAACCAATACCCGGGAAACGTATACGCTACGCAGGGCGAGGTATCCGAAAGGGCGACAGCCAGGCGCGCTGTTTACCTGGCTACCGAGAAATTTGGTGGTGTTGATATCCTTGTGAATAACGCCGGACGGTCATTCCCAAAAGCATTTCTGGAAATTCGGGATGAAGACTGGGACAGCGTTATGGCAGACAATGTGAAAGGCATGTTCGTTCATGCAAGTGAAGCCGTTCCCTCTATGATAGCCCGCGGTGGTGGCACGATCGTTAATACGGATTCAATTTCCGGATTGGTGGGTATTGCTAATCTGGTCACCTACTGTACCTCAAAAGGTGCCGTAAGCTTGTTTACAAAAAGTTTGGCTGTTGAACTGGCTCCAGAAAATATCCGGGTTAACGCAGTTGCTCCCGGTGTGATCGAAACACCTATACTGGATAGCCTTGTTCTCCATGGCCGTGAGGTATTGAGAAATGAAGGCACAAAAGAACCGATTGGCCGGGCCGGGCAGCCCGAAGAGATAGCGAATGTTATCTTATTTCTCTCTTCTTCCTTGTCGAGCTTCATGACAGGCACTATCGTTGTTGCTGATGGTGGTTATACAGCAAAATAATTAATGTCTAATACAAAATAACATGGAAAATAAGAAAAGAATATTGATAGTCGGTGCTGAAAAAGGCCTCGGTCTTGGCTTGGCAAATGAGTTTTTTAAAAGAGGATACCACGTTACCGGAACCTGCCGTAAAGGTGATGACGACTCAAAATTAGAAGCAGTGGGAAAATCAGATCCTGACCGGTTAGTTGTAAAAAATGTGGATATCGTAAAGATGGCTTCGGTACAAGAATTAGAAAGTTCATTGCGTGGACAGGTGTTTGATATTATGTTTTATAATGCAGGAATATATGGCCCTTTGCACCAGTCTGTGTTGGAAGTTAATGACGAAGAAGTAGCGGGCCTATTTTTGACTAACGCTATTGGCCCGGTAAGACTGGCCAAAAGATTAGAAAAATATCTGGAAAAAGAGGGCGGAATGATTGCATTTATGACCTCTCACCGGGCGAGCATAGCAGGTAATACAGAAGGAGCTGTTGAACTTTACAGTGCAAGCAAAGCAGCGCTTAATTCTCTCAGCAGAAGCTTATACTTTCACGTCCAAAACGCTGGTCGTACCATGCTGAATGTCCATCCAGGCTGGGTAAATACTGATATGGGCACTTTAAATGGTACTGTACCATATGAGATAGAATTGGAAGAAAGCATTGTGGGTGTAGTCAATGTTGTAGAACGTCATTTTGGCTCTGGCCAACAAGCATATGTTGATTATACTAACAAAATACTTCCCTGGTAATGCAGGGGAGTGTTTTCCCTGCTAAACGATCAATAATATGAAATCACTTTTTTTGCAAAGAAATTATTGAATTGATTAGATACTGAGGCTATATACATGTCATTATAAAACCATAGAGAAATTTGAGACCTTAAGGAATATAAAAAACTTTAAGAAGCTTAAACATCATTTAGCCCATCTGACAAAAAATTCAACTCCGACTTATTTGACTGCATCGAAGATACATTAAATTTTTATCGATTTATAGGATATAAAATTCCTCATAAATTTTTCCTTATAAATGACGGGAAGGCAGTAGGAGATTATCTTAAAACGAATGGTCAATTATCAAAGATCATACATTTTGGTGTTACTTAATGTTTCAGGAACATTTAACATATACGGCAATTTTAATTCTCCAGAAAAAAAAATACCTGCCATATGCTTTTGGACTTAGTTAAAGCTTGCCCTAAATTCCAGGGGTGACAAATTAGTTTTTGACTTGAATAACTTGTTGAAAGATTGCGGATGCTCGAAACCTAGTAAAAAGGCAATTTCGCCAACGGTAAGATTACTGGTTGTTAAAACCTCTTTAGCTTTTTCGATCAGTTTAAAATGTATGTGCTGTTGTGTATTGTGGCCGGTTAACGTCCGAAGCATATCGCCCAGGTATTTTGGTGATATGTTTAACTCCCCAGCAAGATACTGAACAGTAGGCAAACCCTTCATCAGAGCTGTTCTATCATTGAAATACTGGTCGAGTATTTTGTCCAGTTTTTCCAGTAGTATGTTATTTAATGGCTTGCGCATAACGAACTGCCGTTTATAAAAGCGCTGACTATAGTTCAGCAGTAATTCGATTTGTGATATCAGCACATCCTGGCTGATGTCATCAGTAGCCGTTTCCAGTTCGTCGTCTATACTTTTACCAATAGCACTTATAATCATTTTTTCTTTACCGGACAGGTGCAGTGATTCGTTTACGGAATAGTCAAAAAATCCGTAATTTTTGATCTTTGTGTCCAAGGCATAGTTTCGCAGGAAATCTGGATGGACAAGTAAGGTAAAACCTTTGCTTGCTGTTGCCGTCTCGATTCCTTTAAGCGGCTGACCCGGCGAGACAAAAAACATTCCCCCTTCTTCAGAATCATAAATTGTCTGCCCGTATCTCATCCTGCAAACTGCGAATTCGTTATAGGTAACGTTATAAAAATTCAAAACAAACGGATGCGCCAGCATTTCGCGGGTAATTGCTACTTTGTTATGGTCGAGCATGCTGATCAGTGGATGAAGCGGCTCGGGTAAACCAAAAACACGGTGCATTTCCGTAATGGAATGAAATATTCGTAATTTGTTTTTCTGTTTCATAGATCAATTTCCTGCTAAGTATGCCGATAGATACCTTTAAAAAGATGTCTATAGGCAGTATAATTATATTCTTTAACTGGCTTCGAACATTTGTTTCATTCCTGCTATAAAAGCTTCGTCCCCGTTCGCTAGCCGCTGTGCATATAGGGCTTTGGCGTCTTCGCCGCAAACATAACGCAATATGCCTTTACCATCGGTAGCGGCACCATAAACAACTTCCGCAATCTGCTCCGCTGTTGTCGTATTTTCACCATATGTCAAAAGCGCTGTGGATTTATTCATTAAATTTTCATAAGCCGGGTGGGAAACTATAATCGACCGATCTACAATGTCAGTAGCAACTACACCAGGTTAAATTGTTTTAATACCGATACCAACTGCATTCAACTCATAGGATAGGCTTTCACTCCAACCTTCGATTGCCCATTTGCTGGCATCATACATGGAACTCACTGGGAATCCCATCAAGCCTGCCGAAGAGCCGGTGGTGATAAATAATCCAGATCTCTTTTCACGAAAATAAGGGATAAAAGCCTGTGTTACACGGACGACACCGAAGAAATTCGTTTCCATCTGTGCCACCATCTGCTCATCTGTTATGGCCTCAAGTATTCCAAACAAAGCATAACCTGCATTGTTAAACACCACATCAATGTCGCCGATTGCCAGTGCTCTTTGTGTGGTTTCTTTGATTTGATTTAGATTGGTAACATCCAGTGGCAGCAGGGTAATATTGCTCGACAGATTTAATTCTGTTTCATTTTCCGGCTTGCGCATAGTTGCAATTACATTCCAACCCCGCTCAGAAAACAGTTTTGCTGTTGCTTTACCTATTCCCGCTGAAGCTCCAGTAATAAAAATCGTCTTTTTCATTTTTTTAATTGTTATGATACAAATTTATATTTCTTAAAGTAGTTTCGAGTAGCCAAACCGGAGCATCTTGTAGTCAAAATGATAAGAGATAATAAGAGTAATCCAGTTGCTTTAAGTCAGTTGCTTTCAAATAAACAAATTTTACATTTAAACATTGGTCATTGCACAATTATTAAGTTATTATTTAAGTACGAATCAATATTGAGCGGTAAAATAGAGAATTTGTATTTTGGGGACCTTTAGTTACAGTGATTGCTACTTTCGCCGCAATTGTACTTCGTACCGGTCAGGCAAATAAGTACTGCGGTTCCATAGCACTGTCTTGATATGAACTAAATCAAGGTAATGTGCTGTTTTATTTATTCTTTCAAAAGCAATCTATTGCAAGTGGGATTGCTTTTCCATTCGTAATAACCGCTTAGATCAACTTTTAGACAACGGTATATTTTTTCAATCGGAAATAAGTATTTGCGATGTTTAATAAACTGATACTTCATCGACCACTCTTGGACAAATGCCAATATCTTTTTTTATTATATCTCACTCCAACCCTGCATCCTTTAGTAGCTTCTCCAATTTGTGGATTATTTCCAGCTGCCGATTTAGTTTAAGATTACAATTTCAAGGGAAGCTTGCTTTACCAAATTCTTCGTACTTTTTACGCCATTGATAAAGCAGTGTGACCTTTATTTCTAGTTCTCAGGCTAATCTGAAACATTGGTCCTTTGGTTGCTTAATTGAACAATTTTGTCTTAAGCTGTACCATGAATTTTTCGAGCTCGTTTTACATTTAAAAAATTAAGGTTTTATGTATAACTCTAAGTGGAAGCTAAGTGAGGATATCCATTATCCCCTTTCGCATTTGTTATCTTTACTTGAATAAAATCACATGGGGATTTTGATATTTCCTTTGTCTTTGGATTTTGAGCGATTACTTTTTCTAAAAAATCCCGATTTTTATCTCCCCAGACATTCATGGCATCAATAATGGGCATCAGTGACCATCCAATCTCGGTGAGCGAATATTCTACTTTGGGAGGTAATTGCGGATAAATTTTCTTTTCTATTATTCCATGCTCTTCCAGTTCTTTCAGTTGTACATTCAAAACACGGCGTGTCGCCTCCGGCAGTATCCTCAAAATTTCACTCGGGCGTTTTACATCCATAGAAATAGCATTAAGTAACGCCGGCTTCCATTTTCCGTTGAGTATTTCTCTGGTCAGGTGGAGACCGCAGTCAATCGTAAGAGGAATTTTTCTTTCGTACATAAAGTGTAAATTTAAGACAAAAATACATCATATTAACTAAAAGATGCATTGGGATAAATTTATCCCTATAGCATTAATTTCACCTATATTGTTTGTTTGTTGATATTGGCAGAACTTTGCTGAGATCAAAAATTAAAAAAAAACAATGAACAATACTTCACAACCCCTTTTAGAGGAGTATCAAATAGGAGATTTACAATTAAAGAACAGAGTCATAATGGCTTCACTTACCCGCGCTAGAGCTGCTAATCCCGGCTTGGTACCTACAGCGATCATGGCGGAATATTACGCTCAGCGTGCTTCTGCCGGACTGATCTTATCAGAAGGCACCTGGGTGAATCCGCAATCTATCGGATTTATTAATGTTCCGGGAATTTTTACCCAGGATCAGGTAAAAGGATGGAAGGCCGTAACCAAAGCTGTTCACGATAACGGAGGACTGATTTTTTCGCAATTAGGACACATTGGCGCAGGAGCGCATCCTGATCTGCAGAACGGAGAGCTTCCTGTAGGACCGTCAGCAGTTAACATACAGTCGCAATCTTTCACTCCGGAAGGTTTTAAAAATACCGTAACCCCGCGTGAAATGAAGGTTGCTGATATCAAAGAAACCATACAGGATTATACAAAAGCGGCTCAAAATGCAAAAGATGCAGGTTTTGACGGTATAGAGATACACGCAATAGTCGGAATGCTTATCCCTCAATTTCTTAGTAAAACTATCAATAAGCGCACTGACGAATATGGTGGAAGTATTGAAAATCGTTCCCGCATCGTCTTTGATCTTTTAGATGCCATCATAGAGGTTTGGGACAGTACACGTGTTGCCATAAAATTCTCTCCTGTCATGCTAAGTAATGTCGGAATCGTGACGCCTGATGATCAAACGATTGATTTATTCAAATATATTCTGAATAAACTGGATCACTACAATTTAGCTTTTGTGCATATCGTGGGGCCATCGGAAGACTTATCGGGCACCCCTGTAGAAGCATTGCAGGAAGATTATTTCTCTCATTTCCGCAACAATTACAGTGGAAGAATATTGGCTAACTTAGGTTTTTCTAAAGAAAGTGCCAGTAAAATCATAAGGGAGGGTAAAGCAGATTTGGTGTCTTTTGGAGAACTTTTTATTGCAAATCCCGATCTGGTGGAACGTTTTCAAAATAATTGGACACTCTCGGAAAGCGACCGAGATACCTATTATTCAGGCGGGGAAGATGGTTACATTACCTATCCTAAAGCACAATATCCTCAATCTTAAAGAGAGAGTTGATAAAAGATCAAAGCATATAATTAGGAATAAGATATAATGATTATTTTCAGAGCCTCATTTTTTTTTGATCTTAATGGATTAATCGTGCTTCTATCTCAGAAACAGTAATTAGCACCAAGAAATCTAAAAACAAAAGTGCAGCGTAAAGTGTAGATTATCCACTTTAAAGCATTAAAATTAGATCAACTTTGTAATAATAAAATCCAATCAATATGGGAACACTGAGTTTTTCATAAACATCATTCCCGAAATCCCTTATTTTGCGTTCTGCCCAAATCATACATTAATTCTTTGAAGGCCTATATCTCCAAAACACATATTAACGAGAGATTGGCTTACGCAAGGAAATCAGAATACTTAGAGCGGATCTGCAGCTTTGTGGGTTCTACCAATAAAACAGATTTTTTAACCGATGACTTGGGAAGTGTAAGGTGGATCATTTTCGAAGTGATCGAGAAGATCAACTTCAATTATTCCTCAGAGATCAATATTGATAAGGTTTGGGCGCAGGCCTACTACAACACTGTATGCATAATTTAATTGGATTCAATATAAACTATATTACGTGTTGATACTCAATAACACAGAGTTTTAATAATGAACAATAAAGATAATTGAACGATAAGTCAGTTTGATCAATAAATTCAGTATATTTGTAATACAATAATATTATTTATCACTATATTACAACACTAAATACTACCATTATGTTATTTATTTCTTTTTCCAAAGTTCAAAAAAAACTGATTGATAATATTCGTGAACGGAGATTGCAAATGAATCTAACACAAGAAGGTTTGGCGGAAAGGTCGGGTGTTCCTTTACCAACCCTAAGAAAATTTGAGCAAAAGGGCTTAATCTCTTTGGATTCATTTTTAAAATTGCTTTCAGTTGTTGGTGGATTAGAAGAAATGGTTGACGTTTTAAAACCGAAAGAACACAATTTTAAATCTATTAATGATGTACTAAAATCAGAGGAAAAACCAATTAAAAAGCGAGGAAACAGAAAATGAAAATAGCTATCAAAGAAATAAAAGTGGGATTGAATTTCGGTTCTGGAACTCAGCCTGTTGGACGTCTGGCAATTCGTGATGGTATCATCTATTTTCAATACGATGAAGAATTTCTGCAAAGTAATTTGGAGATTTCACCTATAAGACTTCCTTTGCAACGAGGCGTGATAGAGCTTCCAAGAGATCCATTTGAAGGTTTAGCTGGTGTTTTCAATGATAGCTTGCCTGACGGTTGGGGAAGATTGCTCTTTGATCGTATGCTTCGCTCGCAAGGAGTTTCCTCATCGGATATTTCTTCACTAGACCGGTTAGCGTACGTCGGATTGCACGGTATGGGAGCATTGATTTACGAGCCGGATCAGAGTCCGGATAGTAGTAATGAGATGATTGATTTGGACGTGTTAGCTACTCAAACAGAAGACGTTTTGCAAGGTGATTCGGATGAAGTAATTACAGAACTTTTGGCCTTGAACGGATCTTCTGCCGGAGCACGGCCAAAAGCACTTATCGGTGTCGATGCAGAAAGAAAAAATATTTCATATGGAGCGAATTTGTTAGGCGATGATTTTGATCCTTGGATGGTAAAATTTCCAAACTCATTAGATGGGAAAGATGCGGGCGCAATCGAATACGTTTACGCTTTAATGGCTGTAGATGCAGGAATTAAAATGCCTGAAGTCCATTTGTTTCCATCAAAGAAAGGAGGTGGCTACTTTGCCGTTAAGCGTTTTGATAGAGAAGGAAATAAGCGTCTCCATATGCGTACCGTGAGTGGACTCGTTCATAGTAACTTTAGGTTTCCGTCTCTTGATTATGAAGATTTATTATCATTGACGGGTGTTTTAACCAAAGACATTAGAGAAGTAGAAAAAATGTTTCGTTTAGCAGTTTTCAATGTTATGGAACATAATAAAGATGACCATGCTAAGAATTGTTCGTTTTTGATGAATGAATTTGGAGAATGGAAATTATCACCCGCTTACGACCTTACTTTCTCATCCGGACCAGGTGGAGAACAGAGCACTATGGTAATGGGAGAAGGACGAAATATTACCGTCAAACATCTGACTACATTAGGAAGGGAAGCTAAACTATCAAAAGAATTCGTAGATAATGTTATTGAGCAAACTAGTTCTGCACTAAATAAATGGTCAAACTTATCAAAAGATTTTGGAGTTGGTAAATCCAATAGAGAATTAATAAGTAGATTGATTAAAACACTTTAATATAAAATTTGAGCTATACTTGTTAGAATTTTAAATTATTTTTGCCCTAAAAATTAGATCAAAATTGAGGTGTACAGGCGAAATGTATCAATTATAACTGGTGCAGTCGGGAAATGTTAATTGTCTAATTTACAGGGATTTATAAGGTTTGAGGTGTACAGAAGTAGTACAAATGTATATTTAAAATGTAGCTTCAAATATTATAAAGTATTGGTTTGTAATTAGTTAATGCGACGAGATTCGTGCGGAAAAGTAGAAAAAAAAGATGTTGCAGCATCTTAATGATGTACCACTTTTGTACACCTCGATCTGCTTAAACCACCATCAATAAAGACTTCTTTAGATACTGTATCGGCAAATAATCACTACAAAAACAACCAATCAAAAACCTTTATTATAATACTCTAAAGCCTTATTTATAAGGGTTTTTTCTTTCCAATATACGTTTGTTGCGAGTTATTTTGTTATAATCAGCACAAATTATGTTTTCAAGTAGCACCATGAAGTTTCAAAATTATTTTACATGCTTTAGTAAAGATTCTGAGAAGATTGAAAATTTAAAAAATATTTTGAAACAGATATGGATACTGATGTAATAATAAACGGAATAAGCTCTAAGTCTAAAGCCTAGGGTGTAAATTAGATTTTGAAGAAGTGGAAGAAAAAAATGTTTTAGAATTCGCTATATGATTTTTATAGTTTTGAATAATGCTTTTTTTTACATAATGAATTGAAATTCAATTAATAAACTTTTATGAGTCAATGAGTAATATACTTGCCTCATTAATAAATACGCAATTTTTAATTACATAATTTTACACTCATACTC
>NZ_JAPDHW010000017.1 GCF_025971945.1 Chryseobacterium kimseyorum
GCGGACTGAACTTCAACCTGACATCCTATCTTGGCTTCGCTACCATGGAAGGAGGTAAATATTACAACGACAAATTTGTTGGTGCGTATCTTACGCATAAACTGCCTTGGTATTTTAAAAGCTTTGGAAAAAATGTATCAAGTTTTGATTTTATCTACAGAGGAACCATTGGGGATATGAAAAATAAAGAATTTCACCAGTTTGAATTTGAAAAGCTTGATCATTTATATAATGAATTAGGTTTGGAATGGAATAACTTTCTTTCATCACAATTCAACTTAGGATTTTTCTACAGAGTTGGTCATTACAACACTCCGAGATTTAAAGATAATTTCGCCATTCAGTTTAAGCTGAAATTATTAGGATTCTAAAGATTAGTAATCAATCGTCGGCAATCAATAATAAAAACCCGGAGCAATATATTTTGTTTCGGGTTTTTTATGTAAAATACTTTCAAAATCATTTTTTACGTTCAAGCAGAAAAGATTTTAATTAATTATATTTATCCTTCAAATCTGAAAAACCGGACGCAGAAATAGAGATTAGAAAGCAGTTTTTCAGTACATACAATAATTAAGTAAAATAAATTAATGAAAAAACAAACCTTATTTTCTGTCATAGGATTTCTCGTTTTTATTTTTGGGAATGCGCAGAATTATAAAAAACCGTTGGTATCGGCGATAACAGAAACGGATCTTAAAAAAGATATGTACGAAATGGCTGCAGATCAGTTTTGGGGAAGAGAAGCCGGCACATTAGACGAGCTCAAAGTTTCAATGTGGCTGGCTGACAAAGCCAAAGAAGCAGGGATGAAACCTGCAGGAGACAACGGGACTTTCTTTCAGTATTTTGATATGTACAGACATCAGATTATTCCGCAGAGCAGTCTGAAAATCGGAGAGACGCAACTTAAACTGTGGAAAGATTTTCTCGTTGCAGAGCCTGTGAACGTAAATATTGATGCTGAAATTATGTATGCCGGGACTACCGAACCTGAAAACCTGTCCAAATTAAACGTTAAAGGAAAAATTCTGGCAATCAATGCTTCCGACAAAAATATAGACAGAGAAATGACGCTTTTTGTAAGACGTTATCCCGGATTTGTAAGAACAAAATATTACAACAAAGCTCTTAAACTGGGTGCAAAAGGAATTATTTTTATCACTGACGAAACATCCGATAAAAGCTGGGTTGAGGTTCTGCCACAGATGACCA
Organism: Chryseobacterium kimseyorum; assembly: GCF_025971945.1. Classification (GTDB taxonomy): domain Bacteria; phylum Bacteroidota; class Bacteroidia; order Flavobacteriales; family Weeksellaceae; genus Chryseobacterium; species Chryseobacterium kimseyorum. Next base: position 1,216 of record NZ_JAPDHW010000017.1, read on the forward strand.
GAGGTACTTATGGCGTAGAAGGTTTGAGAGAAACAGTTACGAAAAACATTCCTGTTCTGTGGATTAAAAGAGAAAATGCCAATTGGGTGAAAAATAATCCTACAATTTCGCTCAACATTATTACTGAAACCTATAAATATCCTTCCGTCAATGTTATCGGAAAAATAGACGGAACTGATCCTAAATTAAAAGACGAATATGTATTGCTAAGCGGTCATCAGGATCACGACGGAATAAGACATCCTGTAAAAAATGATACAATTTACAATGGCGCTGATGATAATGCAAGTACCTGTGTAGCAATGTTGGCAATGGCAAGAGCGTATAAAAAGCAACCTTCAAAAAGAAGTATTCTGTTTGTATTTCACGGTGCTGAAGAACGCGGATTATTGGGTTCAAGATGGCACGCAGCGCATCCGGTTGTTCCCAAAGAAAAAATTGTTGCTGTTTTGAATGGCGACATGATTGGAAGAAATGAAAATAATGAAGCAGCCTTATTAGGAGGAAATGCACCTCACAAAAACTCTGAAGAACTGGTGAAAATGGCTGAAGATGCCAATAACGAAAGCACAAAATTCACTTACCTCAAAGACTGGGATTCGCCGAACCACGCAGAATATTTTTATTTCAGAAGTGATCATCTTCCGTATGCAAAAGCGGGAATTCCGGCCATATTTTTCACAAGTGTTCTGCATGACCAGTATCACACACCGCAGGATGAATCTGAGAATATCAATTATAAAAAACTCTACAAAATGACGGAATGGATGTACAGAACTTCATGGAAAGTTGCCAACGAAGCTGAACGTCCGAAGGTAATATCCAACTTTACTTTGGAGCGGTAGATTTAGATTTATTGCAAACTAAAAATCGCGCATTCTTGGCTATTAAAAATTTTCAGCCACGAATGCACGATTTTTTTTTATGCAGCATTGCTTTTAATTAATTCAATCTTAAAAATTCATCAACCGTCTTCTTCGCTTCAGCTACATCATGAACTCTGAGAATTTTTGCACCCTGGCGCAGAACTTTCAAATGGAGTTTCTGCGTTTCCTCGTTAATATCCAAAGCAGATTTTCCCAAGGGCTTATAAATAAATGATTTTCTCGAAATCCCAATCAATAACGGAAAACTTCCAAAACCAAAAAATTCGACTTCACCGATCATTTTCATCTGATCTTCCACAGTTTTCCCAAATCCAAAACCGGGATCAAGAATGATATCTTTAATTCCCTTTTTCAACAATTCATCAGTCTTCCTTGAAAAATATTGATTGACCGTTAACGTAATATCTGTGAAACCTGTCTTCTCATGCATCGTTTGGTAAGATGGATTGACATGCATTAGAATATAAGGAAGATTGGTTTCCGCCACCGCATCAAGCATATTAACATCAAACTGTCCGCCTGAAATGTCATTGACGAGATCAATTCCTTCATTAAAACCAAACTTTACTGTTTCGGCATAAAAAGTGTCTAGCGAAATTAAAGCATCGGGAAATTCTTTTTTAACCAAAGAAATTACGTTTCCTATTCTCTTAATTTCCTCCAGACTGCTTAGAAATTCCGCATTCGGTCTTGTAGACTGTGGACCGATGTCGATCATTGACGCTCCATCTTTCAACATTTTTTCAGCCTGCTGCAGTGCAGATTTTTCAGTGTTGAATTTTCCACCATCCGAAAAAGAGTCCGGTGTAAGATTAAGAATCCCCATCACCTGTGGGACATTTAAATCAACCAGCCTTCCGTTACAGTTGATGGAATGGAAGTTCTGGGAACTGTGGAAAGGCGAAAGAATTACATTATTTGCAGACATCCGGATAGATTGAATTTATTTTCGCAAAATTAAACTAAAACTTCAGAAAATTTTAATTGAAATGACATTTAGAATCACAAAAATCAAAATCATCGATCTCTACTCACCAACACTCCGACTCTCAAAACCTCAAACTCTCAAACGTTCCAGCACTCCACCGCAAAAACTCTCCCACTCCTCAAACCTGCCAAAACACAAAATTTCGTATATTTGAAAGATTAAGAAAATATATGTCAAAAACTTCAGAACAGTTCGGGAAAATCATTGGCGAATGCCGTGATCTCTTCAGCAAAAAACTACAGGATTACGGTGCTGCTTGGAGAGTTTTGAGACCGAGCTCCATTACCGATCAGATTTATATTAAAGTCAACAGAATCCGTACGTTACAGATGACCGATGTGAAAATGATTGACGAAAGTGAGGAGGGCGAATTCATCGCTGTGGTCAACTACTCTATCATCGGTTTGATTCAATTAGAAAAAGGTTTTTCAAATGATTTTAATGAAAATAAAGATGAAATTTTAAGTCTTTATGACCAATATGCTCGTGAAGCTCAGGCTTTAATGGAAAGAAAAAACCACGACTACGGTGAAGCGTGGAGAGACATGAGAATTTCTTCAATTACTGATTTAATTTACCAAAAAGTTTTAAGAACGAAACAAATTGAAGATAATCAAGGCGTTACCATTGTTTCTGAAGGTCTGGATGCCAATTATTTTGACATGCTAAATTACGCCGTGTTTTGTCTGATTAAATTTTCTGAGAAAGAAAACAATGTAGAACATCAAATTATATAATATGATTAAAGGTATATTACGTTTCATCGTCGCAATTATCTTCATCCTCTCAGGATTTGTGAAAGCAGTCGATTTGGTCGGATTCTCATTTAAAATGGAAGAATATTTTGAGCCTTCTGTATTTGATATGCCGTTTCTGGTGAAATTTGCATTGCTCTTTTCAGTCATTGTGGTGGTTTTAGAATTGTGGTTAGGTTTTATGCTTTTGCTTAAATTTAAACTGAAATTCACACTTTCTGCATTGATTGCACTGTGTATTTTCTTTGGTTTCCTGACGTTTTATTCCGCTTATTTCAATGTAGTTACTGATTGCGGATGTTTTGGAGATGCGATCAAGTTTACACCTTGGGAAAGCTTTGTGAAAGATATTGTTCTTTTGGTCGGACTTATCATTCTGTTCGTATTGTACAGAAAAGAATGGAACAAAAAAGATGATTATTCCAGTTCAGCAAAACCTAAAAACAACAAATTATTTTCAATCGCTTTCGGAATTTTTTCCGGCATTATGATTTTCGTTATGGCCCAGGGACTCATCAACGAACCGATTATTGATTTCCGTGACTATAAAATCGGGACAGATCTGAAAGCTGAAAAAGTAAAAATTAAGAAAAATCCTTTTGAATATAAAACGTTTTACTCTTTAAAAAATTCTAAAACCGGAGAAGCTGTAAAAATCAATCAGGATGATTACATCAACCAGACAAAGTACTGGGAAGAAGGCTCACCCTGGAAGATTGAAGAAGATAAAAACGAGTCAAAACTGGTGAAAGAAGGTTACAAATCTGAGATTGGGAAATTTAAGATTGAAGATCCTACTGGAGTTGATTTAACAGAGGAAATCATCAATGCTCCAAAAGCTATTCTGGTTTTTTCTTATCATCCACAGGATGTTTCGGCTGAATTATTACAGAAAGTAGAAGCTAAAGTAAATACTGACAAAACAGCAGTTGTTTATGGAATTTCTACCATTCCAACGACTTTTAAAACCATAAAAAATGCAATGATGGACGGTACTGCAATCAAAACCATCGCAAGAAGCAATCCTTTTGTATTAACTCTGCAGAACGGAAAAATTGTAGATAAGCAGCCTGCAAAAAACTATGTTGATTAGTTAAATTGCAATGAGTTGAAATTTTCTTTTACCTAAACCGTAAAGCTGGAAAATTTCATTAAAAAATTAAAATAAGAATTTTAAACTTTAATATTATTAAATGCAAAAATCAAATAAATCAATCGCCGGATACCACTTACTGATGATTCTCTCATCTGTAGACGGCGAATTTGCACCGGAAGAAGGAATGCTTGTACAGCAATATCTGGCAGACGAATTTCCTTTTAAAATGAATTTAGACAACGAACTGGATACCATCGCATTGCTACAGCCCGAAGAATGGAAAGATCATTTTGAATTTCACGGACGCTGTTTCTTAGAAGATTCAACAGAGGCAGAGCGTCTGAGCTTTATTCAGTTTGCTAAAACATTGATCAAAGCTGATGATGTGGTGACTGATGAGGAACATACGTTCTATGTACTTTTGAAAAATCTTTGGAATATTAAATAATAAACTAAACAGTAGAGATGAGTTAAGAATTATTTAAACTCATTTCTAACTTCTTTAAAAAATCAAACTATGAGAAGAAAAATAGTTGCAGGAAACTGGAAAATGAACAAAAATGTAATTGATGCTCAACAATTGATGATTCAGTTACTTAGTTATAAAAATGACAACAAAACAAACTGTGAAGTTTGGATTGCTCCTCCATCTTTATATTTAATGATGGCAAAAGACATCTTTGAAAAAGACGAAATCGGAGTTTTTTCTCAGGACATGAGCGAATTTGAAAGTGGTGCTTATACAGGCGAACTTTCTGCAGATATGCTTGAGTCGATTGATGCGACAGGATCTTTAATCGGACATTCTGAAAGAAGACAGTATCACGGTGAGAATGACGAAAGCTGCAATAAAAAAGTAAAACTGGCTTTGGACAAAGGTTTAATTCCTGTTTACTGTAATGGTGAAACGCTGGAGCAGAGAAAAGCAGGACAACATTTGGATGTTGTAAAAACTCAGACTGAAACAGCACTTTTCACCCTTTCTGCCGAAGAAATTAAGAAAGTGGTGATCGCTTACGAACCGGTTTGGGCGATCGGAACAGGCGAAACGGCCAGTCCGGCACAGGCACAGGAAATTCACGCTCACATCAGAGGAATTATCGCTGAAAAGTATGGACAGGAAGTTGCTGACGAAGTATCAATTCTTTACGGCGGATCTGTAAAACCTGATAACGCAAAAGAAATTTTCTCACAACCAGATATCGATGGTGGACTGATCGGCGGTGCTGCTCTGAAATTGGAGGATTTTTCTAAAATTATTGAGGGTTTTAATTAATTTGAAAATTTGTCAATAAGCTAATTTGAAAATAAAAAAGGGACGTAATATAAAATTACATCCCTTTTTTAATTTCCGGCTAATTTTCAAAGTAACACATCTTCAAATTAGCAATGATACTTCTATTTTTCTTTCTTAGCTCTCTGTAAAACTTCGTCTACCATTCCGAAATCTTTCGCTTCAGTAGAAGTCATCCAGTAATCTCTGTCAGATGCTTTTTCTACCCATTCGTAAGTTTGTCCTGAATGCTCAGAAATAATGTCATACAACTCTTTTTTCAACTTCAACATCTCTCTCAAGTTGATCTCCATATCAGATGCAACACCCTGTGCACCTCCAGAAGGTTGGTGAATCATCACTCTAGAGTGCTTCAATGCAGAACGTTTACCTTTTTCACCTGCCACCAATAAAACTGCTCCCATAGAAGCTGCAATACCTGTACAGATTGTTGCTACGTCCGGCTTGATGATCTGCATTGTGTCATAAATTCCTAAACCTGCATAAACACTTCCTCCAGGAGAGTTGATATAGATTTGAATATCTTTTGAAGGATCTGCACTTTCTAAGAACAAAAGCTGCGCAGTTACAATATTTGCAACCTGATCGTCGATCCCTGTTCCCAAAAAGATAATTCTATCCATCATTAAACGAGAAAAAACGTCCATTTGTGCAACGTTTAATCTTCTTTCTTCCATGATATACGGAGTAAGGTTGGTTGGCCCATACATTCCCATATACTGATCGGTTACCAAACCGCTGTTTCCTAAATGTTTTACAGAGAAATCTCTGAATTCTTTTTTAATGTCCATATTTCTATTGGTATATTTTTAAATTTAATTAAGATGTAATTTACAACTTTTATTCCTAAAATTTTATAGGACTTTTTGGCAGGATTAGAGTTTAATATTTAAGATTACTGTTCAACCTCAAGACATTGTTAGTGTTTAATTAATGAGTTTTAAACTATACCTCTGCGCAAATCTGTACTATCAATAGGAAATAATTTCTTACTGCAGATCTCCGTTAAAACCTTCTACCTCTTCACATAAATTCCTTTGATCGGAGAATACCCTAAAATTTCTGACAGCTGCATGGAAGCCTGTTTCAGCAGAGTAATTTTTTTGATGGATTCAAAATATTTAGATTCGTTATCTTTGTTCTGTTCAAGGCTTTCTGTAGTTTCCTTAATTAAATAATCGATGTATCTGAATTTGTGAATTAAAATATCGCCTTCAACCTGCGTATTGATTTTGTCACCATAATTTGGTGGGAAAATATTTCTCGAAGCCCAGTTTTCAAGGTCATTTAATGGCATAATGGCATCCACGACTTTTGAAGTAATGTTTTCATCCATAAATGTGACAAAAAAGTTTCCTTTACGAAGCTCTTCATTGGCAATACCTTCTTTAATGCTGTCGATAATGATTTTGTTTAACTCAACCTGAAATTCGTAATTTTCTTCTTCAAAATGATGAAGAATTTCTTCAATCACCGTGATGTCATATTTTTCATTAGCTTCATTTTCTCTGTGAAGTACCACGTCACCAAAATTAAGCATCAGATTCACCAAATTATTCTCCTGATTTAGCAGATCAAAAATGATTGGATCTACCTGTTCCACGCTATCAGGAACGATTTCCAGTTTTGGCTGGGCATTTTCTTTGGGCTGACTTTTCGGCGCCTGATTTTGGGTAATCTGCTTCTGAATATCAAGTTCATTAAACAGACTCTGTTCAGAAAGTCCGAATTTGGTAGAAACTTCTTTAAGGTAAACCTCTCTTTTTAAGCCATTTTGAACGAAACCGACAGACTTTACAATATTTCTGATCGCTTCCGCTTTTTTTATCGGATCATTTCCTGCTTCCTTTAAAAGAATTTCAGCTTTGAAATCGATGAAATCCATCGCTTCATTTTCGATGAACTTTTCTACGTATTCCTGAGGATGTTTTCTGGCAAACGAATCTGGGTCATCTCCTTCCGGGAAGAGCAAAACACGAATGTTCATCCCTTCTGTCAGCAACATATCGATGCTTCGGAAACTGGCTTTAATTCCGGCATTATCACCATCAAAAAGAATGGTAACATTCTCGGTAAGCCTTTTAATTAGCTTTATTTGCTCGGTCGTAAGTGAAGTTCCGGAGCTCGCCACAACATTTTCAATTCCTGAAAGATGAAGAGAGATTACATCCATATATCCTTCCACCAAAAGACAGATGTTTTTTCTCGAAATCGCCTGCTTGCTTTGGTTTAGACCATATAAAACATTTGATTTGTGGTAAATTTCTGTTTCAGGAGAATTGAGATATTTGGCAGTTTTAATGTTGCTCCGAAGAATTCTCGCTCCGAAACCTAAAACTCTTCCCGAAAAACTGTGGATCGGGAACATCACCCGTTCGCGGAAACGGTCAATTCCTGCAGGAGAATTTTCAGGGAAAATTGAAAGTCCTGATTTCTCTAAAATTTCTTTGGAATATCCTTTCTGTAAAGCAAATTCCGTAAAAGCATTTTTCTTTTCCGGTGAATATCCAAGCTGGAATTTTTTGATGATATCATCTTTCAGTTCACGCTCTCTGAAATATGATAAACCAATGGATCTGCCCTCTTCATTTTCCCACAAAATGTTTTGAAAATATTCATTGGCGATCTCATGAATTTTATAAAGTATATCTCTTTCAGACTGTGCATTTTTCGCTTCCTCAGAAAACTCACGCTGGTCTTCTTCAATTTCAATGGCATATTTTTTGGCAGCATGGCGAAGCGCTTCAGGATAAGTGAAATTTTCAATTTCCATTAAAAAAGAAATTGCAGTTCCTCCCTTTCCTGTCGAGAAATCTTTCCAGATCTGCTTGCTTGGAGACACTACAAAACTTGGCGACTTTTCATCATGAAACGGACTCAAACCTTTAAAGTTAGATCCCGCTCTCTTCAACTGCACATATTCGCCAACAATCTCTTCAACCCTGATTGTGGAAAATATTTTGTCTATCGTCTGCTTGGAAATCATCTTGCAAAAGTAATGAAAATTGAAGTTTCAAGATTCAATTATAATAGTTTGTTGTTATATTTAGAATGTAATATTAGTATTTTTGCATCAAATTATATTCATGGAATTTAATATAAAACAGATTGACGACTGGCAAAAAGTTGTAGAAGAAATTCTTCCTCAGCTGGAACATCCCATTTTACTTTTAAAAGGAAATTTAGGTGCCGGGAAAACTACATTTACGCAGTTTTTACTTAAAAATCTGGGCAGTGAAGACGAGGTGAATTCACCCACCTACTCTATTGTAAATGAATACAGTACCCCCAAGAGAAAAGTTTACCATTTTGATCTCTACCGTCTGAAAAATGTAGATGAAGTATTTGATATCGGCATAGAAGAATATCTGGACAATGCTTTTCTGTGCATTATAGAGTGGCCGGAAGTTTATGAAGAAGAACTGTACGGATTAAAATATCATACCATGAGCATCCACAACAATGGGGAAAGCAGAGAAATCGGTTTCGAATAATCGATTACTTATAGGCATCATCTGATCATGTATCTCAAATTTCAGAATGCTGATTTTAGAATCAATAGCAAGAAGCTAATTGCCAGCAACTACTTATTATGTATCTTTGTTCTAAGAAATCGATTGTATTATTAATTTTCTTTAAGTCATAATTGAATTTAAAATGAGTACCACAAATATTTTTACTCCTTTTTCCGAGGAAGAATTAATGCCGAAGGAGGAAAAGTTGGAAGTTATTAAAAAAGGCAAACAATTCAGTATAGGAATTCCTAAAGAAACTTGTCTCAACGAAAGACGTACTTGTATAACACCCGACGCAGTGCAGGTTTTGGTACAGCATGGTCATGAGATCATTGTAGAATCCGGTGCAGGACAGGGATCTTTTTTTACCGATCTTCAGTACTCAGAATCCGGGGCAATTATTACCAAAGATCCGAAAGAAGCGTTCAGTCAGGATTTGATTTTAAAAATCAATCCGCCTACTGATGAAGAGATTGATTATTTTAAACCTAATACTTATCTTGTTTCTGCTTTACAGATTAATCTCAGAGACAAAGATTATTTCATGAAGCTGGCAGAGAAAAAAGTCAATGCCATTGCTTTTGAATTCATTGCTGATGAGTACAAACAATTGGCTTTGGTAAGATTGATCGGCGAAATTGCAGGAACGGTTTCTATTCTATATGCTTCAGAATTATTAGCTTTATCAAACGGATTGATGCTTGGCGGAATTACAGGAGTAAGACCTACCGAAGTGGTTGTTTTAGGTGCAGGAATTGTTGGGGAATTTGCCACAAAAGCTGCCATCGGTTTGGGAGCGAGTGTAAAAGTTTTTGACAATTCACTTTCAAAGCTGAGAAGACTTCACACATTGGTTGACAGCCGGGTTCCTACTTCAATTATTGACCCAAAAGAATTAAGCAAAAGCTTAAGACGCGCCGATGTAGTTATCGGAGCACTTCCAAGACTGAATATGCAGCCAATTGTTACCGAAGAAATGGTTTGCAAAATGAAAAAAGGCAGCGTCATCATCGATATCGCGATCGACTACGGTAAAGTGGTTGAAACTTCAGAACTGACGACCATGGAAGATCCTTACATCATCAAACACGGCGTTATCCACTGTGGACTTCCGAATCTTACTTCGAAAATGCCTCGTACGACTACAAAAGCAATCTCTAACTTTTTCCTTTCTTATATCTTAAACTACGATGTAGAAGGAGGTTTCGAAAATATGCTGATCCGCAAAAATGAAATGAAACAAAGTCTGTACATGTACAAAGGCAGACACACCAAAAAGGTGATTTGCGACCGTTTCGGACTTACTTATCACGACATTAATCTTTTAATTTTTTAGTGGATATTTTATTCTTCCTATGAAAAAAATCAAATTCTTTTTAATCGGTCTTGTTCCCGGATTGATTATTGTATTTTTTGTTCTTAATAAAAAAGGTGTGAGCTGCAGCGGATATTTACCCAACAGCCGTGTCATCGCCGAAACCTTATCGAAAGATTTTAAATATTCTGAAAGCTTTAAGTCTGAAATGGCAGCTTTAAAAGTAGATGAGAAATTCTTAAAAGACAGCATCATCACAGCTGGAAAAGTAGATTTTGACAGAAGTCATGCTCAGAAAAAAGCTTGTCCGGATTACCTAATTTCTTATCCGAAAGACAATCCCCGCTATGAAGTTACATTCGAAAAATGTGCTGAAGAAGCTCAGTTATTAAGTTTAAAAAAAATTAAATAACCTACTGAGATGGATGGCAACTACTACATGATTCACGATTATCTGATTTTCGTTGGAGTTTTTGCTATTTTCTTTTTCCTCACAGTAAGTATTTATCTATTCAGCCAAAATCAAATTTTCCGCAGGAAAAACACCAAACTTTCTGAAACCAATAAGCTAATTGAACAGCGATTAAACGAAGTTCAGCTGGAGCATATCGGCACGAAACTGAATCCTCATTTGTTTAAAAACATTCTGAATTCAGTACAGTCTCATGCGTATCAAACTTATATGTCGCTGGATAAACTGGCGAATGTTCTGGATTATATTCTATACGAAAGCAACAACAAATTTGTAAGCCCAAAAGAGGAATTCAGCTTTGCATTGAGTTTGATTGAAATTAACAAAATTAAGATCAATCCTCTTTTTGATTTCAGGATTAAATCTAAAATTGATAAGTCAGACGCAGTTTATGAAGAAAAAGTTTTCGCTCCTTTAATCTCAGTGGATTTAATTGAAAACGCATTTAAACATACCGATTTCTTAGCACAGGACTCTTTCATCGCTATTCATCTTGAGCTGGAAAACCGGATGTTCACCATGAAAGTCAGCAACAAAGCTTCACTGAAAAATGTGCTGGAAAAAGAACACAGCGGTTTTGGAAGTCAGTCTTTGGATCAGCGTTTAAAAATGATTTACCATAATTTCTATACTCTGCAGAAAAGTTCAAAAAACGGTATCTTCACAGCAGAATTAACAATCAATCTAGGCGAATTCCATGATAAAATGCGTTATTCTTGATGATGAACTTCTTGCCATAAGTTACCTGAAACTTTTGTGCGAACAGATTGACAATGTAGAAGTTGTAAAAGCTTTTAACGATCCTAAAATTTTCCTGAGCGAAATAAATTCTATCGACTGCAACCTCTGTATTTTAGACATTGAAATGCCGGGAATGACCGGACTTCAGGTAGCAGAATTAATTTCAGATTCAAAAAAAATCATTTTCACAACTGCTTATAAAGAATATGCTGCCGAAGCGTTTGATTTAAATGTCGTCGATTACGTACGGAAACCGATCAAAAAAGAGAGACTGATTCAGGCTTTTGAAAAAGCGGCAGATTTATTCAGTCATCTTCCGCAGAAAGAATCCATCGAATGGAACAGCAATATCGGAAAATCGACTATTTTCACTGAGCAGATCGCTTATATTAAAACCTCAGAAATCGACAGTCGTGATAAGGATATTATCCTGAAAGACGGAACTACGATCGTCCTGAAAAACCTCAATTTCAAATCCCTTTTAGAAATGTTGCCTTCCAAAGATTTTGCGCAGGTGAACAAAAAAGAAATCATTGCTTTATCATCTGTAAAAGTATTGTCTACCAGCGAAATTATCACCACGATTCCCGCTGAGAATGACCATTTTTTAAAATTGCAGATCGGCGAAACCTATAAAAATTCACTAATGGAAAGATTCGGGAAATAGGATTTTTTCAGACTTTTATAATTTCACTACAAAATTCAACCGTTTCATTACATCAGGTTTAAACAATTGTTTAATCAAACTATTTTTGCGTCTGCTTAAATATTTTATAATGAAAAAATTACTATTTGCTTTTGGAATTCTGACCTCTACCTTCTGTTTCTGTCAGGAGAACGAATCAAAAATAAAAGTTTCTCTGTTTGACGGAATTGCTGTTGCAGGATATGTTGACCACGGCGGTTTTATCAATTTTACGGGACCTAATGTTAATTTCAAACACAGAAACACAAAAATGATGATCGGAATGCTTCCTTCGCTGAGAATAAAAGAAGACCATTCCAGTGGAACTAAAAACTCACCGGTTATGCCGACACTTGGAGTTGGTTTTGCGTTGATTTACAGGAAGGTAGCTTTGCAGATCCCATTGTACTATAACACGAAAACATCATCAGAAAATGGTGCCTGGAAAATGGGAATCGGCCTGGGTTACAGCTTCAAATAGGTTTCATTACATTATTCTGTGCATTTGTTACATTTCAAAAAAAACAACTTTTAACATCCGTTTATTCTTTAGAAATTTGCGACCAAATAAAATGATTAATGATTATGGGGAAATATAAAAATATCATCTTTTACATCAGTACCATCGCGTTTTTTTCATGCCTGATGTACTGGTTTTTTATCGAAGGAAAAACATTAGAAATAGGAGAAAATATCGCTCCGAGTAAAGCGACCGGATCTACTATGTGGGAGAATTTTACCGATTCCTTTATGACAAATCTTCATCATCCGTTAGCACTTTTACTGGCACAGATTGTAACAATTATTCTTGTTGCAAAACTATTCGGCTGGATTTGCGTTAAACTAAAACAACCTTCTGTAATCGGTGAAATGATTGCAGGTATCGTTTTAGGGCCATCTCTTTTCGGGCTTTATTTTCCGGAACTTTCAGCGTTTATTTTCCCTAAAGAATCGCTTCCAAACTTACAGTTTTTAAGCCAGATAGGTTTGATCCTTTTCATGTATATCGTTGGAATGGAGCTTGACTTAAGTGTTTTGCGTAAAAAAGCGCATGATGCAGTAGTCATCAGCCATGCGAGTATTATCTTTCCTTTTGCCTTAGGTGTTGGGCTTTCTTATTTCATTTATAAAGAATTTGCACCGGAAGGAATTCAGTTCAGTTCATTCGCCTTATTCATAGCGATTGCGATGAGTATTACCGCTTTTCCGGTATTGGCGAGGATTGTTCAGGAAAGAAATCTTCATAAAACAAAAATTGGAACCGTCGTGATCACCTGCGCTGCAGCCGATGATATAACTGCGTGGTGTATTTTGGCAGCCGTGATTGCCGTTGTGAAAGCAGGATCATTTTCGGGGTCAGTATTTGTAATCTTAATGGCGATACTGTATGTCTTTTTTATGATTAAAGCCGTAAGACCTTTCTTACACCGAATCGCTGAGTCTCAAAAAGGCAAAGGTTTTATCAGCAAACCATTGGTTGCTGTATTTTTCCTGATCTTAATTATTTCATCATATGCAACAGAAGTAATCGGAATTCACGCTCTTTTCGGAGCATTTATGGCAGGAGCCATCATGCCGGAAAATGTAAAATTCAGAAATCTATTTATTGAAAAAATTGAAGATGTTGCCTTGGTTTTACTACTTCCGTTATTCTTTGTCTTCACAGGATTACGCACTCAGATTGGACTTCTGAACGATCCACATCTTTGGAAAATCGGAGGATTCATTATCTTAACGGCCGTTACCGGGAAATTTGTAGGAAGTGCACTGACATCAAAGTTCCTCAAAATGAGCTGGAAAGACAGTCTCACGATTGGAGCATTGATGAATACCCGTGGACTTACAGAACTGATTGTACTGAATATCGGTTATGATCTCGGAGTTTTAGGTCCGGAATTATTCGCAATGCTGGTTATCATGGCATTATTTACCACATTTATGACAGGTCCGTGTTTAGATTTGATCAATTACCTTTTCAAAGGAAAAAAATCAACGATGGATGAAGAAGATCACGACGATAATGACGCAAAATATAAGGTTCTTTTGTCGTTTGATACAGCAGAATCCGGAAGCACATTACTGAGACTGGCAGATAATTTTACTCACAAAATGAACGGAAACAAAAGCGTAACGGCAATGAATATTGCTCCTGTTGACGAGTTGCACGCTTTTGATATTGAAAATTTCGAGAAAGAACAGTTTAAAAATGTGATTGAAACTTCAAACGATTTAGAATTAGAAGTTACAACTCTTTTCAAAGCTTCAACCGATATTGAAAGTGACTTAACAAGCATTTCAAACAAAGGAAATTACGATTTACTTCTAATTATGCTCGGGAAGTCAATGTATGAAGGAAGTTTACTCGGAAGACTTTTAGGTTTTACTACCAAAATAATCAACCCAGAAAAATTACTGAATACCGTAAAAGGAAAAAGTTATATTTTCAACAATTCTCCGTTCGACGACTTTACACTGCAGATTTTAGATAAAACGAATATTCCTGTAGGTGTTTTAGTTGAAAAAGGTTTTACTTCAGCTGAAAAAGTTTTTGTCCCTATTTTCAATTTAAGCGACTTTTATCTGCTTGAATATGCGAAAAGACTGATCAACAACAACAATTCTCAAATTATCATTCTGGATGTTGCTGGACAGATCAGAAGTAATATTGAAGTGAAAGAACTGATCAGAAGTATCGAACAGGTTGCACCAAATCACATCACCCTATACAACGAAAAGAAAATTGAGAAGGAATTTTTGAATTCTCAGGATCTAATGCTGATCAGCAAAAAAAGCTGGCGAGGACTTATCGATTCGAAGAGTGTCTGGCTTTCGGATATTCCTTCAACGTTGATTATCTCGAATCCTTAAATGGCCAATAGTGATTTTTGTTTTACAGGGTAATTTTTTTCTAAAATAAACTGTTATGATGGCCTAACTAACTGACAGCTCACCTACTTTACAAAATTCACTATTCACTTTTAATCTAAATTAAAAAAAATCATTACCTTCGCTTAGTGATTAATAGAAACAGAACATATTATTATAGAATTTTCAGCTCAGATTTGGGATAGAGATTCTTGTTATATAACTTAAAACCTCGTCCTCGGACGGGGTTTTTTATTTTTAAATGTAAAGTAAAATGAAAATAGGTATTATTGGTGTAGGATTGATCGGAGGCTCAATCGCATTAAAATTAAAACAAAAAAAAGCGGTCGATTTCATTTATGGAATTGATAACAATACAGATAACTTAGATGAAGCATTAAGTTTAAAGATCATCGATGAAAAAGCTGATTTTGAATTCGGTATTAAAAACTCAGATTTGATCATCATTGCAATTCCTGTAGATGCAGCTAGAAAAATTCTGCCAAACGTTTTGGATATAATCGACTCTTCACAGACCGTAATGGATGTAGGTTCTACCAAAGCGGGAATTGTAAACTCAGTAAAAGATCATCCCAACCGTTCAAGATTTGTCGCTTTCCACCCGATGTGGGGAACGGAAAATCACGGACCAAAATCAGCCGTTGCGGAAAGTTTCGCAGGCAAAGCCGGAGTGATTTGTGATCGTGAAGATTCCGCAGCAGACGCCTTGCAACTGGTTCAAAATATTGTTGAGAATTTAGATATGCATTTGATTTATATGAACGCTGAAGCGCACGACCTGCATACCGCGTACATTTCTCATATATCTCACATCACCTCGTATGCACTGGCCAATACGGTTTTGGAGAAAGAAAAAGAGGAAGAAACTATTTTTCAGCTGGCGAGTTCAGGTTTTTCAAGTACAGTCCGTCTGGCAAAATCTCATCCCGAAATGTGGGTTCCTATTTTTAAACAGAACAAAGAAAATGTGCTGGATGTTTTGAATGAACATATTTCACAGCTGAGAAAATTCAAATCGGCACTGGAAAAAGAAAATTTTGAGTATTTGGCCGAACTCATCGAAAATGCCAATAAAATACGGGGAATTTTAGATAAATAAATCTTAAATCAAATCAATTAAACTTCTTTCAGGAAGTTTTTTTATGCCATTTTTACATTATTTTTTTTAACTTTATTAAAAATTAATTTAACTTTATTAAAAATATTATTACTTTTACTGAAACATAACTCAAATGAAGTTACCTATTATTTGTCCGAGTTGCGATCACACTCTTCATGTAAGCCAAATGAAATGCCCTGACTGCAAAACTGAAGTCAATGGAAATTATGAGCTGCCTGTACTTCTGAAATTAGCGCGTGACGAGCAGGAATTTATTCTTAATTTTTTTCTTTCCAGCGGGAGCATCAAAGAGATGGCTAAGCAAGCCGAACTCTCCTACCCGACGATGAGAAATAAAATGGATGATCTGATTGAAAAAATAAAAAGATTAAACAGTTGAATTTAAACAATAAATCTTTATGAAAAATATACCTGCGAGAATTGGGTGGGAGTTGATACTTCCTATTTTTCTGATCATTTTATTGCCAATGTCTTTGGAAGCGAAAAACGGAAACTGGGAAATATTATTGGTACCCTGTGGAATCTTTGCACTGATAATCCTAATGATGTTCACCATTCGATACAGGATTGATGCAGAGTTTTTATATGTGAAAAATTCGATTTTCGGAACCACAAAAATTAAAGTCAATGACATCTACAAAATAGAAAAAACCGGAAACTTAATTTCTTCACCAGCTCCCAGCATCATCGGACGGGTAGAAATATATTTCACAAAAGGTAGCATCATTATTTCACCAAAAAATTTTGATGACTTTGAAAATGATTTGCTTAAAATAAATCCAAATATTACTATAAAAAAAAAACATGAACTGGAAAACTATTTTTAATCCCTTTTTAAGATTTGATGATAAGACTTTGCTTTTTGCAGGCCTTACTTCTGTAACCGTTGTTTTTATAATAGCGTATTTTTTCGGCTACCAGACAGACAGTTTATTCCATTTTAGATTTATCAGTCCCGAAGACGCTTTATGGAAGATCATTTTAGAAACCTCAGCTATTTACGCTTTAAACATCGCAGTGTTTTATATTTTCGGGAAAATTATCAATAAAAGAACCAGACTGATTGATATTATAAATCCCATTTTCATATCACAAATCACTGTTATCTTTCTTTTGTTTCTGTCCGAAATTCCGCTGATAAAAAATGCTCACATACAAATTATTGATTCTGTGGGAAAACAGTCGTATGAAATAGATCCAATCACACTTCTCATCATTACCATAAATTCATTTATTTCATTAGCCATCTCCGCTTATGGATTTGCGATACTCTACAATGGTTTTAAAACCGCTACGAATTTGAAAAACTGGCGACACATCGTGATCTTTGTCATCTTGCTGATTACCATGATGCTAACTCTGCAACTTATATAACTGAAAATATGAAAAATAAATTTTTACTTTTCCTTAGCTTACTTCTTTTTAACTCAGTTTTTTCTCAGCAAATTGTTGGTTCATGGATGGGAGAACTGGAAATCCAAGGCACCAAACTACCATTAATAATCAATGTAAAGCATGAAAACAATGTTTACAGTGCAACTTTAGACAGTCCGTTACAAGGTGCTGCAGGAATTCCGATTGATAAAACAACGTTTGTGAATAATGAATTGAGTTTTGAAAATGCAGCGATGAATGCTAAATTTAAAGGAACACTGAAAGATTCTGAAATCATTGGTACGTTCAGTCAAAACGGTATGGTTTTACCTTTGACTCTAAAGCCGTTTGACAAATCAAAAAATAAAGACAAAAATCTTGAGATATTAAAACTTTCAAATCTTGCTGAAAGTTTGGTTAAGATTGAAGATTTCCTTTTTTATCTTGAAAAAAATAATCTGGAAGCTGGAGAGATATCTATTTTTAAGGACGGAAAAGAAATATACAAGAGAAATTTTGGTGAAAAAAATCTACCTGATTACAGAAGCACGAATAATACCTATCAAATTGGATCTATCACCAAGACCATGACGGCAATTATGATATTTAAACTGATTGAGAACAATCAATTGAATCTGACGGATAAACTCTCTAAATATTTTCCGCAAATTCCAAATTCAGAAAATATTACAATTTCACAGATGCTTAATCACAGTGCAGGACTTGGCGATTATGTGCAGGTAAAGGATCAACCGAAATGGCTTATAAAAAAAGCTACTGAGCAGCAGATTTTCAACAGAATTATTGAACAGGGTTCGCTATTTGAACCAGGTTCTACCCAACAGTATTCCAATTCAGGATATTATTTACTGACTAAAATACTGGAGAAAATCACCAAAAAATCTTATGCAGAAAATTTAGATCAGTATATTATAAAGCCTTTGAAGCTGGAGCAATTTTATACAGCGAACAAAAAACCGAGCAATGTTTACAAATCTTTTGCCTTCGATAAAAAATGGATTCCCATTACTGATTTTGACTTTAACAGTATTGTAGGTGTCGGTGATATTGCGACTACACCTTACAATCTGAACATTATCATCAATGCAATTTTTGACCGCAAAATCATTTCGGAAACGTCATTACAAGCAATGATGCCTGATGAAAAAAGATTTGGAAAGGGCTTGGCAATTGTACCTTTTCACAATAAAATTTTTGTCGGTCACAGTGGCGGAACTTATGGTACAAACTCTTTGATGATCTACAATGGCGAAGACGATATTTCAATCTCCTACTCTCTTAATGCAGATCGAATCGGTATTGCCGGAAACGATTTTGCCATTGCAATTTTTAGCTTTCTGTATGGTGCGGATTATGAATTTCCAAAAGCTCAATAGATAAATTTATCTATCAAATCAAAAATAATTAAACAAAAAAAATGCAGGCGTTGCAATGAAACGTCCGCATTTTTTTATACTGAATTCGGAATTCTTATTAACACTCAGGTACATTCACGGCAATTGCCAAACCACCTTCTGAAGTTTCTTTAAAACGGTCATTCATCGATAACGCAGTTTCCCACATCGTCTGAATCACCTGATCTAAACTTACCTTTGCTTTTGCAGGATCACTTTCCAAAGCAATATTCGCCGCAGTAATCGCTTTTATTGCTCCCATCGTATTTCTTTCGATACAAGGAATCTGCACCAACCCTCTGATTGGATCACAGGTCAATCCCAAGTGATGCTCCATGGCAATTTCCGCAGCCATCAAAACCTGACCGACGCTGCCGCCTAATATTTCTGTTAAACCTGCAGCCGCCATTGCCGATGAAACTCCTACTTCGGCCTGACAGCCGCCCATGGCCGCGGAAATCGTTGCATTTTTCTTAAATAAAGTTCCGATTTCTCCGGCAACCAATAAAAATCTTGCAATATCGTCGTCACTTGTAAACGGAGTAAACGCCTGCGCATACATCAAAACTGCAGGAATCACTCCGCTTGCGCCATTGGTAGGTGCTGTGATGATTCGTCCAAAACTCGCATTCTCCTCATTCACTGCGAGCGCAAAACAGGCAATCCATTTGTTGATGTTGGTGAAGTTTTCTTCGGCGTCAACAACCTGCTGAAACCATTCGTCTTTATTTTTGTAAATCTGTTCGCCTAATAATTTCCGGTTCATTCCGGCTGCACGGCGGGTCACATTCAGTCCGCCGGGCAAAATGCCTTCTTTATTTACCCCTTTATAAATACATTCTTTGATGTTTTCCCAAATATACAGCGCCTCCTTTCTTGTCTCTTCCTGTGTTCTCCAGCTTTCTTCATTGATTAAAATAAGATCCGACATTTTATCAAAACCTAATTTCTCGCAATATTTGAGAATATCTGAACCGTGGTGACACGGATATATCGTGCGGACGCACTGCTTCTCAATAGAGTTTTTTTCCTGACTGGCGATGAAACCTCCGCCTACAGAATAGAAATCCTGCACGAGCTCGATACCGTCTTCAAAAATAGCTTTGAAAATCATTCCATTGGGATGAAAGTCTAAAGATGTGGACATATTGAGAACCAAGTGATGTCCATAAACAAAAGGAATTTCTTTTTCTCCTCCTAAATTAAGAATCTCAGAAGTTTTGATCTGGTGAACAATTTCGTCGATCTTTGAAGTATTGATGGTTTTAAAATCTTCACCATTCAATCCCAACATTCCTGCTATGTCTGTTCCGTGACCGATACCCGTTTTTGCCAATGACCCGAAGAATTCCAGAAAAACCTCTTTCACCTCAGCGATCGATCTTTCTCTTTTGATAATCCTGATAAATGCCGAAGCAGCATTCCAAGGTCCCATTGTGTGTGAACTGGACGGTCCAATTCCTACTTTAATAATTTCAAAAACCGATATAGATTCCATACGTGATTTTCATTTTCATGAAAAGCAAATATACACGATAAATTCTAAAGAAATCAAGTTGCTTTTCCTTAGAAAATTCATTTTGAATAATTAAAAAACCCTGCCAGCGTTTAAAACGCTGGCAAGGTTGTATCGTTATAGAATTTATTTTTTAAAATAATTACCACTTGAGGCTTTCCTCATGCTGAGACATATCTAAACCTATATTTTCTGATTCTTCAGAAACTCTGAGCGTGATAATCCGGTTGGTGATTTTATACAAAAGCAATGATCCGAAAAATGTAAATATAGAAACCAAAATCAATGCAGTCATATGATGGATAAAAACCTCAACTCCCCCATGCAGAAGACTTGCGTTCTCACCATGAGCAAAAATTGCAGTCAAAATCATTCCCATAATTCCTCCAACTCCGTGACAGGCAAACACATCTAAAGTATCGTCGATTTTCTTTAAGGCTTTCCAGTTCATCATCAGATTAGAGACAATTGCCGCAGCAAATCCGATGAATAGACTTTCCTGTATTGAGACGAATCCACAGGCAGGAGTGATCGCAACCAAACCTACCACAGCACCGATACAGGCTCCCAGTGCAGAAACTTTTCTTCCGTTGATTCTGTCGAAGAATATCCATGTCATCATGGCCGAAGCCGATGCAATCGTCGTGGTACCAAAAGCAATTGCAGCAGTCGCATTCGCGCTTAAAGCCGAACCGGCATTAAAACCGAACCAGCCAAACCAAAGCATTCCGGTTCCTAAAATAACATAAGGAATATTGGAAGGCTCATGATGAGGATTTTTTCTTCTTCCCAAAACAATCGCACCCGCCAATGCAGCAAAACCGGCACTCATGTGAACCACGGTTCCACCTGCAAAATCTTTAACCCCAAAAAATTTGTTTAAAAGACCTTCGGGATGCCAAACCATGTGACAAAGCGGCGTGTAGATAAAAAGACTGAATAATACCATGAAAACCAAATACGAAATAAACCGTACTCTCTCAGCAAATGATCCTGTAATCAATGCTGGGGTAATCACCGCAAATTTCATCTGAAACAAAGCAAATAAGATAAAAGGTATTGTAGAAGCCATGGTTTTGTGCGGATAGATACTCACATGATTGAAGAACGGATAAGTTAATGGATTTCCGATAATTCCATAATGCTCGCCATCGATTTCAAAACCGATAGAATCCCCAAAAGATAATGAAAAACCGACTACGATCCACAAAATAGATATGACTCCCAAGGCGATAAAGCTCTGCAGCATGGTCGAAATCATGTTTTTCTTTCCCACCATTCCACCGTAGAAGAAGGAAAGACCTGGAGTCATCAGAAGAACAAGGCCGGCCGCAGCCAAAATCCATGCTACATCTGAACCAACGATACTTTCTTCTCCTAAAAAGTCACCGGTATTTGGGAAATCAACACTGGGCTTCCAGAAAAGTCCACCGATGGCAATTAAAGAAATTATTATAAATGAAACTTTCCATTTTAAACCAACTTTCATACTAACTAATTTTTAAAGGAAATAAAACAACTCAACATATTTAAAGCTATTTTATTTATTTTTAATTCAACCCCTGCAAAATTAGATATTAATTTTAATATTTTATCATTAAAAATAAAATAACCCCAATTAAAATTGAGGTTATTTTTAAATTTAAATAAAAATCTCATGAAGTAATGTTGAGACTTCTTTGTATTTCGTAGCAGGAAATAAGTGAGTTCCGCCTTTGATAATGTAATTGGGTTTTGAATTTTTAATTGGAAAAACAATATCCCGGTCTCCCAAAATCTGAATCACGTTCGGGTTTTCTTCAAATTTCCATTCTGAAATTCTCTCTACAGACCATTTGAGATAATAGGGGTCTCTCACCTGAAAGTACTCAATGACTTTAGGATTTTTCGGATCAAAAAACTTCCTAAGTCTCGTATAAAAAACAGAAGTTTGATCATTGAAAAGCCGTATCGGTAGATATTTCGGAATTCTGGTAACCTCTCCCATTTTGATCAGTCGCGATTTTTCTTTATCAGATTTTATACTTCCCATGATCACCACTTTTTCGGCAGGTTTCAATGCATTCAGTTCCTGAACCATAATTCCGCCAAACGAATAGCCCAGCAAATAGAAAGGTTCGCTTGTATCAATCTTTTCGGCCATTCTGCCTACATAATCTGCAAAGCTTTCATTCAGGTTGGGAATCATCCAGTCGATAAAAACAACTTCATGCTGCTCTGGAAATTTTAGTTTTTCCAAAACTTTAAAATCTGCTCCCAAGCCACTTACTACATATATTTTCATCTGTATTTGATCTTGTTAATTTAAATTTTGGGCTGAGATTACATCACTCCAGTTTATCAGTACTAAAATAAAAAAAATGCACAACTTATTAAAAGCTGTGCATCATGATTTATGAAAATTTTAACCTTACAAAGGTCTTTCGTTGTCAACTTTCTGAGTAGAAACTTTAAACTGAATATCCATCTCGTCTTTGATAAAATAGTCTTTCAAAGAATTCTGATAGAAAATTCTAAAGTCTTTTCTGTTCAAAGAGAATACTGAAGACTCAATCTCTACCGTAAACTGCGTAATGTGGGCGTTTGCCGGGAATGAAATCGTCTTTCTGATACCTTTGATGGTAATATCTCCAACGATGGTAGAATTGTACTCGCTGTTCGCCAAAGGAATAATTTTTTTCAAATGGAATTTAGCAGTCGGGAATTTTTTAACTTCGAAGAAATTTGTCCCTTTTAATTCGTTAGTCAGTTTCACTTGATCGTCACCTGAAAGATCGGCTACAACCAAACTTCTCATGTCGATTACAAACTCACCGTCAACAAATACTGTTTTATCAAAATTAAATTTTCCACTTTTCAGTTTCAGACTTCCGTAGTGAGAAGATGCTTTGGTTTTTACAACCTTATGTCCCCACCATTTGATCTCAGAACTGATCACTTTAGAAATTTTATCTCCCTTTTTTTGAGCAAATACAAATGATATGCTCGCACACATCATCACAAACAATAATAATCTTTTCATTCTTTTTTATTTACAATTCAACAAAAATAAAAAAAAGTGTAGAACTTCTACACTTTTAATAATATTTTTTTGATTAAATTATTTCGCAGTCACTTTTACAAGCATATCGATATCATCTTTCACAAAAACATCTTTCATCGAAGATTTGTAAGCGACATCAAATTTCTGTCTGTCGAAAGAGAATTTATTAGACTCTAAACTTACCACTCCATTTGCATAAGAAACTTTTGCAGGGAAAGAAACTGGACTTGTTTTTCCTTTTACTGTAAGGTTTCCTGTAACCAGTTTATTGTAAACTTTATCGGAATTTTTCTTAACTGAGGTAATTTTAAAACTTGCTGTCGGGAACTTTTCAACTTCGAAGAAATCTCCGTTCTTAAGGTGGCCATTCAGTTTCCCTTGATATTCACCTGAAAGATCTGTAGCGTTGATAGAATTCATATCCAAAACGAAATCACCTCCTACAAGCTCATTCCCTTTCATGATCATATTTCCGGATTTTACTTTCACCGTTCCGTCGTGAGAACTGGATTCTGTTTTTGCAACTTTGTAACCCCACCAGTGTACATCAGATGTTACCACTTTTTTTGACTGACCGAAAGCCAAACCACTGGCCAAAACCGCTAATAAAAATATTTTTTTCATGAATAAAACTTTTTAATTATTTACTGCTGCAAATGTAATTATCTTAATCGGTAGTTCATCTTGATGTACATCAATTATCACAAAGATTTTTTATGACTAAAATCATCCAAAAAAAACTCCGAATTTCTTCGGAGCTGTATTTTTTAGTCTTTATAATAAGCGGCGTAAAGTGCGGCACCATCTATACTGGTGGTGTCTGTATTGATCAGATAAATCGGAATGTTTTTCAACATATCTTCCATCTTATCGCTGATCTTAAATTTCTCATAGAATTTTTCTTTGTCAATATACTGCTTAATGATATGCGGAATATCTCCGGTAATCAATAAACCTCCGGTTGCTTTCAGCTTTAGAGTGAGGTTGTTTGCCTCTCTTGCTAAAAACTCCAAAAATGTATCTAATGCAATTTTGCAGATCATTACGTTTTCTTCAACGGCAGCTTTGAAAATTTCTTCTGTGAAATTTCCGTTGGCATTAGTCAGTCTTTCAGATAGCCATTCCGGTTCCGGATGTCTTTTAACGTCTCTTAAGAATCTGTATATATTAAATAATCCTGTTTTAGATAAAACATTTTCCCAGCTTACAATTCCGTAGATATTATTTAAAAACTGGTAAAACTCTACTTCTACATTCGTTCTTGGAGAAAATTCTGAGTGACCGCCTTCTGTTGCAAAAGGTCTTAGATATTTTCCGTCAAAGAAATATCCTGCCTCACCCAAACCGTTTCCTGGAGCCAAAATCGCTACGTTTCCTTTTTCCAGATGACCGCTGCTGTATATAGCATCCAAATCACTGTCTGCAAGAAGTGCAATACCGTAAGCCGAAGCTTCCTGGTCATTCAACATCGTCACTTCTTCGAAACCAAATGTATTTTTATATTCTTCAACATCTAAACTCCATCCCAATCTTGCAGGGTTACTTCTACCATTTAAAACGGGTCCCGGAACAGATACTCCCAAACGCTGAACGTTTTCTAACTGCTCATCCTGAATAAATTGGGTAAGAATTTCAGAAAATGCAGAATATTCTTTAGTAGGATAATTTTTTTGAATTTTAGTTTCAATTCCACCATTACCTGAGACATAATAAGCGATCGTAGTAACATCTTCACGTAGGTTGGCACCAATGATCGAAACATTATCGTTACTGCTGTTTTTTACTCCTGGTAAAAAAAGTGGAAATTTTGGATTTAAGTTCATAATCGCTAATTTTATCAAATATAATAATTGTTTTGGTATTTCTCGCTAGGTAAAACAAAACCTTTTCAAAATTTCGAAAAGGTTTGGCTTATAACTGATTATAATTGTTTTAATTATTTTCCTAAAGCAATGTTGTAAGAAAATCCGGCACCAATGCTTCCCACATTGTAGTCCTGACCTGCTACATCTCCATTACTTCCTGAAAATACTTTCTGATATTGTAGGAAGAAATTCCAGTCTCTATTGTGATATCCGATCTCCGGCTTCAAGTAAAAACCTCCATCTGGTCTGTTTACAGTAGAATTCGTGGCTACTCTGTCATCACCTACCAAAAATCCGTATCCAAGGTCAGCTCCGAAATAAAAACCGGTCTGCTTAGGATAAATTCTGATGAGTGCTGCTACAGGAACTACACCAACGTCGTTATTGTCATATCCGTTATTATCTTTTGCAAAATAATGGGTATACCCTGTTGCAATACCCAATCCAAATCCCGGAGTAATTAGATTTTGATACGCTACATCTACACCTACTGCTGCAGAAAGGTTATCCGCCGGAACTGCAATACCTGCTGTAGCTCCCACTTTAATCATGTTGTTCATGCTTGCACTCTGTGCACTTAACAAACCTGCTGTTAAAATTCCTGCTCCTAATATTGTTTTCTTAATCATTTTCATAACATTGATTTTTTTAAATTTTACTGAATGGTGATATGTAAAAATCATGCCAAAATAATTCACACCTGTTAACAGCAATCCTTAAAATTTTCACAAATTAATGAAAATCAACAGATTAAATTTTAAAATATTTAAATAGTTGTTTAACTTTACATGACGACAGACAATAAAGAGCAATTGGAATTTGTTTAGTAATTATACACCTTTTCTTTTATCACAAAATAAATCAGAATTATGGATTCATCTACACTGTTAAAAAACAAACACCTTCTCTGGCGCGCAGGCTTCGGACCGGATATTAACCGGATGGATGACTTGAAAAATATGGATTCAAAGCTTATCCTGAAAGAACTTTTTAACGAAGAAACTTTTACTCCCATCCAATATCAGACTGCCGACATCGAGCCCATTGAATACACAGATCCAAAAGCTACAGCCGAACAGAAGAGGGAAATTC
This sequence comes from Chryseobacterium kimseyorum, assembly GCF_025971945.1. Lineage (GTDB taxonomy): Bacteria > Bacteroidota > Bacteroidia > Flavobacteriales > Weeksellaceae > Chryseobacterium > Chryseobacterium kimseyorum. Next base: position 27,275 of record NZ_JAPDHW010000017.1, read on the forward strand.
AAAAAGTCAGTCAGCAACAAAACACAGAATTGAATCTTAACTTTCTTAAACGAATGACGGAAAGCAAAGAACAGTTACGTGAGAAAATGGCGTTTTTCTGGCATGGCCACTTTGCTACCAGAATCAACAATCCAAAATTTAACCAACAGCTTCTGAATGTGATTCGGGAAAAATCTTTAGGTAATTTTAAAGATTTGCTGTTTGAAGTCAGCCGTTCTCCCGCAATGCTCAGTTTTCTGAATAACCAACAGAACAAAAAAGATCATCCCAACGAAAATTTTGCCCGCGAAGTGATGGAACTTTTTACAATGGGCCGTGGAAATTATACCGAAACAGATATTCGCGAAGCTGCAAGAGCTTTCACAGGCTGGGGGTATGACAAAGAAGGAATTTTCAATGAAAGAAAAAAACTTCATGACACAGATACAAAAACTTTTCTCGGAAAAACCGGAAATTTCACAGGTGATGATGTTTTAAATATTATTCTGGAACAAAAGGCTACAGCAGAATTTATTACCACAAAAATCTACACTTTTTTCGTCAATGAAAAACCGGATTTAAAAATCATTAAAAACCTCAGCGAAAACTTTTATCAGTCAGGCTACGACATTAAGAAACTGATGACTGAAATTTTTTCAAGCTCCTGGTTTTATGACACAAAAAATATCGGCAACAGAATAAAGTCGCCCACAGAACTCTTTGCCGGCATGATGAGAATGCTGCCAATGGAAATTCAAAACCCTGAAAACATTACCGTTTACCAAAAACTTTTGGGACAGATGTTGCTCTTTCCACCCAATGTATCAGGCTGGCCCAACGGAAAATCCTGGATCGACAGCTCCACTTTAATGTTGCGTTTACAGATTCCACAAATCTGGTCAGGATTACGGCCAATGGAATATTCAGCAAGAGAAGACGATGATATGGACATGGGAATGAAATCCCGCGAAGCTTTAAACAAGAGCTTTAAAAGCCCAAACATTACCATAGACTGGACGAAAGTGGATAAAGCATTATCCCAGAAAAAAGCAGAAGATTACCTGATTGTCAATCCAGAATCTTTAGATATAAATACCGTCAGACAATTTTCAGATCAGAGTATCAAAATGAACGTCATCAATCTGATGTCAACACCCGAATACCAATTGATGTAATAAAACTTTAAACAAAATCACTATGATCATCAAAAGAAGAGAATTTTTAAAGATCAGTTCATTGGCAACGGCATCATTATTCATCCCGAATTTTCTGCAGCCGATGACGTTAGATAATGCTTTAAACCCAAATCAGAAAATACTGATCGTCCTTCAGTTTACTGGTGGAAATGACGGTTTAAACACCATCATCCCGACAAAAAACGATATTTATTTTAAAGAAAGAAACAACATTGCTATTAATGATTCATTACAGTTAAATGACGAAACAGGAATCAACCCTGCCCTATCCTATTTCAAAGAACTGTTTGACAGTGGTGAACTTTCGCTGATGAATAACGTGGGTTATCCAAATCCCGACAAATCCCATTTCCGAAGCATGGATATCTGGCATTCTGCAAGTAAAAGTGACGAGTTTCTGGAAACCGGCTGGCTCGGAAGATTTTTGGATGAAGAATGTTACAAATGCGAACATCCCACGCAGGCACTTGAAGTTGACGATATGCTGAGTTTAGCTTTAAAAGGACAAAACAACAAAGCATTTGCGTTTAAAGATCCTAAAAAACTGTATCAGACAAGTCAGGAGAAATACTTTAAATCACTGTATGAAAGCGACCATCACCACGACGACGAAACTGTTTCATATCTGTATAAAACATTGGGTTCAACCATCAATAATGCAGACTACATTTTTGAAAAAAGTAAATCAAAGAAAACCAGTCAGGAATATCCAAATTCTAAACTGGGAAAAGATTTCAAAACCGTAGCTTCCCTGATTAAATCTGATATCAACACACAGGTTTACTATCTTTCCATCGGAAGTTTTGATACCCACGTCAACCAGAACGAAAGACAGCAGAAACTGTTTGGTGAAATCAATGATGCTGTAAAATCTTTCGTGGCTGATATGAAAGATAATGGATTATTTAATGATATTCTCCTTATGACTTTTTCTGAATTCGGCCGTCGTGTCGCACAGAATGCCAGCAAAGGAACTGACCACGGAACCGCCAACCAAATGTTTTTCATCAGTGGCGGATTAAAAAAGAAAGGAATCCTCAACGCTCTGCCGGACTTGCAAAACCTGAAAGACGGTGATCTAATTTATACCGAAGATTTCAGAAAAGTCTACGCAACGATCCTTAAAAAATGGCTCAACGCCGACTCATCAAAAGTTTTAGGCTGGAAAAATGGAGTTTATGATTTCGTATAAAAAAGCCTCACAAATAATTTGCGAGGCTAAGGTTATAATTGGTTAATTATTAGTGAGGTGAAGGAATTTGTTTATTCACATCCTTTACTTCTTGTTTCTTGTCTGTAAATTTTTTAATAACATATTCAATGACGATAGGAACTACCATTGCAAGTACCGCTTTCAATATTCTTGATTTCATAATAATTTTATTTCAAAAACAATTACAAGTTTCAAGCCAATTTTACTGTGACAGATAATTATGATTCTTTCATCTCTGAATTTAGATCCTGATAATTGGAGTAAGCAATTCTAATACTTTTAGCAATCCGCTGTTTCAGTTTTCGGGGTGCAAGCACAGTCAGAAACTCACCCATTCCTAGAATCATTCTTTCAAGTTCAAAATTCAGCTGCACACAGATTTTAAAAGTTGTTCCGTTTTCGTCTTCACTCACAATCTCCTGAGAATGATGGAAAGGCTTGGTTTTCACGTAGGGCGCATGCTGTGCACTTACCATGAAGATAACATTCTGTGGCCGTTGTGTTTCAGAAACCGTTGCGCCGATCACTTCTCCAAAATAACGGTCTGCATCAAAATCTTTGTCGATATACTCTGTAGTGTCATCGATTTCAATTTCTTCCATCCGGTCTAAAGCCAGATTATAAATCGCTTTTTTGTGCCAGCAAATCAAAAACCATCGGTTATTATATTCCTTCAGCAATTGTGGGTGTACAACGATAATATTCGATTCTCCTGCCTTAAAACTTTTGTAGCAAATTTTTAGAACCTTCTTATTTAAAATGCTTTCATACAGAATATCGATATGCTCCAAACCTTTCAGCTGCTCATTTTTATCTAAATGAATAATCGATTTCTGACTGGTCGAATGAATAGAATCTTCCAGTTTCTGAATCACGCCATTCATCTCCTTAAACATCGAAAAATCTTTAAACTGCTTTAAAATCTGCACCGCATTATTCATCGCCTTGAGATCATTTTCATTCACAGAAATCTGATGGATACTGTAATCCTGATCGCTGTAACGGTAATATTTCCTTTCATAAACTTCAATCGGCGCTTCATACCCAAACTTTTCACTCCGCATATTCTGCAGATCGAGCTGCACCGTCCGTTTACTCACAAAAGATTCTTTCCCTTCAAACTCAAACAAAGCCTCAGAACATTCGTCCATGAGATCTTCCAGCGTATACTTTTTATACTTATTCTTTAGACATTTATCTAAAGTTTTGTAACGGATAAGAGCGTTTTTATTGGATGACATGATGTGAGGTTAAGATTAAGGTTAAGGCTGAGGTTGAGGCTGAAAATAGATTTGAATTAAGGCTGAAGTTAAAATTATAATTGAGTTTAAAATTTAGATTAAAATAAAGGCGCGTGACAATTCCCCTCCACTGGAAATCGAGGAACGAGATTCGCCGAATCATTTTAAAAATAAATAATATTGAGGCACTGGTGGCGAAAAATCTCCGATTTTTTGACGGGGTGGTTTCACTCGAATCATTCCACAAAATTATTCCCACACCATTCACTATTCCCACTCTTCCCCCGTAATCGTCTTAAAAAAAACATCCGTAGAATACGTTTCACCTTCATACATAAAGCTTTTCAAAAATGGATGTATTTCTACTGCATAATATGTCGAGCCATCCGGATAAATTCTGAACCTGATCTTCAAAACTTCTCCGTCAATCTCTTCAATATCATCAAGATTAAAAATCGTAATCACAGGAATAATTTCCTCACCTGTAAATGCGTTTTCCAGTCCGAAACCGTTAATCCATAAAGACATTCTGAATTCATTTAAATCTGTAATAAGTTTAAAGTTCCCATTACAAACCGTTTTTTCCTTTCTGTATTGCATGATTGATTTTTTAGTTGACTCTGTGGACAGATGCAAAATTTAAATCTACTTTCTCTCCAACGCCTTCCCTTCAAAAGAAATCCCATCCCAGCCGTACTCAATAAAGTTCCTGATGTTCTGATGATCCGTTCTTTCAGGATTTTCTAAAACATCTTCCCTGTAAAAAGCACCGAAAAGCGAAAGCGTATCTTCTTTCGGCAAATCATTCAGCTTTGCAAAACTGAACACTTTACACGAACCATTATTCTGCCCCGCCTCATTCACCGTATTTCCATTCGTAAATTTTGTAGGAGTAAAATCATAATGCTCATCAATAAACGCAATCACATCATTAAACTGAATCTTCTCCGCCGATTTTTCTAATTGTTCGAATAACATATTTTTTATTTTTTAATATTATAATTAGTGAAACTTACAAATTTATTTTTAACACATTAGAATCCTGAAGTTAAATACTTTGAAAATATTTTAGATCACATCAGAAAAAAAATCAAAGATTTTTTTTAAACTTACATGGTGTTATATCCGTATAGTAGAAAATTAATAATCTCACCCAAAAATTTAATCAAAATCATTTGCCCCTACCCTAAAGGGAGTGATTTTGATTAAATTTTAAACAATTTTTCCTCCCATATCATCCTGAGCCTGTCGAAGAAAGGGCAAATTCTTTTAATTTTTTTTTTACTAAACTTCTTGATATTCTTCAAAGAACAAATAATTATCAATCTTTTTTGCTCTTATCAACATATCTCATTACACCTTACAAAGCACATCGCAAAACCTTTATGATTTTTGTGGTAAAAATTATCCGCAAAAATCTTTCTAATAAATTATGAACCTTCATTTTGCCACCTTCTGAAAATCTTATTACCCAGCTAAATCTTTTGTCTCTTTTGCGGTTTAAAAAAAAATCTTCGATTTTTTAAAAACTTATGTGCTCTAAAAATATCCTCAATCATTTAAACTAAAAACTCATGTGACTGATGTGTTAAAAACTTTCGTGGTAAAAACATTCCAAAAATAATCAAAATAAATTTCACCTACGCAAAAACATTGCGCAATTACCCAATTACTTTGCACTATCAAATAACAAACACATGAACACATTCAACACCATCAACGGAAATCACTTAATCGAATTAGGTTTCAGACCATCGAAATGGTTCAACGAAGCTATCCAACATATTAATGAAAACCATCTCGGTGAAGAAGAGATGAAAATATATCTTGAACAGTTCAGAGCTCCGGATCCGATTCCTCTGCATGCAGAGCCGAAAGATTTTATCATCAACATCCGTCCTGAACATGAGAATGAAACCGACAATGTAGAAAAAGTCATCAACACGATGAAAGTGCTTATGAAAACGCCCACCCTAATCAGCGGAGCCATTATGCCCGATGCCTGCCCGACTGGTCCTGAAGGACATATTCCCGTTGGCGGAGTGGTCGTAGCGAAAAATGCAATTCATCCCGGATTTCACTCTGCAGATATCTGCTGTTCGGTGATGCTGACCGACTTTGGAAAGGCTGATCCCAAAGAAGTTTTAGATGCTGCCCATTCAATTACCCATTTCGGATACGGCGGAAGACCGAGAGGCGAACAGATGCCCATGTCTCAGGAACTGATGGATGCTTTCAGAGAAAATTTCTTCTTAAATGACGAAAGACTCATCAGCATTGCCCGTTCGCACATGGGAACTCAGGGAGACGGAAACCATTTCCTTTTTGTAGGAACCTCCAAAAACACCGGAAACACAATGATGGTCACCCATCACGGTTCAAGAGCTCCGGGCGCCGCGCTGTACGATAAAGGAATGAAAGTGGCCAACCGTTTCAGAATGGAAATCTCCCCTGAAACCCTGAAGGAAAACGCATGGATTCCCTACGAAACTGAGGAAGGACAATCCTACTGGGAAGCATTGCAGCTGATCAGAGCATGGACAAAGGAAAACCACGAAGCCATTCATAATGCCATATTGGAGAAACTGAATACCGAAAAACAAAACAGATACTGGAACGAACACAACTTCGTGTTCAAAGACGGAGATTTATTTTACCACGCAAAAGGAGCGACGCCTCTGGACGATAAATTTATGCCCGACATCACAGGACCAAGACTGATCCCGCTGAATATGGCAGAGCCTGTTTTGATCGTTCAGGGCAAAACCAATGAGAGAAACTTAGGTTTTGCACCCCACGGCGCCAGAAGAAATTTCAGCAGAACGCAGCATAAAAAATCACTGGCTCACAAAACCATTGAAGAAGTTTTCGCTGAAGAAACCGCAGGTTTAGACATCCGTTTCTTCACCAACGACATCGACATCTCCGAATTACCAACCGCCTACAAAAGCGCCAAAAACGTCAGAGCCCAAATTGAAGAATACGGTTTGTGTGAAGTGCAGGATGAAGTGATGCCTTACGGATGTATTATGGCAGGTGATGTGCAGAAGAATGCGCCGTGGAAGAGGAAGAAGAAGTTTAGAAAAGCTTAGGTTTTTGCTCAATATCTTATTTTAAAAATCTTCACAAAGTTTGTCATTCCGTTGGAATCTAAGCAAATATTTAATTTTTTGTGCAGAAATTCCTACGGAAAGATAATTATAAAATTTAAATTAAAACACAGCAAAGAGAAAAACTTACCATTGATATTTTAATTCGTGTTCAAAATAAATTTCTAAATTTACTTTCAAACAAAAAAACACGGATATGAATTTTGAAGATAAGTTTACCAAAGATTTCGAAGAAAAATTCCATAAAAACCTTCAGACCATAAGAGGGATTTCTCCTGAATCTTTTGAAATGATCAAACAAAACCTGCAGATTGTTTTTAAATTTTTAGAAGATTTTAAAAACAAGCCAGATAAAACACCTGAAGATTTTGAACAGCTGGCTGCTATAACTTCCAGACTAAAACCTCTCCTTGAGAATTTTGTAGATACGGAGCTTATTTTAGGAGAAAGTTTAAACAGACAATCCATCGCTTATTATGAGCATATAAAAAAACTGGCGAAAGAAGGAGATAAAGAAGCTGAGAAAATTTATCTTGATCTGAAAACTTATTGTGAAAAATTTGATTCTAATTAATCGAATTACCAACCGCCTACAAAAGCGCCAAAAACGTCAGAGCCCAAATTGAAGAATACAGCTTGTGCAAAGTGCCAGATGAAGTTTTGCCTTACGGATGTATTATGGCAGGTGATGTGCAGAAGAATGCGCCGTGGAAGAAGAAGTTTGTGAAATAATTAGAAGATTACGGGGTGCCGTAATCTTTTTTATTTAGAAATCATATATTTGGGAAAAACAAAAAATCATGAGACTTGTAGCAATCTACACAAAAGAACATTTTTTATTTCCTGAATCTCTACTAAATCTTGGAGGAAAATACATTTACGATGTGAAACACAAGCGAGATAATAAGTATGAAGTTAGCAGAGTCCCAAACACAAATCACATCGAAAACTTTTGGGATAATAATATATCATTAATATCAGCAATTGTAGGAGAAAATGGAGCCGGAAAAACAAGTGTTTTCAGAAATCTAAATAAAATATTCTCACCTTATGATAGACAGGATAGAGTGTTTGATACTATTTTTATTTTTGAAAATTTATCAGAAGATAGCTATTGTTATTTCTCTGAAAAATTTGAAGTTGATGAAATTGCTAAAATCAAAAGAAATGAAATCGAAACAATTTATTATTCTCCTGTTATTGATTATGATTTAACGGACATCAATTCACCAATAAGTTTAATATATCATTACAGCGATTCAATTTCTACATTCTATCTTCAAAACCTTCAAAGACATTTATTTTTTCTGAAGAACACAGAACTGGTTGAAAATCTAAAAAAATCATATGAGCATTTTCCCTTTTATGAAAAATTAAAAATCAAAGCAAACCAACTCTACAAAGATGATTTTGAAAAGGTTTATATACAAACTACAATAGGAAATAGCTTTTACAGAGCTAGAAATGAATTAATGCACCTAACCGAGAATCAAGGGTTTTATTTTGAAAATGAAAAAGCAGTCGAGGATTTTTTTAATAAACAAGAAGGTTTACAAGAAGAATTAAAAACTGTTTGGAATACATATAAAACCCCTGAGTAATCTTCACATCTTTTACATGATGGAAAAAATTTTAAGAAGAATCTAGAAATAAATATTTTATCATTCTTAGTTATCAATGATACTTTTGCAATGAATAATGATAATGGAGCATATGATTTTAATAAAATTTTAGAAGCAGAAAACTTCACAGACAAATTGCATCATTTTTTCAATAAATATATAATTCAAACAAGTCAATTCTTCTATCGAGCATTAAGAAAAGAAAAAAGTGAATTATATATTGAAGATTCTGAAATTTTATTAAAAGAATTAACGGACAATATTAGTTTAAGAGATGGTACTTTCCCTGGTGAATTCAGAATAGATAGTATCAATAAAACGATAAAAAAGCATATACTTATTTTTAGAAATATATTTGATTTTCATACGCAATTAGATCAACTTTTAGATCAAGAATGCACCAAGAAAATTGAAGGCGGACTTGAAATAGATATTCAGAAGTTAGACTTAGAAGATTTTAATAGATTTATCAAAACATATGAATTTCTTAAAGAAGAATTAACTGATTCTCTTCCTAATAAAAGCCGAGATATTTTAGAAATTAGATCGACAAAAAAGTTGTCAACAGGAGAAAAAGCTCTGATCGACTTATATTCTTCTATATATGATTATTTAAAAGCATTTGGAGATCATCAATATAATGAAAATTGTATTTTTTTACTAGATGAAGCTGACTTAGGATTTCATCCAGAATGGAAAAAGAGATACATCAATGCTTTAACAACAACTTTACCCCTTTTAATAAACTCCGTTACAGATAAAATTAAAAATATCCAGATAATCTTTGCAACACACGATCCTTTAACTCTCTCAGATATTCCGAACAACAATGTAGTTTATTTAAAAAAACACGAAGTTACTACCGAAATTTTATCCGAAATTGAAAAGCCCACAAACTCTTTTGGTGCCAACATAACAGACTTGCTTGCAGATAGCTTTTTTATAAAAGATGGTCTAATCGGAGATTTTGCAAAAGAGAAAATTGACCATGTTATTAAATATTTAAATGATGATGAAAGTAGTCTAATAACAGATAAGATAGAAGCAAAAAAAATTATTAATATAATTGATGAACCTATTCTTAAATATAAATTAGAAGATATGTATTTCGAGAAATTTCCTGAAGAATATAACAAGGAAAAGGAAATAGAAGAGTTGATTAGAAAAGCTCAGGAACTAGGAGTAACCATTCAAAGATAATTATGATAAATATAAATCCAACAAAACAAGCAATTGAATTTCATAATCAAAAAGTTAGTAAAGTATTCGATGATACTATAAAAAAAGGATATATTTTCAGAGAAAAAACTCAAAAAAAACTTAGTACAGAATTCCTGTATTTCTTAAATAAATATAAAGATGAATTGATTAGTGCTAAGCCAGAAAGATTACTTGAAATAAATAAGGAATTTGTAAAGAAATGGATGTCTAGCCATGAATTAAAGCTTATTAAAAGCTTCTTTATTCAAACTGGTTATGAAAATTTTCCAAATAAAGAATTTTTAAATCTTTTAGAAATTGATACCTGTGTATATTGTAATCGAAACTATACTTTAGATTTTGATAAAATTAACAATGCGCGAGCAGAACTTGACCATTGGTTTCCAAAAGAGTCCTTTCCTATTCTTGCATTAAGTTTTTACAACTTAATTCCTAGTTGTCATTCTTGTAATCATATTAAACATAATAAAGCTCCTGCTGGAGGTTGGGAAAATGCTTTAGTAAATATTAATCATCCATATCTAAATGATAAAACTGCAATGTTTGCCTTTAGCTATTCTCTTACTTCTATAAAGCAACCTAGAGCAATCGTTAAATCAACCAGTGAAAAAGCCAAAAGGACGATAGAATTTAATAAAATTGATATGATATATGAAGCGCAATCCAATCGAGAACTAAAAGACTTACTAGAATTGCGTTATAAGTACTCTCAAAATTATTTAGATATTTTATTAAACAAAACATTCTCCCACGAATTATCAATATCTAAAGAAGAGGCATATAGAATCATTTTCGGTACAGAAATTAAAGAAGAAGATTATCATAAACGACCTTTCTCAAAGTTCAAAAAAGATATTATTGATGAACTTCTAAAATAAGTGAAAAGAATAATGTTAAAAATGAAGCAAAGAGAAAGAAATAAAATACTAAATAGATTTTAATATGGCAAGAAATTATTGGGATTCAGATTATGCTGAAATTAATACAGAGATTCATCCGAAATATGAAATATTATACTCTGATTTAAAAAAGCACAATATTCAAAAATACTTAGTAGGCAGAGAATTTAAAATTCTTTTAAGTAAACTCGGAGCATATGAACAATGGAAAGGAATATTTGAACGAATTAAGAAACAGTGTCGTGTAATTACCCTAGGAACAGATCAAGATCCATGGCATGCGGAAGATACATTAGCAGTATATTTAAATGCACTAAATGATCAACCAGAATTTCAATATTTAATTGTACAAATAATCTCTAGTTTTATAAGTAATGTTTCTACTCGCAAAAATTATAGTGATATCCTAGAAAGCCTCTTGATGTTAAATTTTGATAAGCAACACATCGCTGTAGTTGAAGAATCAATAGAAGAAAACAAACTTAAACCTGAAGAAAAAAAAGCATTTCAAAAAACCAAAGATGCAAAAAAAACATATACTATGGATAAAGTTTTCATTGTTCACGGTCATGATGATGGTCTCAAAAATGAAGTTGCTAGACTAATTGAAAAACAAAATATTGAAGCAATAATACTTCATGAACAGGCTAGTGGTGGCAAAACTATAATTGAAAAAATAGAATCGATGACTGATGTAGGTTTTGGAATAATCCTATACACACCCTGCGATGTTGGCTCAAAAAAAGGAAGTGAAAATGATTTAAAAGATAGAGCACGGCAAAATGTTGTATTTGAACACGGTTATTTAATTGGAAAAATTGGAAGGAAAAATGTTGCTGCAATTGTAAAAGGAAATGTTGAAACACCGGGTGATGTTTCCGGAGTAGTATATATATCTTACACAGGAAGTTGGAAGTTTGATTTAATGAAAGAATTAAAAGAAAGTGGCTATAAGATTGATTTTAATAAAATTCAATAATAAAATTTCCCCCTGCTGGCGCGAGCGTCCCGCTCGTGCCCACTCAAACAAATCAAAACCTTGACCTCAACGTCAGGGTTTTATTTTGTGGGTCAATATGACGAATTCAAATTCAAAATAATTTCACAGTCGAATTACCAATTAAATTTAGCTTCTAAATATACACTCTCAATTCCCAAAACAATGTTCTCACCTCCCAAAACAATAATCCAACACAAAGAAATATAAAAAGAGCAGTCAGAGATCAAGACAGACCTTGCAGAATGGTAAAACGGAGAAATCCCAACTCTCAAAACACATAATTGTAAATAATAATTCTTTACTTAAATCGGTTTTAAATGCAATTTCTTAAAGATCAAAACGGCTTAATATAAACAATTTAACCTGATGCAATCGTTTACAAACGCTTTTCGTACTTTTGCACCCTACTATTTTAATGAAGTGAAATGAAACAAAAATTATTATTCTTAAGTATTTTCATCTGTGGTCTATACTTTTCGCAGAACGTGGGAATCAATACTGCTGATCCACAAATAACCCTGGATGTAAGAGGAATTCCGGCAGATAACACAAAACCCGACGGATTAATTGCGCCACGCCTGACAAGAGCACAGCTTAATGCAAAAGCATCTGTATACAGCGCTGCTCAGACGGGAGCCATTGTGTATATTACCAATATTGCAGGTGGCACTGTTGCGTCTACCGTACAAATCACAACGCTCGGATACTATTATTTTGACGGTACAGTCTGGAAATCTCTCGAACCGAAAGCAGGAACTACAGTGTTCACCGCAACTCTGGGTACAGGAGCCGGCGCCACCACAAATTTTACAGCGGGAACTTCCACTTTCGTTACTGTTCCACTTCCTGCAGTTGTTAAAAACGTCGGTGGCGGTGTTTGGAATGCCGCTAACAACACGTATGCAGCACCGGTAAGCGGAACTTATATCATTAAGTCTACCATAAGACTTACAGATGGCAGCAGTTCAAGAAACGTTTATCAGGCGGTCAACACTGTCAATTCAGATATTCCCGACGGAGTATGGCAGACCAATCCCGGAAGCGGAAGATGGACGATGCTTTACACCAGAATTGCGTATTTCAATCAGGGTGATTTAATGAGACTCTACATGTATTCAGACGGTTCACCAGCAACGGTTTCAGATGCATCTCTCAACATCTCACTGTTAAGCCCGAATTAAAATTATGGACAAATGATTTTCAATTACTTTAAATAAAAATTCTCAATCCGAAACTGGGTTGATCATTTTAAGGTAAAACAGAAATCCACCAAAACAGAAAAACCGCCTCATTGCTGAAGCGGTTTCGTTTTTATGTATAGTGTAAAACTATCTGATGATTTTAATATTGATTGCAGAGAAACCTTTAGGTGATCTTTCTTTTTCGAAAGATACTTTGTTCCCTTTCTTAATGATATCTACACAGTTGTTGCTGTGGAAGAATACATTTTCTTTAGAATTATCTTCTGTGATAAATCCGTATCCTTTATCGCTGAAAAATGTAACGATACCAGATTTGATTGGATCTTCCTCCTGAATAGGTGCTGCACCCAACTGAATGTTATCCAAACTGATAGCCTCTGTATTAGAGTTATCCGGAGGTGTACTTGTCAACTGACCGTTTGCATCTACGTACATGATCATGTCATCAAGACTTTTACCCTTGTCATTGCTGTTTTTTCGGTCTTCGCGACGTATCGCTTTTTCCTTTTGCTTCTGTAATTTTTTCTTAAAGTTTTCTTTTTTTGAGAAAGAATCCGCCATATATTATTGTATATTAATTGTTATTCTTGAATTTTAATTTAATGATTTATCATCATTTGGTCAAAGGGTATTGTTTACCATCATAAAAAGATTTCTGTTGAATTCTTCTAATGATTCCGCTGCATTCAGATAATAAATTGTTTAGAATTTATGATCGTTACCAGAAAGTTGATTGATGATTTCATCATTTTCTCTTCCTGAAAAGAAGTAGAAAGGCGTCCTGCGTATTTCAGTTGAGGTGATTCATTTTGCCGGCACAGCTATTCATTTAGAAGAAATAAAAGTGAAAAGACGGCAGTCAGAATAAAGAAAACTGAGGGATAAAGAGTATTCTAAACTGTAAAAGTTTGAGAAAAGCAGAAACCTTCTTCTTAATTATAATGCAAATATACGACAATTCCACGGATTTTGAAGACTATTATTTAAATAATTGAATTTCAGTTTATTTCTCAAGCAAAACCCGGAGCCACATATTCTTCACAGCATTATTTATCTTTCTTCTTTAAAATATAATACACCGCCTCATCCTTTTCATTATTCGTGGTATAGGCAAACTGAAAACTGTATCCGTTGGCAGACATAAAGTTCAGCGCATCCATCATCGAATTGAATTTTACATTCCTTCCACGTTCGTCTTTGATATTGGTTCCGTTTTTAAAGGATATGGATTTGGTTTCCTGCCCGAAATCAATTTCCACATTCACCTTGGTACTCAGCGAACGGCCTGTCCCAATGATCTGAACGTAGTCTACATCGATATCTTTTAAAGGAACATCATTGACAGTCTGGGCAAAACCCAATGCCGAAAGCGTAATGAATGAAAGGGTAAAAAGTTTTATCATCTGTTTAATTTTTAAGTTTTTAAAGATAATTAAATTTAAAGCAAAAAAAATCCCTCAAAAGAGGGATTCTATATAATATTTGGATGATTAGTCCTGTGGTTCGTTCAATGGTTTGTGCTCACCCGGTCTGTCTTTTCCTTCAGGATTTACCTGTCCTTCAGGTCTTGGCTTCTGGGTTGGTCTTTCAGGTCTTGGCAATAAAACTTTTCTAGAAAGTTTCATTTTTTTACGGTCATCATAACCCATAAATTTCACCTCAACTTCGTCACCTTCTTTGTAAGGAACTTTGTCTAGACGCGCCCATTCGATTTCCGAGATGTGAAGTAATCCTTCAGTACCTTTCGCAATCGCTACGAATGCTCCAAAATCCATTACTTTCACTACTTTCCCTTGGTAAACTTCACCTACAGTCGGTACAAAAGTAATCTCGTTGATTCTTGCAATCGCTTCGTTGATTTTCTCTCTGCTAACTCCGGAAATTTCAATTCTACCGATTTCGCCAACTTCTTCAATTGCGATCACAGTATCTGTATCTTTCTGCATTTGCTGAATGATTTTTCCACCAGGTCCGATTACAGCACCGATGAAATCTTTAGAGATTTCAAGCATAACCATTTTCGGAGCGTGAGGTTTCACGTCTTCTCTTGGAGCAGAAATTGTTTCGTTCAATTTATCAAGAATATGAAGTCTACCGTCTCTTGCCTGAAGAAGTGCTTTCTCCATAATGTCCATAGAAAGACCCTGAATTTTGATATCCATCTGGCAAGCCGTGATTCCGTCTGCAGTTCCTGTTACTTTAAAGTCCATATCACCTAAGTGATCTTCGTCTCCCAAGATATCAGAAAGTACAGTGAATTTTCCTGTTTTAATATCAGTTACCAATCCCATTGCAATACCTGAAACCGGTTTCTTGATCTGAACACCCGCATCCATCAGTGCTAAAGTTCCTGCACAGACAGTTGCCATAGAAGATGAACCGTTTGATTCTAAAATATCAGAAACGATACGGATTGTATAAGGATTTTCTTCCGGGATCATGTTTGCCAAAGCTCTCTGAGCTAAGTTACCGTGACCAACTTCTCTTCTTGAAGTTCCTCTCAAAGGACGTGCTTCACCAGTTGAGAACGGCGGGAAGTTATAATGTAAGAAGAATCTTTCGTCATAGTTTACCATTACGCTGTCTACCATGTTTGCATCTTTTACTGAACCTAAAGTTACAGCCGTTAAAGACTGAGTTTCACCTCTTGTAAAGATTGCAGAACCGTGAGCTCCCGGTAAATAATCGATTTCAGACCAGATCGGACGAATAGTCTGAGGATCACGACCGTCAAGACGGATTTTATCATTGATAATCATCTGACGCATCGCTTCTTTTTCCACATCGTGGAAATATACTTTAGCGAAAGGAGTAACTCTTTCAAGCTCTTCAGCATGCTCTACATACTGAGCTAAGAATTCAGCCAATACAGCTTTGAATTTCTCACCTCTCTCCTCTTTTCCAGAAGGAATTTTTGCTACTTCGTATACTTTGTCGTATGTTTCTTTCCACACTTTCTCACGGATTGCTTCGTCGTGATTTTCGTGGCTGTATTCTCTTTTTGGGAATGATTTGCCTACTTTTTCAGCCAGTCTTTCCTGAGCTTCAACCTGTTTTTTGATTTCTTCGTGAGCAAAAGTAATCGCTTCAAGCATTTCTGCTTCCGTGATTTCTTTCATCTCTCCTTCCACCATTACGATAGAATCTTTGGTTGCTCCAACCATGATGTCAAGGTCAGCCAGTTTAAGATCTTCGAAATTAGGGTTTACTGCTAATTTTCCGTCAATTCTTACTACTCTTACTTCAGACATCGGTCCGTTGAAAGGAATATCGGTGATCGCAATTGCTGCAGACGCTGCCAAACCTGCTAAATCGTCAGGAATTGACTGTCCGTCATAAGAAATTAATGAAATCATTACCTGAACTTCCGCGTGGAAATCTTCAGGGAATAATGGTCTCAGAACTCTGTCTACCAAACGCATTGTCAGGATTTCCTGATCAGATGGTCTCGCTTCTCTTCTGAAAAAGTTTCCAGGGATTTTTCCACCTGCGTAGAATTTTTCTCTGTAATCTACTGTTAATGGTAAGAAATCTACACCATCTTTTGCTTCTTTGCTGGCTACAACAGTTGCTAAAAGCATTGTTCCGCCAATTTTTACTACAACAGAACCGTCAGCCTGTTTTGCCAGTTTTCCTGTTTCTAAAGTGATCTCTCTGCCGTCTGCAAGAATGATCGTTTCTGTAATTGCTTGAGGTATACTCATAAATTGTTTTGTGTTGCACTCCGTATTGAGCGCTTTAGTTATTGATATTTCGTCTAAATTTCGTTGCAAATTTACTGTTTTTGTTTTAAATAGAATATCTAAAAGTTTTAAGCAGGTAAATATTCATTAAATGACAGAAATCCTATTGATTTTTCCTGTTGAAAATTCTGTACCCCAGCCTCCATTCAATATAATCAGCTTTGTGGAATTTAAATGACCGTAAAGCAATTCCCACCAACAGATTTCTGCCAATGGTGTACTGAAATCCAACTCTCTGGTAAAAAACAGTTTTGTCGTAGCGTCGGTCTATTTCTTTTTTAAATATATAAAATCCCGGTTGCAGCTGAATATCAAATTTTGAGATCGAAAGACGGTAAGACGGAAAAATATTGAGCAAAAGATTATCTTTCTTAAACCTTTTGGCTGTCTGAATAGCCCCTGTTTCGTCCTGATAAAACTTATTATTATAATCTTCGTCATACATCAGCCCAATTCCCAATCCTAAAGAAGATTTGTAGGTAACCTGTCTGTGATAAACGGTTTCTATTCCCCAGTTCTGATAATATTCACCTCTGAATTTTTCATTTAAATTAACATCAGAATATTCAAAACCATCATCTTTTCCAAAAAAGATCGAATGTCGCACTCCTCCGAAAACATTGACATCTAAAGTTGAATGTTTGTCAAACGCTGATAAAGTATCTTTTTTAGGGATCAGTCTTTCATTAAAATTATAGGTAAGAGAAAGTTTGGGAGAAAAAGTATTCAGTCCCTTATTAGGATGTTTCAGAGCGCCATTGGAGAAATGATTAAAATTAAGTCCGAGACCCAAATCAAAATGTTTTCCCAAGTAATATTTATAGCTGGCTCCCAGATTGATGTAGATACTGACTGATGAACCTGAAGTCTCATTTAAATATCCTTTTTCAAGGCTAAAAGGTTCCCAGCCGAATGCAAAACCTGCGCTTGTTTCATAATTCCATGAGTGAGTTTCAGCGCGCTTCATGGTTCCACCGAAGGTTCCGTAAACAGCAAAAGGCTGTCCGATATCTTTATTTTTAAGAAAATCAAGTGCTAAAATTCCACCACCATAATAAGGCAAACCGAATCTTTTGTGCCACTCTTTGCTTCCGTCGGTCTGTACAGTAAGTTCAGCTGATGCACCGACAAACTGGCGATGATCGAGTGTTTTCAGATAATCATTGGTTCCTAAAAAATTACCAATCTGCAGACTGACCGTCCCCTGCAGATTTGATTTGGGAATCGTATCCAGATCCTGACAAAAAAACATTGTGGATACCAGCAGGAATAAGTAAGAATATATGTGCTTCAAATCTTTCAGTAGAATTTAAAAAATGCAAATGTAAATATTCTGGCAGAAAAACAGATCAGCTTTGGTTATCAATTGACAATTATTGACAGATGAAAAACAAAAAAGCAACCTCTTGCGAAGTTGCTTTTATTTTTGGAAATCGGATCGATTATTTTCTTAGACCAAGTTCAGCAATAATTGCTCTGTATCTTGTGATATCTTTCTTCTTAAGATAATCTAATAAGCTTTTTCTCTTACCTACTAATTTCACCAAAGATCTCTCTGTGTTGAAATCGTGACGATTAGCCTTCAAATGCTGAGATAAGTGGTTAATTCTAAAAGTAAATAGAGCTACCTGTCCTTCAGCGCTTCCTGTGTCCTGTGCAGATTTTCCATGTTTTGCGAAAATTTCTGACTTTTTTTCTGTTGTTAAGTACATTCCAATATTGTTTAATGATTATTATGTAACGGGTGCAAAACTACAACTATTTTCGCATTCACCAAAACATTATCGATTCCATATATAAAATTTAATAGAAAAATATGTTAAAAATTTCTTAATAAAATTATGCTATCCCAGTAAAAGGCAGTAATTTTGCATAGACAAAAAGATGAAAAAATTTTTACTTTACATACTGATTCCCACTGTCTTTATCACCAGTATTTCTTCTGTGAAAGCACAGAAAGCCAATACTCACGATAAAATCAAGAAAATCTTATACTTCAATCCTGAGGTGGAACCCGATTTGGAGGAAATAAAAGAACCTACGAGCCATGCTTTCTTCAGTGCAGTTTCAGATAATGTTAGTGCATTTAGAAGAAATAAAATGCTGCGATCTGAAGTACAGGTTTCTTATGACAGCATTGATTCGAAAACAATTCTGGAATACAGCAAAAACAACGATGCTGATTTTGTAATTGTTCCTAAAGTAAAATATTTTAAAGTCGGACTGGGAAAATATGTTTTCTCAAACCAGGTTATCGTCAGTATGAAACTTTTTGATGCTGAAGGAAACTTCATTGCTGCATCTGATTATGATACCTACCGAAAAAACATGCGCCTGTTAGGTTCTGCAGAAAATTCGATTAAGATCGGAACCAATGGCGCGATGAAAAGCATTTTAAAAGAATTAAGAAAACAGAAACCCTCTTCAGAAGCAGGTTTTTAAGCTTTAATAAATCCTTAATTTTACGCGATCGTTCTCATTTGTTGAAAATTTGAATTATTTTTGCATATCCAAAAAATTCAGTTTTGAATCATACAGACGAACTTACCTTTAACCCAGCCGATATTGCCGAAAGACTTAGCGAATTGCATGCTGATGAAAGGCTGTTGGCTTTTCTGAAAGTTCCGAAAGATTATAAAGCTGACGTTTTCTCACATTTAGATCCGGATTTCCAGGAAGAAACCATCAGAAGCATCGGCAGCGACGAAGTTTCAGAGATTCTGAATGCCATGACTCCGGATGACAGAACTGCACTTTTCGAAGATTTCCCGGACGAGCTGATTAAATATTCGATCAACCACCTTAATCCACAGGAAAGAAGAATTGCCTTAAAGCTTCTGGGTTACGATTCTGATTCTATTGCCCGTCTGATGACGCCTTATTACATCCAGATCCGAAAAGAATGGACGGTAAAAAGATGTCTGCAGCAAATTAAAAAAGTCGGAAAAAGAGTGGAAACCATCAATCATCTGTATGTAGTGGATGAACGAAACCGCCTGATCGACGATTTGGCACTGGGAAGTTTGCTGTTGGTTGAAGAAGATACTCTGGTTTCAGATCTTACCGATAATCAGTTTGTCGCTATCAAAACGACAACTTCAAAAGAAGATGCGGTAACCTATTTTGAAAAATACGACAGAACTGCACTTCCTATCATTACTGACGCAGGAGTTTTGGTGGGTATTGTGACAATCGATGACATTCTGGATCAGATTGAATCGCAAAACACCGAAGATATTCAGAAATTTGGGGGTGTTGAAGCTTTGGATGACCCTTATATACAGACGCATTGGTTTGAAATGATTAAAAAAAGAGGTCTTTGGCTGATTGTTTTATTCTTTCTTCAGTTGATTACCGCTTCTGTAATGGGTTATTATGAAAATGAAATAGAAAAAGCTGTTGTTCTGGCACTTTTTATTCCTCTAATTATATCAAGTGGCGGAAATTCAGGTTCACAGGCTGCAACATTGATTATCCGCGCAATGGCACTTCAGGAAATTACCATTAAAGACTGGTGGATTGTAATGAAAAAAGAGTTGGTCACAGGTCTTATTTTAGGAACTTTCCTCGGAGTTATTGGTTTTTTCAGAATTATGATCTGGCATGAAATGGGCTGGTTTGACTACGGTGACTACTGGTTTTTCATCGGTATAAGTGCCGGAATTTCATTAGCTATGATTGTACTTTGGGGAACTTTATCCGGATCAATGGTTCCTTTTATTCTTAAAAAATTCAATCTTGACCCTGCAACTTCTTCTGCACCTTTCGTGGCAACTTTGGTAGACGTTACCGGTTTAATTATTTACTTTACGATTGCCGGACTTTTCTTAACCGGAAAACTTTTGTAATTTTAGACAAAGTCTAAGATTTTATGAAAGTCATTTCTTTAGTTCCTTCAATTACTGAAGCCTTATTTGATTTGGGATTAACCGAAAAGGAAATCATCGGAAGAACAAAATTCTGTATTCACCCTGCTGAAAAAGTTAAAAATGTTGAAATCATCGGTGGAACGAAAAATCTGAATATTGAAAAAATAAGAAGTTTACATCCCGATTTAATTTTAGCCAATAAAGAAGAGAACGTCAAAGAGCAGATTGAATCTCTGATGAACGATTTCAAAGTGACTGTTTATAATACAGAAACTATTGAAGACAATTATTATTTGGTTAAAAATTTGGGCTTGCTTTTTAATAAAGAAGAAAGGGCGCAGACATTTAATCTGAAAATTTACGATGTTCTTTATCAGGCTAAAATAAATTCTAAAGTAAAAGCTGCTTATCTGATTTGGAAGAATCCTTATATGACAGTGGGTTCAGACACTTTTATTCATAATGTGCTATCAGAAATAGGTTTTGAAAATATATTTAAAAATCAAACGCGTTATCCGGAAATCAGGGCTGAAGATTTGGCCGAAGCAGATGTGATTATGCTTTCTTCTGAACCCTTCCCTTTCAAGGAAAAACATATTGCTGAGCTTAAAGAAGTTTATCCACAAAAAAAGATAATGATTGTTGATGGCGAAGCTTTTTCCTGGTACGGAACTCATATTGCGAAGTGCGAGAGTTATTTCAGAGAATTAATTCTTGAATTTGACCGCTGAGAAAAAGTTCTAAAGCTTCCACTTTCATTTACAAAAATAAAACTCTGTATTCAGGACAAATCTGCCTATTTTGGTCTTATTGTTGAATAGTATCCGGTATCAATTTTAATGTATCTGATCATGAAAAAGCATATCGTAATCGTTGGTGGCGGGTTTGCCGGTGTACACATCATAAAATCTTTAAAAAACGATCAGCGTTTTCGGATCACATTAGTCGACAAAAATAATTATCATTTCTTTCCACCTCTTATTTATCAGGTTGCCACATCATTTATTCAGGCATCGAACATCAGCTATCCTTTCAGAAAAATGATTTCCGACTCCAGGAATGTACATTTTCATATGGGAAGTCTGGTAAAGGTGAATCCTGAAAGCAAAACAATAGAAACTGACACGGGAACTTTGAGCTACGATCATTTGGTGCTGGCTTTGGGTACGGAATCGAACTTTTTCGGAATGGAAAATGTACAGAAATGTGCACTTCCTATGAAAAATATTGAAGAAGCACTGTACCTGCGAAATCATATGCTACTTAATCTGGAGGAAGCCGCAAGAAATAAAGATATCAAAAAAGCACAGCGTCTGCAAAATATTGTCATTGCCGGTGGAGGACCAACCGGAGTAGAATTAGCAGGAATGCTCGCAGAGATGGGTAAATACATCGCAGAAAAAGAATATCCAGAAATGAAACTGGGACTGTCAAATATCTACCTGATTGACGCTTTGCCTACACTTCTATCTCCGATGAGCAAGATGGCTCAGGAAACAGCGTATAACAAACTGAAAAAGCTGGGTGTAAAAATTCAGCTTAACATTTCTGTAAAAGATTATGTGGACAATAAAGTAATTCTATCAGACGGAAACACAATAGAAACGGAAACATTAATCTGGACTTCAGGTGTTATCGGGCGTGAAGTTCCCGGTCTGCCCAGCGAAAGTGTGGCTAAAGGCCGCAGAATTTTGGTAGATCAATTCAATAAGGTAAATGGGGTCAATGACATTTATGCACTGGGAGATATCTGTCTTCAGCTGACTGACCCAAATTTCACTAAAGGACATCCACAGCTCGCACAGGTGGCGATACAGCAGGGAAAAAACTTAGGTACGAATTTCAAAAAAATGGAAAAGTCTGAGAAACTGAATTCTTTTAAATACAATGACAAAGGCAGTATGGCGATTATTTCAAAATTCAACGCGGTGGTGGATTTGCCTAAATTCTCGTTCAATGGATTCTTAGCATGGCTCACATGGTTATTTATTCATGTGATTCCTTTGGTGAGTTTCCGAAGCAAAATAAGACTGGCTTTAGACTGGTTTAGGTTATTTATTACCAATAATCCTTCGATACGACTCATACTGTATCCAAAAAAGAATGCCAACCAATAGAAAGATTTGGCAATCAATATTCTATCAAATTCTATATAAATTAATTAAGATATGTTAAATCGGGATTAAGGATCAGCTGGAAATTCTGGACTGGTCTAATGTTTCTGCGCAGTACATTTTATATTTATCCAACTCAAGCTTAAAACATCCTAAGACAAACTCACTATAATACAGCTGAGCCTTTAATGACATGGTTCTTGAGTGTAAATCGAGTTTTTCGGTAAGAATAATTTTTCCGTTGTGGCTGATTGAAAAATAGGCGAATAGCTTATTTCTGGATTTCTTAATAGGATTTGCATAACCGGTCACCGCTATTGACCAATCGCTTTTGAAGATATTGGCAACATTTAAAGCCATTGATTCAGCGATTTCGGGAGAAACACCGTCAGATGCCGGAGTTTTACCTTCATCTATTTTCAAGACGTTAATTTTTTCTGTAACTGTATATGCTGTAATTCCACCTTTAAAAAACTGAGATGCATCGGTCATTTGCGAAAATGAGAACTGAAGAAATCCTGCAGTGACACTCTCTGCTATAGAAACGGTCTCATGAATTGATGAAAGTTCTGTACCGATATATTCCAGCAGGTTTTGCAATTCTACGATAAAATTGATAAAAGATTTAGCGGAAAGCTGCTCTTTAGTGAGGTCGATTTTTGTAGGTTTTAAAATCATTATAAATCTTTTATATCTTGTAGATGATTAACAGTAGATGAGATGATGTCTGAATATTATCTTTTATAAAAATTATATTTTTTTGAATGATATTCTATTATGAGTATCAATCCTGACATTAATCAGTGAACACCCAGTATGTTAAGCGACAATCTAAAATCAAGCCAATAATTTCAATTTTTTGCGTATTGACAGTTATTTCAGACGTATTTCCGAAAAAAAAGACTGCAGGTTGAGATTCTTTCTGTACACTATGATTCAGGTCATAGTAATCAGTTTAGAAACTCCTTTTCATTATGGAAAATTGACAACCCAAAAAAAGGGATGAAGAGATTTCTATTTAATTTTAATTATTACAAAAAATAACATTGTTTTTTATTAGATCGTTATTTTTGCTAAATTAATTTTCTACAATTATTATAAAAAAATGAGCAATCCATTTCCTACAAATAAGCAGATTAAAGTGGTTTCTACTTTTTCTGAATTAGTCGCTACAAATTTTCAAGGTGATCAAAACGCGGTTTGCTGGAACAGGAATTTGAACGGAGATTTTAAAGAAATTGTATCAAAACTCAGATTAAAAGAAAATATTACCGAAATTGATACTGAAGATCTATTAGATTTAGAACTTTCTGAAAATGGTGAATTTGCAAGGCAGATTATTCTCAATGATTTACGGCTGTTAACTGATTTTGGAGCATTGCCATCACTCAACTTGCTCAAAAATTATGAGCGCGATGAAGAATTCGACTTTATTTCAACAGACGTTTATTCATATCATGTCGATCGGTCGCCCATTGGTACGAGTACTTTTTTATGCACCTATTACGGGGTGGCAAGTGATATTTTACCGAATGATCAGGCTGTTCAAAAAATCTTAATTCCAGAAATCCGGGAAAAACTGAAAAAATTACATAACGGTCCTGAGAAGGAATTTGAAATCTTTTTGGAAGAAAATTATTTTGATCTTCATTATCAGGCTAACCCCGATTCACAGCCCACAAATCTTGGGCTGGGTAATCTCTGGAAGCTGGCAGTGGATCATCCTCAGCAGAAAGTTCTCCCATGTATTCACAGAGCGCCGGTAGAAAATGATGGCGAATACCGACTCCTTTTAATTTGTTAGTCAAAATTCATAATAATTGCGCAATCGATTACTTTTGATTAACTACGATGTTTTTTTGGTCAAATCAGCATGCCTGTAAACTCATCAAATCATTAAATAACAAATGATTTTATTTAACAGAAAATCGTATAAATAATTAATCTTCAACATTTAACAGAAACAAATCGAGAGGCTTATCATAAAACTGAAGGTATGTTCATGTATCATTTAAAATCATTAGTTTTAAAATCATATTCTTTCATTGAAAAAGGGTGAAAATATATTTAATTACTACAGAATGATCAAAAGTAAAATATCTTTTTTTATTGTCGGAGCAGTACTGTCTGTTTCTGTTCACGCACAGCAAAATTTAAAATTAACATATAACAAAGCCGCAGAAAATTGGAATGAAGCTCTGCCCATCGGAAATGGGAAGTTGGGCGCAATGGTTTTTGGTGGAGCAAGCCGGGAACATCTGCAGTTGAATGAAGAAACAATCTGGGCCGGAGAACCGGGAAACAATGTTCCTAAAAATACGTTCGACAGCATACAGAAAGTACGAAAGTTAATAAATGAGGGTCAGTTTGAGAAAGCTCAGGATCTTACCAACAACACGTACCCACGAACAGCTCCGAAAGATTTAAATTATGGGATGCCGTACCAGACAATGGGCGACTTGTTTTTAGATTTTAAGGATCATGAAAATTTTAAGAATTATAACCGTACTTTAGATATTGAAAAAGCCATCTCTACGGTTTCTTACGAAGTTAACGGCGTGACTTTCAAACGCAAGATCTTCTCATCATTTGCGGATAATGTGATTGTCATTAAATTATCTTCAAGCAAAAAAGGAAGTTTAAATTTCAATATTAATGCAACTACTCCACATATAAAGAAATCAATTTTCACTGAGAAAAACCAATTGGTTATCAATGGAACAAGCGGATCTGTTGATAATAAAACTGGGAAAATCAATTTTAAAACAGTAGCACTTCCGGTTTTAAAAGGTGGAAAATTAACTTCAACGAATGATCAGTTGAGTATTTCAGGAGCAGATGAAGTGGTGATCTACATTTCTATTGCGACCAATTTTAAAAAGTACAATGACATTTCCGGTAATCCCGACACCAGAGTTTCGGAATATTTAAGTAAAGCTTTAAATAAAAAATATGATGCTGAACTCAAAGATCATATTAATAATTATCAAAAATATTTCAAACGTGTCGAATTAAATTTAGGTACGACAGGACAGGCGAAAAAAACGACGGACATCAGAATCAAAGAATTCGGAAATTCACAGGATCCCGATTTGGTAGCATTGTATTTTCAGTTTGGAAGATATCTTTTGATCTCCTCTTCACAACAGGGAACGCAGCCTGCGAACCTACAGGGAATTTGGAATTATCAGCTGAATCCGGCCTGGGACAGCAAATATACGGTCAACATTAATACGGAAATGAATTACTGGCCTGCAGAAAACACCAACCTTTCTGAAATGCACGAGCCATTATTTGATATGATTCAGGATTTATCAGTCACAGGTCAGGAATCTGCCAGAGAAATGTATCACGCCAGAGGCTGGAATATGCACCACAATACCGATCTATGGCGAATCACGGGAATTGTGGATGGAGGTTTTTATGGAATGTGGCCAATGGGCGGTGCATGGTTAACCCAGCATGTTTGGAATCACTATCTGTATACTGGTGATAAGGAATTTTTAAAGAAAAATTACGAAGCTTTAAAAGGCTGCACACTGTTTTACCTGGATGTCCTTCAGCAGGATCCTTCTAAAAAATATCTTGTGGTTTCGCCTTCAATGTCACCCGAAAACAAGTACTTTAAAAATGTAAGCATCACGGCAGGAACCACGATGGACAATCAGTTGGTTTTTGATGTTTTTAATAATTTCATCAATGCTTCAAAAGTCTTGAATCAGGACAAAATGCTTTCTGAAGAAGTTAAAAATGCTTTATCAAAACTTCCGCCAATGCAGATCGGACAACACGGTCAGTTGCAGGAATGGCTTACCGACATGGACAGAACGGATGATAAGCACAGGCATATTTCACATCTTTACGGACTTTTTCCGTCAGGACAAATTTCGCCTTTCAGAAATGCAGATTTAGCTGAAGCTGCAAAAAACTCAATGATCTACCGTGGCGACAAATCTACAGGCTGGTCTATGGGCTGGAAAGTGAACTGGTGGGCAAGATTACTGGATGGAAACCGTGCCTTTAAGCTTATCTCAGACCAGCTTACTCCTGCACCCATGGAAGCAAAAGGTCAGTCTGGAGGAACATATCCTAATCTTCTGGATGCTCATCCACCATTTCAGATCGATGGAAATTTCGGCTGCACTTCAGGAATTGCAGAGATGCTATTGCAAAGTTATGACGGCTATCTATATCTGCTGCCGGCACTTCCGGACGCTTTACCAAATGGTTATGTAAAAGGTTTGAGAGCAAGAGGCGGTTTTGAAATTGATATGGACTGGAAAAATTCTAAACTGACAAAACTGGCCATTAAATCTACGTTAGGTGGGAATGCAAGAATAAGAATTGCAAAGAATTTAAATTTAAATTCTAAAAGCAGTTTAACCTCAGCAAAAGGAGAAAATACAAACGAATACTATCATGTTGATCTGATCAAAACTCCTTTGAGATCAGCCAAAGCAGACTTGAAAAGTTTTACCGTTCCCGAAACAGAAATGTTTGATTTTAAAACTGAAAAAGGAAAAACGTATATTTTCGAGGTGAAGTAATTTTTAAAAATAAAACGATATTTCAAAAGAAATCCTGAACGTAACTGATCAGGATTTTATTTTGTCTTTTCCGGATATTAATAGATATTCGCCAAACCTCCATCCAGAGGAATACTTGCTCCTGTAAGATAAGATGCATAATCAGAAGACAAGAAAGCAACGAGATGACCATATTCTTCAGGTTTACCCAGGCGTTTCATCGGGATTTTATTTTCTCTGACTTTCAGAATTTCTTCTTTGGAAATATTTTTCTGTTCAGATTCTACGGCGATTAATTTCTGAATTCTTTCAGTATCAAAATATCCAGTGAGCACATTATTGATGGTGATCTGATGCTGAGCAACTTCATTAGACAAAGATTTTGACCAGGCAACAACTGCAGAACGTGTAGAGTTTGAAAGCACCAAGTTGGGAATTGGTTCTTTTACAGAAAGTGATGAAACATTGATAATTCTCCCCCACTTTTTTTCTATCATCGATGGTAAAGCCAATGCTGTCGTTTCGAAAACGGTTTTAAAAAGAAGATCAAAAGCGGTCTGGAAATCTTCTACCCTTTTCTCAAGTGCAGATCCTGCTTCCGGACCATTAGTATTATTGACCAAAATATCAACAGAATTACTTTGAAAATATTTAGATATAATTGTTTTGAAACTTACAAAATCTGAAAAATCTGCAACCAGATATTGGTGTTTCTGATTTTCGTTCACAACGGGTAGTGCAGCCAATGAATTTCGAAGTTTATCCTCGTTACGGGACATCAGAGTCACATTGGCTCCGCATCTTGCCAGTTCTGTTGCAATGCCAGCTCCTATTCCACCGGTGGCTGCACCGACTAATGCATTTTTATTGGTAAGGTCAATATTCATAAGCTAATTTTAAATTTTTTTGATAAAACAGGATGTGATAGATTATAAAAGAAAATGATAGATCCGGTAGAATGTTCAGGCGATCAAATGTGACTAATCAACCTGCCAGATAGAATCTACAAACCATCTGTTTGAGTCTTTTATATTTTCAAGAATATGAAATCCTGATTCTTTTGCCAAATTTGTAATATCATTCTCAGAAAATTTCTGTGAAATTTCCATATCGATCAGTTCATGTTCCTCAAAGCTGAATGTATTGTTGCCAATATGAACATCCTGTCTTGCGAGACTTACAAGAAAACTTCTGCATGCTCCAGAAACCGGATCATAGGTTTGATAATGCTGAAATTCAGTGATATCAAAGTCAGCTTCGAGCTCGCGGTTAATTCTTAAAAGAAGATTCATATTAAAAGAAGCCGTAATACCTGCCGGATCATTGTAAGCATTCAATATCATGTGTGGATTTTTCTTTAAATCAAAACCAATAATCAGGACATCGCCCGTGCTCAGTTTTCTTTTAATTTCACGGCAGAAATGGTAAGATTCCTCAATATCCATATTTCCTATATTTCCTCCCAGAAAGAGAACGACTTTACGTCTTGTAGAAATAGAAGTTGCTTTATCAAGCATATCAAAATAGTCCCCTTCCAGAGTCGTCATATCGAGAGTTGGTAGCTCATTTCTCAGTTTATCATTCAGTACAGATAGAATGTTTCCGGATATATCGATGGGCATATATTTAAAATCAATATTTTTCTCCACAAGATGCTTAAGAAGATAGGTCGATTTCATCGCGTCTCCTGCTCCAAGCTCGATCAGATCAAAGGGCGCATCATTGACTAAAATACTCTGAGCCAATTCGGGAGTTTTATTTTTAAATATATCCAGCTCGCAATTGGTCAGATAATATTCAGGCATTTTCATAATCTGCTGAAAAAGCTCGTCGCCTGTTTTATCGTAAAAGTATTTTGAAAATAATTTTTTAGGAGTTCCGCTTAAGCCTTCTATAACATCTGATCTGAAACCAGTGATGACTTCGGTTTCCTTTTGACACTCTGTATCCAACTGTACGTTCATAGGTATATCTGTTTTGGTTTTTAGAGAACTACAACTATCTTGCCGCTGCCATCATTATTTCGAATTAAAATGCAGGCTGATCAAATTTCTTGTAGTTTAAAAAATTCCATATTTAAGTATGAATTTCTTTCTGTATTACTATAATGATCAATTTCTGAAAATACCTGTAATTTTTATTTCAAAAGGGATCTTCCAGGAGGTTTTTATGCGCGTTGATTAAAAGTAATTCTGATCTGTTTATTTTTTAAATTTAAGATTGAACTGTGCTTTCTAAAAATAGAATATCAAAGATTATATTTCACAATTCTAAAACTTGAAACTGCACTCTGGAGGCTTACAGTTTGAAACAGTTAAAAACGTATTACCACTATATACACTTTGCATTGGCGAAATGTGTACATTTGATACTCACCATTTAACTTTATAATTTAAATAAAAAAAAATGCTATCCGAAAAAGAAATTCAGGAAATAGAATTAAGGGTTGACCAGGCACAGAATGGCCCATGGAAAGCTTACATCGAGGGACGTGATCACGAAAGTGGCTCCAGTTTTATTAAAACAGGATCAGAGGAAGATCCTGGAGTAGATATTAAACTTGTCGGAGCAACCAATGCTGATATTGACTTTATTGCCAATGCAAAACAGGACATTCCGAAATTAATAAAAGAGATTAAAGAACTTCGAAGTCAAATTAAGTAAAAAAGTAAATGCAGAAGTTTCATATATAAATTAGAAAGGTCTGTATCACTTAATTTTTACCATATGGTAAATGCCCTGCACTAAATATCAAGTATCTTTAATCTATGAAAGAGTTTATTGACTATATTTTGCAGTTTGGAGATCTGAACAGACAGCAAATTGATCTTATTACAAGTAAAGCCACAAGACTTAATCTTCGTAAGGATGAGTATTTTTCAGAAGCCGGAAAAATTCCAAAACAAGTTGGATTTATTCTAAAAGGAGTCGTCCGTTTCTGCTATTACAATAACAAGGGTCAGGAGATCACTCATCATTTCGTAGATGAAAACAATTTTGTTTCGGATCAGCAAAAATTCGAGGCACAGATCATTGCTTCTGATTACATAGAGGCAGTTACCGACTGCGAGTTACTCGTTTTTTCAAAGAAAGACTGGGACGAGATAGGAAATACTATTGTCGGATGGGATGCTATCACTGGACTTATTGTAAAAAACTGTTTGCTGAAAACGATTGAAAGAAGAAGTCCATTGGTTTCAGAGGATGCAACAACGCGCTACCTCACATTCATGGAAAAATTTCCTTTATTGGTTAATCGAATTCCTCTGTCTTATATTGCTTCCTATCTTGGTATTACCCAGCAGTCGTTAAGCAGAATACGGAAAAGCATCAGGTAAAATCGCTTTTTACCATTTGGTAAACGCTGTTTGTGACCATATACCGAAATTTGTATCATTAATTTTAATATAAAAAAAATGGACAGAAAAGTAGTATTAATCACAGGAACCAATAGCGGATTTGGATGGCTAACAGCCAATAGCGTTGCGGCTTTAGGACATAAAGTGTATGCTACCATGCGTGACATCGACGGGAAAAATGCTGATAAGGCAAAAGCTTTGGCACAGGTACAGAATATCACCGTTCTGGATGTATCGTTAACTGACGAGAAAAGCGTAAGCGATGCTTTTGATAAGATTATATCTGAAGAAGGCAGAATTGATGTTTTGGTCAACAATGCAGGAATCTCGATGTTTGGAGTCGCCGAAAGCTCTACACCTGCTGACTTGCAGAAAATCATGGATGTCAACGTAACAGCGCCATGGAGACTGATGAAATTATCGTTGCCTTATATGCGTAAACAATCCGAAGGTTTAATCATTAATGTTTCAAGTGGATGGGGAAGATTTTCCGCTCCCTTTTCTACAGTATACAGTGCTTCGAAATTTGCTCTGGAAGGTTTAAGCGAAGGCCTTCATTACGAGGTGAGACCGTTAGGTGTCGATGTGGCTATCATTCAGCCAGGTGCTTTTCCTACTGAAATGTCGCAAAAGATTCAGTACGGTTCTGACCCGTCAGTAAGTGAAGGTTATCAGGCAATTGCTCAATATCCTGATAAAATGTTTGGTGCCATCGGGCAGATGTTTGAAACAGCAAAACCCAACCCACAGGACGTTGCAGACGCTGTAGTGAAGCTGATCGGTTTACCGAAAGGTCAAAGGCCTTTAAGAACAGTTGTTGATCCGTCAACAGGAGAAATTATAAAAGATGCAAACGATGCTGTAAAAGCAGAATATACAAAAGTTCTGACTGCATTTGGAATGAAAGATCTGTTGGTTTAAAAGTTTTCACTATGTTCAACAAGTTTATGCTTCATATAATTGCTTATGATCATTTTAAATGAATGGCTTATCACTTGATTTTTTTTAAATCATTTTTAATGTAACAATATTATTGCTCCAAAGTTTTTGATTTTGGAGTTTTTTTAAATCTGAATTTTACGTTTGTGAACAACAATTCAAGTCCAATACAAAACGACAGCGAAGGCATTTTTTAAGAGAAAAAAAACCCTTAACCTGTAAAATCACCGTTTGCTGATCACCAAAATCTGTAAAACAGGAAAAAATTTGCTGATATTTTTTAGTATTCTTAACTTCGTTGCGACTTTTCAGACAAATTCTTAAGGTATTTTATTCAAATGCTTTTATAGAAAGTTCAGATAAAAAATTAATTTAAAAACTAAAAAACTCTGACTTTTTTTGTCATTACACAGATATAAAAATTATTGATTACTTATAAAAATTCATTCAGAAACCTACTATGTCAAAGCCTTCCAACCACCATACTTCTGATAGGCAGAGAATTGCCGAAACTGAAGCTCGCCTGAAAGCTTTAATTGAAGCTACCTCAGATGTAGTGTACTCATTAAGTCCTGACTGGCATGAAATGCGCGAACTTGACGGGAGAGGATTTCTGAAAGACGCCAATGCACCATCAACAAAATGGAGATCTGAAAACGTGCACGAAGATGATCTCGAAATGGTGAACGCAAAAATAGAGGAATGCATCCGTGAGAAGAAAATTTTTCAGTTGGAACACCGCGTTTTGCGTGCAGACGGTACAATGGGCTGGACTTCATCTAAAGCAATCCCCATCCTGGATGAGCACGGAGAGATTATTGAGTGGTTTGGAACAGCAAAAGATATCACTCCCAGAAAGAGTGCTGAGGAAGCTTTGGAAAATGCTCAGGTAAAATCTGATCAGCAGAAAAGGCTGTACGAAACAGTAACATCATCAACACCCGATCTTTTATACGTATTTGATTTAGACTACCGATTTACATATGCCAATCAGGCACTGTTGAATATGTGGGGCAAAACGTGGGAAGATTCTATAGGAAAAACGCTTCTTGAAAACGGATACGAGCCCTGGCATGCAGAAATGCATGAAAAAGAAATCGATCAGATAAAAGAAAAGAAACTTCCTATACGCGGTGAAGTATCATTTCCCCATGCGGTCTTGGGCCGGAGGGTTTATGATTATATTTTCACACCGGTTTTAAACGAATATGGAGAAGTGGAAGCAATAGCGGGAGCCACCCGGGATGTTACAGACCGTAAGAAGT
Organism: Chryseobacterium kimseyorum; assembly: GCF_025971945.1. Lineage (GTDB taxonomy): Bacteria > Bacteroidota > Bacteroidia > Flavobacteriales > Weeksellaceae > Chryseobacterium > Chryseobacterium kimseyorum. The sequence continues at coordinate 59,773 of NZ_JAPDHW010000017.1, forward strand.
GGGAAGAAAGTCTGGAAAGCAGTTCTAAAGCACTCCATGCCGTGAATGAAGAACTGGCCAATACCAATAACGAACTTGAGGCTACAATTAAAGAAGTAGCGGTAGTCAACGATGAATTGACTAAGGCCAATGCAAAAATCGAAGAAGGTCAGATTGCCTTCCGCCTGGCTGTAAATGCGGCTAATTTCGGAACCTGGTTTGTCCATTCTATTACCCGCGAATTTATAACAGATGCCCGTTCAAAAGAATTATTCGGATACCGTGAGGATGAAGCGTTCAGTATCGAACAGGCTTTGGCACAGATTACAGACGAATACCGACCATATGTTACAGAAAAGCTGGAAAATGCCATTTACAATAATGGTGATTATGATGTTACGTATCCGGTAATAGGGCTTCATGACAACCGTCTTCGCTGGCTGCGTGCTATAGGCAACCTTAAGGCAGATCCTTCCGGAGATTTCTCTGCGTTTACCGGAATTGTAATGGACATTACAGAACAGTATCTTGCCGGTGAAGAAATTAAAAGAGCAGAAGAAAATCTGAGAATGGCTGTGGATGCTGCAGGTCTGGGCACATTTCAAATCAGTGCTGATGACCGAATATTTACGGCTTCACCAAAACTTAAAACATTCTTTGGGTTTCATCCTGACGAACCAATGTCCTATGAAGCTGCAATCAGCCAGATACATCCCGACTTTAGGAAGTCTGTAGCAGCAAATGTTGAGCGGGCATTTTCAGAAGGCACCCGTTTTGACATGGAACACCAAATTATCGGATATCATGATGAAAAACTGCGGTGGGTACGCGCTATAGGTGAAGTACATCACAAAAAAGGCAAGAAGTTTTTCACAGGAGTTATTCATGAAATTACTGAAAAAAAGCTGGATGAGATCCGAAAGAACGATTTCATCGCCATGGTAAGCCATGAGCTAAAAACGCCACTGACTTCTGTAAAAGGTTACATTCAATTGATGCAACGAAAATTTGCAGGAACTGAAGATAATGTATTTTCAAGTATGCTGGATAAAGCAGACTTCCAGATCAAAAAAATGACCGCCATGATCAATGGCTTTTTAGATATTTCAAGGCTGGAATCAGGAAAGATACACATTAACAGAGAAATGTTTAACCTCTCCTCTTTATTGCGGGAAGCCGAAGAGGAATTTATGGCGACTACCAGCAGTCATATTCTGATATTCTCACCAATTGAATCTGTAAAGATTAATGCCGACAGAAACAAAATTGGGCAGGTGATTCATAACCTAATCAGCAATGCGATAAAATATTCTCCCATTGGTAGTACCATTCACGTAACTTGTACTTCAGATCATGAGTTTGCGTATGTTCACGTGAAAGATAACGGAAAAGGAATAAAGCCCGAAGATGCGAGTCATATTTTCGACCGATATTACAGGGTTGAGAATGATAATATGCATTCGATTTCCGGCTTTGGGATAGGACTTTATCTCTGCTCAGAAATCATCAGTCATCACCAAGGAAATATTTCATTAGAAAGTGAAATTGGTAAAGGTTCAGATTTCGTTTTTTCACTGCCGCTTAATGTCGATTAAATAACATAATAAATTTAGTAAAAAGAGCATTTCAACAGTGAATCTTACGATATTTTATTAAAGGTTACAGAAAGTTTTTAACTAAAATATTTAGACAAAGCTAAAAATCTGCATTATTACGCTTAAAAAAAATTATATAGTATTAAAAAACTGAAAAACCATTATAAAACAAAACAACTGGACTGCAAATCCTACCAAGAAACAATTTATTTTATCCGTGACACTCTACTTTGTAAGTGTATTTTTACTGACCGCAGCTCTGACTAATTTCTATGAAGAGCGTATTGATCTTCAAAAACATTTTTTATCATTATTAGTAATTTTTTTCGCCACTCTTATGGTGGGAAAAGTGACAGTAAACTACTTTAAAAATTCTTAAATTATTCTTTTAAAATCAGGTCGACAAATTGCCTGGTTACCCATCCATAAAATCAAACTCCTGAGAACTTTAGTTTTCAGGAATTTTTATTTAAAAAAAAAACAAATTCTTTAAAAGTAGATTTAAATTAAAAAAAGAGAAACCTGATGCATTAGGATTTTAAAAAAACTGTTCATTATTTCAATTAAAAATCACGCACTAACCTAAACGTTAAATTAATACGTTCTTTCATCGGCACTGTAGATTTAGCAATGCGATGCTCCCAATTTTCCTGAAGATCGCCTTTCATAATGAGTAGAGATCCATGCGGAAGCGGCAGACTGTATTTACTTTGATGATGATCTTTTTTCCTAAAATCAAAATTTCTCGTTTGCCCTAAACTTACGGAGGCAATGACCGGACGGTTTCCATATCTGCTTTCTTTATCCCTGTGCCATGCGACAGAATCATTTCCATCCCTGTAAAGATTGAGCAGAACAGAGTTGAATTCGTATTCAAATGTTTTTTCAATCTTTTGTTTTAAAGAAAGTAATGTTGGCGTCCACTGATTGACATCAAATTCATTTTCTCCCGCCTGATAAGACTTTTCGACATCTCCATACCAGGCAGTTAACCTCGGAGTAACCACCATCTTATCATACATTTTCTGAGATCTCTGTTTCCAGGGCGTATTCTTTAGAAGCTCATCCTGTAGTCGGTCTGCCTCTTCACTACTTAGGAAAGCTTCTTTAAATTCCAACAGATCTTTTGGAAATTCATAAAACTCATCTGAACCGAATAAACTGAGCTGATTCATTGTATCTACCATTATTTTTCTAAATTTAATGCCATCACGATAATCTTACTATGCTCTATTTTTACCTAAAACATTTTTTTAATTAAATGACTGCCTGAATTCTAACGGAGTCTGACTCGTTTTATTTTTGAATAATCTGGTAAAAGACTGCGGATAATCAAACCCAAGCTGGTAGGCAATTTCAGATACCGAAAGATTGGTGGTCGACAGTATTTCTTTTGCCATTTCAATAAGTCTGTTGTGAATATGCTGCTGTGTATTGAGACCTGTTAATGAGCGCAAAAGATCACTTAAATAATTGGTGGAAACATGTAGTTTTTCTGCAACATACTGTACCGAAGGCATACCCGACTGTTGACTGTTATCAGAACTAAAGTAAGAATCCAGGACCTTCTCAAACTGCTCGATCAGATCATCATTTACCGCTTTATAGGTAATAAATTGCCTTTTGTAAAACCTGCTGCTGTAATTTAGCAGCAACTCGATCTGCGAAATAATAACGTCCTGACTGTAGTCGTCTATCCTGTTTTTCAATTCTTCATCAATAATTTTGAAAACAGAAAATATCGTTTCTTTTTCCTTTTCAGAGAGATGAAGAGCCTCATCTGTATCATACGAAAAGAAACCATACTGTCTGATCTTTTTAGCCAAAGAATAAGAAAGGAAAAAATCAGAATGGATCAGTAGAATAAAACCTTTGCCTTTACTACTTTTCGGTTTTTCAAAGAGCTGTCCCGGCGCCGTAAATACCAAACCACCTTCCCCAAAATCATAATGATGCTGCCCATATTTTGCCCGGCCAATACTGTCTTTGTATGCCATCTTATAAAAATCCAACACCAGATAGTCTGGCATGGTATCTTCCGGCACAGTCATTTCTTCTATGCGGATAAAACTCACCAGTGGATTTTCAGGTTTGGGCAGGCCAAACATCTGATGGAATTCTGATAATGATTTAAATTTATGCAGATTAATGTGTTTACTTCCCATCTTTTAAACTGTTAAGAACAACCATCAAAAATCTATTATTCTGACGGTCGTCCTAAGCAAAATTACTGAATTAATTACCAAGCTGTTTCGCCAGTTTCCGGATTGTATTCTTCGCTGATAAATTTTCCGGTGGGTCCGTCTTCGCCAATCATTGCAAATTTTGCAATTCTCTGGCCTCCTTCCTGAACAGTTCCTGTACCTCTGTGACCGTTAAAATCTGTTGCGACAAATCCCGGACAAACAGCATTCACTTTAAAATTGGTATCCCTCAGTTCGTACGCAAGATTGATTGTATACATATTCATCGCAGCTTTAGATGCAGGATATACTGCCGCTTTGTGGTGGTAATAAATCCAGTTGGGATCACAATTCAGCGTGAGTGAGCAGCCACTTGAAGATACATTGACGATTCTGGGCTGTTCTGATTTTTTCAGTAAATCAATAAATGTTTGCGTCACTCGGATCACGCCGTAGAAATTCGTTTCCATCACGTTTTGAAAAGATTCTACCGAAGCTTCCAAAGCTGCCTGCGGAAAACCACCGTTGATTCCTGCGTTATTAATCAGCACATCCAGCACCTGCGTTTTATTTTCAATCTTTTTCTTCGCTTCCTGCACAGATTTTAAATCTGTAACATCTAACTGAATAGCCTCTACATTTTCAAATCCTTCTTCATTCAGAATTTGAACAGCCGATTTTCCGTTATCCATGTTTCTGCTTCCGATAAAAACGTAGTATCCGTTTTCCAATAGCTGCCTTGCGGTTTCGAATCCAACTCCTTTATTGGCTCCTGTAATCAATGCATTTTTCATTTTAAAAATTGTTTTGTCTGTTATATACTTCGGCAAATTCTTTAGCAAAATCGGTAAGTTTTGTTTTTCCAAATTCCGGTTTATTTAAATAAAAATCTTCATACAAAGTACCGTTTCCCTGTGCTTTCTGCATAGCGACCATTCCAGTGGCAATCCACTTATTGATCCCTGCTGAAAGCATTTGATCTAATAACTGTTCCGACGGAATCACTTTCCATTTCAAATCATTATCACCAATTGCTTCCCCTAAAACCTCAGCAATTTGATTGGGAGAAACCTCGTCGCTTGCAACATAATGTACCGTTCTTCCTACAAATGGTTGATCCATTTCATCGGCAATTGTTTGCGCAATATCATATGGAGAAACCCAAGGCTCCTTCTGATTTCCCCCATAGCTCTGAATAATTGCTCCCTGAGATTTTATCATCGGCAGCCAACGGTAGACATTGCTGAAAAAACCTACCGGACGAATAAACTTTACCGATACATTTTCAGGAAGTTTTTTCAGAATATTTTCCACCTTGTGATGAACCAACAGACTACCGGTTCCCTGATCCGAATGAGCACCGATACTGCTCAGATGAATAATCTGTCTGACACCCGATTGCTGAACAGCCTCAACATAGTTATTCGCTATTTTTTCAAATTCAGCGACGAAGTCTATATTCTGATCAAAAAGACTTCCGATTCCTTCCCAGACTTCCATGAGATAAACTGCGTCAGCTCCTTTAAATGTTTCTGTTAAAAAGTTGACATCCTGGATTGTTCCTATGGCGGCAACAGCGCCTAATGCTTCTATATCAGATATTCTTTCAGCCTTACTGCTGATTACTGTTACCAAATGTCCATTTGCCACCAATAACTGAGTAAGTGGCTTACCGATATTCCCTAAAGAACCTGTTAATACGATATTCATTGTACTTAAATTTATACATACAAAATTGCATCGAAGCAGAAGAACAGAAATAACAGAATCAGGGAATTCATTAACAGAAACGTGGATTAGCAAAATAATAATGGAAACGTAATTTTTAAAATTATTCTGAAGGATTAATTTCGAGGGCTAAAAATCAAATCCTGACCATTTTCAAACTTTCGTGCTCTAAAATTAAATCCCACAGCTCTTTTGCTAAAAATTAACTCAACAGATTACTGTTTTCATAGTACGTATGACGAGTGTATAAGACGGTAAATTTAAATTATTTTCAATATCATTTTTTTATTCGGGAAAATATTGTATATTTGCACCCACAAAAAACAAGGTAATATTTGTTTTAGATGACCTTCAATCGGGGCGTAGCGTAGTCCGGTCATCGCGCCTGGTTTGGGACCAGGAGGTCGCAGGTTCGAATCCTGCCGCCCCGACAGTTTTAGCAGTTTTTTCAAAATTGCAAATGGGTGCGTAGCTCAGCTGGATAGAGCATCTGCCTTCTAAGCAGACGGTCTCAGGTTCGAATCCTGACGCGCTCACAAAAAAGAGAAATCAATATTTGGTTTCTCTTTTTTGTTTTTATATTCTTTATTTCAAAACTTTGGATCACTTATTCATTATCAAAACTTCGGGGTTAGTCAAAAACTTTTGATTTATAAAAGCCAAGACGATAACTTTTAAAAGTTACTATTTTTATCAAGAAAATCTTGCTGACAGCTAAAATTAAGCTGAAGTTTACAACTTAAAAATTCATTTAATTTCAATGTTTTCTACAGAATTTCTTTCGAACACGATCTTATGTTTTTGCTAAAAATATCCATATAGGACACAATCTCAATTTGAGGAAACGCTATTTTATAAATCAAACTAAAATTCGACAGATCAGTATAAGACCATTCGGCGTTCAGAATTAAAGCTTTACGAATTCTTCACTTAGTTACAACAATATCTGTAAACCTCCTCTTCCACTAATATTGGAGACAGTTGAATATAATTCCCGAGATGTAACCAATAACAAAAAAGCCTGTTCACTTTTGGAAAAACAGGCTTTATTTTAATTTTATGAATAAGATTAAGGTTTCCAGAACGTCCATTTCTGGCCATTGAAAACCACCAGTCGGTGTCCTGCCGAAGTTGCTCCCGCCAGGAAAGCCATCATTCCCGGTGAAGGATTTTTAATATTGGCCAAACTCGTCACAATAGGTAAAACCATTGCTTTTGAAGGTGACTCCAAAACTAAAACGCCGTCTGTTGTTGAAGTTTCGCTTCCGATAATTGCTTTCGCCGCAACCTGATCTGCCAAAGGTAAAGCCTGTGGCGGTTTTACAACAGCTTCTACGGCCGTTGAATATCCCGACTGTACGCTGAGGTCTTTCCAGCCCGCGTTTTCATTTTTTACCTTTACTTTGTATTCCGCATTCGCAGAGACATCGAAAATAATTGTTCCGCCCTGAGAAGCAGCTACCGCTGTAGGAACGGTTTCTACGTAAGGCAGAATAATTCCTTTATCATTATCAGTTCCGAATTCCAGTAAAACGGAAGTGTTGGTCACGTTCCCCACGCTCGTGGTACCTCCTATTTTCACCTGCGAATAAGCGAACGCAGAAAGAAAAACGGATAATATAATTGCTGTTTTGTGCA
>NZ_JAPDHW010000018.1 GCF_025971945.1 Chryseobacterium kimseyorum
CTATTTATATTATCCGGATTAATATTTAGATTTATTGGAGTTACAATATTGTTGGGAACATCAATATGGTGAAGAAAGAAATTTTTTAAGATCATGAGAATTTTTAATAGTTATCAATAGTTTTCTCAAATTTATTAATTTATTCTCAACAGATGTAAACTTTTTCTATATTTATAGTTTGTTTTAGATTAAGTTTTCATTTATGCTAAAAACGGACTCCATGTCCATACTTCCCAGATAATGTCTTGTCACAGCCGTACTTGAATGGGATAACATTTCTGATATTTTATCTACAGAAACTCCTTGTCTTTTAAGAACAGTAGCATAAGAATCTCTAGCAGTTTTCAGTTGGAGAGTTAATGATAAGTCTAGACGTTCGGATATTTGTTTGAGGGATTTATTGACACTCTTTCTTACTTTTCGATTCATGTAATCAAAGTTTTCGTCGGTGTAACCATCTTTTAAAAATCCTAGTAAGAAAGGACTATTTTTATCACCAACTTTATTTATAATATTTTGTACTTTTTGATTTATCGGAACAACAATTTCCTGTCTCATTTTTTTTTCTAGTATTTTCTGTTTTCTTTCTGAAAAAAACAAAACAGTTACCATTTCTCTGATCCCATCGTAGTCTTAAAAGATCGGCAAAGTTGATACCATTACAACGATACAATAATTCCCAAATATCACGAGCAAACTCTTCGTCCTTACTCTGAAATTCATCTAAATTTATAATTTGTGATATTTCATTATTGGTAAAGACTTGTTTTTTCGGAAAATATTCACAAATAGAATAACCACCTTTTCCAAAAGGATAAAAGTAACCGGAAGGTATAATTTTTTTCTTCTTCATGAAATAATTTATTACCGTTCTTAATACGTCGCTTGATGATCTAAGTTCCACTGGTGAAACTTTTAACAAGAAAGGAAAAACGGATATCTTAATTCAGGATATTAATGGTGAAATCATGTTTATTGTAGAATGTAAAATTTGGAAGGGACAGTCTAAAATATTGGAATCCTTAAACCAATTATTTGATAGATACTTGAATTGGCGAACTGATAATTGTGCTCTAATATTTTTGAATAAAAACACAAAAAATGTAACTGATATTTTAGTAAAGATTAATACTAATATTACTGAACATCCACTTTTTAAAAATAATATTGAAAATTATAAAGAAAACGTTCAAACTTATTTGTTTAAACATCCTGCTGACAATAACAAAGACATCACATTAAATGTATTTCTATTTAATTGTTTTTAACCTTTTGCGGTGTATGTTTATTTAATCCTTTGATATTTGAATTAAGGTGAGAGAAGTTTAATCTAATAAATTATTTTTTTTCAAGTATTCTTTTTTTACAACAGTTTGTCAATTCGAATTCAGAAAAGTATATTTACTATAACAGTTGGCAGTCCCGGTTTACCCTTTGAAAAAAAAGATTTCAACTACTCTTCAGTACCAAAATTGTTGCAAGATTTGGTGCAAGACTTTTTTGGTAGATGGTCATAGAACTGAATAAATCATCAAACAAAATAAAATATCCCCTTTTCTGTCCCCTTGATAAACAGAAGATTACGAAAATCCTGCAATGACTCATAATCAGGTGGTCCCTGGTTCGAGCCCAGGTGGGACCACAAAAAAGCACTTACAGCAATGTAGGTGCTTCTTTTTTTTGTAGAAATTCTATGCTTTACTTTACATTCGTAATGAAATTAAAAGCAAAATCCCCAGTTTAAAATAAAACTATGGGGATTTTTATTAATATAAATGTTGATTTGGGTGTCTGTCTTTCAATTAACTTTTTGCAATTACTATGCCTTTATTATTTTAGAATAGCTGTAATGTATCTTTTGTAACTATGATTGGTGTTCAAAATTATTCTGAGAGACAATAGAGATCAATGAGGTTGATATTTTCTGTCTCTGGGCGTATGTGAATCCGAAAAGCTTGATCTTCACTGCGTATTTCCTGTTTCTTTTAGATCTGACTTTTAATACTAATGACGCAGATACAATATGTTGGTCGAAGTTGTAGTCACGAATGTAATTTTGTGGAAACTCAACGGCCGGAGAACTGAATTTTTTGAAACTGAAAGGATGTATTTTTCTAATCGTAACGCATCCGCCTGAGAATTCATAAGTCACAATTTTGATTTTGGTTAGGATAAAAATCAATAAAATAACTGCGACAAAACATAAGCTGTCTAAAATAGTTTGGTTAATGAATGCAACGCTTACAAGTATCATGCTCATCATCAGTATGAGAGTATATGCAGTGATTTTTGCAATGGTGCAATTAGATACTTTCATTTTTCTTAAATAGTGTTTATAACAGTTTAAATTATTTTTGAATACGCAGAACCGATAGGATTTATTTAATCAAAAACTTGGTGCTGCGGTATTATCAAAGATAAAAATCTTAAATATAATTTACACTATAATTTTTAAATAATATTTAATTATGATGTAAGTATTCGTAAATTTTTACATTTATAAATGCGATAATGTTACTGGTAATTAATTAATTGTAAAATATATGCAGTTTTTGCCAGCTTTAATTATTTTATTAAATTTTTTGTTAAAACAGAATGAATGATGGTCTAATGAGTGCCTGAAAAGGGAATTTGACGGATAATTTTCTTCAAATTTTTTGCGAAATTAGACGCACAGTTTGAGAATTATTAGGGGTGAGTTACTTCTAAACATCTAATCATATCTTTATTTAATTTGTCAATTCTGACAGATGATGCTGTTTATAAGTTGAGAAATATATCGATCTGAAACTTACTTCACCTCCAACAGTCTTCGGGCGTAGAAATTCCTAGGAAAATGAAGCAATCCTGTAATATTGATAAATGAAGGCCGTGAATTTTAAAAGACGGATGTCTTCAGTACTTTAGTTCCCTTATGGGACTTGTGAAATTAGACAGGGATTCAGACTTGTTATAATAGTTATCGGTTGAGAAAAATACAATTTCTAACATAGGAATGATTCCGATGGATACTGCCTTGATAATAGAGAGGAATTTATCCTTTTCTTTTATGGCTCCTGAATTTAGAACGATTTCAGTATAGGAAGTCAGTTTGGTCTTATGCAGTTAAATCTCTACTTTTTTTACAGTTGTTTGTCAAGCCAATTATAAAGATGAATCTTTACCTGCATTTTCCTTGGTCTGTCTTTTCAGTACTTTATCAGCTCTCTTTTCTTTGGTGGTTTTCAATGCAACTGTTTTATCAGACTTCTTTTTGTTATCTTTTTCTTTTGACATAATACTTTTTTTATAAAATTATAAAGTAAAGATGATTCATAAATTCCCCAAAGGCTTACAGCCGAGTTTGTTTTTATTGTATAATTCACAGATATTCAGAAACTAAACATAAATAAATACGTTTAAAATTGGAAAGGTACATTTAATGACTAACTTTGAAATTGCATAAGGATAAGTTGAGTATTTCAATGACGGCTAAGCATTGTCATACCGCAGCAAATGAAGATCTATATAAAATATATGGTAAGTCTTCGGTGTAAAATGGTGGTGCACGAAGAATTAAACAGCTTAGGATTAAAACACGCAGTTGTTGACCTTGGTATGGTAGAATTGATGGAAGACATCAATCCGATACAGAGAGCGGTTTTGAAAGAAAATCTCCTAAAATCCGGTCTTGAAATGCTGGATGACAAAAAAAGCATTCTTATACAGAAGATAAAGAACGTGGTCATTGAAATGGTTCATTATTCCGAAGAATTGCCGAAAGAGAATTTTTCAGATTATATCAGTAAAAAATTGGGATATGACTACACCTATCTTGCCAATACGTTTTCAGAGGTGAAAGGCATTACGATACAGCAATTTATCATTATCAATAAGATTGAAAAGGTGAAAGAACTTCTTCTCTATAATGAGCTCAATCTCACCGAGATCTCATATAAGCTCAATTACAGCAGTGTAGCACATTTATCAAACCAGTTTAAGAAAATTACAGGGCTGTCTCCAACTTATTATAAACAGCTGAAGCTAAAACGCAAAGATAATCTTGAAGATTTGTAGTGAGAGTGATCAGCAAAAATAATGAGGAGTATATCAATTATATAGTTTCAATCACGATAAAACTTTTATAATCAAAGTATTACAGTTTTTTTTAAATTAAAAAAGGATAAGAATTTTCATTCTTATCCGATTATCCCCGTCATCTGTGTTGTATGGTTAGTGATCTCTATAGTTGTGGTATTTTTTGAATTATCAATTAATATACTGCAAAGTTGAAATAAAAAATGAAAGTCTCTTTGTAAATGATTACGAAATGTTTACACAATTCATTGTTTTAAGGATGGCTGAACGAAATTTAAAGTTAATGTAATCTTCCGGCAATCTTCGGTTGATGCTGATGATTTATCTTTATCGATTAAATTTTCTGTTTCGATGAGGCTTTCCAAATATATTTTCTTTCTGCTTATATTTTCATTTACTTTAACAGATGCCCAACAAAAACCGGTAAAGATCGCTTTTCTGGCGGACGTTCATTTTCAGGATTTGTATGGTAACTTCTCAGATAATGATTTCAAAGGAGCGGAAAATCCCAAGACGAAAAAGAAAACGCTTCTAAGAACGATGGATGCGCAGCTGCATTCCACAAGAATCTTTAATGAAAATTATTTTGCTTTTTTGGCTGCTTTAGATGATATTGTAAAAAGAGGAATTAAAATCGTCGCTCTTCCCGGTGATTATACGGATGACGGACAGGCCTACAATCTTCGTGGACTCGGGAAAATACTTAACGATTATCAGAATAAATATGAAATGAGGTTTTTTATCACCACTGGAAATCACGATCCGGTAAGTCCGTTTTTGAAAGACGGCGGGAAATCTGATTTTTTAGGTGAAAATGGAAGTCCCGTTAATATTTTCAGCGATAAAGATTTAGTTCAAAACAAAGGTCAGGAAACCATTATTACCAAAGATATCGCCATGTCTGGTTATCTCGAAATAATGAATAACCTGCAGCAATTTGGGTTTTCTCCTTCTGAAAAAGATATATTCTGGCAGACTCCTTTTGACGGTGTTTCTTACCAAAACTACACGTATAAAAATGCTTTAAAATCTGCTGAATATTCCAACAGGATGTACGAAGTCATGCCGAGGTTTAAGGTTCCTGATTTAACTTATGTTGTTGAACCGACTAAAGGAATCTGGCTTTTGGCGATTGACGGAAATACATACATACCAAAAAACATCAGTGGAAATCCAAAAGACCCCGATAACTTTCATGGCGCTTCCGTGGGATACAATAATGTACTGTCAAATAAAAAACATCTGATCGACTGGGTGAAAAAAATCTCAGATGAAGCAGAAAAAAATCACAAAGTTCTGATCGCATTTACACATTATCCGATGTTGGATTACAATGACGGAGCATCGGAAGAGATCAAAAATTTATTAGGTGAAAGTAAATGGCAGCTCGACAGAAATCCGGACAGTAAAGTTGCTGAGGTTTTTGCAGAAGCGGGACTGAGACTTCATTTTGCAGGCCACATGCATATCAATGATACCGGAATCAAAAAGTTTGAAAACGGAAAGATGCTCGTCAACATTCAGGTACCTTCGCTGGCGGCTTACCTTCCGGGATATAAAATTCTGACTGTCAATTCTCCGGATGATTTTGATGTGGAAACTGTTTCTATCACAGATGTTCCAAGATATGATGAACTTTTTCCACTTTATCAGAAAGAATATCAGGTTTTAAATAGTCAGAAAAAGAAAGATATCTGGAATGCTGATATTTTAAAAACAAAGAATTATAAAGATTTCACTTTATTCCATTTGAAAGAGTTGGTGCGGCTGAGATTTGTTCCGTCAGACTGGCCTGAAGATTTTATTGAAAAGGCAAAAAAACTTTCCGGGGAAGATTTACTTTTTTTAAGTCAAAGCAAAAAAATATCAGACAAAAATTCAAAGAAATTTAAAAATTGGAATTTTGAATATGCCTTACTGAATCTTTATCAATTGCAATCGGCCGACGAACTTGCAAAGAAAGATATTTCTGAAAAACGACTTTCTCAGTTCAAAATTTTGCACCACAATTTCGAAAAACTGAATACGGATAATCCGTTTATTAAGCAGCTGAAAATATTTTTTGCGATTTTAAATAAATTAGCTTCCGGTGATCCTGCAGATCATTTTAAAATTGATTTTAAGAAAGGAGAGATTTACCGGCTGAAATAATTATTTCTTTTTAGATTTTCCTCTTTTTTTTAGAATGTCAATCTCGATAATATTATTGTCTTTACTGATTTTTTCCAACATCATCTTTTTACTTTCACGGATAATCTGTTCGCCGGTTTTGAAGTTTCCTTCAGAATCTCTCTGATCTGGAATTCTGCCAATAAGATGTGCTACAGGGTCAGCTCTGTTTTGAAGGTAAGCTTTTACAAATCCGCTGTAATCGACTTTTATCTCCCCAAAATCGTCTTTACGACTGGGATACTGAAAAGCGGCTGTCCTGTTTTTAATGCCTTTTAAAACCAATTTGTGACTTAAAGTGGTGTCTTCAATTTTAAGAATCAATCCTGGTAAACCATGAAATTTATACGGTCCATCCTGAATGGGAATATCTTTAGCGAACCATGCAACCCATGTTCTGCCTCCAAATTCTGTCGTCGCTTTTTGAACCTTATAGTTTAATATTTCATCAAATTCATTTGACAGATTCCATTTCAAATCTACCTTCTGGCTAACCTGATATTTCGAAAATGCAATTATGGTTTCAAAAGACACTTTATTATTCTTCAAATCCTTTATGTCAATTTCAGCGATATTGTATAAAATCGGCATTACCATCAGTCCTTTTTTGCTTTCTGCATTTATTGTAGAATCTGAAATGTATTTTTTTAAACTGTAGTAATAAGATTTATCCTGATCAAAATTGAGAATCATAATTTCTGTGCTTATATTTCCCCGATCGGCAGAATCTGATATAAATTGATATTCGTATGTGAATTCTTTATTTTGTGCACAAAAGAGCGCAAAACATAAAATGCACAAAAGACTTAAGTATAATTTCATGAGTTTAAATCCGTTTTAAAATAATAAAGATTCAGGTTGATAAAGTTTAATTTTTTCTGATCAATAATTTAGGCAATCTTCCCAGAATCATAAACTTCACAGGCAAAGCAGTATAAATCTCTTCGCCAGACACGGTTGATTTTATAATTTAAAACAGCATTAATTTCGCGAACGATATCTATATTTTGTGCGAGAGTGGCAGTGTCTTTTTGTTGTTCAGAAGAAACCTTTTTGTGCTCAGTAGTTTCATCCGTTTTCGCGACCTTTTCAGAGTTAGTTTGATTTTTTTTGTTTTGTGAGATGGCTGCAGTATCCGACGATTTTTTTTGAGCAGAAAAAATGGTGAAAATGAAGATCAGCAAAAAGCTTAAATTTAATTTCATAGATGTTAAATTGTTTCTCAATTTAGTGAAAATTTCAATAGTTTTTTATTTGCTGTTTAAACTTTTTAAAAATGGGAAAATTTCCGTAGTGCCCTCCATTGTTTCGGAAATAAATCCGTCCGCGTTAATGAGAAAAAGAATTGGATAGCCGTTGATTCCATATTGTTTTTCAAGATTTTTCTGATCGGCAATTACAGGAAATTTCACTTCCTTATTGACGAAATATCTTGTGACTGCTGCTTGCGAATCTGAACCAAAAATATTGATCATTTCTACCTTAGGATTGAGGTTAAAATCTGAGCTCAGAAGATAATCTGTGATTGCCTTCGAATAGCCACAGTTGGTAGAAGAAAACAGTAAAAGAGTCTGCTTAGCATTTTTTTCTTTAAAAGAAATCTTCTGACGTTTCATGTCGACCGCCTCGAATGCCGGAGCTTTTGTATTTTTAGCTAATGGATGCAGAGAATCCTGTCTTTCAAAATATTTCAACGCATAATTTTTCGGAAGAACTACTTTGAGATTGGTAATTTTATCAGAGAAAATATAGTTGCTGAACAGAAAGGTAACTGTTTGTCCCAGTTTTCCGTTAACGAAACTTTTCCTTTCAAATTTATTCAGCGTAAAATTTCCTGAAATGTATATGTGAAACTCAACTTTTATCTCTTTTCCTTCATAATGATTGATGCTTTCAATGTTTGAATAATGCGTATGGCTTTTCCCGTCGATTACGGTTTCATCAATAAATTTCCACTTCTTTTTGAGTAGAGTGGTGGGACCAAATTGCCTGAGTCGGGAAGTTGAGATCGCTGAATTTTGATTATCTCTTTTCTCGTACTCATAAATAGTTTTTTCAGCATGTTTCACAGCATGATACAAACCGTATTTGTAAAACTCTTCTGAACTTTCATCTTTGCTGTAAAATTCAAAATCTTTATTCTGAGGTTTGTAAATGGTATATAAAACATTGATCACGGACAATTCATCTGTGTCAGGATTGGGGTAATATGCTGTAGTTTTATAGCTGATAACGTTGGCCTGAAAATATTTCCGTTTGGCCTTTTCAAGATCCGGAACCTGCGCATAAAGGCAGGAAACGGTTAATAACAGTAAGAAAATACTTGTAATTTTTTTCATTTGAATTTAATCTTCAATTTTTTCTTCCACATTATAAAGTACTTCACAATCACAAAATCCTCCGTTTTCTTTCAGGAATTTTTCAACCTCATCAGTATTTCGAACTTGGTTTGTTAAAGATTGATGGATCGACCCTCTTCGCTACGCAAAATATTTTTATCAGTAGGCAAAAGAGAATGACAACTTATTACAATAAAAAGGAATATTGAAAAGCCGATTAATAATTTCAATTTCATAGAAAATATAAATCAGTTTTTAAATATTAATAATTAGTGCACGAATCATCTTAAAACAATCCTTTCGTTATTCTCTTCCAGCAATCCTTTAGAAATCAGTTCCTGAAAACAAGAGTTAATAACGGTTTCAATCTGCACATTCATTTTTAAAAAGCCAAACAGTCTCGCAGTCATCCTGATTAATTCATCTTTTTCAACGCTTAGATTAGATTGCATAATTTCCATAATGGCTACCGAAATTTCATCTGGTGCAATATCTTCAACCGCTCTTTTTTCAATGGAATTATCCCGGTACACTGAGATGTTTTCCGGCTTAGTATTTTCTGACCAATAAAATTTCTGATCTTTTTCTGTAGATGTAATGTTCGGGATTGAGTTCAGTATTTCATCCAAATAACCTGTCAGTTTTGCTCCAGCTCTGGAATTCCAAAGTTTCAGTATTTTTCTGAATAAAACATTTTGGCTGATAGGAGCTTCAGTGTCAATTATTTTAATGATTTGACTGCGAAGAAGGTCTTTGTTTTCGGAATAGTAAACCGACTCTGAATTTGCGCCGGGGTTTGAAGGAAATTCAGCCGAAATATAAGACTGGCCCGAAGAGATGATTTCTTCGTCCTCAATTTCGCTCAGGCCGTTTTTTACTGTGATCACAACTTCAGCAATCCCTTCCTCCTGTGTTTTTACATTATTTTTAATTTGTTCGAGCAACGTTTTGATCTCAGCAACAATTTTGTCTTTATTTTTAATCCAGTCTAAAGTCCAGATTCGGAAAACGTTCCAGCCCAGACCTTTCAGAACACTTGGCGCAAGAAGTTCGCGGTCATTGGTTGTACTGACTTTAAAGTAATTTTCGCTGTCTACTAAAATAGCAAGCAGGTATTCATGCTGATTGTCGGGGTCGATAATTCCGATATCAACCTTGTAATCTGAAGTTCCGATATTGGTTTGCGTTTTCAGACCGTGACTTTCCAGAAAATGAGCAATCGAAGTGACAATTGATTTTTCATTCTGATTCCGAAGCGTTATGTCTTGACTCATCATCCCTTTTTCCGAAAAATTAAGGAAGTTTTTCAGACCTTTTACGCCTTCAGCATTGGTGCGGTTCAAATCGATCTGATCACCTTTTAAGGAAGAAAAAACTTTCATTTCATAGCGTGCTCTGGTCACAGCAACGTTCAGTCTTCGCCATCCACCGTCGCGGTTCAGCGGTCCGAAATTCATCGAAACTTTTCCGTCTTCATCCGGCCCATAACCTACAGAAAATAAAATAACATCTCTTTCGTCACCCTGCACGTTTTCGAGGTTTTTAATAAAAAGAGGCTCCTCGCTGTTCATTGAAAACTCTTCCAAATGCTGATTTTCCTGAAATAATTCCTGTAAAAGATCTTCAATAAGATTTTGCTGAGTCTGGCTGAAAGTCACTACGCCAATCGACTTTTTATTTTTACTTTGAAAATGGTTTTTAATATAGGCAATGATCGCCTGTGCTTCATTAATGTTGGTTCTTGTTTTTCCTTTGTCGTAAAATCCGTCAACGAATTCAAATGTTACCTTACGGTTGAGGTCATCGGGAGATGGGAATGTCAGTAATTTATTATCGTAAAAATGCGCATTGCTGAACGAGATTAGACTTTCATGCTTACTTCGGTAATGTCGCAACAGATAATTTGACGGAATCGAAAGTGCCAGACAGTCGTCCAGAATACTTTCGAGATCTTCCAGTTCCATGTTGTCTTCATCGGTTTTTGATGTGGCGAAAAAGCTTGTAGGCGGCATCTGTTTCGGATCTCCTACGATAATCGCCTGTTTTGCTCTAGCCAAGGCGCTGATTGCCTCTGATGTTGGCAACTGAGATGCCTCATCGAAAATTACAAGATCAAAATGCTCCTGATTGACGTCAAAATATTGGGCTACCGAAATTGGGCTCATCAACATGCAGGGTTTCAGACGGGGAATAAGACCCGGAATCTGATCAAACAGTTTTCTGATTGATAAACCCCGTCCTTTGTTTCGGATGGCTTTTTGCAAAATGCCAATTTCGGAGCTTTGAGCGGCTTCCTGTACAAAGTTTGGTATTCTGTCACTCAGTTTAAGAATCAGTTGGTTTTTGGTCAGCTGCGTAAACTCTCTGTGAAGATCTTTATACTGCTGAATCTGAGATTCATAAATATCTGCATCAAAACTGTTAAGTGTCTGGAATTTATAAATCGTTTTAATAAATAAATTCAGATGAATAATTTTCTCAAATTCCTGTTCGAGAGAATTGGTGTTGAGTAAATCTTTTTCCAAAAACCTGATCAGCCAGTCGAGTTCCAAATCTTTAGCTTTGGCTTTTAAAGCATTATAATTTACCCAACTGTCGAGCTGGTCAATATTTTGAATGATATTTTTAAGTTCAGGATTCTGCGGAATTTCAGAAACATACTGTAAAAGATCAATTCTGCTCTCCTGAAAACTTTTAATTTCACTGATGAATGCGGGTAAGTTCTGTTGCGTTTCATTTTTAGTTGAAAAATCTCTTAACCAAATCTGAAAATTCTGTATTCCGGTTTTCTGACCTAAATCTTTTGCAATCTGAATGATGTTGAAATCCTTTTCAATGCTTAAAATATCATAAGAATTACCATTAAAATAAGGAGTTGCTGAACTTGTAACGGTTACGAAATTCTGATTCGTCAGCTGATTTTTAATTTTTTTATATTCTTCCAGTTTAGCAAATAATTCATCAATCTGCACCTCAGATTCAATTCCGGACTTGCTGTAACCGTTCAGTTGCTGTTTCACTTTTCTCTGCTTAAACCATTTCGGGATAAACCAGGTATGTTTTGCCTGATTCCACAAAATATTTAAAGGCTGAATATCAATATTAAATATTCCCGAATTAAACTGTATTAAGACCTGACTTTCAATTTTTTGAAGTAAATCCTGCTGCGTCAGCCAGTTTTTAAACAAATTAGTCTGTGTCTCGTCAAAACTGATATCAAGCAGATTTAATTTTACAGAATTTGTTTGCAAAAACTCAAGCAGATCAGTTACTGAATTGTTGTCAGAATTCTCAAGCTGAAGGTCGTGTTTGATTTTTAAAGCTGCATTTTCCTTGTCGAGATATTGATTGACTGCACCAAGAATCAGATTCTTGTTTTCATACTGGTGGTTTTCAGTTTTTATGAATCTTAAAGGATGTGAAGATGGCTGTCCGACCTTCTGAACTATAGATGCAAACGGAATCAACCAGTCTTTCCAGTTATTCCACGTGGTAACGTCGACATTTTCTAAGGCGGTATCAATCATAAAACGGTCATCCATTTTGATTTGATGTGTTTCCAGATAAGAAACAGTATCAAAAAGGCTCCATCCGATTTTAAATTTTTTGTGAAGCTGGTTAATGTATTTTCCCAGTTCGAGTTTACGCTCGTCCAATCGTTTTGCTTCTTCTGCAAAATCTGCGTTGATCTGATATTTTGGAACGTCCAGTGTTCTTTCAAACTGTTTCAGGACGTCAGATTTTTTAGATTTGTTTGAATGAAGTTCTAGACAGAAAGCACCGAGACCGATATTTTCTAATCTGCTGTGAACAACATCCAAAGCGGCTTTTTTGGCGGCTACAAAGAGAACTTTTTTATCATTCGCCAAAGCATCTGCAATGATATTGGTAATGGTCTGTGATTTTCCTGTTCCGGGAGGACCATGAAGAATGAAAGTTTTATTCTGATGGGCATTTTTTACCGCGTTGAGCTGAGAATTATCAGTAGAAATCGGCAGCATCAATTCTGAAGACGACATATTTTCCAGACTTTCAGTATCCATTTCAACAGATTCGAGCGTTTCTGAGAGCTTTCCGTCAATCAGACTTTTGACAATTGAACTTTTCTGAATTTCGTCAGCGTATTTTGAGATGTCCTGCCAGAGAATCAGTTTGTTGAAAGAAAAAGTTCCCAAAACCATCTGTTCCAAAACGTCCCAGCCTTCCAGATTCAGTATCGCATTTCTGATGATTGCAAGAACTTTAGGCACATCAACACCAAAATCATCGGTTGGTAAAGTTTCTAAGCTGTTTAAATTAAATTTAAATTCCTGCTTCAGATACTCAAGAAGCGTAATGTTAATCATGGTTTCTTCCTCACGGCTTCGCAGCATAAATTTAGAATTTACCGATTTTCTAGAAAGCTCTACAGGAATTAAAAGAATTGGGGCAAATCTTGGAATATCTTTATTTTTAGGCTCGTACCATTTTAAAAGTCCGATTCCTAAATACAAAGTGCTTTTCCCGTTTTCTTCTTCCGCTAATTTTGAAGTTCTGAAAAGATGGGTCAGAATGGTATCGAGATCATCCTGATGATAGTAAGTGAGGATTTTATTGTATTTAAATTCATCATCAGCCATCTGAAAAAGAGGTTGTGATGAATGAAGCGGTTCGTGATACAGATTGTATTTTCTGAGAACAGGCTGATTGTTGTTTGGGTGGATCGTGAATGCTTTTCCTTCTGCTAAACTGTCTTCGAGCAAATTGACTTTATAATCAACCAGCTGCAGCATACTTTTTGTAAATCTCAGATTCAGAAGATTATTACGGAGCGATAAATCGAGCAGTTTTCTTTCCCAGATTTTCTGTTTTGTAAGATTGGTCGTATCTGTCAGTTCGAGGTCAGAATACAGGGTTCCTATTTCAAATTCATCATCCAGATCATCATTATTGAGTTGAGAATTTATTTTTAAATCGTCATTAGTATTATTTTCAATTTTTAATAATGGCAGCGGAGAGATGCCGTTGGATCTTGCATTTTTAATATCAATTGAAAGCAGGAAACTGGAAGAATCCATAATCTGTGTTTCTGCACTGTTCATGGCCTGTTTAAAAGAGACACTGCTCCCTTTGCAGAGATGGGTCGATTCGATAAGAGCAATTTCTTTAATTCCGCTGGCGATTCTTTTGGAAATAGCCGTCTGATCAAAATTCACCATCGCATCAAATCTCTGATCATCGAGCCATACACCGACAAAGGCATGACCTTTTGTCATCAGAAGAATTGGATTGAGATTAATTGCTTCAAGACAGGCAGCGAAGAGTAGAGAAATATCAATACAGTTTCCGAATTTTGTTTCAAAAACCTGATCAATCAGACGGATTCTCTGCCCGGTTTCCTCAAAGCTTGGCGGCATTGAACTGTAAATAAGTTCTAAATTCTGTATCGATTTATAAATTGCCGAAACCATTTGCAACACACGTTCTTTATCTTTCGACTGGTAAGCTTCAAATGAAGGATTAAGATTATTCTGTTCAAGTATTTTTATTGCATCAGATTTAATCTTATAAATCAGCGAATTGTTGGGAGTGACGTATGCCGCCAACAATTGTGGGAAAGACTGTAAGCCGCCAAAATAATCAACCGGAAGAACTTCAATAGAAAAATTTTGTCTGAAAAGCGATTCGTTATGCTGAAAAACTTCAACGGTAACAGTATCTAAATCCTTTTCTGAAAGACTTTTGAGCAAAGCATTATCAAAAACAAAATTGAATAAAGAAATCTTGTAGAGCGAATTTTTTTTAAGCTGATCAATGTAGACATTGTATGTTTCAAAAATTCCTAATGATGATGAAATTTGCAGATTTAAATTTTCCAAATCTTCTGAGACGTCCCGGAAAGATATTTTTTCAAGAAAATTGTATTTATTTAAGACAAATGTATAGTTGATATAAGAATTGTGCTGTATTTGCAGGTCAAAAGGAATAATCTGATTCATAAATGTTTTTTGTGCGTGTCACTCTCTTTTTCGGGAGATAATGCAATTTAGAAATAAAAGAGATATTGACAAAACGGTTTCGGGGAATGAGTCTTTATTTTTAATATTTTAAATTCGATTTTTTTTCATATAATTACCAAATAATGAAAAGATTAACCCAATTTACAGCATCCATCGTTTTCACTTTATTGTGTCAACAGATGGGATTTGCCCAAAAAACATCAACAGCTACAGAAACTTCAAAGTATACTATAGAAAACTGTGTGAACGAGTTTGATCTGTCGAAAGCGAAAAAAACAAATTCAGGTTATCAGTATTGGTTTGCCGATAAAAAATTTACTGAAGAAAATACATTAAAGATGAGCATTGTAGAACCAGGAAAATCTACGCACGCGCCGCATCGCCATCCTGAAGAAGAATTTTTTTATATTTTGGAAGGTAAGGCTTCATTTTATCTTGATGGTAAAACAGTCGAAGTGGGTCCTAACACCAGTCTGTATTGTCCACCCAACTCGGAACATGGAATCAGCAATGCAGGAGACAGACAGTTGAAATATTTGGTGATAAAAAAGGATTTAAAGTAAGGGAAAAGTCTTTTTGGATTCTATAGATTGATTTTCATGAAGCAAATGTAGAGAATGATTCTGGAAAGAGGTGGGAATTTTGTTTTAAACTGATTTCAAGGCCGATTGATTCAACGCATCCAACCTTCGATAATATAATTTTTCTGTATGATTTTATATTCAGAACTGCTGTTGGGATGATACCAAAGTTCAATTCTCGCTCCGTACTGATCGTCCCAGGATCCTTCATAAATTGTAAAATCTCCGCTGTAGATTTTTGTACATGGTTTTTCGACCACAATTTTCGAACGCTCTGTAATCCTATTTTCAGATAATCTGTCGTTTGAAGTTATTTCAAATGCTTTGATATAAAAATATCCCGATTCGTTAGGTTGATGATTAGTGTAGAAATTATAAATTCCAGGCTGTGAAAGTTCTGCTAACTTAAAATCGTTTTGCTTTAAGTCTTTTTCTGTCAATTCTTTTTCAGCAGGAATTTCAAATTTTATATTTTTTGGAATTACTTTATTAGCGCCATAGAAATCGGGTGGTGAAAATGCAAGATACATTGCTACTGAAAAAAACAGAAAAGCAGATACCATAATTTGAGGAACAAGAAAGTACCATTTTTTGATTACAATTTGCACAACGGCAGAAATAAAATTTCCTATAATATTTAAATAGAAAATAGCCAGGGACAAATCAATTATTTCATCTTTTTTAAGAATCATTCCTAATTGGAAAATGAGGTAAGGGATGAAGTAAGATAGTATTGGTACGTACCAAGTGATAAAATATTTTTTAAAGTATTTCATTAAATTTGATTCTGATCAATTGAAAAACAAGAATTTTTGTAAAGATTAGTTTATTTTTACTGAAATCTGTAGATCTTAATAATTCAGTTTTGCCGCTTTGTTTGTCATTCCGTAGGAATCTAGACTGCTTTGCTTTCTTTGTTGAGATTCCTACGGAATGACAAAAATGCCCTGATTTTAGCGCTATATGTAAAATTACGTTAATTAAATTTTTGAATTTCTTTAATAAACTTTTTAATCTCCACCGATTTCTGCGTTCCAATCAACAGTTTCTTTCCATCTTTAAAAATCAGTTGCAAACCCATATTTCCTGAAATATTATAGGCTTTTCCTCTTCCGAAAGATACAATTCGTAATCCCCAGCCACCATAATCCATCAATGGCGAATATTCTCTGATGTAAGCTTTCTCTATAGATTTCCACGGGAAATATTTAAACTGAAAATGAAATGGGTAAAGGCGGACACGGATTCCCAGAGCATCAATTTTAGTTTCTAATTTAATAATGAAAAACAAAAAGAAAATTAAAATGGGAATGGCT
The DNA here is from genome assembly GCF_025971945.1 of Chryseobacterium kimseyorum. GTDB lineage: Bacteria > Bacteroidota > Bacteroidia > Flavobacteriales > Weeksellaceae > Chryseobacterium > Chryseobacterium kimseyorum. The sequence goes on from NZ_JAPDHW010000018.1 coordinate 16,482, forward strand.
AAAGAAATAATCAATTCCGTAGTAGAGAAAAATTCAGCATTACTGATTGAATTATATGCGGAAAATCCGAGAACAAAAAGAATGATCAGCCAAAGCCAACACTGCCTGAAACGTTGTATTTCGTAAAATTCGGGATTGTCTTTCATTGGAATTAATCAATATTTAAAAATAAGAAATTTTTAATTTATATCGGAATTTAAGTTCACACAGATTAGAAAAATTTAGCAGATTTTAATAATTCAGTTTAATATTAAAAATTTTATAATGGTAGGATGAAATAAAAATTTTCACTGAAAAAACATACAGAGAAATTTGAGGTGACTTTTAAGAAACATTTAAGGTTTAAAATTCATCCATTATTCAGAATATCTTTACTTTTGATAAAACTACATTTTATGTTCGGACAAAATATATCAAAACTGAGTTTAAGTTGTGCAATCGTTTGCATTGCTGCAAATTTTATGAATGCACAGACTTTAATTCAGGTAAAAAATACTCAGGATTTTGCAAGAAATGAAATCGTTTCTGTTTCAGCGAAGCAGTTGAAAGCATTTTTAGGTAAAAATAAAGCGGAAGATTTAAGAGTAAAAGATGCCCAAAACCAATATCTTCCCATTCAGTGGATTGATAATGACGGCGACGGGAAAAATGATGAACTTCTTTTTCAGGCGAAACTCGATGCCAAGAAAACAAATTCATATACGATTTTAGCAGATGCCAACACGCCGGTTCCTGAAAGTCAGGTAACCACGTATTCCAGACTGGTTCCGGAAAGAGTAGATGATTACACTTGGGAAAACGACAGGGTTGCGTTCAGGGTTTATGGTCCGAAAGGTCAGGCAGAAGCTTTGGCAAAAGTGAAGGGAAGCACACTTTCCAGCGGAGTCGATATCTGGTTTAAAAGAACCGAAAAATCTGTCATCAACGAATGGTACAAAGGTTATCTGACCGATCCGATGTATTATCACAAAGACACGAGAGGCGAAGGCTACGATCCGTATCACGTTGGAGACAGCCGTGGAACGGGCGGAATTGGGATTTGGAAAGATGAAAAACTGGAGGTTTCGCAGAATTTTGTGACTTCAAAAACTATCGCTGAAGGTCCGTTGAGAACCGTTTTTGAACTGACGTATGCACCATGGAGTGAGTTTGGTGTGAAAGAGACCAAAAGAATTTCACTTGATTTAGGTTCCAATTTTTCTAAGTTCGAATCGACTTTTGAAACTGAAAAACCTGTTCCGAATTACACGGTCGGAATTTCTCTTCATAAAAACGAAGGCGAATCTAAGCTGAATGACAAAAATGGGTACTATCTGCACTGGGAAAAAATCGATGATGCCTTTGTGGGTGAAGGAATTGTGGTAGATCCAAAAATTGTTCAGAAATCTGTAGCTTTCAAATCTGAAACTCCGGATCAGAGTAATCTGCTGGTTGTCACGAAACCTCAGAAAAAGCTGACCTATTACGCAGGATTTGCATGGCAGAAAAGCGGACAGATTCAGACACAGAAAGATTGGGAAAATCTTTTAGAGAAGCAGGCGAAAATAGTTGCCAATCCGTTAGTAATTACGATTAAATAATTAAAATAATAATGAATTTAAAATTCAAAATAGCATCATTCTGTTTAATGACAGCCACATTTTCTGCTCAGGTAAAAGATACTTTGGCCGAAAAAATGATGGTCTATCAGCTTCCGAACGGTGGTTGGGGAAAACATATGAGCAATAAAAAAGAGGTGGATTATAAGAAAAAGATTGATCCTAAACTTTTAAAAATCATTAAAGCCGGAGACAATAATCTCGCAACCATTGATAATAACGCAACCTCAAAGGAGATTAACGGTTTGATTAACGCATACAGCACCACAAAAAATCCTGCCTATCTGAAAGCAGCCGAAAAAGGAATTGAGTACTTGCTTTCGATGCAGTACGAAAATGGAGGTTTCCCGCAGTACTTCCCGAACTCTGCGATTTACAGAAAACAGGTGACGTACAACGACAATGCGATGATTAATGTGCTGACGATTCTGTACAATATTTCTGAAGGAAAAGAAGGCTTTGATGCGGTGAGTTCTCAGTTGAAAGAAAAGTCGAAAGTGGCTTTGCAAAAGGGAATTGCTTGCGTTCTGAAAACTCAGGTTCTGCAAAATGGAAAATTATCGATTTGGGCAGATCAGTATAATGAAGTTACTTTAGTTCCGGAAAAGGCCAGAGCTTTTGAACCGATGTCATTAGCCACAGGAGAATCGGTAAACATTGTGAAATTTCTGATGTTGCAGCCTGTAACGCCCGAAATTGAGAAGTCAATCAGATCAGCTATTCAGTGGTTTAAAGAAAGCAAAATTGACGGTTATACCTACAATGTTTCGAGAGAAAGTGATAAGGCCATCCGTACGTTGAGTAAGAAAGAAGGTTCTGCAGTTTGGGCAAGATTTTATGATATTCCGACCAATAAACCTGTTTTCGGAGACCGTGATGGAAGTGTGAAATTCAATTATGAAGAGGTTTCAGAAGAGCGCAGAATGGGCTACAGCTGGTACAATGAGGCGGGAATAAAACTGATTGAAAATGAGTTTCCGAAATGGCTGAAGCGAAATAAATTGACACAATAATTTCAGAAACCTCATAGGTTTTCAAAACCTATGAGGTTTGATAGCAATAAAAATCCTGAAGCAAATATGCGTCAGGATTTTTTATTTAGTTATCGATAGCAGATTTTTCATTAAACCAAAGTTCAAAAAAGAGGAGAAATAAATGTTTAATTCCCCACAGATTCCGCAGATTTACACAGATTTTTTTTTGTGCAATCATCTGTGAGATCCGTGGGAACTCATTTCGCTAAAATGCACAAAAATTCAAGTATCAAAAATTAGTGCATCCGTGGCAAACTACTTCAGCCATTCCCAACGTTTCGCCCAATCCAGAAGAATATCATTTTTCCATTTTGAGATCGTTTTTCCACCCTGAAATTTTCCTTCATACAGTTTCGGATCAGACTGATCAGAAAACCACATATTTCCTAATGGAATATCGGTAGGGTTTTCCTTTCCCGGCCAAATATTGACGATATTTAATTTGCCTTCATGACCGTTCAGTTCAGGAATTTCTGATACAAATTTGTAAGTCAAAACTTCTGCACCTTTCGGGACATATTTCAAAGCATAATTTCCGTCACCAAGATAAGAACCCGCCCATTTCTGAACATCTTTTTTGTGCATCGTTTCCATGTGAAAAGGTGCAGAGACAGGATTTTCTTTTAAAACAGGACCTTTAAAACGAAATTCAATCAACGAACAAAAAGCAATGTCCTCAGAACTTCCTTTGGCACCGTCAACAATAACCTGCGCACTTCGGTTGATTTTTTCAAAACTTCCGCCCCAGCTTTCTCCGGTAGGATCATTGGAGTTGCCTTGCATCAGATAAAATAGGGTAGGACTGTCGCCCATTTTAATCTCGCCTTTATAATAATTTTTGAAATCTTTCCCCATCGCTCCATAACCCTTGATGTATCGGTCATAATATTCGGTGCTTTTCAGAATATTAGGATCATCATTTTTAGAGAAGAAAGCATAATACGTCGAATTGGCTTCAATAAACCAAAGATCAGGAAAGTTCTTTGCGATGTAAGAATAGGAATTGGCGCTCCATTTTTTGTTGGGTCCGCCGATCCAGTAGATTTTAATCTTATTCTGAATATCCGGAGCATCGTGCAAAGCCTGAGCGACATCTTCCAATCCGCCCCAAACCAAAACATAAAGCGGCTGAGCTGATTTTTTTCTGGCAGATTTAATAATCCATTCTGAACCTTCGGTAGGTTTTGAATATCCTTCATAAGGTGCATTTCCACGCAATCCCTGTTTAGAAATGGATCGCAGATATTTTGGAGTAGGAAAACCTGAACTGTGTTTTTTTAGTTTTGGAAGATCTTTCTCGTACAGACCAATCATTTTTAAAATTTCATCTTTGCTTCCGTTTCCGAAAGACGGTGAGGAAACCAACCCTTCAATATTGAATTTATCCGCATACATCAGCAAATGGATCATCGACTGATTGTCATCGGGATCCGTTCCGCCAATGTCTGTGCTGATTAAAATCCGGGGCTTTTCGGAATTTTGTTTTTGTGCATGGAAAAAATCAATTGACCAAAAAATCAGCGAAATTATAATTAGTTTTTTCATTGTATTCTTTAAAATTGTATCAGTAGAATGTAACAAGTCATTCTTAATATTACTTATCACTTATGTTTTTGAGCCAGTCCGCGCAAATTTTCTTCCAGTTATCCGTCAGTTCAGTTTTATTGGAAATTCCAATATTATGCTCACCTTCCGGAAAGATGAACATGGCTCCTTTTACTTTATTTTTAATCATCGCCTCGTAGTATAAAATTGAGTTGATAACGGGTACGGCATTGTCATTCTGAGCATGAAATAAAATGGTCGGCGGAGTTTTTTCGGTCACGCGATTCTGCATTGAATATTCTTTAATCTTTTCATCGGTAGCATTTTCTCCTAAAAGATTTACACGGCTTCCTTTATGAGCAAATTCTCCCAGATCAATTACTGGAGAAACCAAAATGGCAAAATTGGGAACGGTGGAAATACTTGTCCAATCGCCTTTCAATTCAGTGTAATCGCCTGAAATATTGCAAGCCATTGCAGCTAAATGTCCGCCTGCAGAAGTTCCCAAAACTCCGATTTGGTCAGGTGAAATTCCATATTGAGCTGCATTTTTTCTGATCAATTTTATCGCAGCCTGAATGTCCTGCAACGGACCGATTTCTCTCTGTTTTAAATCCGGAGACGTGGGTAATCGGTAGTTTAAAACAAATGCTGAAATTCCTAAAGTGTTGAGCCATTTTGCGTAGGAATATCCACCCAGGTCATAGGTCAAATGTCTGTAACCACCGCCAGGAATGATAATGATAGCCATTTTTTTTCGTTCTTCTTTGGCTGGAAGAAAAGCAAAGAGTTCAGCTTCCTGAATTTGGGTAATCCGGCCTTCTTTTTCTTCAATGATGTTTAATTTTAAACCTTTGGAATTAGGCATTTCACCTTTCGGCCAGACGGTTATTTTTTGCTGGGCAGAAATTTGAATTCCAATAAATATGCTGAATATAAGGATGATGTTTTTCATTGTTATTTTTTTTAAAATCCGCAGTTGATTATAATCTTTAATTTAACGCAAAGCCAAACAAAGAATTTAAAATGCTGACCGATTATTAAGTTACACAAAGGCGTAAACTTAACAAAGAAATACAGTGTTCTTCATAATGACAAATTGTGGACATTCGTTTTTTTTTAATCTGAATTATTGTCGGTTAAAGACAAATTTTGTTTTGATGACAAATTTGCAGCCCGACTTGAACGGAGCTCTTTTTGCCGGGAGGAACGACGAGCAAAAAAGCGGGAGTGGAAGGCGGAAAAGCTGCCCAAATCAACTTCTCATAAATCTATTTTTAAATTACTCACTACTTATTACCAATACTCAAAAGCCAGTCTGCACACAGTTTTTTCCAGTTTTCATTGATCGGGTCTTTATCGGTTACAAAAAACCGGTGGCCACCTTTCGGGAAAATAAACATGGCACCTTTCACTTTATTTTTCGTCATCGCCTTGAAATACAAAATGCTGTTCATCGGCGGAACGGCCGTATCGTCCTGATTGTGAAACAAAATCGTTGGCGGCGTTTTATCGGTCACCAGATTCTGCATGGAAAATTCCTTAATTTTTTCTGGAGAAGCGTTTTCGCCCAGCAAGCTGTTGCGGCTTCCTTTGTGAGCATATTCACCCATATCAATAACCGGACAGAAAAGAACGGCAAAGTTTGGAGTGGTGGAAATGCTTTCCCAATCGCCTGTTAATTCTGTGTAATCTTTAGAAATATTGCTCGCCATTGTCGCCAAATGTCCGCCTGCTGAGGTTCCCACAACGCCCACCAGATCGGGAGAAATTCCCCATTGTGCCGAATTTTTTCTGATGTATTTGATGGCAGCCTGAATATCCTGCAAAGGCGCAATTTCTCTTTGAATTAAATCGGACGAAGTTGGCAATCTGTAATTTAAAACAAACGCCGAAATCCCCAAAGTGTTCATCCATTTTGCAATCTGAAAAGCCCCTTCATCATAAGTCAGTTTTGAATAACCGCCGCCGGGAATGATGATGACGGACTTCTGATTTCTCTCCTTCACGGGAGGCAGAAAAGCAAAAAGTTCAGCTTCTTTCAGTTCTGCCAGTTCTTTTTTCTTTTTGGTCTTTGATGCTAAAATTTTTGAATTGGGCATTTCGCCTTTAGGCCAAAACGATATTTTTTCCTGAGCTGAAAACTGGATGAAAAGGAAAATAATGATTAAAAAAAATACTTTTTTCATTGGCGTTAAATAAGAAACCTCATAGGTTTTCGAAACCTATGAGGTTTAATTTTATAAAATTTAATCTTTCAGAAAATCCTCTCTAAACGGTGTAAATGCATCTATCAACTGACCAGCTTCAAGACATTTTACACCATGGAAAATATTGGGTTGTGCAAAAAATCCGTCACCTTTCTGCAGGATTTTGGTTTCGCCGTCTACGCTTACTTCAAACTTTCCTTCAGCCACATACGTGATTTGAGAATGAAAATGCTGATGTACAGCTCCAATAGCATCTTTTTCAAATTTAACGATGACCATCATGACCTGAGAGTTGTATCCCACAAACTGTCTGGAAACACCGGCTCCCAAATCTTCCCATTCGGTATTGCCATCGAAAAATGGTTCTTTTTTGAAATTCATTTCTAATTGATTTTTATTAATGTTCTTTTGTCTTGAAATCGCAGATTCGGCGTAGTCAAACAAAAGAACCAAAAGTTCAAGACCTGGAAACTTCCGCTAAAAATTTAAATTATATCCTAAAATTTCCAAATTGACTCTCTCTGTTCGTCGAACCGCTTCGCTAGGTTTCGTGCGGATTCAAAATGGTTCATCTAAAGATAATCTTAGCCGCACTCAGACAGTGGAAATTTTTTGACGGATTGAATTTAAATTTTCTTAACGCTCCACTTTCCTATGTCCTTAATTGATTCAACTACTTAATATACTTTTCCAAACCTGTTTTCAAATCTTTCAAAGATTTTACCGCAAGTTTAGCAACAGTTTCAGCACCTAATCTTGATAAGTGTGTATCATCTGCTTTATCTTTATCATAATATGGATTTTCTCCTGCTTTGAAATACAAATGCAATAATTTTGATTTTTCAGGACCCGCAGCGATTTCCATCTGTTCGGTCAGTAACTGCATGTCTACAAATGCAACTTTCATATCATTCGCCACCATTCTTACCACCAAAGGATAATCTGTGTGGGTATCAATTAAGACTCCGTTTTCGTTGAAGTTTCTTCTGGTAATCGAGGTCATCAGAATAGGTGTTGCCCCTTTTGCTCTTGTTTCATTCACATACCTTTCCAGATTGGCTCTGTACTGCGTATGTGGATTGGTAAATTTCGTTGAATCTTTCAGTTTCTGATCATTATGACCGAACTGAATGATTACAAAATCACCTTTTTTCAATTGCTTTTCAACTTTGTTCCAGCGGCCTTCTGTTCTGAAACTTTTTGAGCTTCTGCCATTCATTGCATGATTTTGAAGTTCAATATTTGGAGTTAAAAATTGTCCTAAAACCTGTCCCCAACCGTGTTCCGGATTTTTATCAGGATTGTCTTTATTGGACATCGTAGAGTCGCCGATTAAAAATAAGGTTGGTTTTTTCTGAGCAATCGATAATGTTGAAATTATGATGCTTAGGACTAAAAGTATTTTTTTCATTTTAATTTTTTATTTAATGTGAAAAATTTTAAACCGCAAAAGAATCAAAAAATAATTAAAGAATAAAACTGTCAAGAGTTTGCAAAATGAAACTTTTACATTTTGCAAACTTTTGATTGTCTATCATTCTCAAACGTCTTTTGTTTCTTTTGCGGTAAAATATCTTTTCATTGTATGATTTTATTATTGTGAAATGCTTCGACAGGCTCAGCGTGACATCGCTAATACTAACTGTTATATTTAGATGGCTTTGAGATTGCTCATTACCAATTACTTATTACTCATATACGGATTCCAGTCTCCGAAAATGCTTTTGATCGTGTATTTTTTTGCTTCCTTTTTTGTCAGCTGATGCGACCAGGCTACACGGTTGTCGGTTTTTCCGCCTTCGCCTTTGCTTTTGTATTCTGCGTAGTATGCGGTTTTATCTTTATCCGGGAACATTTTGTCGCCTTTCCATGGGTTCCAGCCTTCAGGAAGGATGTGGTTGCCCATTTCGGTATTGATGAAAACGGTTCTTGCGTAAGATCTCCACGGTCTTCCTAAAAATACTTTGTTTATGCCTTCTTTGGCAATTAATTTACAGTCAAAAAATACATATCCAAAACTTTTAGACTGATCAGTTGATGCCGCAGTAATGTAAGAATTGGCTAAACTTTTTATCGTACAGTTTTTGAAAACCACGGTTGCCGAACCGAAAATAAAGTCGGTTGTTCCTTCAATAAAACAGTTTTCATAATATTGTCTGCTGTGATTTCCACCGGTATAAACAGTGTCCTGACATCCCAAAATATTGGAATTTTTGATGTTAAAACGGTCACCTTCCACATGAAGTGCAACAGCCTGTCCCTGATTGCATGAAGCATTTTTAATGGTTAGATTTGAAATTTTAACATCATCTGACATCACCAAAAGTGTGTATGAATTGAAAGTGGTCATTTTCTCATTCAAAGCATCCAGTTTTCCTGAATAGTCGTCGTTGGTAATGATGGTATTTTCCTTACTGTCGCCCTGTAAAGTAATCTTATGTTTTGAAGATGGAATGACGATCTTCTCATTGTACGTTCCAGCTTTTATTTTAACCAAAGCTTCACCCGGACCTAAATCTCGGATCGATGTAATTGCTTTTTGAATGGAAGTAAATTGCCCGCTGCCATCTTTTGCAACGGTCACTGTGATGTAGGGATCAGTTCCGGCCAATAAAAAATTGGTGATGGAAATGAAGAGTATTAAAAATATTTTTTTCATTGAAAAATTATTTTGCTTTAATGTTCTTTTGTCTTGAAACAAAAGAACCAAAAATTCAAGGCTGGATTTTTCCACTAAAAATTTAAAGTAAATCCTAAAATTCCCAAACTCGTGCGGATTGAAAATTTCATTTATTTAGATAATTTTTGCCGCACTCAAACAGTGGGAATTTTTTAACGGCTTTATTTTAAATTTTCTTAACGTTCCAAACTCCTAAGCCAATTCAACGGTGAAATTAACCTAACCTTTGCCTTGACTAACATTATTTCAAAGTCTTATCTAAAAACTCCAGCGTCAGATTTAAAGTTTCTGTAAACCACGGTTCGGCAGACCAAAAGGAGTGCGGAGTGTCTTTGATTTCGTGAAATTCTGTGAAAGTTCCGTAGCTTTTTAGTTTTTTCATCATGTCATCTCTTCCTGCGTGAAAACGGGGTTGTGAAGAGTTGATAAATAGAGTAGGAGGCGTATTTTTGTCCACGAATTCCAATGGGGAAGCATCTCTCCAGATTTCAGGATTGTCTTTGTGGGCATAACCCAGCCAAAAAGCGTCGTAAGTTCCTTCTTTTCCGGATTCTTCATGAATAAATGAAACCACACCATCTACATTCACAATCGCTTTTATTTTTCCTTTAGATTTTACTCCGACCAAAGTGGCGATCTGGGCACCCGCAGATTCGCCTAAAATTGCGATCTTTTTGGTGTCTACAGCATATTTCTTTTTGTTTTTCTTTAAATATTCAATGGCATTATTGACATCATCAATCGCTGCAGGATATTTTGCTACTTCGCTCAATCGGTAACCGACTGCAATAGCAACATATCCTTTCGCGGCCAATTCCTGAGCCATGTATTTTTCATTTTCCTTGCTTCCTGAAATCCAGCCACCACCGTGAACCATTGCGATTGCAGGATGTTTTTTGGATTTATCGAGAGGATAGTAAATGTCGGCTTTCAGGGAAAGTCCGTTGATGTTGGCATACTCTACATCTTTATCGATCCCGATGTTGGGCGGAACCGGTCTGTTCAAAGGAGTGATGAACGGATGTTTCTTTTTAAGTTTTTCGTATGTTGCTTCGTTTGTGTAAGGAGTAGCATTCGGCTTTGTCTGACCGAATGCTGTTGCTCCTACAAAAAAAACAAAAAGAAAATATAGTTTGTGAAAACTCATTTTTAAATTAATTTGGTTTTGTTCAACCGCAACTTTTTAGTTTAACCACAAAAGTCACAAAAGATTTTCGCAATTTTTAAGTTTAAAACCTTGAAAATACAAGTTCAAAAAAGTTTGATCTAACCACAAAAGTTTTTGACACATTAGTTAACTTTAAGTTTAAATGTTTGAGAATATTTAGAACACATTAGTTGAAAAATTAAAATTTTTCCTGTGCGCCCATATCCCGAATCCAAAAATCCGAATCGCAATCGCGGAACCCCGAATCCAGAATCACAAATCTCAAACGTCAAATCTCAAATTATTTAACCGCGTTCTTCGCAATCTCTTTCGAGATACTCAGTTGCTCACCTTTTACGTCTTTCGGAAGTTTTACCGATGTGGTTTTTGCTCCTAAAACTTTAATGGTTGGTTTTTGAATTGATTCCAGCTGAAGGGAAGAAAGATCTACGTTTTTACTGTTGTAAATTGTTGCTCCAGTTCCTTCAGAATATTTAAGTTTTACGTTTTTAAGCTGAATTCCGTCTGCGTCTACGATGCTCAGTCCTTTTTTAGTTTCGAACTGAGAATCTTCAATCACGATATTTTTAAGGTTCATTTCTGCCAGACCGAATAAAGTAATCGCTTCGTCAGAATTCGTTGCCGTGATATTTTTAAAGTAGATATTTCTGAAAACAGGCGTTTCCTCAGTCACTGGATATGTTTTTTCCGGAGCTTTGTTTCCTTCCGCTTTTTGTCCGTCCTCCAAAACAGGAGAAGCACCTTCGTAAAACATATTGAAACCGATCGTCTGCGTCGGAATGTTGATCATATCGATGTTTTTGATATAAATATTTTCAACGACTCCACCTCGTCCACGGGTTGTTTTGAAACGTAGACCAATGTCTGTTCCGATAAAAGTACAGTCTGAAACATGCATATTTCTTGCTCCACCAGACATTTCACTTCCGATTACAAAACCACCGTGACCATGATATACCATATTATTTTTGATGATTACGTTTTCAGTAGGCATTCCTCTTTTTCTACCGTCTTCATTTTTTCCGGATTTAATGCAGATCGCATCGTCTCCCACATCGAAAGTATTGTCGTAGATCAGAACATTTTTGCACGATTCCAAATCTACACCGTCACCGTTTTGAGAATACCAAGGGTTTCTAACGGTAAGATTTCTTAAAATTAAATTGGAAGTCATTAATGGGTGAAGGTTCCATGCCGGAGAATTCTGGAAAGTCGGGCCATCCAAAAGTACCTGATCGCAACCTACGATGCTCACCATTACCGGACGAAGGAAATCTTTCACAGATTCCAGTTCAGATTTGTTGATTTTATCGGGAACGTTGAAACTTGAGCTGCCTTCAAATCCTTTTTTGTAGCTTTCTGAAGGGTACCAGGTTTTTCCGTCTTTGGAAACGATTCCGCCTGATGCAACGAATTTTTTCCATTCCACTTCAGATAATTTCGATTTTTTCACAGCTCTCCATGCATCACCGCTTCCGTCAATCACACCTTTTCCTGTAATCGCGATATTTTTCGCATTTCTCGCAGAGATCGGAGACTGACAACGGATGGTATTTAAACCTTCAAAACTCACGTCTACCAAAGGATAATCGCTCTTGTCTGTGCTGAAAATAATCATCGCACCATCTTCCACATGAAGGTTAATGTTGCTCTGTAAAACGATGGGTCCGGTTAACCAAAGTCCTCTTGGAACCACCAGTTTACCGCCACCTTTTTTCACCAAAGCGTCGATTGCTTTTTTGAAAGCTTCTGTATTTTTCACACTTCCACCTGCAACACCACCGAAATCTTTGATCGATACGGTATTTGCTGCGAAAGAAGTTTCTGCCACTTTTGGCATTTTAAACTCAATTCCTTTGTAAATATCTGTATTCTGAGCATAGAACTGTCCCGAAAACATCATTGCCGCGACAAGACCTATTATTTTGAATGACTTCTTCATTATTTCTTTATTATTTAGTTTTAATTATATTTTTAAATTCTGTGAACACCATCTGTGCCACCACTTTTGCTCCTTCCGGCTGAAAATGGGTATTGTCTTTATTGCCTTTAGGATATGCTTCATACACGCCTTCAGGAAGATTCATAAAATAATGACTGCTCGCATAATCCTGACCTTTTTTGGTGAAAAAATCCATAGATATTTTGTTTAAATCGATATGCGGAACATTCATTTCCTTAGCAATATCGATTGGAGCCTGCCAATATTCACCATGTACATTTTCCAGTTTCCCATCTTTCCATGGGAAGTTTCTTGCAACCGGAGTGATGATTATGGGTTTGCCGCCTTTCTGAATGGTTTGAGTAACGAATAATCTTAAAAATTCTTTGTACCCTTCGATATTCACGTAACGTTCTGTATGTTTTTCTGAACCGTCATTGTGACCGAACTGCATCATCACGTAGTCACCAGGTTTTAAATTTTCATAGACATATCTCCATCTTCCTTCCTGAAAGAATGTTCTTGTGCTTCTTCCGCCGTGCGCACGGTCGATGATTTTTACCGAATCTTTTAATGACGTCAAACCTTTCAGACTGTCTTTCACAAAAAACGGCTGAAAAACCTGTCCCCATCCAGTAACGGGATAACGAACTTTCATATAATCTTTGCCAGGCTCATAATTTCCCGTGTAATCGGCCATTGTAGAATCGCCGATGAGGAAAATGCTGGTGACTTTTTTATCGGATCTATTTTTAGCAACTGCATTTTGCGACTGACATGACGACAAAAGAAGTGCGGCAACTAAAAATAAAATGATATGATTAAATGTTTTGTTCATTATTGAAATTATCAAGCACAAATTTTTTTAACTTTTGATTTTACAAACCTAACGGGTTTTCAAAACCCGTTAGGTTTTGTAGCCTTTTTTCCTCTGCAGACTCAGCGAATCAGACAGATTTTTGATCAGGATTTATCTGTGAAAATCCGTGAGATCTGTGGGCAATATCTAATTTTTTGTTATTCTAAAATATTCAAAATCTGCGTATCCACCGCGGTTTGCTTTCTGTGTACTTACAGAATACAATCCCACTTTCGCACCAATCCATTTTCCTGGTTTTGCCTGAAATGGTTCGCCCACTTTGATGAAATTCTTTCCGTTTTCGCTGTAGCTAAACGTGCAAATTCCATTCGGTTCGCTAACGTTTACTTTAAAATAGGCTTCGTTTCCTTTTAATTTGGTTTCAAACAAAACTTTTTCCTCTCCACCTTTTTCAGCCTTTTCAGCTTTTCTCAACTGAACATAATATCCATCGGTTTTGTTGGTGATAATAAGCGATGCGTGATCCATTCCCATAACCAAAAGACCGGCAGTTTTTCCTTCTTTGGCATCTTCGGGAGTCAACTTAACTTTAGTGGACGCCACAAAATTTGGAGCCGGAAATTTTTGAGTCAGAAGATTCGGGACATTCCAAAGGTTTTTATCGTTTTCTCCCATTTTCATGGAGAATAATCTCAGGAATTTCTGTCCGGGAAGTTTGGATGACCAAACGATGTTTTCGTTGGCGCTCCATTGCCACTGCAGACCTAATTTTTCACCATCAAACTCATCTGTTTCAGCTGGAGTTACGATAGGATAGGTTTTCCCGACGTTTGGCTTTTTATACGTTAAAACCGGTTCACCGATTCCGTTTTTATCGTTGTCGATTCCCATTACAGGCCAGTCTTTTTCCCATTTCATCGGCTGCAAATGCACGATTCTTCCTCCCGCATCCACGTCCTGGAAATGGTAGAACCAGTCTTCACCTGAAGGGGTATCTACCCAAGCTCCCTGATGCGGACCGTTTATTTTTGTTTTGCCCTGTTCGAGAACAATTTTCTCTTCGTAAGGACCGTAAATATTTTTTGATCTTAAAACTAACTGCCAACCTGTAGCCACACCGCCCGCCGGAGCGAAAACATAATAATAGCCGTTTCTTTTATACATTTTTGGACCTTCAACGGTCGGATGAGCATCGTGACCGTCGAAAATATGAACGCCTTTATCCAAAACTTTTGTTCCTTCAGGATTCATTTTGTTTAAAGACAAAATACTTTTCACACCGGCACGGCTTCCAGCCCAACCATGAACCAAATAGGCCTGTCCATCTTCATCCCAGAACGGGCAGGAATCGATTAAACCTTTTCCTTCCATGACCAAAACGGGTTCGTCCCATTTTCCAAGCGGATCTTTGGTTTTTACCATGTAAATTCCGAAATCCGGGTCGCCCCAGTAAATATAGAATTCCCCTTTGTGGAAACGTATACTTGGTGCCCAAACCGCATCACCTCTTCTTGGAACGGAGAAATGCTCTTTCGGCAAAACATCCTGAATTGCATAGTTCACCAATTTCCAGTTGACCATATCTTTTGAATGAAGAATAGGCAATCCCGGAGCTTCGTTGAAACTTGAAGCGGTCATATAATAATCATCGCCAACGCGCGTAACGTCTGGATCTGAATAATCTGCGTATAAGATCGGGTTTCTGAAGTTTTTCCCCTGATCGGCAGTCCAGACTTCTGAAACGTAGGGTTTTTCCTGTGCGTTTAAGTATGTTGATGCAATGGAAAATGCGGTGATTGAAAGTATATTTAAAATTTTGTTTGTCATAAAATCAGATTTTTGATCTGTTTAGATTTTTAATCCCGAAATTTTGGGACAAAGATTTTTTTAAAGTTGCTCTGCATACTTTTAGTTCGCAAAAGCGTTCTGCTTAGCAAAGGCTTTATGTTTTTAAAATAATATTTTAACCATTAAGTTTTTATTAAGAAGTTTAGAAAATTAAGCTGAGCTTCGCTTTAAGCAAGTAGCTTAATAAAATCTCAGATTTAAGCCTTAATAAATCTTAACTTCTTAAATCTCCTTAATGGTTTAATGGTTTTAAAAATTATTTTTCAAATTCCAAACTCGCCAAAATAAATGGTCCTGTTCCTTTTCCGTCATTTGAACGGATTTCTTCATTCACGTAATATTCGTAAGAACCGTCTCTGTATGGCTTTCCTCCTAGACCGGCAACGGCACAACATTTATTTAAATTTACAACGCCATTTTCATCAACTGTAATCAGATTTTTGATGATTCCGTCGTAGCCTTTTTTAGCGGCAGCTTTGTATGATTTTGGCAGGTAACCTTTGTTCACAGATTTAATCATGGTGTAGACAAACATCGCTGAAGCAGTTGCTTCTTCATAATTTTTGTTTGCCAATGGCTTGTCTAAAACCTGATACCAAAGCCCTGATTTTTTATCCTGATATTTGATAACAGCGTCAGAATAAGATTTAATGTAAGATATAATTCTCGCTCTTCCCGGGTGATCTTTAGGTAAGTAATCCAAAACATCCACCATTGCCATTCCGTACCAACCCATGGCTCTTCCCCAGAAATTTGGCGAAAGTCCGGTTTGTTTGTCTGCCCATGCCTGTTCTTTGCTCTCATCCCAGGCGTGATACAGCAATCCCGTTTTTTTGTCTAAAAGATTTTTCTGAACAGAATCAAACTGCATAACGATATCGTCATACGCTTTCTGAGCGTCTGCACCTTTTGTGAAATCTTTCGTATAATGCGTGTAGAAAGGCATTCCCATGTATAAACCATCTAACCAAACCTGATAAGGATAGATCTTTTTGTGCCAAAAAGAACCTTCATTTGTTCTTGGCTGTCCGTCGATTTGCAGACGAAGCGTTTGGAGTGCCTTCAGGTATTTGTCTTTTTTCTCTTTTTCGTAAAGATAAAGCAATACGTTTCCGCTGTTCAGCATGTCGATGTTGTACTTGTCAAGGTCGTAGGTTACGATGGTACCGTCGTCCTTGATCAAAGTTTCGCCGAAACCGCTGATGTAGTCGTAGTATTCTTTTTTACCTGTTTTGATGTAAAGCTGCTCAGCTCCATCCAACACAATTGCTGATGGATACGTCCATTTCGGGCTTTTGCTGAAATCGAGCATCCAAGCTTCAGGGAAACGCTGCATTTCAGAAAGCATCATTCTTTCAGACCATTTCAGGTTGGTAGGAACTACTTTTCCTGATTTTGCAGTTTGGGTTGTCGCTTTGGCAGCCGTAGCCGTTTTTGTCTGTGCACAGGCAAGGAACATTGCCGAACCTAAAACCGCAACAGCGTATATTTTTAATTTTTGATTAATAAAACTCATTGTAAGTCAATTTTAAAGTTGATTGTTATTATCTAAAATTTCTAATTTTTTATCTAAATCTCTGTAGAATTCTTCTTCAGTTTTTATTCCGTTCGGTTCCTGAGACCAAGCTCCCATAAAGTAATACGAAACATTTTTGGTCTTTTTAAAAACCACAACGTGAGTCGATTTCGTTTTTACAATTTTATCTAAATTTCCGATAGGGTAGAAGATCACCATTCCCAGGTTATCTTCTTTTTTAGCCAAAGTCTGCGTTCCGTATGTTGCAATGTAGCCCCATTTTTTGTTTTTACTGACCGCCTCTTTCATGGGAATATCTTTAAAAGCGACGATTCCGGTACATAATCCTGAAATTGTTTCATTTAAATTTAAATCAACTTCCACAAAACGGTCTCTGTTGAAAATTGTCAGCTTCGACTGAAGGTCAACTGCCTTTCCCCAAGTTTTCCAGCCTTTGTAATCGATGGTTGCGAAGGATTTATCGTTTTCGTTAACAACTTTTGCAGTGGTGGTTTTTACGGTTTTAAAAGTTTCTACAAAATCATTCTGATCATCATATCTACCGTAAGAACCGACTCCGATGGTACGGCCTGATTTCAAAATATCCTGTCCCCAAGGTGCGTCGTGATGATAGGTTTCAAAGCCGTCCTGTCCGACTTCCGGCAACACCAGAGTATTTACTTTTTTCCCGAAAATATCTGTGGCATTTCTCCAGTCAAGGTATAATCTGTAACCGATCTGATTGTTTTCCAAACCGATTCCTTCGTATCTGATGTAGTAAGAATGGTCGGTATGTTCGGCTGGAAGCTGTAATTCATTGATGTTTTTGAAAGTTCCGCCGATGTACTCGTTGCCCTGCCATTTTCCGCCGTCTTTTATTGATAATTCTGCGTAAGAAAAAGGAGCTTTCGGGGTTTTGCGGATTTTTTCAATCACATTTTTCTGTGCGAACGATGAACCGCCTGCGAAGACAGCTCCCGCCAGAAGTATTTTGAATAGGTTTGATTTTATCTGTACTGACATTATTTTTTATTTTAGATAACCTTAAAGTCTGAAAGTTCAGTGACTACCGTTGATTTTCGGTTATTTTTTTCACGAGGTCATTCATATACACCTCAATATTATCATAGTTTTTATCTAAATCTTTTCCGTTGACATTGGCTTTTTTCGGGTCAAGATTAATTTTAATTTCCCAATCATCGGGCATTCCGTCGTTGTCTGAATCAAGAGGAACTTTTCCTGGTTTTAAAACAGGGAATCCGCCTACATCTTCCTGGGAATCGATGATTCCATTATCACTTCCGAGCGAACCTTTGTGAGAGAATGTTCCTTTTTTTACATGTTCCAAAACACGTAAATCTACAGCATCTCTCACCAAACTTGCACCTCCTATTTTTAATATTTTTTCGTAGGCCTCCTTTGGAGATTCAGTTTTCACATTATTCTGAATATCGTGTGGCTGATTTATTTTAATTGAGTTTTTATCAGCATCTGTCAGCTTATACGCAGGTTTCATTTGATTGAAAACGCCTAAATTCCAGTTGTCTGCGGTAACTTCAGGACTTCCCTCCACCACATTTCCGTTGATGTAATATTTCCCCCAGATGTTGTAAACCTCAGTTCCCTCTTTTTCATTTTTATCAATCGCCACAATTCTCTTGTTGGTCATGGTCGCAGGACCCGGTTTGTAATAATTGTTGACCATATTCACATTCATTCCTTCACCTCCGTAAACATTATTGTGCCCCCAGTTGTAAATGACATTGTTTCTAAAATCGGTCAGATCGGTCAGCGCAAATTTAC
Source organism: Chryseobacterium kimseyorum (assembly GCF_025971945.1). Classification (GTDB taxonomy): domain Bacteria; phylum Bacteroidota; class Bacteroidia; order Flavobacteriales; family Weeksellaceae; genus Chryseobacterium; species Chryseobacterium kimseyorum. The sequence continues at coordinate 34,646 of NZ_JAPDHW010000018.1, forward strand.
TTCCCGCATATTCTCCCAGTCTCGGATTTCTGCTGTCGTGGTTTGCATAAATATTATGATGAAAAGATGCGAATTTTCCACCGGCAATTCCGCCATAGCCGTGAGCGCCTTTCTGGTGGGCCGAATTTCTGAGGCTTTCTGTAATTACACACCACTGAAGCGTCGTATTTTCGTTAACATAAATGGAAACCGTCTCGTCTGTTGACCAGCTCATCGAACAGTGGTCGACAATCAGATTTTTTATAAATCTTGCCCCTAAAGCATCACCTTCATACTTTTTTTTATCACCCATTCTGAAACGCATATAACGGATGATCACATTGTCTGCTGCTACAAAAGTTTCGTAGTTGGCAACGTTAATTCCGTCTCCGGGAGCGGTTTGTCCGGCAATCGTGACGTCGCCTTCTTTTATTCTTAAAGGGGATTCAAGGAAAATCGTTCCGGCAGTTCTGAAAACAATATATCTCGGACCTTTCTGTTCTAAAGCGTGTCTTAACGTACCTTCCGAACCGTCATCTGTCAGTTTAGTTACAAATAAAACTTTTCCACCACGTCCGCCGGTCGTAAATCTTCCAAAACCCTCAGCACCGGGGAAACTGATCAGCTTTCCTGAAACCACTGTTTCGGAATTGACTGACGTTTTTACCTGACTGGCACAGCTTTGTAATGATAAAATTCCCAAAAGGAAGAATGAAGAAAAAGCGTATTTCATTGAAAACTTTTTGAGATTATTGAGCTGCTTTTTTGTAGTTCCAGTTATCCTTTCCGGACAGAATATTTTTGGCAGTATATTTTTTACTTTGTTCTTTTGTCAGTTGGTGTGACCAGGACACGCGTTTCTCAGCGTTAGCTCCTGAACCTTTAGAATTGTATTCTGCATAGAAAGTAGTCTTCTCTGCATCAGGTTTAGACCAGTTATGCCAACCTTCCGGCTTGATTGTGGAATCGATTGCACAATTTACATAAACAGTCTTTGCAAATGGTCTCCACGGACGACCCAAATAAATAGAATTTGTGTCGGCATCGCCTGTTAAATTACAGTTAATAAATACATATCCAAACTCATTTCCTTCAATTGTGGAGGCGGCTGTAACGTAGGATGCATTTTTTTTAGAGTAAATAGTACAGTTTTCAAAAACGGCGGTTCCGGCTCCGAAAATATAGTCAGTCGTTCCTTCGATGTAGCAGTTTTTAAAATAATTTCTGGAAACTTTAGTTTTATCCGGATTATCCTGAGCGCCTTTGGTATAAAGTGTATCCTGAAATCCTAAGAATTTGCAGTTTTCAAAAGCAATACGGTCGCCTGTCGTTAAAACAGCAACGGCCTGTCCGACTGGTCCGGCATCGTTTTGAAATGTAATATTTTTAGCAGAAAAATCGTCAGAGAAAATAAAAATACTTGATGAACCTGTAGTTCCAATGTTTTTACCTTCAGCATTTTGTTTTGATGCGTGATCGCCGTAAACTAAAATGGTATTTTCTGCATTTTCTCCAATCAGAGTGATTGGACTTTTTGCAGGATCTACTGTGATTTTTTCTCTGTAAGTTCCGGGTTTTACAATGATTTTTGTTCTTTCTTTTTTTCCTTCTTCAACAGAATTTATGGCCTGCTGAATGGTAGTGAAATTTCCTTTTCCGTCTTTCGAAACAATGATGGTTTTACCCTCATTCATCTTGAAAGAAAGAAGACTGATGACAACTATGGAAAATAATGACAAGAACTTTATTTTTTTGTAAAAATTTGAAATCTTCATAGATTTTAATTTTCATTAGGAAAATACAGACTCGCTCCTAGGGAAGGAGAAAGTCTGTATCAAAATTAATATGAATGTATCTTGATTCTAGTAACCGTAATCTTGTGTAAGATTGTAGTTATTCTGAATATATTCGAAATAAATCGGCAATAACTCTCTTTTGTTTGGTACAAAATACTGAGCATATCCGGATGAAGGATCAGTGATATAAGTTGCTGTAATTCCTGATCTCCATGCGATCGATTTGTAACCTGCAGGTGTTGTAGCAGACTGATTCGGAAGATAGAATACCTGGCTTTTATCTGTTCCTATTGTATAAACGTCGATTGCCGCGATGTTTTGCTGAGCAGTTTTCGTTGGATCGTATACAGAATTCTTGTAATAAATGTTCAATGGTACATTAGCATAAGCTCCGGTTCCGTTGATGAAATCTGTCAGTTTTTGTTTAGTTTCAGCAATTTTTGAAGCCAACAAATTCCAACGGATCAAGTCATATTTTCTAAGACCTTCTGAACCTAATTCTAATAATCTTTCTTTAACGATTGCATTAAAGAATCCTACTTTGTCAGCCGGAATTGCTCCAACCTGTCCAAGATTACCTGCATAAGCTCTGTTTCTTACCGCTAATAATGCATTTTTCGCTTCCTGCGAAGGAGCTCCATTGATTTCGTTGTCAGCTTCAGCAAACATTAGCATTACATCAGAAAGACGCATCAATGGCCAGTCAACCGCAAGTGTTTGAGAAGGCCCTGTAATACTTGTCCAAGATTTTCTGTATTTAGAATCTGTCCACGAGTTTGAAGCAGCCAATTCAGCCTGGTTTGTTGCATTAATTGTAAAGATTCCGACATTCATGTCTCTTCTTAAATCATATTTTGTAAACTCGTAAAAGTAAGTCGGTAATGCATTGATACCGCCACCACCTTTCCAAACAGAGTTGTCATGGTGCTTCAGACCGTTGTAATATCCGATTTTAGAGTCTGTTCTTACCCCTCCACCGAAAGCACCTACTGCAAAAATAACTTCATTGGTTGCATCCTGAGCATTGGTATGTAAAGCTCTGAAAACGCTTTCGTAACTTGGGTTAAGGCTATGATCACCAGTACGGTTCATGATATCTCTACATTCGTCTAAAGCGATCTGGTAATATTTCTGAGGGTTTGATCCCTGAGCCATTACCTGCGGGCTTCTTCTTAAAGACCATCCTGCTCTTGCCAATGCAATTCTTGCTCTAAGACCTTTTACAAAACCTTTGGAAATTCTGTTGCTGGTTGTTCCGCCTTCAGATCTCCAAGGAACCAAAGTTGCAGCTTTTTCAAGATCAGTAATCAATTGATCATAAATTACGTCTCTGTCTGTTTTTGGCTGATTCTGCTCTGCAACGTCAGAAGCAGGAACAAGGTAGAAAGGTACATCTCCCCAGTTTCTGATCAACTCATAGTAATATTGTGCTCTCAGCGTTAGCGCTTCACCCAAATATCTGTCCATCAGTTTTTTATCGTCTGCTGTTCCGCTTTGCATTACAGGAGATAAAGGAATGTTTTTGATGACTAGGTTTGCACGCTCAATTCCTGTATATAGTTTTGAGAAAGGACCATTAAGCTCAGTATTGGTAGAACATGCTCCAAAAGTGGCAACACCTCTTCTGTCATTACAGTTGTAGTTTCCTGAAGTTCTGAAGTCATCTCCAGAATGGGTTAGAATTAGAGATAATCTCTGTCCGTAACCGTCATCTCCACCTAGCTGAGCATAAACTCCAATTAGTGCAGAAAATGTATCTGAAGTACTGTCAAACTGCTGTGCTTCTGAGATACTTGAAAGGTTTTCCGGCTCAAGATAGTCGCTGCAAGAACTAAGAAAAAGAGCGCTTGCCAGAAAAGATAAAATTAGTATTGATTTGTTTTTTTTCATGATAATAAATTTTAGAATGTGATATCTACTCCAGTTACAAAAAATCTGCTTCTAGGGTATGCTGAATAATCAACTCCGGGAGTTAATGCATTTCTTCTTGTACTTGCTTCAGGATCATATCCGCTGTATTTTGTAAGTACAAAAACGTTGTTTACTGTTGCGTACAATCTGAAATTTTTAACACCTACCGCATCCAGTGAACCCTTTGGTAATGTGAATCCTAAAGTTACGTTATTTAGTCTTAAGAATGAACCGTCTTCAATTCCGTAAGAATGCAAAATGTACTGTCCTGTTGGTGGCGTCCACATGGTTGTGTTTGCATTCAAAGCTGCCAATGCAGTAGGATCGTTCACTTTCACACCATTGTTGTCAAACCATCTCCATCTGTCTGCAACATCTGCAGCCATGTTGTTGTCTCTGTATAGATATTGAGTGGTATTCTCAATTTTGTTGGCATTATATACTTTGTTTCCAACTGAGAAGTTGAAGAATAAACTCATGTCGAAGTTTTTGTAACGGAAAGTTTGGTTGAAACCACCGTAAAACTTAGGCTGAGCACTTCCCAATTCCTGTCTGTCGGCGTCAGTAATCTGTCCGTCACCATTTAAATCTTTTAGTTTAAGATCTCCTGGCTGTGCAGCTCTTGATCCTAATGCAATTGCACTGGTGCTTGGAATTCCAGCTTTCAAAGTGTAGACCTGTGTTGCTGCATTGTAATCAAAATCGCTAACCTCATATCTTCCCTCAGTCACATATCCGTAGTAAGTACCTACAGAACTTCCCACTTTAGCAATAAAGTCGAAACCTCCAATACCTCCTGACTGAACTAAATAAGAATCCTGTCCCGGACGTACACCGCTACCTAAACTTAAAATTTTGTTTTTGTTGGTAGAAAGGTTAATATCTGTTTTCCAAGTGAAATCTTCTTTATTAACGATCACTCCTCCAAGGGTAAATTCTAAACCTTTGTTTTGAGTTTTACCTGAATTCTGGAACTGGTTTGAATATCCTGGGAAAGGAACTTTCGCTAAAACCAATAGATCTTTTGTGTCAGTAATATATCCGTCAACACTACCATATAATCTGTTATTAAAGAAGCCGAAGTCAACACCCGCATTTTTAGATACTGTAGCCTCCCATTTTACACTAGGGTTTGCCTGTGTAGTAGAGATTGCAGAACCAGGTGTAACTGAAGTTCCAAATACATAACCATTATTGGCACTTACGTTATAGAAATTTGCCCACAGGTAAGATGTGATTCTGTTATTCCCAGAAAGACCATAACCAACACGTAGTTTGAATTCGTCTAACCAGTTAACATCTTTAAGGAAATTCTCTTCTTTAACTTTCCAGGCAAGGGAAGCTGCAGGGAAGTATCCCCATTGGTTACCTTTCATAAATACGTTAGATCCATCAGCTCTTACAGAAGCAGTTAGGATGTATTTATTGGCATAGATGTAATTTACACGTCCAAAGAATGAAGCCAAACGGTCCGGTGGCAATACTGCTGTTCTTGCAGCATCCTGAATTAAGCCAGATGGTGGAGTAGCAGCTGCAATGTTTGCAAATGCCTCGTTAGGAAGAATAGACTTTGGAAACCATTTTACATACGTGTTACTAGATTCACCGTCTGTCTGAATTGTTTCCTGACCTAATAATACATCCAATTTATGATCACCGAATTTTTTGGTATAGTTTAAAGTATTGGTATTGGTAATTCTTCTCGATTGGGATCTGTCTAACTGTACGATTGGCATATCGGCATTGGCTCTGGCCTGTGAAGTTACAGTACCCCAAAACTGGTTGGTGATAATGTCTCTCTGTACATAACCGATAACACTTCTGAAAGTAATGTCTTTTGAAATATTCCAGTTGATATAACCATTCAATAATAAATCGTTTGATCTGTTATCTCTTACCTCATTTTCATTTAAGATCAGCGGATTAACCAAGTTGGTATTCGTAGCGTAGTTAGGATCAAAATCATCCACAGGAATATTAGATCCACCCTCGAAAGGCTGATATCTTACTGCGTTTCTTAATCTGTTGTTACTTTGAGATCCTGTGCTAGATGTACCTACACCGTTAATTAATGATCTGCTGTATCTTGCGTTAAATCCGATTTTTAATTTTTTGCTGATATCATAATCATACTTAAAGTTGACCATGCTTCTTTTGAATCCAGAACTTAGCATAATACCATCTTCATCCACATGATTTAATGTCAACGCAAAAGCTGATTTTTCAGAACCTCCGTTTACAGTAAGGTTGTGGGTGAAGTTGAAAGCTTCTCTTCCGAATAACTCATCCTGCCAGTCTCTCTCTTTAACATTGGTATATTTAGAGGCAAGTTCATTATAAGTACCGTATCTTGTAGCGAAAGCTAATACATCAGCATCAACTCCGTTTTTGTTATACAGTTCGTACTGGTACATCACAAAATCATAAGGATTAAGAACATCCAATGTATTCATGATTTTTCTTACACCGGTAAAACCATTATAGTTAATGGTCGTCATTGCTTTTTTACGGCCACTTTTTGTGGTGATCAAAACAACCCCATTAGCTCCTCTAGAACCATAGATTGATGTAGATGAAGCATCTTTCAGAACTTCAATCGACTCAATTTCTTTTGGAGTTAGTAGAGACATTGCGTTGTCCATCTGCACACCGTCTACGATATAAAGTGGAGCATTACTTCCCGTAATAGAAGTACCACCTCTAACTTTAATATCCACCTCTGCACCAGGTGAACCTTCACTGGTCTGCACCTGTACCCCAGCCAATCTACCTTGGATGGCTTCTGCGGCACTGTTTACAGGCATATCTTTTAAAGCTTCAGCTTTTACAGATGATACAGCGTTGGTAACATCTTTTTTAGAGACTTTGGTATAACCTACCAAAACTACTTCGTCAATATTGGTTTCTTTTTCTTTGCTTTTTTCCTGCGCCAAGCCAAGTACCGGAAGCAGAAAAACAGATAGATATAACCATTTGATTGATTGTACTTTTCTATTCATTATTATATCCTTATATAGTTTTTAAAGTATGGTTGGAAAGTATTTTGCAGACCTTCCGCTTAGTTTTTTGTGGATTTTAAGTACTCTGTTTGATTTTATATCTAAATTACGCGCTTCTTGTGCAATCGATTGCGTAATTTTTCACGACACATATTTATCGTGGCTTCTAAACTAATATTATTTTCCATTACACAAAGAAAAAAATATTATTTTTTCGTGAACTTATCTGTTTAGTTTGTTAAAAATGACAAAATGTAGGATGGTGTTCTAATTGTAATAAATTGATTTTTAGTATTTTGTATCATGATGTAAGAGGGGTTGATATATTTCAAAAAAAAATTAAATATGAAGGTGTTTAACTCTCTAAATGACTAAAAAAGGTATATAAATTACCACTTTTTACGTCAAAAAAATTCCCGAAAAAGATAGTCAAGGGATGTGTTTTTAAAAATTAAGGTGATTTTTATCAGTTTTTCGCATTGAAAAAAAAATGTATTTTGTAATTGATACCAAATTGACATAATTTAACATCGAAGCATAACAGATATCAAAATATTGTTATAATTTTTATATGAGTGTTATCATAGGTATGTTTTATGGCATGATTTTTATTTAAGTCAGTCTTTGGACTTCATTTCGTAAAAAAAAGTACTGTTTTGAATCTTAAAATTTCTTAATTTTTTTAAAAATTTCAATTTTATTTTATTGTCAATCAGTTAATTAAAAATTTAAATGAATTTTTTGTTAACGGAATACATATTATCTATATATTTATCGACAAGTATTTCTGTACAATTTTAGTGTAATTTAATGCAATCGATTACGCAATGTTTAACAGGTTTTTTAGAAACCGTAAATTTAAGTTTAAAATCTAGAGTATGACAAAATCAGAATTTCGTTACGCCCATCATCCTGAAGATGTAAAAAAATATACAACTGAAGACCTGAGAAGGGAGTTTCTAATCAATGATTTATTTAATGAAGATCAAATCAATGTAGTGTATTCTATGTACGACAGAATGATCGTAGGTGGTGCAATGCCTGTAAATAGCGCATTGAAACTTGAACCTACTGATGATCTGAAGGCAGAAAACTTTCTTGACAGAAGAGAATTGGGAATCATCAACGTGGGCGCTGCCGGAAAGGTAACTGTTGACGGAGAGGTTTTCGAACTTGGAAATAAGGAAGCTTTATATATAGGAAAAGGAGCAAAAGATATTGTTTTTGAAAACGGAAATGAAGGTCAGACTTTATTCTATTTCAATTCTGCACCGGCGCACCACACTTTTCCTACAAAGAAAATCACTAAAAATGAAGCCGAAATTGTAGAATTAGGTGAAGCAAAATACGCCAACAGACGTACCATCAACAAACTGATCGTCAACAGTGTATTAGAAACCTGTCAGCTACAGATGGGAATGACCGAGCTGCACGAAGGAAGTGTTTGGAACACCATGCCTTCTCACACGCATACCCGAAGAATGGAAGCTTATTTTTATTTTGATCTTGAAGAAGGGCAGGCGGTAAGTCATTTTCTTGGCCAGCCGAATGAAACCCGTCATATCTTTATGAAAAACAATGAGGCAGTCTTGTCTCCGGAATGGTCTATTCACTCAGGGGTTGGTACTTCCAACTATACTTTTATCTGGGGAATGGCAGGAGAAAATATGGATTATGGCGACATGGACGCTGTTAAAACTAACGAACTAAAGTAATTTTTTCTACATGAATTTATTCGATTTATCCGGAAAAGTAGCCGTTGTAACCGGCGGTACTCACGGATTAGGAATGGCAATGGCTGAAGGTCTTGCCTCTGCAGGTGCTGAACTGGCAATCACAAGTACAACTCCCTCAAAATTAGATGAAGCCTTAGAATATTATCGCAGTAAAGGATATAACGCTACAGGTTATCTTTTTGATGTGACAGACGAACTGGAAGCCGCTCAGAAAGTAGCATTAATGCTTGCTACACATGGGAAAATCGACATCTTAGTCAATAATGCAGGAATCATCAAACGTGTTCCGGCTTTAGAGATGGATGTTGCAGACTTTAGAAAAGTAATCGATGTAGATCTTACCGGTCCTTTCATTATGTCTCAACTGGTTGGGAAACACATGATCAAAAGACAGTCCGGTAAAATCATCAATATTTGCTCAATGATGAGTGAGCTTGGCCGTGACAATGTAGTAGCATATGCTTCTGCAAAAGGCGGACTGAAAATGCTGACCAAAAATTTAGCAACAGAATGGGCAAAACACAATATTCAGGTGAACGGTATCGGTCCCGGATATTTTGCGACGACCCAGACAGAACCAATCAGAGTAGACGGACATCCGTTTAACGATTTTATCATCAGCAGAACTCCGGAAGGTAGATGGGGAAACCCTGAAGACCTTGCAGGAACGGCTATTTTCTTAGCTTCAGACGCAAGTAAATTTGTCAACGGACACATTATTTATGTGGATGGAGGTATTTTGGCGACCATTGGGAAACCTGCTAATGAATAACACAAGAATTTTACAGAAATGAAATCTTTTATTACAGATAACTTTTTATTACAAAATAAATACGCGGAAGAATTATACTTCAATTTCGCAGAAAAACAGCCGATCATCGATTATCACAATCACTTAATTCCAAAAGATATCGCTGAAGATACGGTTTTCGAAAATATTTCTAAAGTTTGGATTGCTGGCGATCATTACAAATGGCGTGCAATGCGTACGATGGGTGTGAACGAAAGATTCATCACCGGCGACGCTTCAGACAAAGAAAAATTCGAGGCTTGGGCAAAAACGGTTCCTTATACATTAAGAAATCCTCTGTACCACTGGACGCATTTAGAATTAAAGCGTTATTTCGGAATTGATGAATTATTGAACGAAAAAAACGCATCAGATATTTACGACAACATCACAGCACAGCTTCAGACTCCTGAAAAGTCAACAAGAGGTTTGCTGAAAATGATGAATGTGGAATCTTTGTGCACCACAGAAGATCCGATCGATGTTCTAAATTACCATCAGGATTTGGCGAAAAGTGATTTCAGCATTAAAGTAAGTACCGCTTTCCGTCCTGATAAAGCGATTTTGATTGAAAACCACAACTTCGCAGACTATATTTCTAAATTGGGCGAATCGGCTGGAATTGAAATCAATTCTTACCAGACTTTGTGCGATGCTTTATTAAAAAGAGTAGAATATTTCCACGAAAACGGATGCAGACTCTGCGACCACGGACTGAACAATATTTCTTTCGAAGAAGCTTCAGAAGCTGAAGTAAGTGCAATCTTCAACGATAAAATTTCAGGAAAAGTAATCGCTGAAAAGCAGGTGAATCAATTCAAAACTGCGATTTTATTATTCTTAGGCGAAACATATCACAAATTCGGATGGGTTCAGCAGTTCCACTTGGGAGCTTTGAGAAACAACAACGAAAGAATGCACAGAATTCTGGGTCCTGATACAGGATGGGATTCTATCGGTGATTTCGTACAGGCTGAAACTTTGTCTAAATTGTTAAATGCTTTAGACGGAAAAGATAAACTGACCAAAACAATTCTATATAACTTAAATCCTGCCGACAACGAAATTTTCGCAACAATGATCGGGAATTTTAATGACGGCAGTATCAAAGGAAAGGTACAGTTCGGTTCGGGCTGGTGGTTTTTGGATCAGAAAGACGGAATGATCAAGCAGATGAATGCCCTTTCAAACATGGGATTGATCAGCTGTTTCGTAGGAATGTTGACAGATTCCAGAAGTTTCTTATCTTATCCGAGACACGAATATTTCAGAAGAGTATTGTGTAATCTTTTCGGAGAAGAAATGAAAAACGGCGAATTGCCGGATGATATGGAACTGATCGGGAAAACCATTTCCGATATCTGTTATCATAATGCTAAAAATTATTTCGATTTTTAAATATAACAAATTTCAAACCTTCAAGGTTTCAAAAACCTTGAAGGTTTATAAAAAGTAAAATTTAAAATAATAAAAGATCAAACGTCAACAAAAATCTTTGATTTTTAAACTTATGTGATCTTTATATTTTCAATATATTAAACTTCAAAATACCTAAAAGCGTCAAAAACTTTTGTGTCTTTTGACTTCGTCGAATCTGGCGATTTGTGGTTAAATAAAGAGCGTTAATTAATATGGCTAGCAAAATACTTACTTTCGGTGAAGTAATCATGAGGCTTTCACCTCCCGGAAACAAAACAATGAAACAGAGCCACGAGATGGAATTCTTTTTCGGAGGAACTGAGCTCAACGTAGCTTCTTCATTGGCGACAATGGGGTGCGACGTGACGCACATCAGCAATGTTTCTGATGATTTTGTGGGAGAATCTGCATTGTCTTTCATCAAAAGTTTTGGGATCGATACAACTTTCATCAATAAAAACGAACATCCTTTAGGTTTATATTTCCTTGAAGTTGGTGCATCTGTTCGTGCGAGCAGAATTGCCTACAACAGACTGAACGGTTCTTTTGCCAACATCAAACCCGAGCAGATTGACTGGAAAAAAGCTTTGGAAGGTTGCGACTATTTCCACTGGACAGGCATCAGTCCTGGAATATCTGAAGGTGCTTACGAAACTTTAAAAGAAGGTTTGCTCACTGCCCGAGAAATGGGGATTGAAGTAACTACCGATCCTGCTTACCGTTCCAATCTTTGGAAATATGGTAAAAACGGAAATGAGGTTTTAAAGGAATTGGTTTCTTACTCAACGATTTTCATCGGTGGTGTAAATGAGATCAATGAAATTCTGGGAACTCAGTTTTCGTCAGACCAACAAGGTTTCATGGAAGCTTGTGAAGAATTAAAAAAACAGTGTCCATCTATTCATAAAATTTTCGATAAAATAAGAATCGGCGTTACTGCAAGTTCTCAGCAGACACAGGGAAGAGCTTTGATTAACGGAAATTATTTTGAAACTAAATTTTTAGAAATAGACAACGTAGTCGACAGAATCGGAACGGGAGATGCCTTTGCCGCAGGTCTTATTTATGGTTTATTACATTTCGATGACGAAAAAGCTTTAAATTTTGCCAACGCAGCCTGTGCAATCAAACACACCATTTTAGGAGACATCAACTATTGCAACGCAGAAGATATCCTCGAAGTAATGGCAGGAAATTCCGGAGGACGCATCAAAAGGTAGTTGGCTTTTGGCTTCTTGCTTTTGGCAATTGGCTTTAAAAGTTTCATCATTTCAAATGAAGTATAACTAATAAGTTTGGTCTTATATAAGCGAAGCGGCTTTGTGAAACTAAAAAACAGTTAGTAGGAAAAAAACTTTGTGAACTCTGTGTTCAAAAAAGTCCCAAAGGGACTATTTAGCAAAAGATAGGATAAAATACTATCAAATAAAATTCAAACAAAGAAAAATTTGATTTTCTTCTTTACCCCAACTCTAAAGGGCGGAAGAAAACCAAATTTTAACAAAGTCCCCAACAGGACAGCATACCAAAGGATGGATAAAACCCCATCAAAGATTATTTTCAACAAAATAATTAAAACAAAATGACAAAAATTCAATTGGTTACAAACACCATCATCAATCAGGGAGCTTTGCCTCTGTATTACAATGCTGATGAAACGGTAACTTTAGAAATATTAAAATCACTTTACAAAGCAGGAATCCGTGCGGTAGAATATACCAGCCGTGGAGAAGCTGCATTGAGTAATTTCACAAAAATGGTTGAGGTTCGTAATGCAGAAATGCCGGAAATGCTTCTGGGAATCGGAACAATCAAGAATGTAAAGCAAGCTGAAGAATATTACAAAGCAGGGGCAGATTTTTTTATCAGTCCGGGTTTTGTAGCGGAAGTTGCAGCATTTTTAATTCCGAAAGACTTGTTGTACAGTCCGGGTTGTATGACTCCGACTGAAATAATTGAGGCTGAAACGGCTGGGGTAACTTTCATTAAATTATTCCCGGGGAATGCTTTGGGACCAGGATTTATGAGTGCCATCAAAGATGTTTTCCCGAATCTGAAATTTATGCCGACGGGTGGTGTTGATACCACGAAGGAAAGCATTGAAAGCTGGTTCAAAGCAGGAGTTTCTGCAGTAGGAATGGGAAGCAAGCTGGTAAGTAAAGAATTGATGCTTGCGAAAGACTATGCGACAATAGAAATTGAAACCAAAAAAGTGCTGGATATCATTCAGACTTTAAAATAAATACATTGACTATGAGTTCAGTTAAATCTATTAAGCCGACACAATATAGGTGGACGATCTGTCTTCTTTTATTTCTCGCAACAACGATCAATTATCTCGATCGTCAGGTTTTATCTTTGACGTGGAAAGATTTTATCGCACCGGAATTTCACTGGAATAACAACGATTACGGAAATATCACGGCATTATTCTCCATATTTTATGCGGTGGGAATGCTTTTCGCAGGAAAATTCGTGGACTGGATGGATACCAAAAAAGGTTTCCTTTGGGCAATTGGTGTTTGGTCAATCGGTGCCGTTTTACACGCATTCTGTGGAATCGCAACTTCAGGAATCCTTACTGGGACTTGGACGGCTGGTTTTCACGGTTCTAAAGAATTAATCGGAACAGTTTCTAATACTGGGGCAATCATCAGTACAAGTGTAACCTTATTCATTTTTGCACGTTTCGTATTAGCGATTGGTGAGGCGGGAAATTTCCCGGCAGCAATCAAAACTACAGCGGAATATTTCCCTAAAAAAGACAGAGCATTTTCTACAAGTATCTGGAACGCAGGAGCAACAGTTGGAGCTTTGGCAGCACCGCTTACAATTCCTTTTATTGCAAAATCAATGGGTTGGGAATGGGCTTTTATCATCATCGGTGCTTTAGGATTTGTCTGGATGGGACTATGGGTATTCGTTTATAAAAAACCACATTTACACAAGAGAGTTAACGAGCACGAATTAACGTATATCAATCAGGATCAGGACGATCTTCCCAATGAAGACACTTCAGTTCCGGAAAAAGTATTCACGTTCAAAGAATGTTTCAGCTACAGACAGACCTGGGCATTTGCCTTCGGAAAATTTATGACAGACGGCGTTTGGTGGTTCTTCTTATTCTGGACTCCGGCTTATTTAAGTTCGGTTTACGGAATGGATTCCACTCAGAGTGCACTGCCATTATTCGTATTGTATATGATCACTTTACTGTCGATCATCGGTGGATGGCTACCAAAATATTTTGTTGAAAAATTAGGAATGAACGCTTACACAGGAAGAATGAAAGCGATGTTGATTTTCGCATTTTTCCCTCTGTTGGCACTTTTAGCACAACCTTTAGGAACCATTACCTATTGGATTCCGGTTTTAATTATCGGAGTTGCAGGAGCAGCGCATCAGGCGTGGTCAGCAAATATCTTCTCAACGGTAGGAGATATGTTCCCTAAAAAAGCCATCGCAACCATCACAGGAATTGGCGGGATGGCAGGAGGAATCGGTTCTTTTATCATCAATAAATCTTCAGGAGTTCTATTCGATCACGCACACAAAGCATGGTCAACCGTAGACGGAGTTCCTTTGCTGGAAAAATATCCTCAATACGTCAACGACCGTTTGCCGGATGGATTCTTTGAACAATTGGAAAAATCAGGAGCTGTAGTTTCAGACGGTATTGACAAAGGATATATGATTATTTTCTCCATCTGTGCAGTCGCTTATCTGATCGCATGGACAGTGATGAAAATGTTGGTTCCTAAGTATAAAGTGATCAGTAAGTAGAAATTCTTATGGTATTTTTCTTTACCCCAACCCTAAAGGGAGGAAAATTCTCATTAGAATTTCATCAAAATTACTCCCTTAAGGGTCGGGGAAAATAATTTTGATGAAATTTTGTAAGAAAAATTAAACCTTGAAGGTTTTAAAAAAAACTTTGAGTTCTTAGCTAAGTGAAACGCCTTTGCGAACTTAAAAAATACATCAAGCATTAAAAAAAATCTTAGCGGACTTTGCGTTTAAATACAGCATTCCGTACAAAGATTTAGCAGAATTAAAAACACAATTTAATTCAAATTAGAAAAATGGAAAATCAGACAAAACAACAGTTAAACCGTCAGAACAGCGGTATAGATACAAAATTACCAATCAAAATCGTACAGTTCGGGGGAGGAAACTTCATGCGCGGATTTACAGATTATGTGATTGATAAATTAAATAAAGAAGCAGATTTCAACGCAGGAATAGTCAACATTCAGCCTACACCAAACGGTTCAGTTCACAAACTTGAAGAACAGGGAAATCTGTATACTTTGTTTTCAAGAGGAATCAAAAAAGGAGAAATCATAGATGAAAAATGTGTGATTTCAGCGATTCAGAAATCGATCAATCCTTATGCAGATTACAACAGCTTTTTAGAGTTAGCGAAAGAAGAAGAGCTTGAATTTGTATTTTCAAATACAACAGAAACAGGAATTGCCTACGACGAAACTGAAAATACCTACGAAGGTCCGCACAAAAATTTCCCAGCGAAAGTAGCGGTTTTGCTTCACGAAAGATATAAGCACTTCAATGGAGCGGCAAACAAAGGTTTAAGAATTATTCCTTGCGAGCTGATTGAAGAAAACGCAATAGTTTTAAAAGGAATTATTTTAAAATATGCCCAACTTTGGAATTTAGAAGAAGGTTTTGCGCAATGGGTTGAACAGAGCAATCACTTCCACAATACTTTGGTCGACAGAATTGTTCCGGGTTATCCGAAAGATGATGCGGCAACGTATGAAGACCAGTTGGATTATGAAGATCCGATGATGGTGGTTTCTGAAACATTCCTTTTGTGGGTGATTCAGGGAGGTGAAGATTTAAAACAGAGAATTCCTTTCGATAAAATCAACGAACAGATTTTGGTGGTGGATGATATTCAGCCTTACCGATTAAGAAAAGTAAGAATCTTGAATGGCGGACATACTTTGATGTTGGCTCCGGCTATTTTAGCAGGAAAAGAAATCGTAAAAGAAGCAATCGATGACCAGTTTATCGGAACTTTTTTAAGCGAATCGATATTCAATGAAGTCAATCAGACTTTAGGTTTAGATGAAACTGAACTGAAAGAATTTGCGGAAGAAGTGTTCGACAGATTCAGAAATCCTTTCATCAAGCACCATTTGGCGAGCATTGCTTTGTATTTTGTTTCTAAATTTAAAGTAAGAGTCGTTCCGAGTTTGCTGACTTATGTTGAAAGAAATAACAGACTGCCGTTGAACTTAACGTTCTCACTGGCAAGTTTAATCAGATTCTATCAGGGAAGTTTTGGTGAAAAATCTCTTCCTCTGAATGACGAAGAAGCCATCGTAAACAGATTCAGAGAAATCTGGAAAAACGAAGATTATGAATTAGTTTCTGAACAGGCGTTAAGCGAAAAACTGTTCTGGGATACCGACCTTACACAGGTAGAAGGCCTGAAAGCCGCAGTCGCAAAAGCATTGTACGAAATTGATCACAATGACATGGAAACTGCTTACAAAAATTTTATTCAATTTTATTCTTAAACAATCATGCAGAAGAAAGTACTGAAAGTAAATCCCAAAGACAACGTTATTGTAGCGTTGATGGATTTGCCTGCCGGAGAATCGGTGCACTTAGACGGTACAGATTATACGATTCTTAAAGATATTAAAGCAAAACATAAATTCGCTGCCGTAGATTTTGAGGATGGCGACCATATTTTAATGTATGGCGTAATCGTTGGAAAAGCCAACCAATCCATCAGTCAGGGCGAAGTGATTACCACCGAAAATGTAAAGCACCAGAGTGCAAAAGTGGTCGGCAAAACCGATACTTTGGGCTGGACTCCACCCAATGTTGACAAGTGGAAAGACCGTACTTTTATGGGCTACCACCGTGAAGACGGACAGGTAGGAACAGAAAACGTCTGGCTGTTTTTCCCGCTGGTATTCTGCGAAAACAAGAATATCGAAACACTGAAGGATATTTTCGAAAAAGAATTACTTCACGATAAAGCCAGCAAACACCAATTGTTACTTCGTTCTTTACTGAATGGCGGTGCAACTGCAGATGTTGCGGTGGAAGAGGAAGAACCGGATACGAGAGTATTTAAAAATATCGACGTTAGATTCATCACGCACCAGGGCGGTTGTGGCGGAATCCGTCAGGACGCTGAAGCGTTGGGAAGACTGTTCGCAGGATATGTCAACAACCCGAATGTTGCCGGAGCAACGGTTCTCAGTTTAGGTTGCCAGAATCTTCAGGTTCAGATTTTCATGGATTCACTGCATGCACTGGCTCCAAATAACAAAAAACCAATCGTCGTTTACGAACAGCAAAAATCGGGTACCATCGATGAAATGCTGACCGGCGTGATTAAAGATTCATACGAAGGCATTAAAAAAGCTAACGAAATAGAGAGAAAACCAGCATCCATCACCAAACTGAATATTGGTTTGGAATGTGGCGGCTCAGATGGTTTCTCAGGAATTTCTGCCAACCCTGTTTTGGGGGAAGTCTCAGATATTATGGCGGCAGTTGGCGGAACAACCATGCTGGCCGAGTTCCCGGAATTGTGTGGAGTAGAGCAGGAGCTGGTGAACCGTTGCATCAACGATGAAGACGGTGTGAAGTTCCTGAAACTGATGAAAGATTTTGAAGCCTCTGTGGTTGCGGCAGGATCTGGATTTGATATGAATCCCTCTCCCGGAAATATCAAGGATGGTTTAATTACCGATGCCATGAAATCCGCAGGAGCATCCAAAAAAGGAGGAGCTGCCCCAATTGTGGAAGTTCTCGATTTTACAGAATATGCTACAAAACCAGGTCTGAATCTTCTGTGTACTCCCGGAAATGATGCCGAATGTACAACGGCTTTAGTCGGTTCAGGTGCAACAGTGGTACTTTTCACCACAGGTCTTGGAACTCCGATGGGAAATCCTATTTCTCCGGTTGTAAAGATTTCTTCCAACACGGTTTTGGCAGAAAAAATGTCAGACATTATTGATTTCAATACAGGTACCGTCATCAGCGGAGAAAAAACAATTCCCGAAGCGGCAGACGAACTTCTGGAACTCATCATCAACGTAGCAAGCGGCGAAGTAAAAACCAAGGCTGACGTTCTGAATCAGAATGATTTCATTCCATGGAGACGAGGTGTCTCTCTGTAATGGGTTAATTATATTAAATATTAGGGTTGAAAATGCTTCTTGCTTCGGTAGGGAGCATTTTCTTTTTGTCGATAGCGCGGATTTGCAATTTCTATAGCGCGGATTTGCAATCCGTGCATATTTTTACATTGCGTGGAAAGTCACGGATTGCAAATCCGCGACATCGGGCATTGGGATTACTTAAAACATATGTTATACAATCGTGTTTATAGTTCCGAAATAATCAAAAAAAGTTATTGAGTACTCTTTTGTGTAGACATATTTATTGCTAAAAATATCATCCCAATTATTTTCAATTTCAAAAAAGTCTGCTTTTAAAAATCTCTCAATTTCATCTCTGTTGATTGAAATTGAATAAATGTTATTTATATCCATCAGTTTTATACTAACTGAGTATAAATCTGGGTTCTTTCTTAGTAGTCTGACACAACCATCATTTAAAGCCTTTATTTTTGCGTTACCAGTTTCCCAGTATGAAATAAAATGGTCTTCACTAATTTTTGTAAAAGGATTATGTTCTATAAATTTTTTATAATCTGCTATATATGATAATTTCAAATGTCTTTCTTCAAAATTTATTTCTTTAATAAATGTACTTCCTCTTAAC
>NZ_JAPDHW010000019.1 GCF_025971945.1 Chryseobacterium kimseyorum
ACAGCCTTTAGGGTGGTTTTAGCGGTGGGGCTCACCTGTTCCCATTCCGAACACAGAAGTTAAGCCCACCAGCGCCGATGGTACTGCGAAAGCGGGAGAGTAGGTCGCCGCCAGTTTTTTTTAAATCCTCAATCATTTACTTGATTGAGGATTTTTTTTGTGATATACTTTGAGAAAGTAAAAAAGTAAAAAGGTAAATGTAAAAAGGTAAAAGGAAAGTAAAAGGTAAAAAGTAAAAAGAGCTAAGTATGTGGTATGAAATTAATTGATGTTTCGGGTCTAGAGTTTTGTGTTTAATGTTCGCGTTGCTTGGTACAATACTTGGGTGATCATCAGCTAAGTAGCCGGATTTAATGATTACATTTCTGGGTTAACCATTCCGAAGCTTGGTAATAAAGGTGAATATTAATGCAGCTATGATCGATAAACAAAATCATTTGACTAAATTTTTGATTGAGTGGAGGAAAATTAGTTTGGGATTGAGTTGGTATAGACTTCACGAGATAGACGGTAAATTTAAGTGGTAACGTATAAACCTGTTCACTAATTTTTAATAGGTCTGCGATGCGTGTTATATGAATAATTCTATTACTTTCGATTGTACTTTTACAAACACTCATCTTAGAACAGGCCGCTCCTACGGAGCTCAAGTTAACAATTAGGATAATTGTAGTTCTGTGAACAGTGCACCGCCCTGCGGTTATTATTTTGCTGATCATAATGTAAACAAAGAATTCCTTGATAAACTAATTTTAAATGATACTACAGACGTTGTTTGCACAAGCAATAGTTTGAAATTAGATCAACTGAAATTAGTTAGAATTTCAATCCATATAGATTTTGAGATCTAGTATGTTGAATCTAGTGGTGTTGTATAAACCTGTTCAAAAATTTTGATAGTTCTGCGATGCGTGTTCTATAAATAATTCTATTACTTTAGATTGTACTTTTACAAACACTCATCTTAGAACAGGCCGCTCCTACGGAGCTCCTATTAACAATTAGGATAATTGTCGTTCTACGAACAGTGCATCGCTCTGCGGTTATTAAAATCTCATTTGTTAGGCAATATCACCTTATCTAATACTAAAAGGGTTTTTGAGCATATCAATTTCAAAAATAAAGAAACAAATCCTTGAAAATATTTAATTTATTTCACAAAATTTATTTTTGCATAATCATCAATCATCAATCATCAATCATCAATCATCAATCATCAATCATCAATCATCGAACATCAGAAGTAAAAGAAGTTAGTACTGACAGATTCTCTTTATCCACCACTCCTCCCTAGCCCAGATCGCAACGGCATCCTTTTTTGTTGTTTGGCAAAAAGCAAGGGCACAAAAAAGATATAGTGGAGAGCTGGATAAAGCTCCTGAAAATTTAGGCTGAGTTTTTATTATGATTTAACATAATTGTTCATCTGATCAATCAGTACTTTTTATGACACTGTCGAAACTTGTTTCTTTTTAGTGTCAAGTAGATCGAAATGAAATTTAATATTGGCAATATTTTTCCAGGTTGCATATTTGAATAACACGAAACCGATCAGCATCCCCAGTGTGTTTAAGAACACGTCGTCAACGTCGGCAACGCCTCTTCCGGTCAAATACTGGATTGATTCAATAATACTGATGGCAATCAGGAAGAATAAAGTTATCGGGACAAATCGATTAAATTTTTTAATGCATAATCCCAGCCATCCAAAAGGACTGAAAAGGAAGATGTTTCCAAATATATTGATAATAAATGCTTGATTATCAATGTTATTATCATTTAGGAAATGTTGTATTGTAATGAATGGCTGATGTTGAATATACGATATTTCGGAAGGTTCTCTTCCAGAAGCGTAGAACATCATGTATAATAAAACGATGGTATATAGGGCAATAAATACTGCAAAATATCTTTTCATAGGTTTCCTTTTAGGATTAGTAATTAAAAAGAGGTTGAAGTGCTTATTAGTTTTGTATTATTTAATAACAAAAATCTTACCCTTATCGTATGGCTTTAAGACAGTTTATAATTGTTTAGGATTATTTAACATAATAAAAAAGCCTCATCTTTTAAATGAGGCTGGATATTGAATAATGTAATGAAGTCAGACCTGAATAACTCCTAAATTGAATTTTTCTGTAATTGGAGAATGATCAGCAGCTTCTATTCCCATCGAGATCCATTTTCTGGTATCAATCGGGTTGATGATAGCATCTGTCCATAATCTTGATGCTGCATAAGTCGCTTCTGTCTGCTTCTGGTATTTTTTAGAAATTGAATCTAAAATTTCTTTGTGAGCTTCTTCGGTGATTTCTTTTCCCTGTTTCTTCAAAGTCGACTCCTGAATTTGGGCTAGAACCTTGGCAGCCTGAGAACCGCCCATTACCGCTAAATCTGCCCAAGGCCATGCAACAATGAGTCTTGGATCGTATGCTTTTCCGCACATCGCATAGTTTCCGGCTCCGTATGAATTTCCTGTGATAATTGTAAATTTAGGTACAATAGAATTGGCCACGGCGTTCACCATTTTGGCACCGTCTTTAATGATTCCTCCGTGTTCTGATTTTGAACCAACCATGAAACCTGTAACGTCCTGTAAAAATATCAATGGGATTTTTCTCTGGTTACAATTTGCGATAAACCGAGTGGCTTTATCGGCAGAGTCAGAATAGATAACACCTCCAAACTGCATTTCACCTTTACCGCTTTTTACCAGTTTTCTTTGATTGGCGACAATTCCTACAGACCATCCGTCGACCCTTGCAGTCGCACAGATTATACTTTTCCCATAGTCAGCTTTATATTCTTCAAACTCAGAATTATCGACAAGACATTTGATAATTTCCAACGTATCATATTGATCAGCGCGTGAAACCGGCATAATTCCGAAGATATTGTCTATTTTTTCTTTTGGTGGGAAGCTTTCAATTCTGTCGAAGCCAGCTTTTTCATAGCTTCCGATGGATTTCATAATATTTTTAATTCTGTTCAAAGCATCCTGATCATCCTTTGCTTTGTAGTCGGTCACTCCAGAAATTGAGCAGTGCGTTGTTGCACCGCCTAAAGTTTCATTATCGATGCTTTCGCCAATAGCAGCTTTTACCAGATAACTTCCTGCCAGGAAAATAGAACCTGTTTTATCTACAATCATTGCTTCGTCACTCATAATTGGCAGGTATGCACCTCCTGCAACACAGCTTCCCATGACAGCAGAAATCTGAATAATTCCCATGGCACTCATCTTAGCGTTATTTCTAAAAATTCTGCCGAAATGTTCTTTATCAGGAAAAATCTCGTCCTGCATTGGAAGATAAACTCCAGCTGAATCAACAAGATAAATGATTGGAAGTTTATTTTCCATCGCAATTTCCTGTGCTCTGAGGTTTTTCTTTCCGGTAATCGGAAACCATGCACCAGCTTTTACAGAGGCGTCGTTGGCAACCACTAAACATTGCTTTCCTGAAACATAACCCATCACCACAACAACACCACCACTTGGGCAGCCACCGTGTTCCTCGTACATTTCGTATCCTGCAAAAGCTCCAATTTCAATGGAATCTGAATCTTTATCAAGAAGATATTCTATTCTTTCTCTTGCCGTCATTTTTCCTTCATCGCGAAGCTTTTGTAACCTCTTTTCTCCACCGCCTTTTTTTATTTCAGAAAGTAAACGATTTATTTCAGATAATTTTAATTTGTTTTGATCTTCTCGCTTGTTGAATTCAATATCCATGAAATTTCTATTTTAATGTGCCTAAGATACTACTTTTCCAAGTTATATAAAATGATGATTTTTTATGATTCAACGCATTGAAAATCATAAAATTATGAAATATTTAACACAGATAAGTTTTTTTATGTTTGTTTTTTTTATAATTTTACATAAGAGGAAAGGAGCTGATTACTCCGTTATAAATCCTCTGTTCCTAGTTTATTTTTTTAATAGTTTATTATTTGAAGGCCCTGAAAGTTTAACAGACTTTCAGGGTTTTTTATGCCTCATTAATAGCGTTATTTTTAGTCAGATTAAGTTTTAAATTATTTTATTTAAACGAATAATATTTCGGTGTTTTACTAAAACGTATTCGTAAATTTGCCTGTTAAAAATTTGATAATTATAGACATGCAAAAATTAGCTCTTTTCAGATTGCACTTGATCGTTTTTTTGTGGGGATTTACTGCAATTTTAGGAAAACTAATTACTGCCAACGCACAAATTCTTGTTTTCTACAGAATGCTGTTTGCGGCTATATTCTTATTCATCTTCATCAGGGTTTTTAAAAAAGAAAGCATTAAAGTTTCTAAAAAACTTTTTTTGCAGCTTGCTGCTATAGGATTTTTTATGGCGCTGCACTGGCTCTGTTTCTTTTATTCTATTAAAGTTTCTAATGTTTCGATTGCACTAAGCTGTTTATCTCTGTCAACATTATTTGCCGCGATCCTGGAACCGATTGTTTTTAAACGAAAAGTTGACGTGTCAGAAGTTGTCATGGGAATTGTAATCGTCGCCTGTATTCTTTTGATTTTTAAAACCGAATTTCAATACAAAGAAGGTATTTTCTTCGGAATTCTCTGTGCTGTTTTCGGGACTATTTTTTCTGTTTTTAACGGAAAACTGTTTGGAAAAACCAGTCCGGGAAACATTATTTTTTACGAAATATTCAGTGGTTGGTTGATTTTGGCTGTCTTTTATTTATTATCCGGTCAAATATTTTCAATGAATGAAATAAATTACCGAGATTTGTCGTTAATATGGTTGTTGGCAAGTGTTTTCACGGCATTCCCGATGCTGGAATCGGTAAAGCTGATGAAATACATTTCGCCCTTCACATTAATTTTAACAGTAAATTTAGAACCAGTCTACGGAATTATACTAGCTTTTTTTATCTTTGGAGAATCAGAACACATGAGCCCAGTATTTTATGTGGCTTCACTCGTTATGATTTTAGCAATAGTAGCGAACGCTCTGATTAAAACCAGGAAACAGAAAACAATTAACTAAGCATCAACTGCATGATGAAAAAATATCTTTTATTCCTATTTTCCCTTGTATTTGGGTTTTCACAATCTCAAATTATCAGAAAATATTCCAATGAATTCTTAAATATCGGTGCCGGAGCAAGAGGTTTGGCAATGGGAGGAGCTGTTATTTCTAATCAGGATGACGTGTATTCACCTATGTGGAACCCTGCAGGTTTAAACGGTATTACGAGAGACTGGCAGGGAGCAGCAATGCACGCAGAATACTTTGAATCGATTGCGAAATATGATTATCTGGCATATGCAAAAGTTTTGGAAGAAGGTGTTTTCGGTGTTTCAATCGTAAGATTGGGAGTTGATAATATTTTAAATACCACTCAGCTAATAGATACGGAAGGAAATATTGATTATGATAAAATCACCAAGTTTTCACAGTCAGATTATGCGGGTATTATTACCTATGCTTTTCATCCTGGTGGAAATCCTAAACTGGATGTCGGAGTTAACGCAAAAATTGTTTACAGAAATGTGGGGAAATTTGCAAGCGGCTACGGTTTTGGTTTTGATGTAGGGGCAATCTATAAAGCGGATAACGGCTGGAAGTTTGGGGGAATCCTCCGTGATGCAACGACGACTGTCAATTTCTGGAGCATTAATCAAAACGAGTTATCCGCAGTGGTCAACGGTGAAGAATTTAACCCGGCACCAACAGATAAAATGGAATTGACAATGCCTAAACTGAATGCCGGAGCAAGTAAGCTTTTTGAAATCAACAGCAGTTTATATGTACTACCTGAAGCTGGGATCAATGTAGATTTTGCTAAAACGGCAGCACTACTTTCTACAGATTTTGCAAGTATTACTCCTTATGCCGGTGCTGAATTAGGTTATCAGAAAATGATTTTTGTGAGAGTGGGGATCAACAGATTTCAGTCGATTACGGATATTGAAGATTTAAGCAGAAAAGTTTCATTTCAGCCGAGCGCTGGTTTAGGAATCAGGTACAGAGGTTTGACGTTAGATTATGCAATCAGTAATTCAGGAATTGGCGGATCTAATTTCTTCTCCAACTTTTTCTCTTTGAAGCTTGATATGGGAGAATTTAGAAATGATTAAAATACATAAGATTATATGCTCTAAAAATAATGGGTATTGATTTTGGTGAATTTTTAAAAAGGATAATAAATTCAGAATTATTTTAAATTAATTACAATGAAGAAAGTTTCAACATTAATCGCAGCCGTTTGCTTTACAATTTCGTATGCGCAAAAAGTTTCAGATTATAAATATATAGCATTACCGGAAAAATTCAGCGGATTTAAAAGCGAACAGTATAAATTAGATGTTTTGCTATCTAAAACACTTAAGCAAAAACAATATGTGGTAGTTTCGAGAAGCAGAAGTCAATGGACAGCGGAAGCCAATTCAAATCCTTGTAGTGTTTTGAATGCCGACGTAATCAATGACAGCGGGTTTTTGAGAAATAAGATTGTTTTGGAATTTAAAGACTGTAACGGTAAAGTCGTTGCAAGTCAAAAAGGAAGTACTTCGATTAAAGAGTTTGAAGAAGGTTATCAGGATGCTTTAAAACAGGCTTTGGTAACTGTTCCTGTTTCAAGTCCGAAAGCAATGGCGGTTCGGGCAGAAGCGGTAGTTCAGGAAGTACAGCCTTCCGAACCGGTAAGGGAAGTTGCCCTCGAAACTGTGGCAAACTCTCCGTCGCAATCGGGAAAATATTCGAATGGAAAAGTAAGTTTACAGAAAGTACAGATAGATGACAGTCAGTTTATTTTAGTAGAAAGCAACGGCTCAGTTCCGTTTGCAACATTCAAGTCGACAAGTAAGAAAGATACTTTTAAAGTAAAACTGAAATCAGGAGAATCAACGATAGGATATTATGAAAATGCAAACATCGTGATTGAAATGCCAAAAGGCAACGATGATTATTCGAAAGAAGTTTTCATTTTAAATTAAATAAAAAAAGCCTTATCTGTCACCAGATAAGGCTTCCTTAAAATAAACCATAAAAAACTAAAACTATGGTAATAGAACAGTATCTATTACATGTATTACTCCATTTGACTGATTGACATCAGCAATTGTTACTTTTGCTTTGTTACCTTTTGCGTCGGTTACATATAGGTCATTACCTTTTGTCCAGAATGTTAATTCTTCCCCTGCTACCGTTTTCATCATTGCTTTACCATTTCCGGCTTTCACTGCAGCCCAAACCTGTTTAGAACTGTATTTTCCAGGAAGAACGTGGTAAGTTAAAATCTTGGTAAGCATTTCTTTATTTTCAGGCTTAACTAAATTTTCAACAGTTCCTGCAGGAAGTTTTGCAAATGCTGCATCTGTAGGTGCGAATACTGTGAATGGTCCTGCACTTTGCAAAGTTTCTACCAAACCTGCTGCTTTTACTGCGGCAACTAATGTTTTGTGGTCTTTAGAATTCATTGCGTTTTCAACAATGTTTTTTGATGGGTACATTGCAGCTCCGCCAACCATTACCGTCTTTTCTTTCATTTTCTGTGCAGCCACATTTCCACTTAATGCGAATGATAATGCAACCATTCCTAGTGCTGCGAATTTTGATCTTGTATTCATTTTTTTGATTTTTTAAATTATTATTATTTGAGTTGTAAGTTTCTTTGTCTGTTATTGGTATCTACGACAGTCTCCTGGTTTTAGTTTTAAGATTCTAGAGAATTTATTTTATTTAACTGAAAATCAGTTGATTAATTTTGTTTCTTGGTTTTTTGATTGGGTACGAATTCCAATGAAACCGAATTCATGCAAAATCTTTTCCCGGTAGGTTTGGGTCCGTCATCGAAAATATGTCCCAAATGAGAATCGCATCTTCCGCACAGTACTTCTGTACGTTCCATGTTATGGGAACTGTCTTTTTTATATTTTACCCCGTCTTTTCTCAACGGTTCGTAGAAAGATGGCCATCCACAGGTGGTTGCAAATTTTGAAGTTGAAAGAAACAGTGCATTTCCGCAGACCGCGCAGTAATATGTACCTTTTACATCAAATTCATAATATTTTCCGGTGAATGCCATTTCAGTGGCTCCTTCTCTTGCTACCTGATACAATTCAGGTTTTAAAATTTTTTTCCATTCAGCATTGCTGACTTTCAAAGGTGTCGTTGCCGTTTTAGAGTAGTAGGGGTTCTTTGCTTTAAAGTTTCCGGTCTGTGCTGCAATATTTCCTAACATCATTATCAGTAGAAGTACTGAAAATAGTTTAGTGATCGTATTTTTCATTTTATATAAATTTATAATAACTGTTTATGATGATATATACGAGATAAAATTTTTGAAAGATTTTTGCGGATGTCCGTTTTATTTTGTTAAATTTGGTAAGTAAAATATTCAATATTAAAACTAACTATTCAGAGGACGAACTTATTGCTTTGCTCAGAGAAAAGAGCGAATCAGGTTTTCACCACTTATATGACCATTATTCTGGTGCATTATATGGGGTGATTCTTCGAATTGTGCAGTCAAAAGAATATACTGAAGAAATAATTCAGGATGTTTTTATGAAAATCTGGAATTCTATTCATCAATACGATACTGCAAAGGGAAGGTTTTATACATGGATGATCAATATCGCAAGAAATACAGCAATTGATTATTTAAAATCTAAAAGTTTTCAAAACGAACTAAAAAACCAATCACTACCTGATTTCGTATATAACAATGCGGAACTTTCAACGACTAATAATTCAGATTTTATTGGCTTTAGCAATGTGCTCGAGACTTTGGAGTCTGATAAGCAGGAGCTTATAAATCTTGCCTATTATCAGGGATACACGCAGAGTGAGATATCAGAAAAACTGAACATGCCCTTGGGCACTGTAAAAACGAAGATGCGTAATGCATTAATGAAACTAAAAGATTTATTAAAAGATTATCAATAAAATTGAATAATAAAGAATACATATCATCCGGAATTCTAGAATCATACATTCTAGGCCAAGCTTCTCCCGAGGAAGCAGGTATTTTGGAGTGTGTGATGAAGAACAGCGATGAAGTAAGAGAAGCTTTTGAAGAAGCACAGAAGACTTTTGAGATGCTTGCCAATGCGCAGGCAGTGACCCCACCCAATGATTTAAAATCAAAAATCTGGGCTAAAATACAGCAAGAACAGAAAACTGCAGATGATACACCAGTTATTCCTATTCAAAACAACGAAGAGATCTTTGAAGAGAAGAAGGAGTTAAAGGAAATTGAGACCGAAAAGAGTAGTGGCGGTGGCTGGAAAAACTTTGCTATAGCAGCTTCTGTGTTGTTTTTAGTAAGTATTGGTGCCAATCTATACTGGATGAATAGCCAGGCTAAAATCAACGATCAGATAGTTAAACTGGAAAGCGAAACGAAGTCTAAAAATCTTGCCATGCAGACTATGCAGCAGAAGTTAGATATTGCCGCAAATCCTGATATGAAAAAAGTAGTTTTGGCAGGAGTGGACAAACATCCTGAATCTAAAGCAACTGTTTTGTGGGATACCAATTCTAAAGACGTTTACTTAAATGTAAACAGTCTCCCTAAAGCGCCGGAAGGAATGGAGTACCAATTGTGGGCAATTGCAGACGGTAAACCGGTAAGTGCAGGAATGTATTCTGAAGATAAAGATGGTAGAATTGCTTTGGCGAATATTCCAAATGCACAGGCATTTGCTATTACGCTTGAGAAAAAAGGTGGAAGTGAAGCTCCGACTATGGAAAATATGTATGTAATGGGTGGCGTTTAAAAGTAGTCTCCATATAATTGATATAAAAAATCAGCTCAAATTTTTGAGCTGATTTTGTTTTTATGGAGTGTTGAAAAAATCAAAAACGATCTTCCCTTTACTTTTCCCTAAAATTTCTTCTAAAGTTTCCAGATTTGCTTCTTTAATTCTCTTTACAGATTTTAATTTCGATAAGAGCATTCCAATTGTTTTATCACCAACGCCGGGGATTTCTTCCAGCTCAGATTTTATGGTTGAATTGGTTCTTCGGGTTCTGTGATGTCTTACTCCGAAACGGTGCGCTTCATCCCGCACTCTCTGAAGAACTTTTAATGTTTCAGATTTTTTATCAAGATACAAAGGAATGGGATCTTCGGGAAAGAAAATTTCTTCCAGTCTTTTGGCAATACCGACGATGGTTATTTTGCCATACAGACCCAAAAGTTTTAAACTTTTAATAGCGGATGACAGCTGTCCTTTTCCACCGTCAATCAGAATAAGCTGTGGTAAGCTTTCGCCTTCTTCAAGCATTCTTTTATATCGGCGGAAAATAACCTCTTCCATCGTTTTAAAATCATCAGGACCCACGACAGTTTTAGGATGAAAAATTCGATAATCGGCTTTGCTTGGCTTTCCGTCTTTAAAAACAACACATGCTGATACCGGATTGGTTCCCTGAATATTCGAGTTATCAAATCCTTCAATGTGGCGCGGTTCTACAGGCATTCTCAGGAGTTTCTGCATTTCTGCCATGATTCTGTTGGAATGTCTTTCGGGATCTACAATCTGTACCTGTTTAAGTTTCTCGATTCTGTATTCCTTGGCATTTTTTTCTGAAAGTTCTACGATCCGTTTTTTGTCACCAACTTTAGGAACAATCAGTTTTACGTTCGGAATTTCTAATGTCAAATGAAAGGGGATAAGCACCTCTTTTGAATTTGATTCAAATTTCTGACGGATTTCAATTAAAGCTTCTTCCAAAATATCTTCGTCACTTTCTTCAATGATTTTCTTGATCTCAGTAGTGAAGCTTTGGATAATATTTCCGTTTCTGATTTTGAAATAATTCACATAAGCAGCCGTTTCGTCACTCGTCATTCCGAAAACATCAACATCATCAATATTCGGATTTACGACGGTATGTTTGACCTGATAATTTTCGAGAATGTCTAATCTCTCTTTAATGGTCTGTGCATTTTCAAACTGAAGATTCTCGGCATACTTCATCATTTGACTGATCAGATATTTTTTCGCCGTCTGGAAATCACCTTTAATAATTCCTCTTATCGCATCAATTTTTTCATCATATTCTTCTTTGCTTTCCAAACCTTCACAGGGACCTTCACAGTTTTTAATATGAAATTCGAGACAGACTTTATATTTGCCGTCATCAATTTTACTCGGTGCTAAATTGAGATTACAGGTTCTCAGTTTATAAATATGTTTGATGGTATCCAAAAGAATCTTTGCGGGACGCACTTTCGCATAAGGACCGTAATATTCTGAACCGTCTTTTATTTTTGTTCTCGTTAAAAATATTCTCGGGAAATCTTCATTTTTAATACAAATCCAGGGATAAGTTTTGTCATCCTTCAACATCACATTGTAAACAGGCTGATGTTCTTTTATCAGATTGTTCTCTAATAAAAGTGCGTCGTATTCGCTGTTGACGATAGTAGTTTCCAGGCGGTGAATCTTTCCTACCATGATCTTAATTCGATATCCGGGAAGATTTTTATTAAAATAGGAGAGAACTCTTTTCTTTAAATGCTTTGCCTTTCCTACATACAGCAAATTGTCGTTCTTATCGTAATAACGATACACGCCGGGTTCTGATGGTAAAGTTTTAAGCTGTAATTCTAAAGAAGGATTCATAAAGCAAAATTAAGAATTTTAAAGCACAAAAAAACTCCTGAGCATCTTTTACATGAATTCTGCGCAGGAGTTGATCTGAAATAGTTGGAAATTTATTATCCGTTTGTCATCTCAGTATATTCATTCACCAAAAAGCTAAAGTAATCCCATTCTACAGATTTTTTAGGATATTTTTTCATAAATTCAGCATTGTCACCAAATAAGAAATCGTAGTTATCTTCAAAATCATCTTTGTGAAGCCACATTACTTTGTCACCTTTTTTCACATAATACGATTTAATCACTCCTCCACCTAACTGTGGTCCGCCAAACGAAACTCCATTGGTTTCCTTCGCCCGCGGATCGTGATATACGGCAATCACATCGCTGAACTCAGGATTGATTAACTGCATCAGGAATTCTTTGTCATCCTTCTTGTTTTTTAATGAAACGGTCTGGTTCACAAACTGAATATTTTCGCTGGTCGTATTTTTACTCAGTTTTTTTGTGCTCATGCTTCTTATGTTGCTCATGTACTTTCCAACTTTTAAAACTTTTGCCAGTTTAGATGGATAAATGTACATTTCGCTTACATTGTCTGCGTTGAAAACCATTTGTTTTTTGGTTGCGCTGTCCTTAATGGAGATCTCGTAGATCTGTCCTTTTTTGGTTTCGATATCGTTGCAAAAACCTTTGTTTACCGTTCCGTCTTTGAGAATGATGGTTGATATTTTCTTTGTGGATGGTCCTGGAAATCCTTCGTTGAAAAGATACTGTTCCATTTTTTTAATTTGCTCTTTAGAGAATTTTACTTTTTCCTGAGCGAATGTAAACGCACCCGTCACCGAAAGTGCCAATAATAAAGCTTTGAATTTCATATAGATTAGTTTTAATTAAGTCCATAAAAATAGTAAATTAAATGGCTTCTGACTGAAATATTTTAAGATGAAATATCGCGTTTTCAGTTCTCCTCAAAATGTGTATTTTTAAGCAAATTTTTTGAAATGATATACGGAGTAGACGTTTTGAGTTTCCATGATGTTTTGGAAATCTGTAAAACCCCAAATAAAGCCAAATTAAATACAACTGCTAAGGAGCAGATTCTAAAATCTCAGGATAATGTAAAGAAAATTGTAGAGTCAGATCGTTGTGTGTATGGGATTAACACAGGGTTTGGGCCTCTTTGTGATACTAAAATCTCTGCTGACGAAACAGCGCAGCTGCAGTATAATTTAATTATTTCTCACGCGGTGGGCGTTGGTAAACCCATTGATAAAGAATTTTCGAAAATCATGATGATTGCAAAGGTTCATGCGTTGTCGAAAGGTTATTCGGGAGTTTCTCTGGAAGTGATTGAAAGATTTATTTTAATGCTCGAAAAAGACATTATTCCTGTTGTTCCGGAGCAGGGTTCTGTAGGAGCTTCTGGAGATCTGGCACCGCTTTCACACTTAGTTTTACCGCTTTTAGGATTAGGTCAGGTTTGGGTAGGAAACGAAATTTTCGAAACGGCCGAAATTCTTGAAATAAATAATCTTGAGCCCTTGGTTTTAGGTCCGAAAGAAGGCTTGGGACTGATCAACGGAACACAGTTTATTCTGGCCCATGCCATCAAAGGTTTAGAAAAATTTGAATATCTTTTGGATCTGGCAGATCTGACGGCTGCTATGAGTCTTGAAGCGTACAGAGGTTCGGCAAGTCCGTTTAAAAAAGAACTTCATGACATCAGACCGTTTGAAGGAAGTAAAAAAGTGGCAGCAAGAATGCTGAAGTTTTTAAAGAATTCAGATAATCTGAAATCTCACGAATATTGCGACAGAGTACAGGATCCGTATTCTATGAGATGCGTTCCGCAGGTTCACGGTGCAAGCAGAAATGCTTTCGAACACTTGAAAATGTTGACAGAAACGGAATTGAATTCTGTAACCGATAATCCAATCGTGTTAAGTGCTGAAGAATCTATTTCTGGCGGAAACTTCCACGGACAGTTGTTGGCGATGCCGTTGGATTATGCAACCTTGGCGGCAGCTGAATTGGGAAATATCTCAGACAGAAGAAGTTATCTTTTATTGGAAGGAAAATATGGTCTACCGAGATTGTTAACCGAAAGTTCAGGTTTAAATTCAGGATTTATGATCCCGCAATATACTTCTGCGGCCTTGGTAACGGAGAATAAAACGCTTTGTTTCCCGGCATCGGCAGATTCTATTCCAACAAGTTTAGGTCAGGAAGATCATGTTTCTATGGGAAGTATTTCGGGTAGGAAATTTAATCAGGTTTTAGGAAATTTAGTTAATATTTTAGCGGTAGAACTGATGTTTGCAGCACAGGGATTAGAATTTAGAAGACCTGCCAAATGTTCAAAAATCATCGAGGAAAACCATGCAATTATCCGTTCAAAAGTAGCAAAGCTTGAAGATGACAGACTGATCGGAAAAGATATGCTGGCGATTGCTGAATTGATTAATGAGAGAAAATTTGTAGTTAATTTTTAAAATAAATAATTCAAACAAAAAAGAAGCTTCCACCCTGGAAGCTTCTTTTTTGTTTGTAGTGAAGAGTAAATCTTGTCATTCATAAGAAATGGAAACTCTTTCGTTTAACGGTAAGCATAAAATTTCTATGCACTTAGTATTAAATTTAGTGATCAAGTATCTGTAATTCAGTAGAAAATCTTAATTTGGTTCGACCAAACAAAATTTTTACTATGAAAAAATGTGTATTCTTATTACTCACCGCATTCGCTTTGAGTTCATGCAGCAATGACGATCTGCAGACATCTGCAATTGAAAGCGAAATCGTACAGACAGATCCGCTTACAACGAGACAGATTAATGATCAAATCAACGAAACAACAAAATCTAAAGGCAGATTTTCCTGGAACGAATCTTCTTCCTATTTTTTATGGAGTGGAATTGTTCGTGGGAATAAAATCGCATCCATCGGGTTTGGAGATTCGAAAGACGATTTCGACAGAAGCCAATCTGCTAATTCCGAAGCTTTACAAAGTGAAATTCTTGAAGTAATCTCCAAATACGAAGGTAAAAAAGACAGAGTTCTTATGGCTTCGGATCAATATCTGAACCAAATCGATGTTTACATTGAGAAGCAGGAAACGGTGATTGCGCTACGTAAATTAAAATCTATCCGCTATTTTGAACCTGCAGATTACCATTATTTTGAGAATGAAAACAAAATAGGAGGTATCGCAAAATCAAGCGGAAGCTCATCTGGTTGCGGATTAGAGTCAACTGTTTTAAATTCTGCAGACTACACAACAGTTTCACCCAATGCAAAAGCACCATGGTCATTTGCGAAGCATAATATTACCAGCGCATGGAATTACAGCACCGGAGCCGGAATTACCATCGGATTAATTGATTCAGGAGTTTCTTTCAATCAAACTTTGTTGAGTGGCAGTTTTAATAATGGTTCTTCTTCGGGACGGACAATCAGCAAAAACGGTGTGTATGTAGATTCTGTATGGCCATGGAGTTCAGGCTTCGATGGTGCTGACGACAAATGTGGCCATGGAACGAGCATGGCTTCTGCGATGGCGGCTCCGAGAAACAGTTTGGGACAGCCGGTTGGTGTGGCGTATAATGCAAACCTTGTTTCTTACCGGGCTGCTTCAAATGTAGTTTTAGACGGTTATCACGAGCAGGAAGGTGTAAAATTAGCATTCACGGCATTGGCTAATAATACTTCGGTAAAGATTATCTCAATGTCGATGGGACATATTTTTTCAGTCGGAAAGATTGAAGACGGTGTAAAATATGCGTACTCAAAAGGAAAATTAATTTTCTGCGCAGGGGGAACATCTACAAGTTTTACTACTTTCGTTGGTGTTATTTTCCCTGCATGGATGGCTGAAACACAGGCAATCACAGGAGTGAAAGAAAATACTTCTAACCAAAAATGTGATGTCTGCCACTCGGGAGCGGAGATAGATTTCACTTACCAGATGGAAAGAGCGTCTGGAAATAATATTCCGGTGTTGAGTTATTACAATGCGCAGACCGATTACGTAGGAGGTTCTTCGGTTGCCACAGCATCCACAGCAGGAATTGCAGCGTTGGTCTGGTCAAAAAATCCTTCATGGACGAGAGATCAGGTTTTAGCTAAAATGAGACAGTCTTCCACATATTATCCTACTAAAAATGCAGATTATGGCTATGGAAATATCAACGTTCTGCAGGCGGTACAGTGATCTAAATGTTCTATTCAAATAATGAAAGCTTCCAGTTTGGAAGCTTTTCGCTTTTAGTCTATTAGTCACCGAGATTGTAATCCAGCGGAAGTAATTTTTCAATTTTATCTTTAGCAAATTCTCCCTGATTCGTCAGCATTCCTGGATTTGAAGTGTTACCATCACGATAAATTTCAAAAACATCACCTTCGGGATGAAGAAATGATGTCTGAATAATAGGAATCTCTGCCTTCACAAACTGCCCCTTTTTTAATTCGTAAAAATACCTTTTAAAATTAATCTGCATCATAAATTCATAATCCAAAAATAATTTGCCGTCTTTCTTTTTGGTGTAATCTGACTCGGGAATCTGAGTTTTGGTCACCGCTATTTTGTACGGCGGCTCGTTTCTTTTTCTGGCTCCAATGTCCAGAATGTCATCAGGAACATTGATTGTTCCTTTTAATTTCAGGGTCTTCGCAAAATCTCTAAGCCTCTGCAGCTCTTCTTCCGTGGGATATTTTGAGTTTGGAAACTTGGTAATCTG
Organism: Chryseobacterium kimseyorum; assembly: GCF_025971945.1. Lineage (GTDB taxonomy): Bacteria > Bacteroidota > Bacteroidia > Flavobacteriales > Weeksellaceae > Chryseobacterium > Chryseobacterium kimseyorum. The sequence goes on from NZ_JAPDHW010000019.1 coordinate 16,311, forward strand.
ATTGACAATAAAGCCTTCACCTGCAACCTTGCTCTCATACACACTTCTGAAAAAATGAACCTGACTGCCATCATAAGCATTCATTCTGTTCAGTTTCACTTTATCATTGGCTTTTGTTTCCTTGAAAAAACTGGTTCCCATAAATCGCGTAGTGTTTTCATCAAAATTAGCTGAAAATTCTTCTAAATTATAATCAATCGTATAGCCTAAATTTTTATTTTCAATAATTAAAGTCTGCGGAGCTTTTACTTTTAAAATTTTATTTTCTTTATCATAAGAGAATTTCAGTGAACGTTGATTTTTGATTCTTACATTCTCCTTATCGTAGCCTATAAAAGAATCCAGAAAAAAGTTAATATAATTTTTGTAAGCTGCTTCTGTGTAAGGAACGATTCTTACTTCCTCAATTTCTTTGGCTTTAATTAAAACCACCTTCAAGGTCTTATTCAAAACTTCCGAAGTGCTGATGGTAAATGTTTCGTAATCATCCTTCTGAAAAACCAAGCTGTTGTTATTCATAGAAGGCAGTTGAAGCGTAAAACTTCCGTCTGCCCCCGAAATTGTTCCGGTCTTCGTTCCGTCGAGATAAATGTTGACATTTGAAATCGGTTTCTCAATATCATTCACCACTTTTCCTTTAATGGTCTGAGCTAATGAAAGGTAAAACGGCAGAATCATCAATAAAAGTAGTATTGCTTTTTTCATGGTAAACAATATTACTAAATTTATAGTGATAAAAAAAGAGGGTGAAATAAATTCTACTTGTTGTAAGTGTAAATAGTTAAAAACTTAGTGAGCTTTTATAAGCGAAACGCCTTGGTGTACTTTAAAAGCAGTCAGCTGTCAAAAAATATTTGCGCATTTTGCGTTAAAATTAAGTATTCAGATGAGCAGGGATTATCAAAATACATTTAACCTATCCAATCCTTACACTCGTCATACTCAATGATCCAGCAATTAAATCATCATTAAATAAAACCAGATCCTCAGAACTGTTTTTTAAACCTAAAGAATAAATCAGCGGCAGATAATGATCAGGCGTTGGGATTGCATATTGTAAAGAAAGTCCCTGCTTTTGATAATCAATAAGATTTTGGAAATTTCCGTCTATAAGCCAGTTGTTGGTTTTTTCTCTCGCTTCAATAGCCCAATCCCAGCCGGCGCCGACGGTGTTAATGTTTTTCCAGTCGACCATTCTAAGGTTGTGAACGATGTTTCCGCTTCCGATAATTAAAATTCCTTTTTCTCTCAGTTTTTCCAATCTTTTAGCCAAATCAAAATGATACTGCGGTGGTTTTGTATAATCAATACTCATCTGAATAACAGGAATGTCTGCATTCGGATACATGTGTTTAATCACCGACCAGGCGCCGTGATCTAAACCCCAGTTGTGATCTTCTTCTACGAAAACGGGAGCTAAAAGTTCTGCTGTTTCCTTTGCCAGTTCGGGATTTCCGGGAGCTGGATATTGTACATCAAACAAAGCTTGTGGAAAACCACCAAAATCATGAATCGTTTTGGGCATATCCATCGCGGTGACCTTTGTTCCTTGTGTAAACCAATGTGCAGAAATACACAGAATTGCATTCGGCTTCGGAATTTCCTTCGCCACATTTCTAAATCCCTGAACAAACTGATTTTCCTCAATCGCATTCATGGGCGAGCCGTGACCGAGAAAGAGAACCGGCATTTTCTGAGTAGTTTTAAACTGATCGCTGATATTTTGTAAGTCGTTAAGTTGCATGACCTGTATATTTTTAAATAAAAAGATTCGGTGATTATAGCAAACCACCGAATCTCAAAAACTATATTTAATTTACTATGCTTGCTTTACAAACTGCAGTTCACCTGCAACTTTCACATCTTCACCTACCATTACACCTCCTGCTTCAAGAGCTGCATTCCAGTTCAGTCCGAATTCTTTTCTGTTGATTTTCCCTTCAAAAGAAAAACCTGCTTTTGTATTTCCCCATGGATCTACATTGATTCCTCCGAACTCAACATCCAAAGTAATCGGCTTTGTAATACCATTTACAGTAAGATTTCCTGTAACAGAATTATTCAAAGCATCAGATTCAAAAGTAATTGTAGGATTAGCTTCTACATTGAAGAATTCTGCAGATTTCAGGTGATTATCTCTGTCTGTATTGTGTGTAGAGATAGAATCTGTCTGAATGGTAGCGGTAGTTTTTGCGTTTGCAAAAGTATCGTCTTCAGCATCGATTTCTGCTGTGAAGTTGGTGAAATTCCCTTTGATGTTTGAGATCATCATGTGTTTTACTTTAAAAGTAATTTCACTGTGCGCTGGGTCTAAATTCCATTTTGTAGCCATTGTATGTATTTTTTATTGTTATTTATAATGCAAATCTAGGGCAAGAACCATATCCGATCCATTGATTTAGGATAAGAAAACTTAGTTACCATAAATTTAGCAAGAATTTTTTAAAGGTGCTATATTTCACTCCTCGATTAGCCGTCAACTATAATTTTTAGGAGCTCGATCCCGCTATCCACTCATACTCCTCACGCCGATGCTTTTCCCTAACGCTTGCTGTGGGGTAACCGTTACTATCGTGGCTAGGGTAGTGGTCTGTAGATTTTTATTCTAAGTGATGTAGACTATTTATTTTAAGGATATACATTTTAAAAACCACCCCGTCAAAAATTCTAAAAGAATTTTTGACACCCCTCCAGAGGAGGGGAATTCTACGATTTGTCATTTTTAGGAACAGATAATTTATTTGATGGATTATACAATTCAAGATCATTTGTGAAAATAAGTTTCAGCAAGGAAATAATTTAGTTCAAAAAGCGATTGCGAGAAACGAGCATCTTATGATTTAATGACTATTTCTATTAAGCATAGAAAGAATACACTCAATCATCAAACAGCGTAACCGCTTAAATAAATTCATCTTTCATTTAACATTTTTTAACGGTTGGGTTTTATTTCTTATTTTTGGCTGATTCAATTTTAAACAATGCAATTACATAAATTTTCTCTATTGATGGTTGTTTTAGGTGGAACTGCTTTTGCACAGACCCAAAAATTTACCATGGCAGAAGCAGTCAACGGTATGCGAAGCAATCTGGCGGTAAAAAACATCTCTCAGTTTTCTTGGTCAGCTGATAACAAATCATATATTCAGGCTGTAAAAGGCGGATATCTCTTGACAGATCTGAAAACCAGCAAACAGGATACTCTGATCTCGTTACATCAATTAAATAAAAACTTTGCAGATAAAAAGCTGAAAGGTCTTCCGCCGGTAAAATTCACAACTAATTCCAACGCTTATTTCTCTGCCAATAACCAGATGTACTGGGTCGAGAAATCCGGAAACGATTGGAAAGTAAAGCGTTCTGCAGCATTGGGAGATAATCCGGCTAACGTGAAAACGCTTGCCGATAACCAGACTTTGGTTTACACCAAAGGAAATAATCTCTTTATCAACAAAAACGGAAAAGAAGTTGCCGTAACAAATGATACCAACGAAAATATCCTGAACGGAGCTTCCAATGTTCACCGAAACGAATTTGGAATCGACAGCGGAATTTTCCCTTCGCCAAACTCTGAAAACATTGCATTTTACAGAATGGATCAGACGATGGTTGCTGATTATCCTATCATCGACTGGTCTGTAACTCCGGCGGTAAATACGAACATCAAATATCCAATGGCAGGAAAAACTTCTCACGAAGTAACCCTTGGAGTGTATAATATTAAAAACGAATCAACAACTTTCCTGAAAATTGAAGGCGAAAAAGATCAGTATTTAACGGCAATTACCTGGAGCCCGGATTCTAAATTCATATTTGTCGGCGTTCTCAACAGAGGGCAGAATCATTTAAAAATGAATCAATATGACGCTGTGAATGGAACTTTGGTCAAAACTTTATTCGAAGAATCCGACAGCAAATATGTTGAGCCGCAGCATCCCTTGTTGTTCTTCCCAAATTCAAACACAGATTTCATCTGGCAAAGTCAGAGAACAGGGTACAATCACCTTTTCCATTACAGTTTAGAAAAAGGATTGATCGCGCAGATGACCAAGGGAGACTGGCTTGTTACCGACATTTTAGGATTTAATGAGAAGAAAAAAGAGATTTATTACGTTTCCACTCAGGATAGTCCTACCGAAAGACATTTGTACAGAATCAACTGGGCGACTTTCAAGACGCAAAAATTAGACAATGCCGAAGGAATGCACGCCGCAGTTTTGAGCAGCGACGGAAATTACCTGTATGATTCTTACAGCAATACCAATACGCCGAGAGTTGCCAATATTATTAATACAGCGACTCTGAAATCGACAAATCTTCTGACCTCAGAAAATCCGTTGAAAAACTATCAGCGTCCTGAGATTAAAAGCATTAATCTAAAAGCCGACGACGGAACTTTACTGTACGGAAAAATTATTCTTCCGACCAATTTTGATCCGAATAAAAAATATCCTGTTATCGTATATCTTTACAATGGACCGCATTTGCAGCTCATCACCAACAGTTTTCCGGCTTCGGGGAATCTTTGGTACGAATACATGGCACAAAACGGCTATATTATTTTCACAATGGATGGAAGAGGATCTTCAAACCGTGGGATGAAATTTGAGCAGGCTGTTTTCAGAAATCTGGGAACAACAGAAATGAACGATCAGCTGCAGGGTGTAAAATATCTAAAATCACTTCCGTACGTAGATTCTGAGCGATTAGGAATTCACGGATGGAGCTTTGGTGGCTTTATGACAACAAGTTTTATGCTTCGTCAGCCTGATGTTTTCAAAGTGGGAGTTGCTGGCGGACCGGTAATCGACTGGAGCATGTACGAAATTATGTACGGTGAAAGATATATGGATTCTCCACAGGAAAATCCTCAAGGGTATGCGGCTTCTAATCTTTTGGACAAGGTTCAGAATTTAAAAGGAAAACTTTTGATGATTCACGGTGCGCAGGATGATGTAGTGGTTTGGCAGCATTCGATGAAATTCATAAAGTCTGCCGTGGATAACGGCGTTCAATTGGATTATTTCGTTTATCCGGGTCATCCCCACAATGTAATCGGAAAAGACCGAGTACACCTGATGCAGAAAGTAACTGATTATTTTGATCAGAATTTGAAAAAGTAGATAGCGAATGGCTTTTGGCATTTAGCTTTAAAATTATTTAATGATATCAAATCCAGTCTATTTTTAGATTGGATTTTTTTATTCTAAACTTAAACACAAATAGAAATTAATTTTTTCACGAACGATATCAATATTTAATTGTGAAATTTGTGAAAAGCATTCGTGACATTAGTGTTTGAATCTCCGTTCTTACCAAACATCAACGTTTTTAATCCTTCATTATCCTAATTTTGTCCTATAAATATCAACATAATGGAATTAGGAATTGGAATGTTTGGCGACTTGGCAATTGACCAGACGACAGGAAAATATAGAGATGCCGGAATCAAAATCCGTGAAATTCTGGAGCAGGTAAAGCTGATGGATGAGGTCGGAATTGATGTTTTCGCAATGGGAGAACATCACCGTGCAGATTATGCCGTGTCTTCGCCGGAAATGGTTTTGGCAGCCGCAGCAAGTATTACCAAAAATATAAAATTAGCAAGTGGCGTAACGGTTTTAAGTTCGTCTGAGCCCGTGAAAGTATATGAAGACTTTTCAACTTTAGATCTCATTTCAGACGGAAGAGCCGAAATCTATGTGGGCCGTGGAAGTTTTATTGAATCTTTTCCTCTGTACGGATATTCTCTGAATGATTATGAAGAATTATTTGACGAAAAATTAGAATTATTATTAAAAATAAATTCACAGGAAAACGTATCATGGTCAGGGAAATTGCGTGCGCCCATGCAGAATCAGACAGTTTATCCGAGAGCGAAAAATAACGGTAAACTTCCGATTTGGAGAGCGGTTGGCGGAACTCCACAATCTGTTTTAAGTGCTGCTCAGTTAGGAATGCCATTGGTAGTTGCAATTATCGGGGGAATGCCGATTCAGTTTAAAAATTTAATTGAATTTTACAAACAGGAATACCGTAAGGCAGGTCATGATGAATCTGAAATGCAGATTGCCATTCATTCACATACGTTTGTGAGCGAGGACGAAAATGTGGTTGACGGCTATTTTAATACCTACAAATCTCAGATGGACAGAATAGGGAAGGCGAGAGGTTGGGCACCGTTTACCAAGATGCAGTACGACGGCGGAAAAGCCAGAGAAGGTGCTTTATTCATCGGGAATGCAGATCATGTTGCCGATAAAATCAATTACATGAAAGAAATTTTCGGGATAACCAGATTTATCGGCCACATGGATGTGGGAGATCCGGCTCATGATATCATGATGAAGTCAATCGAACTGTTTGGAACAGATGTTAAGAAGCAGATTAAATAGTATTTTTTAAAGAATATCATATTTGTGTGATAAATCATTTGGTGACTTGGGAAAAATAAATATATTTGAAGCCTAAAAAAAATTCAAATATGAAAAAATTAACAATGCTGTCACTAGGTGTCTTAGCAGTAATGTCGTGCTCTAGCGATGATTCAGCAGAAGAACAGGTTTCTATCGTGGGAACATGGAAGGAAGCTAAAACTGTTATTTACAGTGGAACAAACAACGCAATTTTAGATACTGAAATGCCGGATGACTGCGACAAGAAAAACACTTATGAATTTGCTTCCAGCGGAGTTTTAACAACAAATATTTTTTACACAAAAGCAGATGGTACTTGCGGTGTAGATGGTACATTCACAGAGAACTATTCTTATAATTCCTCAACCAAGAAGATTACAGTTGATGGCGATACTACGGATGTTCTTGCACTCACTCAGAACGAGCTGCAAATTGTAGCAGATGAAAACGATGAAAATGGCGATGGCGTCAATGATAAAATGGTTATGTATTTTTACAGATAATTGTCACCAAATATAGATAATCAAAAAACTGATAATCCGTCTCAAAAATGAGACGGATTTTTTTATCAGACAATCTTAATCAAACTTCCTCTTTCCTCATCCTTTGTAATATGCAGTGAAACCGGAATTTTTTCCTTCAGTTCTTCCACGTGGGAAATGATGCCGACAATCCTGTTTTCTTTCTGTAAATTCATCAGCGTTTCAAAAACAATATTCACCGATTCTACATCCTGTGTTCCGAAACCTTCGTCGATGAAAAAGAAATTCTTCTCCGACTGTGCATTGGTCTGAACACTTTCTGCTAAAGCCAAAGCTAAACTCAATGAAACCTGAAAAGCCTGTCCGCCAGATAAGGTTTTCACACTTCTGCTGCGACCTTCGTTGAGGTAATCGATGATTTCAAAATCATTGTTTTCGTTCAACTGTAAACTTAGTTGATTCCTCGTCATCCGGTGAAAACGGACGTTGGCATGGTCGCACAGCTGTCTCAGATAAATAGACGAGATGTACCGCACAAATCCAGCTCCGTTGAACAGATTCTGCATGATTGCAAGATTTTCACGACGCTTCTGAACTTTAGCCAAGTCCAACAGAAGATTTTCTTTTTTCTTAAATTCTTTCTCAAGCCGGTCAATTTCAGAAACGATTTTTACGACAGAATCGTTGGCAAGTTTTAAAGCATTTTCAGCAGTTTTAAACTGATTTTCCGCTTCAGCAAATTGTTCTTCATCAAAAGAAAAATCTTTGAGTTTGGCTTCCAGATCGGCAATTCCGTTCTTAAGTGTTTCAAACTGTATTCTGAATTGTTGAATGGTATTTCTTACCTGCTGCACATTCATTTCCTGCAATAGAATGTTTTGCACAGCCTTTACATCAATGAAATTATTTTCAACTAAGGATTTCGTTAAAATATTTTCATTCTCTGAAATCTCTTTTTCCAATTCGGAAATTCTGGTTTTCAACTGACTGACAATCGTTTTCTGTTCCGCTACTTTAGGCGAGATTTCCTTCTCATCTTTTACAAGCTGCTGATAGTTCTGCTCAGTTTCAAGGTTGGATTGTGCAAGTTTTTTATAAATATCTACAATCTCAGCAGTTTCTTTCTCTTTATAATCTGACCAATTTAAAATTTTCAAATTGGCTTCGCTCGTTTTGATCTGTTCTTCTTTTTTTGCTTCGTCAAGTGTAAATTCTTCCAGAGCTTTTTTATATTTTTCCAGATGTTCACGCTCTTTTTCCAGAGTTTTTTGCTGCCCGGAAATCTGTTGTGTCAGTTCTTCAATCTGCTTTTCAATTTCAAGGGACTGTTGGCGTTTCTGCTCAAACTCCGCTTCATTGTCAGAATTAAAATCTGTCCAGACAAAGTTTTTTCTGTGCGTCTCAGTTTTAATTGTAATCTGATTTAAATTTTCCTGCTCAGCTTTCTGCTGGTCCTCAAAAATCTTTTTTCGGTCAAGAATCTTTTCAATTTCAGAAACTTGTTTTTGGTAGGTATTCTTTTGAATTTCGGTTTGCTCAATCTGTTTTTTAATTTCAGTTAATTCAGCATTCACATCATCAAATTCCACAATATTCGGATGTTCGAGTGCGCCACACAGCGGACAGGATTCTCCGTCGTGCAGTTCTCCGGCAAAATGAGCCAGTTTCTGCTGAACTTCAAGCTGGTTTCTCCGTTCTGAAAGTTTTTTTGCCTCCGTTTCTAAAGCATCAGATTTCTGTTTAAAATTTTCTTTATAGTTTGCAGGATCGACAGCAAAAGGAATAAGTTCAGCATCCAGTTTCTCAATTTTAATCTGAGCTTCTTCAATCTTTACGATTTGATTTTTAGCTGATTCAACTAAATTTTTCTGCTCCAAAAACCAATTTCCAACATGTATTAAAGTATTTGAATCTATTTTTTTAGGTTTTAAAGCCTCAGTATTTTCGGTGAATTCACTTATTCTTTTTTGAATTAATTTCTGTGTAGCCTCAACCTCTTTTACTTTCTCCGAACCTTTTTCAGTTCTGATTTTTAAAGTTTTAATATCATCAGAATATTCCAGCATTTTCAGGATTAGGCTCAAATCATTTTCCTGAATTTTAGATTGCTCCAATGCTTCAAATTTTGGAAGAATCGCAGCCAGTTTACTTTTAATATCTTCAAATCTCGCTTCAGTTTCCTGTAAAATTTTAAACTGATTTTCTTTATTTTTCAGTTGTTCTGAAATTTCCTTCTCCAGTTTATTTTTTTCCGATATAATGGGTGTGAAGATTCTGAAAACCTTGTCAAAGAGCTCCGTTTTAATTTCCAGTTCGTCAACTTCGGTTTTCTGCAAACTGAGTTTTTCAAAATCAAATTTCTTCTGTTTTAACGATTCGAAATCGGTCTTTAAATTTTTTAACTGTTGGTATTTATCTTCAATAGTTTTAAACTGAATTTTGATCTCTTCAAATTTCTGCTGCTCGAGTTTCAAATGTTCTTTCTGTGCGGAAATCTGTTCTTCGTTCACTTCTTCAAAACCTTTCAGCTGACCTTCCAGCTGATCGAGTTCAGATTTGTTTTTGGTATTCAGATCCGAAACATTTTTCTGTAAATCAAAACGGTGAAGACTGAAAATCTCCTTCATCATATTCGTCCGTTCAGTCGCTCCCAGTTCAAGAAACTCTTTAAACTGCCCCTGAGGAATAATAATTGTCCGCTTAAAATTCGCATAACTCAACCCAATAATTCTTTCCGCACTGGAATGTTCCAGCGGTATCCAATTGTCATTTTTCCATTCATAGAAAGTGACTTCAGGCGTTTTTACATCTTCAAAATTCTTTGAATTTCTTTTAAATTCTCTTTTTGCACGGAATTTTTTGTTTTCATAATTAATAAAATCAAATTCAATCAGAGACTTATTTGATTTCAGATTCATCATGTTGTAAGCACGTTTATCTCTCGAATTCAGACGTTCAGTTTCGCCATACAATGCAAAAGAAATCGCTTCCAAAATAGAAGATTTCCCGGAACCTACCGATCCGAAAATACCGAACAAACCAGCTTCCGTCAGGCTTTCGAAATCGATTTTCTGACGTTCCTGATAGGAGTAAAGACCTTCTAAAGTGAGTTGAATTGGAATCATTTTTAAATGTGTGTTTTGTTTACCGCTAAAGAGAAATATTTTGATGCTTAAAGTTTTTCAAAGTGTGCAAAATAAAAATGTTACATTTTGCAAACTTTTGAATTCCTACATTTTATAATCTTCTTTGGTCTCTTTTGCGGTTTAAAAATATATTGCAGATTAAGAAAAATCCTTGATTGTTATTTACCTGAAGCTATCTCATTAAACAGATTAATTAAATCTTCATTCGGTTCCTGACCGCCGTTTTTAGATTTAAAATAATCTTTGAACAGCGCCTGAATATCCTGATTAAGATTAATTTCGCCTAAATTATTATCATTCAAGACCTGATTTCTAATTTTTGGAATTAAATGCACAATACCGCCATGAGACTGATAGATAATTTTTCTTTCTTCGGCCTTTAAAAAAGTTTCGCTTTCTAGCGTGAGTTCAACCAAGGTATTTGGATTTTCCTGCAACCATTCAATGGTTTTTTCTACAGAATCAAAGGTCTTTCTGACCAGAGGTTTTCCGTTATCCAGAGCAATTTTTTCAAATGAAATGGCTTTTTTAGGTTCAGCTTTAATGATGGAAACATATTTCGTCTGTCCGGCCTCGCTGAAACTGTAGCATAAAGGAGATGAAGAATAAACAACAGGTTTTTCCACGGTTCCGATGTTCTGAAAACCGTGCAGATGCCCCAGAGCCGTATATTGAATCTGATGCGGAATAATATCGGACCAGATCAGGTCTGCATTTCCGATTTTAACAGGTTTTTCACCTTCAGGTTCTTCCAGCATCGGCGCCCCCTTTTTGTTCATGTATAAATGAGCCATCAAAAGATTGACCCCGTCTTCGTCGCAGAATTCATCGGCAGTTTGCTTCCAGTTCTCTCTCAGAACCTGGTTGAGTTCCTCATCCTTATTTTCTCCCAGATATTCTTTCAGACGGACTTCATTCGCATAAGGCGTGTGCAAAATTCTGACAGGAAAATTCTGGTTATTAAATTCCAGTTCGATAAAACCAGACGCAGTTTTTGAAATTTTAAAATGTTCAAGTTCAAAAGGCGTGATCTGAGCTTTCGGATGACCAATCAAAATAATTCCGCATTCTCTAGCCAAAGGATCCGGTGCATCGATCAGACTCGGAGAATCATGATTTCCCGAAATGGCGATCACGGGACGTTTTCCGTTTATAGATAAGCGTTTTAAAGTTTTATAGAAAAGTTCTGTCGCCTCAACACTCGGATTAAAATTATCAAATAAATCTCCGGCAATTAAAACCAGGTCAACGTTTTCGCGGTCTGCAGTCTCAACGATTTCGTTCATCACCAAAACCTGTTCTTCCAATCTTGAAAAACGGTCAAGACGTTTGCCTAAATGCCAGTCGGCGGTGTGGAGGATTTTCATTTTATTTCGTCTTCTTGTTCCTTTTCTGCGGCTAATTTAGCTTTCGTAATTTCACGCATTTCCTTCAGGCGGTTCTTTCTTTTCAGCTCAGCTTCCTGAATTTTTCGCTTCTTGTTGGCGATTATTTTATTGTATGTTTTTTTGTTGGCGTCTGTATTTCTGCTCATCTCAAATTTATTGTATGTTCATTCAATTTTGAAATCGGTTTAGCTAAATTAATCTATTCTTTAGAGAAAACATTAAATCGAAAGTAATTTAGATGTTCCCTTCTGTGTTTGAACTTATTAGATTTTTAATTCTAATTTATGCCAAACACAATCATTTTATCTACGGTTTTTCTCAAATTAAATTCTGTTTTTTTAATTGTCGGTTTAAAAAAAATAGAAATTTCTCTTTTCTGTAAACAACTTGTTTGGAATTGTGGGAGATGTATATTTGTTTAAAACAACTTGTTTACAACTAAAGGAGTCTGCATTTTGTTTAAAACAACCTGTTTGTAATAAAATGCAGTTGCAGTTTGTTTGTTTCACCGCTGTTTGTAACCAAATGCAGTTTACATTTAACTAAAACTGGTTGTTTGTGACTTCCCGCAGTTGCAGTTTGTTTGTTTCACCGCTGTTTGTAACCAAATGCAGTTTACATTTAACTAAAACTGGTTGTTTGTGACTTCCCGCAGTTGCATTTTGTTTGTTTCACTATTGTTTGTGATAAAATGCGAAATAATTTGCTCGAAACAACCTTATTTGCAACATTAAACCTAACGGGTTTCTAAAAACCCGTTAGGTTTAGAACTGCGTATCTAGCATTGTTATAAGTAAGTTTGAAGCATGAAACCTCATAGGTTTTCAAAATCTATGAGGTTTAGATGAGGTTTAGAAATGAAATAATTAACTTTGCCAAATTATGGAGCAACAGTCAAAAGACCCTTTACACGGAAAACGTCTCGATGCCATTCTTGAGGAACTGGTAGAATATTATCAGGGCTTTGAGGAATTGGGAAAACAAATCAACATCAAATGCTTTACCGATAATCCAAGCATCAATTCGTCACTGAAGTTTTTAAGAAAAACAGATTGGGCAAGAGCGAAGGTTGAAAGTCTGTATCTTTATGTTTTGAGACAGAAAAAAAAGCAGGAAGCAAAAAATAAAAATTAGTATGTTGCAGATGATTCTTTAGTGATAATTAATGAATCAATTCCTTCAAAAACAGTATATTTGTGCCGTTTAATCGTGAAAAAAATCACGCAAAAAAAGAAATATGACAATTGATAACAATCATGTGGTAGCTGTAAAGTATGTTCTTCACACTATCGAAGAGGATGGAAGCAAAATCCTTGTAGAAGAAACTACAGCAGAAAATCCGCTTACATTTTTATATGGTGTAGGAATGATGATTCCTAAATTTGAACAGAATATCCACGGTTTAACGGCTGGTGATACTGCTGCTTTCGTGATTCAGCCGGAAGAAGCTTACGGTGAGAAACAGGAAGATGCGATTGCTCAATTGCCAATTGAGATGTTCGGTGATGGTGGACTTCCACCAGTGGGAGCTATTTTGCCTCTAACAGATAACGAAGGAAATAATTTTCAGGCTTTTGTAGTAGACGTTACTCCTGAAGCTGTAATTGCAGACCTTAACCATCCAATGGCGGGGAAAGTTTTAGATTTCCAGGTTGAGATTTTAAATACGCGTCCTGCAACGGAGGAGGAATTGTCTCACGGTCATGCTCACGGTATCGACGGAAACGAGGCTCACTAAGAGTTTTCTACATAAAATAAGAATGTCCGGCAGAAATGCTGGACATTTTTTTATGCGTACTTTAACCACAAAAGTCACAAAAGATTTTTTAATTATTAAAGTTTCATAATTTTAAAAATAAAGTTCAAAAAAGTATTATCTGCGGGAAATTTTGACACATCAGTCACATTAGTTTTAGCTTGAAAACTTTGAAAATATTTTAGAACACATAAGAGTTGAAAATCAAAGATTTTCATTGTATGCTTATTATTAAGAATGTAGGACAGTGCAAACACTCACTTTAAAAATCTTTGATTTTTCTCTAATGTGTTCTAAAAATGTTTTCAAACCAAGAAAATCTCTGTGACTTATGTGTTAAAAGTTCTTGTGGTTAAATTATCAGTCCAAAAATTCTCCAGAAACATAATACCAACGGTTTTGAATCATCTTAAATGTTGATAATTCGTGATGAATATTTTTTTCTCCGTCTTCATCGGTATAATGTGCTTTGAATTCCACTTTATTCATCGATGGCTTACTGACGATTTCCAGTTTTGTCCATTCGTTTATTTCTCCCCATTCCTGTAGATCTTTTGTATTGTGAAATTGCCTTTTGCTTGGTGAGGTAGTTTCCATTAAATATTTCCCGTTTGGAATAGCAAATGCCGAAAATCGTGAACGCATCAAAGCTTCCGCGGTCGGAGCAAATTTTTCTCCGGTATGAAAAGGTTTACAGCATTCTTCATATGTTTTTCCGGAGCAGCATGGACAGTTCATTTTTTTTTTTGATTTTAATTTTAAAACACAAATGTACACGAATATTTTTTCACGAATTACACAAAGATTAATTCAATAGGGACGGGCTTTAGCCCGTCTGTAATTTATATAAAATCCATTCGGCTTTAGCCAAAATCTATTTCACGCAAATTTTGCAATGAAGTAGATTTAAATTTGTGTCATTAGTGAGATCATTTGTGCAATTTGTGTTTAAAATATCCCACAGATTGCACAGATTTTCACAGATTTTAGACCAAAAATCAAAATTTGTGTTTAAATTAATATGAATGTCGGTTTTAATTATAACACTTGTTACAAGTAATCGTTTTGTTCAAATCTTCACTTTCCAAAGGAATTCCTACATCCTGAAAATAAAGTAGTTGAGATTCCTACGGAATGACAAACAAACCGTGAAATACTAAATTGTATTCAGAAGAAAATCTACTCAATCAGCAAATCTGCGAGAGACCAATTCGGGATAATTCGCATTAAATTCGAGCCATTCGTATAACTAAAAAAAGCATCCAAATAAATGAATGCTTCCTGAAATTTATTTAATAAAACCTCTGTCTCTCAACAACGGCTTGATATCCGGATCATGTCCTGTGAAATCTCTGAACGCCTGATTCAAATCAACAGAATTTCCGACAGACAGAATATACTTTCTAAAGCGGTCACCATTTTCTCTTGTCAGTCCACCATTCTTTTCGATCCATTCCCATGCGTCGCTGTCTAAAGTTTCAGACCATAAATATGCGTAATATCCTGCCGAATAACCGCCACCCCAAATGTGGGCAAAGTAAGGTGTATGATATCTTGGCGGAACCGTTGATAAATTAAATCCGTGGTTATTTAACGATTGCTTTTCGAAGTCTAAAACCGGAAGCAACTGACTTTCGTTGGTTACAGAATGCCAATCCATATCCAGAGCAGCTGCAGAAACCAATTCAGTCGTCATATAACCTTGGTTGAAAGTTGCAGCTTTTTTAATTTTATCAACCAAAGCCTGTGGAATCGGCTGTTTTGTTTCGTAATGAAGTGCGTAATTTTTTAAAACGACAGGATCTAATGCCCAGTGTTCATTGATCTGAGAAGGGAATTCCACAAAATCTCTCGGTACATTGGTTCCTGAAAGAGAAGGGTATTTCTGACTCGCAAACATTCCGTGGATGGAGTGACCAAATTCGTGGAAAATGGTTGTTACATCATCATAACTGATTAAAGAAGGCTTTCCGGCTGCTGGTTTCTGATAGTTGTAGCAGTTGACGATCACTGGTTTTGTTCCCAGCAGATAAGATTGCTCAACGAAATTACTCATCCACGCACCACCGTTTTTAGAATCTCTGGTGTAGAAATCTAAATAATAAATAGCCAGAGATTTTCCGTCGCGATCGAAAACTTCATAGGTAACCACATCAGGGTGATACACCGGAAGATCGGTTCTCTTTTTAAATGTCAGTCCATAGAATTTTTCGGCGGCGAAGAAAACTCCTTTTTCCAGAACAGTTGTGATTTCAAAGTACGGCTTGATTTGGTTTTCATCTAAATCAAATTTTGCTTTTCTCACCTGTTCAGCATAAAAATTCCAGTCCCAAGGTTCCAGTTTGAAACCACCTTTCTGCTGGTCAATCAAATCCTGAATATCTTTTGCTTCACGTCTTGCGGTTTCCACAGCGGGAGTTGCCAATTGGTTCATCAATTTAACGGCAGCATCAGGATTTTTCGCCATTTGATCCTGCAGTTTCCATTCTGCGAAACTTTTTTTGCCTAAAATCTGCGCTTTTTTAAGTCTTAATTGTGCCAGTTTCTCGATGGTTGCTCTCGTGTCGCTGTTTCCACCTTTTTCAGCTCTCATCCATGAAGCTTTGAAAACTTTTTCACGGGTTGCGCGGTTGGTCAGGTTTTGTAAAACGGGTTGCTGTGTTGTATTTTGAAGCGCTAAAAGATATTTTCCTTCTTTTCCTGCGGTTTTTGCGTCCGCTGCAGCAGCTGCAATTTCATCAGCTGAAAGTCCGTCTAATTCTTTTACGTTATCGATGATGATTCCGCCTTCCTTTCTTGCTTCCAGTAATTTATTTGAATATTGAGTGGAAAGTGAAGCCATCTCCTGATTGACCTGCTTTAATTTTTCTTTATCAGCAGCGGAAAGATTGGCTCCTGCGATTTCAAAATTCTGCTTGTAGAATTGTAAAAGTCTTTTGCTTTCAGAATCTAAACCGCTATCTGAAATAGATTTAATCCTATTATATAAATTCTCATTCAGATACATTTTATCAGAATGTGCTGCGAAAATTGGTGCAAATTCTTCGTCTAAAGCCTGTAGCGTAGGGTTTGTATTTGCGCTCGTCAGATTTGAAAAGATGGTTACGGCTCTTTTCAGAACTTCTCCGCTTTTTTCTAAGGCAACAATGGTGTTTTCAAAAGTTGCTCTTTCAGAATTGTTGGCAATTGTAAGGATTTCAGCATCGTGCTGTTTTAAACCAAATTCAAAAGCAGGTTTGAAATGTTCGTTTTTAATTTTATCAAATTCGGGAGCTTCATATTGAAGTTTGCTTTTCTTCATGAACGGATTTGAAGAAAGTGAAGCATCAGGAACAGGGATTTCCTGTTTTACGTCGGTTGTTTTCATTGTGGTACAAGAGTAATTGAATGCCAAAGCAGAAATTAATAATGCTGATGAAATGTTTTTCATAAATGAATTATTATTAAAGTCTAAAGGTATTAAAAGTAATTGATAAATGAATTGCAACTGCTTTTTAAGCATCAGTCATACACTCATTGATAAATATTTTTAATGATGTAATATTTTTTATATTTTAGTTGTTATTATTAATACAAACAAAATTCATTAAAACCAACCATGAAATATCCTACAATTTTACTCTTATCCGGATTGATCACTCTTTCCGCATGTAACGAAAAGTCTGAGAAATCAAAATGGCTTCCCGATGTTACCAATAAAGACCACGGACCTTTAAAACAGAAAGAATTCAGTGGAGATTTTGACGAAATCGAAGTTTCGCAGGCCATTGAAGCTGAAATTATAAAATCTGATGTTGAAAAAGTAGTAATTTCTGCTCCTGCTAATATTATTGATGAAGTTTTGGTGGAAAGAAGAGGCGGAAAAGTGCATATTCACTACAAAACAGGATTTAGAGTAATGAATACCAATAATGTGACGGCGAAAATTTATGCTAAAGATTTTGTGAAACTGATTGCCAACTCAGCAGCAAGCATCACGGTGAAAGATAAATTTACCCAGGAAAAAACAGATGTTGAGGCATCAAGCGCTGCAAGTATTACTGGTCAACTTGAAGCGAATGACTTAGAAATTTCTGTGGACAGCAGCAGTAGTTTTGACGGTAAAATTTGGGCAGTAGATTTAGATATTGATGCGTCTTCGGCAGCAAGTATCTCTATTTCTGGTAAATCTAAGAATGCAGAAATGAGTTCTTCGTCAGGAAGCAGTATCAACGGAAAAGATGTCATTGTTGAAAATCTGAAAGCAGATTCTTCAAGTGGTGCAAGTTTAGAGGTGAGCGCAAGTTCAACGGTTGATGCAGAAGCTTCGTCCGGAGGCAGCGTTACGGTTTATAAAAAAGGAAATGTTACAACTGTGAAAAAAGAAGAAAGCAGTGGTGGAAGCGTTTCGATTCAATAAATTAATCTTTGTTTTCCTCATCATCTTCTTCTGCAGATGATGAAGAGCCTTCCCAATTTTTTCCATCAAAATTGAGATTGTCATAAGCCAGTAAATCCTCCTCTCTCTGGAGGATTTCTTTTGTGGTAAAGAGACGGATTTCGTCATCGTCATCAGACTTTGCGAGTTTTCTGATAGAAGCTTTATCAATCGCCATAAATCTTTGTCCTAGGCGTCTTGCTGCATATTTTCGCATCCCTGTTTCGTGAAGAACGTCAACCGCCATGTCGACAGCAGTTCCTAAGGTTTCACGGTAAATATTATCTATACCGTTATTTAAATAAGAATAGGCATCAATTCTGTTTTTCGCCCGCACGAATATTTTCACATCAGGATAATGTTCGCTTACCAGTTCTGCTATAAATTTATTGTCGCCGGAATTATCTAGACATAAAACCAAAATTTCTGCGTCCTCAATTCCTGCAGCTCTCAAAACAGGAATTCTTGTGGCGTCACCGTAATAGACTTTAAATCCGTAGCCACGCAAAAGTTTTACCCGGTCTGAATCTCTGTCTAGAATGGTCGCTTTAATTTTATTGGCTTTCAGAAGACGGCCTACCGTACTTCCGAAATGGCCAAAACCTACAATGATAATTTTCTTTTGAGGAATATTGTTTTCAAGAATATCAAAGTCACTTTTTTCATCCGGAATTCCGCTTAAGAATCTTGGACTGATCAGTTTATCATTGATGATTAAGAGAAACGGAGTGATACACATGGTTATCGCCGTGACAGCCATCATTTGAGCATTTAATTCTGCACCAAAAAGGTGAAGATCTGATCCGTAATTAATCAGTACAAAAGCAAATTCTCCCACCTGCGAAAGTGCAAATGCATAAAATAAGCTTTGTGGATTATCCATTTTAAAGAACTTACCAATAGAAAAAAGAACAGTAAATTTTACAGCTAAAACCGCAAAGACGGTTGAGAAAATAAATAAAGGATCTGCAGCAATGACATTAAAATTCATTGTTGATCCCACACTTACAAAAAACACGGCAAGAAGCAGACCTTTAAACGGATCTATCTGTGCTTCCAATTCGTGACGAAATTCACTGTTGGCCAGCATGACACCCGCAAGGAAAGCTCCCAGTGCTGGAGAAAGACCTATAGAAACCATTAATTCTGAAACCCCAATCACGAGAAATAGGGAAGAGGCAGTCAGCAGTTCGGTCATTCCGGCTTTTGAAACATACCTTAAAAAAGGTACAAAAACATATCTGCCCAACAGAATTAAAATCACAACGCCCATAATTACAGTTCCGGCCTGAAGCCATTCTGGGAGTTTCTGAATTAAGACCTGAA
Organism: Chryseobacterium kimseyorum; assembly: GCF_025971945.1. Classification (GTDB taxonomy): domain Bacteria; phylum Bacteroidota; class Bacteroidia; order Flavobacteriales; family Weeksellaceae; genus Chryseobacterium; species Chryseobacterium kimseyorum. Next base: position 35,242 of record NZ_JAPDHW010000019.1, read on the forward strand.
CTTCATTTTCATTTTGTTTCGCCTTTGAATGGGCAAGCAGAGGCAAGATCGCCAAGATAGGAATCACAGCAATATCCTGAAACAGTAGGGTGGAAAATGATGCTTCTCCAGATACTGTTTTAAAACTGTTTTTCTCCTGCAAAGTTTGAAGAACGATAGCCGTAGAAGAAAGCGCAAAACACATGGCGACGGCAAAAGCTTTATCGGTTTTCCATCCTACAGCGATAAATATTAGAAATAACAATGCGATCGTTAAAACCATCTGAGTCATCCCCAAGCCCAGAATTTTCTTACGCATTTCCCAGAATTTTCTGGGTTCCAGTTCCAATCCAACCAAAAAAAGAAGCATAATAACTCCAAATTCGCTGGCATGCATAATATCGTTAACGTCTTTTCCTGTGAGTTTAAGAACGTATGGGCCAATAATAATTCCACCTAAAATATAGCCGATAACAGAACTGAGACCCAATTTTCTTGCCAGCGGCACCATAATAATGGCAACGCCTAAAAAGAGTAGGGTGTTCATGGCTAAAGTAGTTTCCATACTATTGATTTAAAAGTTTTGCAAATTTCTGTTTATGTAAAATGATTTCTTTTTTTGAAAGTTTGTTGGCTTCGTAAACGATGATGATGTCTTTAATGTTGGCTTTAAAAACCTTTAGTGAAACGATCAGACCGCTGATGAGTTCTTCGACAGTATATTGATAAGTACCTTCTTTGCTGAAAGATCTTTCTTTTCCACCAGTGGTTACAACGATATAGACTTCTTTACCTTCCAAAGGATTGTATTCTCCCTCATTAAGCCAGTTTCTGTCAAAAACTTCGTCAATCCACAGCCTCAGCAAGGGAGGCATACCAAACCAGATAATTGGGAATTGAAAGATAAATCGGTCGTAATTTTTTAGACGTTTTCGCTCACGAAAAGCGGCGATATGAAAATCGGGATATTCTTCGTAAAGGTCGCGTAAGGTAAAATGCTGATGACGAACGTAGAAGTTGATCAACTCTACGTTTGAGTTTGAGTGTTCCAAATAAGGATGCGCAAAAACTGCCAGCGTTTTCTTCATAGAACCTGTTTTTAGTAAATATAATGAATTATTGCTAAAATATGAACAGATTTATACAGGTGATTTGAATTTTTAATATTCTAATAATATTTTTTTAATGGTATCTGCATTTTCCGGATTCAACTTTCTAATCACGTATTGAAGAATTCCATCTTTATCAAGAATAAAAATCATTGGATACAGTGTGATTTTAATTTTTTTCAAACAATTTGTATTCCACATCGGTAATGAAATCAAATGTAAATTTATGCTTTGTTAGAAATTTATCCACTTGTTCCTTGGTGCTGAATGTGATTCCAATAAATTAACTTTGCCTTTCAGATCTTTTTCTAATTGATTAAATATCGGCATTTCTTCAATACAGTATTCACAGATTGTTGACCAAAACTTTATAAGCTTCGGTTTGTCTTTCAGGTCATTAATGTTAAATTTGAATCCTTTATAATTATTAAACTGTTCGACAGAAAACTGTTTTCCCAGCATATATTGATAATCTGGAAAACTTGTTAAAGTTTTATTTGTTAGGAGAAAATCGTGATGAAACTTAGGATTGAAATGATTGAAAATAGTTTCTTTATCTTGGCTATATTAAAATGAAATTAGAGTGAAAACTAAATACCACTAGGTTTTAATTAAATTTAATAGATAAAATAATCATAGTATGTAGCATACGTAAAATACGCTAGAACATTTTATTATTAATTTATTTTTCCACTTATTTCTGACTAATTAATTTAGTAATACAATTATTTTCAAAGTTTTATCATTTTGTTTTCCAAATATTATCAAAAATAATTTTAAAATCCTTTGTAATAGTTGAATTAGTGCTTTTTGCACATTCGCTTGCAGCAATGTAATTTTGACCAATCATTTCCTCATTATCTATTGAATATACATAGCCTAAAAAAGCACCATCTAAAACGTCTGTGCAGTTGTAATCTGTATTCAATTTTTCAATTTCGTTTCGTAGAATTTTATTTGTAGCATTTATAGATAAAGTGTTAGAATTTATTTCAGATATAAACTCTCCACTTTCTTTTATTTTATTTCCATCTAAAAATTTCCAAATAACCTTTCCATTTTCATATTTCCACAGAAGTAAAGAATCTTTATATTCGGGAAAGTAAAAATAGAAAACGTTGTTACGCTGATAGTTTTTTTGAATTTGTTTATTAATGTTCTTAGGGATTTTAGAAAATTTAGTTTCCTGCGCAATAGTTTTTGAGCAGATAATTATTAAAAATATTTTTAATATTTTCATCAATTTTAACCTAGAAAGTTTAAAAATTTTATAAATTCATTTACCATCCTCCCGAAGCTCCACCGCCTCCAAAACTTCCGCCACCGCCGAATCCTCCAAATCCGCCGCCACCGCCGCCGCCAGAACTTCCTCCGCCAAAACCACCCGGAAAAGGGAAAGGAAAGAATCCGCCTGGATAATTTCTGCGTCCTCTTCGGCTAATCATAACATCGCCGTCATCGTCGCCACCGCCTCTGTTTCTGAAAAGAAAAATCAGGATGATGAAGATCATAGATCCGATTAGAAGAAGTTTTGAAACATTTATTTCGCCTGATTTCTTGTGATTGGTTAAGGGTTTAAACTTCCCCTGAACCGCTTCCATAATTGCAGATGTGCCCCCGTTGATTCCTTCATACCATTTACCCTGTTTGAATTTTGGGGTCACAATATAATCGAGAATCTGTCCTGCAACTGAGGCTGTTAAATATTGCTCAACTGCACGTCCCTGCTGAATTGACATCGTTCTGTCCTGAGTTGCAATAAGAAAAACAACTCCGTTGTCAACATCTTTTTGTCCGATCCCCCATTTTTCACCAAACATCGTTGCAAGATAATTGATGTCTTCACCTTTGGTTGATGGAATAATGATAACCTCAATTTCCGTTGAAGTAGAATCCGCAAATTTGATGAGTTTGTTGTTAAGCTCGGTTTTTTCCTGATTGGTCAGCAAATTTCCTTCATCGTAAACAGGATATAAAACCGAAGGTTTTTCAGGAATAGAATATTGTGCAGATACGATTGAGTAAATGCAGATTAAAAAAAATAAAAACAGTAATTTAAGAGAATGTAATCTCATTGGGAAGTTCATTGTGGTTTTCTCCCGTCACCGGAAAATGTTTTTTGAGTTCGAGACCGGTTTCGAGAATAGCACTTTTCAGAGCTTTAAAATAATTGCCCTTTGCAAATTCTGAAGTGATAAAATCATGCAGATGATCCCAGTACGACTGCTGTACTTTAGCATGAATTCCTGTGTCGCCAATAATGGTCAGGTATTTTTTTTCAAAGTTAATATGAAAGAGAACCGCATTTTTTTCTTTGGTTTTGTCTTTACACAATTCATTGAAAACTTCATAAGCGGTCTCTGCATTACTGTTTTCGGTAGTAGAATCAATATGCACCCGAATTTCTCCGGTAGAATGTTCTTCTGCCGACTGAATAGCTTCCACGAGGGAAGCTATCTGTTGATCTGTAAGAAATCGGCTCATCTTATTCTGTGAAAACCTCCGGTGCTTTTTCTGCTCCTGCAGCTGCTTTGAAGTATGGTTTTTCTTTAAAGTTGGTGAAGTTCGCCAGAATATTATTCGGGAAAGTCTTGATAGAAGTGTTATAATCCTGAGCGGCTCCGTTGTAATATACAGTCTCTGTTCTGATGCTGTTTTCAATCGCGGTATATTCTCTCTGGAAATTAATGTACTGCTGATCTGCCTTCAGATTAGGATAAGATTCTACCACTGCCATCAATCTGCTCAATGCTCCTGATAATTCTCCCTGGGCTGCCTGGAATTTTGCCAAATCAGCTTCGGTCATATTGGTAGGATCGATGTTAATTGATGTAGCTTTAGAACGTGCTTCCACAACTTTGGTTAAAGTTTCCTGCTCAAATTTAGAGTAAGATTTTACAGTTCTCTCAAGGTTCGGAATTAGGTTGGCTCGCTTTTGATAAACGGTTTCAACATTAGACCATTTTGTATTCACATTCTGTTCTTTGGTGACGAATTTATTGTATCCGCTTTTTCCCCAGAAAAATAATACAGCAACGATAATTAAAAGAGCAATACCGATCGTTCCGGCGCTCAGGCAACCTTTGTTTTTCATGTTTAAGTGTTTATTTGTTTCTAATATTTATTTGAAAAAAATAATCTTCAAGTGAAAAGATTCAGTGATGAAGATTTAATGATTTTAAATTTTGTTGTGCTACCCAAATATACAAATTATGTGCTAATTTTGCAGAAAATTAATTGAATGACAACAATAGTGGTCGCAATGGGCGAGAAAAACGAAATTGGTGCTGATAACCAATTGCTTTGGCATCTCCCTAAAGATTTAAAACATTTTAAAGACCTTACATCGGGTCACCCGATCATTATGGGAAGAAAGACTTACGAAAGCATCGGCAAGGCACTCCCAAATCGTACCAATATTGTAATTTCCAGAAAGAAAAACTGGTTTGAAGAAGGAATTTTAATTGTCGGAAGCATTAAAGAAGCCGTTAAATTTGCAAAAAAGATTGACGAAAATATATTTATTATCGGAGGCGGAAATATTTATGAACAGACCATGGAAATTGCTGATAAACTTGAAGTTACTTTGGTGAAGGCTCAATTGGAAGCTGATACTTTTTTTCCTAAAATAGATCCGAAAATCTGGAAGCTGACGGATGAGGTTTTTCATGAGAAAGATGATAAGAACCAATACGATTTTTCTTTTCAAACTTATGTGAAAATTGAAACTAAGAGTTGATATCAGGCAGTTTTTACATTAATACTGAATAATTAATTCTCAACCAAATTTATTACCTTTGCACTTCTAAATTTTAATAATGAATAAATACATAAAAATCGCAGTAGCAGCACTTCTGATTTTGGGAGGTCTTTACATGATGATTTTCACAAGAAACTTAGGTTGGGGAATCGTAATCTTCCTTTTGTCTGCTTTGCCTATTTTCTTATTCTTTAAAAACGAAAACATTCTTTTGGCATTTTGGCAACTGAGAAAACAGGATATGGTAAAAGCCTCGAAATTTTTAACCAATATTACTGATTACAAATCTCAGCTTCACAAAACCCAATATGGCTATTACCATTATCTTCAAGGTTTGGTTTTGGCTCAGGATCATCCTACGAAAGTTGAACCTTTAATGAAAAAAGCTTTGGAATATGGTCTCAATATGAAACATGACAGAGCGATGGCAACTTTAAATTTGGCAGCCGGAGCAATTTCTAGAGGAAGAAGACAGGAAGGACAGAGACTTCTTGATGAAGCGAAAGCTTTGGATACTGCAGGAATGATGACTGATCAGATTAAAATGATGAAAGATCAGTTGAAAATGCCGACAATGCAGAAGCATATTCACAATCCTCATATGAGAAACAGAGGGAAGTTTTAGCAAATTCCTTTTTCAGATAAAATATAAATGCACCAATTTGTTTTTGGTGCATTTTTTATGTTTTGTAAATTGATTTACATTTCAGAATTACTTTCGTAACCATAAAATTTCGGGATTTGCCAATGATATTTCACCGCCAGCGTTCTGACACTTACAATCATTAAGATTGTGAAGATTTGGATGAAAGTATAGGAAAGATTAGTAAAATGCGTTAGCAGTAAAAAAGTTGAACCGCCAATAATGCATGCGCTTGCATAAATTTCTTTCCTGAAAATTAAAGGAATTCTATTCAGTAAAATATCCCTTATGATTCCGCCAAAACATCCGGTGATCGTTCCTAATCCAATACAAATTAAAGGGTGAATTTCTAAATTTAATCCTTTCTGGACACCGATAATGGTAAAAAGACCTAATCCAAAGCTGTCGAAAATAAATAGGGTTACTTTAAAATTTTTCTCTATCGATTTAAAGATCATCGAGAAAATACTTGTTACCAAAATTAAACCGCACATTAAAAGATCATGCATCCAGAAAACAGGAATATCAAGAAGTAAATCTCTCACCGTTCCGCCGCCAACAGAAGTAACGAAAGCGATAATTAAAACTCCAAACGGATCCAGTCGCTTCTGCATCGCAGCAAAACTCCCCGACATCGAAAATGAGATCGTCCCGAGAATTTCTATGGCAAAATTAAACTGTTCGTGCATTGGGTATGGGTGATGACTGATGAACTATAAATGATGAATTCGCAATTTAGATCACTTATCATCCTATTGATTATTTTTCAACTCTCACCGCGTCCGGAACCAAAAGTTCATATTCTCCACCGTGGTTGATGATTTCTCTCACGATACTGCTGCTGATAAACGATTTTCCTGATGAGGTAAGAAGGAATACGGTTTCCAGTTTTTTGTGGGCTAAAGTGCGGTTGGTATGAGCAATTGCCTTTTCAAATTCAAAATCTGCAGGGTTTCTAAGGCCTCTTAAAATGAACTGCGCATTTTTTTCAAAGCAGTAGTCGACTGTTAAACCTTCAAAATGATCTACTTCAACATTGGGGAACTCAGCGACAGAATTTTGAATGAATTCCATCCTTTTTTCTAGTGGAAACATGTATTTCTTCTGAGAATTTTGTCCGATGGCAATAATCACCTTGTCGAAAAGTGCCGCAGCTCTCTCAATAATATCGTAATGTCCTAAGGTAATAGGATCAAAAGACCCTGGAAAAACGGCAATTTTCATGCGTAATTAATTATAAGTTATGGGCTTAAATCATGCGTTGAGAAAAAATTAAAGCATCTGACTTAATCTTCCAACATTCATCTTTCAGCCTTTATTTCTTTTTATTCAAAGCTTTTTCAACTTCATTTCCGCAAAGATCTTTGATAGAGATTCCATAGATTTTTGCCTGCTGCGGAAGAATACTTGCGGGTGAAAAACCTGGGTTGGTATTCATTTCCAGCATATACGGAGTTCCATCCATTAAAATAAATTCACTTCTGGAAAATCCACTCATTCCTAAAGAATCGTAAGCTCTTTTTGCGATTTCTTCCACTCTTTTTGTGGTTTCAGCGTCAATCCTTGCCGGAGTAATTTCTTCAGAAGCTCCTTCGTATTTAGCTTCGTAGTCGAAGAATTCATTTTGAGGAACAATTTCTGTAATTCCCAAAACGATCGTCTCTCCTTTAAAATCTATGACACCTACAGAAACTTCCATTCCGTCGAGAAAACTTTCAATTAAAATTTCATCGTCTTCCTTAAAAGCGACTTCAGTGGCAGCAATAAGTTCAGACTGTTCTTTTACTTTAGAAATCCCAAGTGAAGATCCAGATTGATTAGGTTTTACGAAAACGGGAAGTCCAAGATTTTCAATAATTTCTTCAACGTTAATGTCTTCTCCTTTTCTGAGGTAAACACTTTTGGCTGAGGGAATTCCATATTTTGATAAGACGGCTAAGGTGTCTTTTTTATTAAACGTCAGGGCACTTTGATAAAAGTCACATCCGGTATAAGTTTGACCGATTGCGTCCCAGTAAGCCTGCAGAATTCCGTTTTCACCGGGAGTTCCGTGGATGATATTGAAGCAAACGTCAAATTTTAAAGTTTCGGTATCGTTTATATTGACAGAAAAATCACCTTTATTAATAGGAAGTTTATTTTCATTTTCACCTAAAAAATACCATTCATCTTTAAGAATGACAACTTTATATACATTATACTGATCTCTGTCTAAAGAATCATAGATCAACTGCCCACTTTTCAGGGAAACTTTATATTCGTCAGAATAGCCTCCCATCACTACAGCAACGTGTTTTTTGCTCATATCCGTTTATATCATTTAAGGCAAATTTAATGAAATTATATCACGCACGAATTGAATTTGTCAAAATTTGAAACAAATGCTAAATCTGTTAAATAAAAAGTGCAATCAAAAATTATTAGTTATATTTGCCGTTATAATTCAAGTATTTTCAAGTATGCTTAAATCACTTTTCAATTGGAAAGTTTTAGTTAATTTATTAGTGGCAATCGCTGTTTTCGTGGGATTGGTATGGCTTACATTTCGTTGGCTTGAGTACCATACAAACCATGGGCAGGAGATTCCTGTTCCTAATATTGTTAATAAATCTGTACATGATGCTGTCAAAATTTTAGAAGACACAGGTCTTGACTATGAAGTAGACAGTGCTACCTATAATCCGAAATACAGACCTTTTCAGGTACTTCAGGTATATCCTGCGCCAGGATCACGTGTTAAAGACGGAAGAGCAATTACTTTAAAAGTTAATCCACGAAGCTGGGCGCCTGTGGCTGTGCCGGATGTAATCAATAAATATTCTGGTCTTGCATTCCAGAGATTGGATCAGGTAGGCTTGAAAGTTGGAGATACTATTTTTGAGCCGAGTATCCAGAAAGATGCAGTTCTCAGAGTTTTATTTAAAGGAAATTCATTGAAGCCGGGTACAAAGATCCCAAGATTCTCTGTAGTTGATGTTGTAGTAGGCTCTGGACCATTGAGAAATATATCAATACCGAATGTGGTAGGTTTAACGGTGAAAGAAGCAAGAGCTTATATCGCCAGAAATCTTTTTGAAGTTGGAATTGTAGAGCATGAAGATGGTGGCAAAGATGATTCTGATATTGTCTATTACCAAGATCCAGCTGCAGGTGATGCACGAGATCAGGGAATGCAGATTGACCTTTGGGCGAGTAAGAAAACTCCTGCAGAACTGCGTGACAGAATAGAACAGCTAAACTCTACTTACAGAATGAAAATCGATACCACACTTCCGCCGATAAGATACGAAGAGGTTCCTAATTTTCAGGACGAGCCAGTAACTGTGCCTCCACCACCTGTAACGCCAAAGCCAGCCAGCCCGAAACCTTCAGCTACTTCTACATCTAAGCCTGTAAGTTCGGTGAGAGCAACGGATACGAAGCCAAGGACAGCTACAGACAATGCGGCGAAGCAGACAGCAACACAAGTTACAGATAAGCCTAAAACAAAAAAGGTTACTATTCAGTAAAAATTATATTGATAAAAAATTCAGGCTTCAACTTTAACATGTTGGAGCCTTTTATGTAAAAAGACCGTAATGACAGAAGATAACGAAGATTTTTTAGACGAAGAATTATTAGATCCAGGCAATGTAGATATTGATGAGGAAAACAAGGGTTTGTATGAGCATGTGAACATTACTGTTGATGGCAAGCAGGAACCCCTGAGAATAGATAAATTTCTTTTAAACTTCCGTCAGAATTCTTCAAGAAATAAAATTTCGCAAACCTGCAGAGCCGGGAACGTTGTGGTTAACGGAAATCCTGTAAAGCAGAACTATCGCGTAAAGCCGGGAGATCAGATTTCATTACTGCTTGCGCATCCGCCGAGATTAAATGTAATTATTCCGCAGGATATCCCGATCAATATTGTTTATGAAGATGATGATCTGGTCGTGGTAGACAAAGATCCCGGAATGGTAGTGCATCCCGGATTTGGAAACTGGGACGGAACCTTAGTCAATGCATTGGCTTTTCATTTTGATAAGAAAGGTGAGAAATCTGATTTGGATAGAGTAGGATTGGTGCACAGGATTGACAAAGACACGTCCGGACTTTTGGTGATTGCCAAAAACGAATATGCACTGAGCTTTCTTGCCAAACAGTTTTTTGAAAGAAAAACCAAAAGATTATACTGGGCATTTGTCTGGGGTAATGTGAAAGAAGATGAAGGCACCATTACGGGTCATATAGGAAGGCATCCTAAGAATAGAATGCAGATGTACACTTATGTAGACGGAAGTGCTGGGAAGCACGCCGTGACTCATTATAAAGTTTTGGAAAGATTTAAATACATGACCTGGGTAGAATGTAAGCTGGAAACAGGAAGAACTCACCAAATCCGTGCTCATTTCAAACATATCGGTCATACACTGTTTAATGATGAGAGATACGAAGGAAATGTCGCCCTTCGTGGAGTTAATCTTCCTAAGTATAAGCATTTTGTGAAAAATGTTTTCGAAATTTTACCGAGACATGCACTTCATGCCCACACTTTAGGATTTATACATCCCACGACTAAAAAGGAATTGTATTTTGAGAGCCCAATGCCTCAAGATATGACGGATGCCGTAAAAAAATGGAGAAATTATTTAGAAAACTAAAAATATATTGAGAATTTTTTTATATTTGTTGAATTGAAATCAAGATTTGTTATGAGAAAACTATATGCTATCGTATGTTTAGCTCTTTTGTCTAATGCGTACAAAGCACAAGAATCATTACCATACTATCAGCAATATCTATTAGATGGTGAGTTCCTGTTCAACCCTGCACAATATGGTAAAACGGACTATGTACAGCTTAATCTAAACTATCAACAACAATTTTCAAAATTTAGCGAGTCTCCGAACGTTCAGTCTGTCGGGATTAATGCTAATATTTTTGATAGAGTGGGAGCGGGTATTTCCGTTTTTAGAGATAGCAACGGTCCTATATCTGCAGGTGGTATTACAGCGGGAGCTTCTTACTTCATCCCTCTAAGCAGTGATGGTGAAAGAAAAGATCAGTTTTCTTTTGGTACAAGTGTTAATTTTTATAATATGAATTTTGACTATTCTAAAATTAATACTGAAGACGGTTACGATCCTTTATTACAAGGAAACGAGAGTAACATCTTTATGGCATATGCAAACTTCGGTTTAGCTGCTACCTACAAAGGTTTATTTGGAGGTGTTTCTGTAAACGATATTGCATTAAGCAACGACGAATCTATCGTTAACAACTACGAGCCATCGCCAATCAAATTCTTCTTAAACTTAGGATACGACTGGAAAATTGCAGACAATATTGCGATTACTCCTTCAGCATTAATCAATTTAAATACCAACTCTACAAGAATGATGGATTTAAACTTGATGGCTACATTCTCTAATGACATCAATGCATTCTCTTTCGGGGTAAGCTACAGAGGTGTTCAAAACAGATTTGACAACCAACAGTTGAGTATTTCACCAATTGTAAAAGTAAGATTCAACAAATTTATGGTGGGTGCTACTTACAACCTGGGAATGTCTGACATTCAGGAATATGGTGGAAACAGCTTCATGATTGGTTTGGGTTATAACTTTGATAACTTTATTAATCATAGAGGATTTAGATATTAATCTGATTTAAATTAAATAAATTTGAGCTCTGAAATTTTTCAGAGCTTTTTTTATGATCTACATTCACATTCCTTTCTGCAAACAGAAGTGCAGTTATTGCAATTTTCACTTTTCAACGTCTTTAAATTTTAAAGATGAAATGCTTTCTGCAATGAAAAAGGAAATTTTTCTACGAAAAGATGAGCTTCAGAATAAAAATTTGAAGTCACTGTATTTCGGTGGCGGTACCCCTTCTATACTTTCTGGCGATGAAATCAAGTCTTTGATTGATGAAGTTCTCAAATATTACGACTTTAACTCAGATATTGAAATCACTTTAGAGGCAAACCCAGATGATTTAGATAAAAACTTCTTAAAACAGCTGTCCACTTCATCGGTAAATCGACTGTCAATTGGAACGCAGAGTTTCTTCGATGAAGATTTAAGGTTGATGAATCGTGCACATAATGCTTCGGACGCTGAAGGTTCCATAAAAAGAGCTCAGGATTTTGGCTTTGAAAATTTAAGTATTGACTTAATTTACGGTTCGCCAACTTCAAGTTTAGAAATTTGGAAACAAAATTTAAACAAAACCATTGCGCTTGAAGTTCCCCATATTTCCTCATACGCCCTGACCGTGGAACCCAAGACTGCTTTAGAAAAATGGATTGCGAATGGAAAAGTTTCCAATCCTAAAGAAGAAGAGCAGAACAGAGAATTTTATTATATGATTGACTTTTTAAAAGATCATGAATTTGAGCACTATGAAATCTCTAACTTTGCTAAAAAAGGTTTTCATTCAAGACATAATTCTGCCTATTGGAAGTATACTGAATATTTGGGAATTGGTCCTTCTGCACATTCCTACAACGGATTTGACGCAAGAAGCTGGAATATTGCCAACAACCAACAGTATATTAGAAAATTAGACTCCAATCTTTTAGCTAAAGAGACTGAAATCCTGTCACCGAAAGATCAGTTTAACGAAATGATTATGATTGGCCTCAGAACAACCTGGGGCGTTGACCTCGAAAGTTTACAAAATAAATTTAAAGAAGATATTTTAGACCAGTTTCAGAAAGAAATCCAACAGAAGCTTGCAGATGGAATTTTAATTGAAGAAAATAATCATCTCAAAATTCCTGAAAAACACTGGTTTATGGCAGATGGAATTGCTTCAGATTTGTTTCAGGTTTAGCTGGAGAGTCAAAATTCAGAGGTCGATCCATAGGTTTGTAAAAAACTTCCCGACTCCGACATTCTGCATCCAACAATTTCACTATTTTTGCACTAAATTTCACTTCGTTTGAAAACTAAAAAACAGGATTATTCGCATCTTTCGCCTCAACAGCCTATCGGAATTTTTGATAGTGGTGTGGGTGGATTAACGGTTGCCAAAGAAATCAAAAGACTTCTTCCGAATGAAGATCTGATCTATTTCGGAGATACCAAACATCTTCCTTACGGTGAAAAATCTAAAGAAGCGATCATCGGGTACGCAACAAAGATCACGAATTTCTTACTGGAGCAAAACTGTAAAGCTATTGTAATAGCCTGCAATACCGCAACGGCAAATGCTTTGAATGAAGTAATGGAAGCTGTTGCCGGAAAAGTTCCCGTGATTGACGTAATCAACCCAGTTGCTGAAAAAGTAGCGTATGAAATTCACAATAATGTAGGGGTCATTGCAACTAAGGCTACGGTGAATTCTGGTCTTTACAAAAAAAGCATCAGGAAGCACAATAAGTTTATCAAAGTAGATGAACTGGCGACACCGCTGTTGGTTCCCGCGATTGAAGAAGGTTTCAAAAATCACCCGATTACCCACTCAATTATTTACAATTATCTGAGCAATGCCAAGCTTAAAAATATCGAGACGCTGATCCTAGGCTGTACACATTATCCTTTACTGATTGATGAGATTAAACAGTATTACGGAAACCGTGTACGGGTAATAGATTCTCCCAATATTGTAGCCAATCACCTGAATATTATTTTAGATAAATATCATTTGCTCAATACAGGCAATCCAAAGGCGACTTACCAGTTTTACCTATCGGATATTACCAAAAACTTTGAGAAAATTTCAAAAAAGTTCTTCGGGAAAAGTATAGATTTAGAAATGAAGGTTTTATAGAAAATTAATGATTATTATATCAATAAAAACGGGCTAAAGCCCTTTTTTTTATGCAGTGTCGATGGCTTTAGCCAAAATCTAAAATCCAGATTTTAAATTTCACTAATAATTTTTTCTGAATTTAATCTCTTTTTCGGAGTAATGGTCAGTTGGTTATGATCTTCTTCAGACTTTTCGCCAATGGCTACGGCAAAAACAGATTCGTAATTTGGATTATTGATGATCGAATCATACTGATCAGCCTGAATACCTTCCATTGGGGTAGAATCGATTTCCATATCTGCGCAGGCTGAAAGAAATACACCCAGCGAAAGATAAACCTGGTGGGTCATCCAGGATTTGATATATTCTTCGCCTTTTGGTTTTACAAGAGTGTTATAAAAATTTACTCCCACTTCGTTAAGATATTCGTGCATTTGGTTTTCGAAGTGTTCTGAGCTTTTCAGCACCTGAAAAACGATCACATGACTGCAGTCGATTACTTTTTGTTTGTTGTGGTAAGAAAATTCAGATAATTGCTCTTTAATCTCCTGTGTTTTAATAAATACAAAATTCCAGGGCTGACTGTTGATTGAGGACGGACTCAAATTCAATATCCCTTTCAATTCATCAATTTTCTCCTGGCTAATTTTAACTTGAGGATTGTATTTTTTTACCGCATACCGGTTTTTTATTTTATCTAAAAAGCTCATCGTTATTCATTTATACCTACTAAATTAAACAAAAAAAATCAGGAATTAATTTTCCTGATGATCTGTTTCTTCTAAATCTGTTTCCTCTTCCTCAATAGGTTCAAAAAAGCTGAAGGTTATATTTCCATACTTTCGGCTGTCAACCAAATTCGGATGATCAAGTTTCATTCTGCTTTGATGTTCTACGATGAAAACTCCGTTCGGTTTCAGATATTTATTTTTTAGAACCAAAGAAATCAGTTCCATATATTTTTTCTCTTCAGTTTCAAATGGTGCATCAGAGAAAACAATCTCGTAAGACTTTTTATTTCTGAATTTTTTCAGCCAGTCAAAAACATCGCCACGCTGCACACTTACATTTAAGCTAAATCCAAGTTCTGCAGCAGTAGAATTTAAAAATGAAGTATGTTTAGGGTTTAATTCAACTGAAGTGACATCTTTGCAGCCTCTGGACGCAAATTCGAAAGTGATAGAGCCAATTCCTGCGAAAAGATCCAGCACAGAGCTCGCCTGCATATCGTATTTATTTTCGATGATGCTGAACAAAGCTTCTTTCGCAAAATCGGTGGTCGGTCTTACGTCAAAGTTTTTAGGAGCGGCTATTTTTTTGGCTTTCCACTTGCCGGCAATTATTCTGTACATTTTTTTTAGGTTTTAGGTAGTAGATTATAGGTAAGCAGAAAAGGACTAAGTTCTGAAATCTGCGTCCTGCAACCTAATTTAGAATGAAATTCTTATTCGGAATATTATCAAAAACAATTTTTATATTCTTCACAAACTTCTGAAGTTCTGAAATAAATGTTTCGTTTTCTGTCGTTTCTCCGTACACATAGAAATTGGTGTCGTTGATGCCGAAACCGATTTTGCTTAAAGTAAACATCACGAAGTAAAGAAAATCCACTTCAGAGTTCACGTCAAGATTGTTGTACAAAATCACCTTTTTGTTGGCAATCGCAAAAAACTCACACTGGTTATGATAAAGATTAATATGAATTTCTTTGTTGTTTTTATTTTGTATTGAATTTAAAAACTTCTCTCCCGAAAAATTGAACTTCACAGGGATTGAGAGATCTTTAATTTTGGAGTACAAATCCTTAGGAAAAGTATAATAAAACTGAACCTGAAATTTCTTATTCACCGACAGCATCAATTCCTCTTTTTCCTTATCAACAGGAGCGTTGAAAGCGATCAGGTCATATCCTGCATCGTGCTCAGAAAAACCTTCCGGCATCAAAGTAAAATGATTGAGTGCCGAAATTACAGATACTTCATCATATCTTTGTTTCAGCAAAGCTTCCTCCAGTTTATCAGCGATAAAATTTGCGGGAGATTCTTCATTCACGAGATAAGACTTCTCCTCCAAAACATTTTTGTTCTTGGAAATCTGATAAATCAGCCCGTCTTTTGTAAAAAGTAAAGTAAGTACGTTCATATAACAATTGCTACAAATTTAGTGAAATTCTACCATTACCGCACCCGATTGGTGATGAAGTATTTCTTTGTTGTAAAAATCCAAACCGGTTTGACTTTCAAGCACGTCCCAGACTAATTTCTGAAGTACACCGTCACCAATGCCATGAACAATTTCAAGTCTTTTCAGATGATTTTTTCTGCAGAAACTAATTGTCTGCACCAGTTTTTCCTTTTGCATAAATAACCTTTCAAAACCGTCGTAGTCATTCGGATTTTTAACCAAATTATGAAAATGTAAGTCAAGAACCAAGGGATTTTTATCGTGTTTTTTAGAGGTCACTTTTCTGGGTTCTGCTTTTTGCACAACTTTTATATTATCATAGATAGAAGCATTTTTCGGAACGAGTTTCTCTTTCGGATGCTGATACGTAAAACCATATTCATCCTTGAAAACCACGATATTTCCATTCACCGAAGTGATTACTCCGCTCAAATCTTCGTCTACTACAGATACTTTATCGCCAATTTTCATATATTTTTTTCATTTTGTCATTGAAAGTAATTAAGAATCAATTGTTTTCTTTAATAAAACTACTAATCGTTAACTACCAGATTACTCATTTTTAGGAGCTATTCCCGCTATCCACTCATACTCCTCGCAAGCCAGCCTGTCCTGAGCCTGTCGATTGGCTTGCTGTGGGGTAACCGTTACTATGGTAAGTTTGCATGAAGCAAAATAGATTAATAACTTGGTTAAAAAAATTAACCAAAAGAGCAAAAGCAGCAGGATAAAGACAGACGTTTCTTTGATACTTAGATATCGCCCCTGATA